>DASYRD010000049.1:0-40029 GCA_036004745.1 Gemmatimonadales bacterium | reverse complement strand
AGCAGATTGTCGAGATGGATGAACGCCAACCGGGTACGATGAATCAGCCGGTTCACCTGCGGGAACCGCAGATCCGCGAGGCGAACCGGCGAATTCGTCAGGCGAGCGGTGCTCGCGCGCATCGTCCTCCGGGGAGGTTAGGCCAGGTGCTGCTGGATCTTCTGCTCGAATGCCGGCTTCGGATAGGCGCCTACGAGTGTGTCGACGTGGCGGCCATCCTTAAAGAATAGAATACTCGGAATCGAGCGAACGTTGAAGCGCATCGCCGTGCGCTGATTGGCGTCGACGTCCACTTTGAGCACTTTGACCTTGCCCGAATGCTCGGTGGCGAGCTGCTCCATGATCGGCGCGACCATGTGGCACGGGCCGCACCAGGTGGCCCAGAAATCCACGATCACGAGGCCTTTGTGCTGCTCGACTTCCTGCGGAAACGTCGCGTCGGTGACCGCCGCGGGGTGTGTCGCCTCCATGAACCCTCCACTCCCTCTCTGACAATCGTTAAGTTGACCGCGTATGGACGAGCCCCGTCTAGCCCACGTCGGCGTTGCCGTGACGAGCCTCGCCGAGGCCCTGCCCTTCTATCGTGACGTCCTCGGCCTCGTGCCCGGCCATCCGGAGACGGCCGATGGCGCCAGCATCGTCAGCCTGCACTTCGGCGACGTGGACGTCGAGCTGCTGGAACCCATCGATCCTGCGAGTCCCGTCGCCAAATTCCTCGCCCGGCGCGGCCCGGGGATCCATCATGTCTGTTACCGCGTCCCGGATCTCGATGCCGCCCTGGCCCGCTGCCGCAAGGCCGGGTACCGCCTCATCGACGAAACGCCCCGGCGCGGGGCCGGCGGTCGCCGCATCGCCTTCCTGCATCCCAAGGCGACGAACGGTATTCTGCTCGAGCTGACCGAGTAGGTGCAACGCCCTGCGCTACGGCCGAGTTCCCGATCCGGCGGGCTGGCAGCGCGCCGCCGGGTTTCCCACGGCCTCGAGATGCACGTCGTACACGAGCCAGCCGCCGCTATTCGTGTGCACGAGCGTAATCGGGGCGGCCTGACTACAACCACTCGCGCGTTGCAAGTCGACGCGGAAATCGCGCAACCGGTCCGCGCTGGGCACGTTCTTGAAGGTCGGGTTCAGCGGCTGTGCGGCGACGGGGCCTTCGATGATGCGATATCCCGTGTGGTTCCAGTAGATCTGAATGGTGGTCAGCTGCCGCTTGAGATTGTTCTTGTCCATGTACGTTGACGCCGGTCCGCGTTCGCTTCCCCACAGGTTGCCCATGCGCGTCAGATCGTTGGCTTTCACCGCATCCATGAACTTGCTCAGCGCCTCGTTCGGCGTCTGGGGCGTGAGTGCGCCCGGATGTTGCGCGCCGCCGCAGCCGAATCCTGCGAGAACGAGTAAGACAGGGAGTCGTCGCATAAGGAATCCAACCTAAGACTTTATGCGCCTCTACGTCAACATCGATCACGTCGCGACCCTGCGCGAAGCGCGCCGGACCGACGAGCCCGACCCGGTGCAGGCCGCGGCGGCCGCCGAGCGCGGCGGCGCCGACGGCATCACCGTGCATCTGCGCGAGGACCGGCGCCACATCCAGGACGCCGACGTGGTGGCGCTCGCGCGCTGTGTGAAGACCGTCGTGAACCTCGAGCTCGGCGCACACCCGGACATCGTGCGCCTCGCCCGCCGGCTCCGTCCTTTCCAGGCCACGCTCGTGCCCGAGCGCCGGCAGGAGATCACCACCGAAGGGGGCCTCGCGCTGCGGCGCGGCGACCGCCGCCTCGCCGCCGCCATCGCCGGCCTCCAGGACGCCGGCATCCGCGTCAGCCTGTTCATCGGGCCCGTCCGCAAGACGATCGACCAGGCGCACGCGCTCGGCGTCCCCGCCATCGAGATCCACACCGGACAATACGCCCACTCATGGACGCGTGGACCGAAGGCGTTGAACGAACTGCGTCGCGCGGCGGCGCATGCGAAGGGCCTGGGGCTGGCCGTTCATGCCGGCCATGGGCTCACCTACCAGAACGTTCAGCCCGTGGCCGCCATCCCGGAGATCGAGGAGCTGAACATCGGGCATTCCATCGTGAGTAATGCGGTGTTTTGGGGGCTGGAGGAGGCGGTCCGGCGCATGAAGCAGTTGGTGCAAGACGCCAGGACCCCTATTTTGGGAGCGCGATGACGCAACCTGGCCAACCCCTGGGGATGTCCGACTTCTTCGCCCTTGAGGCGGGCGAGTACCTGGACCGGCTCGATGCCGTGCTCCAAGGCGATGCCCCGCCCGCGGCCGACGAATTCGTGCGCCTGTCGCGCGCGCTGCGCGGCAGCGCGCTGATGGCCAGCCAGCAGGCGATCGCGCGGGCGGCAACCGGCGTCGAAGCGCTGGCGCGCGCCGTGCGCGAGGGGCGGCGACCCTGGGACGCCGGCACCAAGCAGATCGCGATCCGCGCCATCGACGATCTCAAGATCTTCGTGCGGCAAGCGGCCACCTGGACCGAGGCCGACACCGTCAAAGCCGAGGCCCTGGCAGCGCAGCTCGAGCAGGTCGCCGGGCGGCCCTCGGCACAAGTCCGGGCCGCCGAAGCGATGGGCCTCGACGCGGGAGCGCGGGCCTTCGTCGCGCGTGAAGGAGCCGCGATCGCCAGCGCGCTCGATCGCGCGTCCAAGGCGCTCAGCGCCAACCCCCTCGCTCACGACCCGCTGCAGCACGTCCTCAAGGCGCTGCAGCCGCTGCGCGGTCTCGCCGCGCTCAACGACCTGCCTCCGCTTCCCGACGTCCTCGAGGGGATCGAACGGGCGATCGGAGAATTGAGTCAGAGCAAGACTCCGCCCGCCACGCCTGTCGGGGAGTTGTTTCAGGCTGCCGCCAGCTCGATCGCCCACGCCGCGCGCGAAGTCGCCGAGCGGGGCCGGCCCGACCCCGAGGGCGCGGAGTTCCGCCGGTTCGCCGGGCTGCTCGTGAGGTTCATCGACGGTGAGCCCGACGTGGTGGCGATCGATACCCTGTTTCACGGCGACGCCGGCCCGCACATCGTACAACGCGGCACGGCACCGGCCCGGCCGGCGACGTTGGGCCGGTTGGAGCTCGTGAGCCACGGCGAACATCTGCGTCAGGCCGCCGACTCACTCGAGCGGGCACCGAGCCCCACGCAGCGCGAGCTGCGCGCACACACGCTCGCGGGGACGTTCCGTGCGCTCGCGAGCGCGGGCGGCGGCGTGGTTGCCGACCGCGTCGCGGAGTTCGCGCAAGCGAGTCGCGACGCGGTGACCAGCGGGATCGCCGTGAACCAGTCCGCGGTGTTCGCCGTGGAACTGCGGCGCGCCGGCGAGATTCTGGCGCGGTCGGGCGCGGGGGATGAGGCATCGCTCGCGGCGGAGCTCGCCGCGGTCACCGCCGCGATCCGCGGGCTGAGCGGTGCGCCCGCTGTTCCTGCTCCGGCCGCAACGCCGGTGGTGCCGATCGAGTCCCTCGCGCCCGCAGCGGCGGCCCGGCCTTCGACGCCGCGCGTGTCCGCGCCGCGGATTGCCGCCCCCGTCCCCGCTCCTGCGGGGGACGATGTCGTCCCCGAATCGGCTGATCTTGTGGGGTCGTGGGCCGCGTACCAGCGGATGGCCACGCCGGGATTTGGCGCCGCGTCGCTCGACGAGCTGCTCAAGGGGCCCTCGGCCGACACCGGGCGCCCCACGCCCGCCGCCACCCCGGGCCACCGACCCGGGGGTGAGCCAGTCGTCGACATTCGGACGCTGCTCTATAAGGGCGCGCGGGCGCGGCAACGCGCTCAGGAGCTGCGCGAAGCCGCGAAGACCGTCAACGGGGACGATCTGCGCGCGATCATTGATGAAGTCTGCGATCTCGTTGTCCTCGCCATCGAACCCGAGTAGCAGCCGCCCGACTCCCACGTCACATCGCCTGGCCTGGTTGCTCGGGCTCACGGTGAGTGTGGCGCTGCTGGCGTGGGTGTTATACCGCATCGACCTCCGCGAGGTATGGGAGTACGCGCGGCACGCCAACTCCTGGCTGCTGCTCGCGACGGTCCTGGTCGCGACCATCACGTTCCCGGTACGCGCGATTCGCTGGCGGATCATTCTGCGCGACGTCGACGGTTACCGGTTCCCTCTGCTGCCGCTGTGGCACGCCACCGCCATCGGCTTCATGGCGAACAATCTCTTGCCCGCCCGCGCCGGTGAAGTGGCGCGCGCCTACGTCGCCACGCGCCAGTTGCCCGTACGCTTTACGACCGCGCTCGCGTCGATCGGTGTGGAGCGCGTGTTCGACGGACTCGTGATGCTGGGCTTGATGGCCGTCGCGATCGCCGCGCCCTCGTTCCCCGCGCAGGCGCTCGTCGGTGGCAGGTCGCTAACGGCGGTTGCCGCGACCGGGGCGCTGGTGTTCGGAGCAATGTTGATCGTCGCGCTGCTCGTGGTGCATCGCCCTGCCCCCTGGCTCACATTCTTCGGGCGCGTCGCCCACAGGCTCTTGCCGACGAGCGCCGCCGAGCGCGTGATGCATGCCGCGGAAGGGCTCGTGGCGGGGCTGACGGTGCTCAAGAGTCCGACGCGGTTCGCAGGGGTCGTGGGGTGGTCACTCGTGTTGTGGATCAAGAACGCCGCCGCGTTCGCGATCTGTTTCCGCGCCTTCGGGCTCGACGTGCCGCTCGAAGCGGCCCTGCTGCTCCAGGGCATCATCGGCTTCGGTGTCGCTGTTCCCTCGACGCCCGGCTTTGTCGGGATCTTCGAGGCGGCTACGCTGCTCACTCTGCGCTTGTATGGCGTCGATTCGAGTCTCGCGGTGAGCTATGCGCTCACCTATCACGTGACGACGTTCATTCCCATCACACTGCTCGGCCTCTGGTCGCTGTCGCGCCTGCACCTGCGCCTCGGCGAGCTGCGCGAGGGAGACGGCGCGTGAGTGGCGCGGCCCCCGCCGCGGGCGCGGTGCGCGTCGCCGCGCATGCGAAGATCAACCTCTTCTTGCGGGTTCTCGCGCGCGAAGGCTCGGGCTATCACCAGATCGAGACGGCTTTCGCGCTGCTCGAGCTGTCGGATGAACTGGAGGTTCGACGCATTGATTCCGGCGTGACGCTGGAAGTCGATGGCCCCGACCTCGGGGCCGTCGATGAGAACCTCGCGGTGCGCGCCGCGCGGGCAGTCCTCGAGGCGACGGGCAACAAGTTCGGTGTGGCGCTGCAGCTCACCAAGCGCATCCCCGTGCGCGCCGGGTTGGGCGGCGGCTCGAGCGACGCGGCCGCCGCCCTGCATGCCGTGAACTCCCTCGCCGCGAGTGCGGTTCCGCGCCACGAGCTGCTGCACATCGCCGCGCGCCTCGGTGCGGACGTGGCGTTCTTCGCGAGCGGCGCGTCGCTCGCGCTCGGCTGGGGACGAGGCGAGCGGCTCTTCCGATTGCCGGCTCCGCCCGCGGCGCCGGCCCTCGTCGCCGTGCCTTCCATCGCCGTCGCGACGCCCGATGCCTATCGCTGGTGGGACGACGCGAACCCGACGCCGGTGGCGCGCGGGCCTGTCGTGCTCGACGCCGAGGCGCTCGCGACGTGGGGCAGCATCGGCCGGCTTGGCGGCAACGACTTCGAATCGCCGGTCTTCGGTAAACATCCCGAGCTGCGCGCGCTGTACGAAAAGGTGGCGGGGACGGGGCCAGTCTGGGTGCGGCTGTGTGGATCGGGGAGCGCCGTCGCCGCGGTCTATAAGAAGGAGACCGAGCGGGACGACGCGGCACTCGTACTGGGAGAGCGCGACCAGCGAATCATCAAGACCTCTACGAAACGTACTGCTTGACAAGTCCCACACGCGGGGTAGCGTAGGCCAGATACCGGTCTGAGGCGGATCATGTGGGGGCTGGGCTTCACTGAAATCCTCATCCTCGTCGCCGTGCTCTTCCTCATCTTCGGCGCGCGACGTCTCCCCGTCATCGGGCGCAGCCTCGGTGAAGGGGTGAGCAATTTCGTCAAAGAGATCAAGGGCATCGGTAAATCGGATTCGCCCGAGTTACCGCCCGCCGACAAGCGCCCCGACGACAAGTCGAGCCCACCCTAGGCCGACGACGGCGATCAGCGTGACGAGGGCACGACTCGATCTTGGGGCGCTGCGGCGCCTGGTCCCGTCAGGCTTCCTGACGGCGGCTCTCCCTCCCGCTCCGACCGAAACAGATCCAGCCTCGACGCCAAGCGGCGTCTCCCGACGGACGGCAATTCAAACTGCGGGACTCGCCGCCGCGGGCTTCTTCCCTGCCCTCAAGCATTTTCACGTCGTCCTCGGTGGCCTCGAGCTCGTCGGGGACGAGCGGCGGCTGGCGTTCGTGCTGGGCGGGCGCGAGCGGTGGGTGATCGACGTCGCGCGCTTCGCGGGCACCCCGCGCCTCCGCCATGAAAGACAGGGCGGGAGGATTCGCGTCGAGCTGAGCGGCGCGCACTATCCGGGAACGAACTTGCCCGCGGACTTCGTGTGTGAAGTGACCCCGGACCTGTTGGGTTGCCGGATGCAACTCACACTCGCTTTGGGCGGATTCCGTTGTGATACGCCCTTCGAAGGCTGGCTCGAGGGAACGGGCAACGCCCGGTCGCGTGTGCGCCTGCGCCAGCGGTGCCCGCTCGGCGCGGGCGCGTCCCTCGCGGTGGCAGGGGGCGCCGAAGCGGATTTCTCGCCGGCGTGGGTGCTGACCCTGAACGGCGCCGGACTCGTCGAGCTGCGCGGCGCCGGGCTCGGCGGACCCGTCACGGCCGATGCGCTCACCCTCGCGCTCCCCCCGGCCGATGAGCCGAGTGTCCTCGCCGAGGCGCCGGCCCGGCGCGCGCGATTCACACTCGCCCGGGGCACACGCAGCTGGCGGATCCAGCCGCGATTCCGGCCGACGCGCGGCACCCTGCGCTATGCTGCTGAACCCTTCGACGCGATCACGATCGAGACGGGCGAACAGGACCGCCGCGTCGTACGTGCGCTCGTCGCCACGACCGGCAACGGCGCGGCGGCCGCGTGGTACGCCCCGGCCACGGGCCTCGTCGACGGAGCCGGGTCGACACCGGATATGCCGCTACACCACGCGCGCTACGCCGTGGCGTTCAACCGTGGCGGCGAGCAGCGCGTGCTGCTCGCGTCGTTCGGCGAACCGACGTGGATGCACGGCCCCGGCTTCAGCATCGAAGTCGGCTCCGGCGGCGAGACCGACCCTGCGCAATTTGAGCTGATCGCGACCGGCGCGCGTGGCGCGTGCACGACGCGCTGCGAGCCGGCGTTGCTGCGCACCGTGGTCCCTGTTGCCGGCGCCCTCGTCACCCCGGCCCCCGCGGCGCCCGGCAGCCACATCGATTTGACGGGCGAGAGTGCCGACGCGCGCGTCTGCTACGACCTGGCGCGTGGCTGCTCCGGCCTTTTTGTCGCACCGGCGCCGCCCCTTTCCATCTTACGGCCGAAGGACCTGCTCGCGCTCGACTTCGAGTTCGTGAACCTGGCGCTCGACTTGAAGGGTGCCGGCCAGGCCGACCTGGTGCGCCAGGCCCCGGGGGCGAACTCCCCCAACGGCTCCTTCGTGATCGTGCGCTTCCCGCCGCAGAACATCGCCGAGCAAGCGTTCTGGGAGACGGCCGCCGACGCGGCGGATAAGCCCATCACGCTGGCGCAGCGGGACTCGGACGGCAACGCACTTGGCGCCAAGGATGCGAGCTACGAGAAGCCCAAGGGCGACGAGACGCCGGGCGCCAGCGACATGCCCGTCAAGGCGCGCATCGCGGGCCGCAGCCGGCTCGCGTTCCGGTTGCCTGCCGGACTCGATCGCATCGAATACACGCTGCCGTCGCTGCTCGACTGGACGCGGTTCGAGCCGAGCGTGCCGGCCACGGCGCTGCCGCCCCCGCCGCCGCCGGGACCGCTCATCATGATCGCCGCCGCCCAGCCGCAGGGCGTGGTCGCGCGCGCGGCAGGAGTCGACGTCGCGCACAAGGTGAAGGCGGCGCCGCACGTCGATGCCGGCGTGCAGCAGAACGTGGCGCAGCAGATCCAGCGCGCGGCGCCCCGCCGGGGGGCCGTACCGCAGGATCGCGTCAACGCGCTCGCGGCGACGATCGTGCAGGTGCGGCCCGGGTCGCCGGCGCTCACCCAGGCGGCCATCAACGATCTCGCCGCCAAGATGCAACTCCCGCCGTACGCGCCGGCGGCGCACGAGACCGGGATCGAGTCGCCCTATCGCCTCATCGTGTCCCCCAACCGTTTCAGCTGCTGGGTGCACGCGACGGGCGATGTGACGCGCGAACACCCCACGGACGATCCGGTCAAGCCGGCGGTCACGGAACTGTGGCATACGCGGCTGGCCGTGAAGCGCGCGCCGGCGCCGCCCGCCGGGGAGAACCCGGCCGACGAAGAAGAGGACTACTACCGCACGATCCGCGCGGTCTGGTCGCCAGACTACGATGCGACGCCCACCGACGAGCAGCCGCCGCATTTCCCCGCCAACCATCCGGGCAATCCGTTCCGCACGTCGCTCGATGCGCGCGACCGTCACGAGCTCGTCACGCTCACCGCGGACCATCGCCTCGTGGACTCGGCGGAGCGCATCGTGCGCGTCGATCGCATGATGCTGAGCGCGCTGGGATCGTGGATGAACGTGCGCGGCGGCTGGGACCTCGGTCCGGTGACGGCGCAGATCATCGATATCAACGAGGCGGGAAACCACTGGGTCGCGCCGGTCTCGGTCGAGGAATGGCGCCATCGCGCGACGATGGGCCGCGACCACTACGTGCGCGTCGTCTACAAGGGGTGTCTGTTCCCCTTCGGGCACAAGGCGTCGCTCATCAAGGTCACAGAACGGAAGTTCCAGACCGTCGAGAACCACCAGGTCGCGTTCCTGCGGCAGCGCATGTTCGTAGTGGTGCGCCAGCCCGAGAAGCTCTTCCCCGCCGACTTCCAACCGTTCGAGGGACGCAAGTTCCCGTTCAAGCGGGTGCGGCTGCTGACGCTGATCACGCCCAACCTCGATCGCCCGGAAGACGACCCGATCATCAGCGTGCCCCAGGCGCAAAACGCGTTCTGGCTCAACGTGCTGGGCGAGCCGTTCCTGTTCAGCGTGGTGGCCGAGGACGTCGAGGGGCACACGCCGCAGTTCACGATGCCGCTCGCGTTCATCGACAACAAGAAATGCATGAACGGCGCGGCCGCCGCCGCGGCGATCGCGAGCTTCGCGGGCCGCCCTGAACGCACGCGGCCGCTGCACGGCCAGAAGGTGAGCTTCGCCGATCCCCAAAAACCCGGCGACACGACCTTCGAGACCGAGAGCCTCACGTTCGGCGCGCACTTCATCAAGGCGTCGGCCGGCGACGCGACCGCCGGCGCGCTCAATCCCGTGGCCAGCGACGCCACGCTCGCGGCGCACGATCTGCCCCGCTTCTATCCGACGGTGGAAGGCGCCAGCGTCGAGATCCCCGCGGTCAAGCATCTCACCGGCGCCGCGGGCGCCGTCCCCATCAAGTTCCCGCAGCGCTACATCGAGCGCGGCTTCGCGGGCGCGCTCGGCGACGCCGCTGGGAACTACGGCCAACTGTTCGCCGAGCTCGATGCGCCGGCGGGTCTCGGGTTCGGCAACGGCGGCGTCGGCACCGACAAGGTCGGAGGCTTCGCCGCGCCGAGCCTCAACATTCTCGGCCTGTCGCGGCTGACGGGCCCCGTGAGCGGCCAGGCCGCGACGGGCCTGAGCGATATGCTCAAGGGCAGCTTCGACCCCAAGAAGTTCTTCGAAGGGCTCGACGTAAAGCTGCTCGGAGCCGTCTCGCTGCTCGACATCGTGCAGCTCGTCACCGACGGCTTCGCCGCGGATCTCGACAACCTCCGCACCAAGATGGAGCAGGAGATCGCCGCGCTGCCCGGCAAGGCGACCGCGGCGGCGCTCGGCGCCCTCCCCAAGTGCCGCGTCCCCGCGTTCCTGACGCAGGCGATCTACGACGCGGAGAACGCCGCCGCGAAGGTCGACGAGGCGCTGAAGCGCCCCAAACAGATTCAGCTGGTGTTCAAGTGGGACCCGGTCGTGAACTCGGTCGGGCCGTTCCGCGTGGACGGCACGCCGAGCGACACCCTGTCGCTGACGTCGCTGGGTCTCGTGGAGCTGCCCCTCGATGGGAGCCCGCCCAAACCGCCGAGCTACACGGTGTCGGCGGCGCTCAAGAAGTTCACGCTCGACTTGTTCGGCGTGATCGCGATCCGGGTCAATTCGGTCTCGTTCACGAAGCAGGCGAACGAGAAGCCTGACGTCAGCGCCGACATCGACACGATCGAGTTCGCCGGGCCGCTGCGATTCGTCAACGAGCTGCAGAGCGTGATCCCCTCGGATGGCTTCGCCGATCCGCCCAGCCTCGAGGTCACGCCGACGGGTCTCAAACTGGGCTACTCGCTCGGCCTCCCGACGATTGCCGTCGGCGCCTTCACCCTCCAGAACGTGACGCTGGGCGCGGGCTTGAGTCTGCCCTTCACCGGCGATGCCCTGCGCTTCCGCTTCTTCTTCTGTACGCGCGAGCAGCCGTTCCTGATCACGGTGTACGGGCTGGGCGGTGGCGGGTTCTTCGCCATCGAGCTAGGGATGGACGGCGTGGAGCTGCTCGAGGCGTCGCTCGAGTTCGGCGCGAGCGTCGCCATCGATCTGGGCGTGGCGTCGGGCGGCGTCACGATCATGGGCGGGATCTACTTCAAGGTCGAGAGCGACGTCACCACGCTGACCGGCTTCGTGCGGCTGAACGGCGAGCTCGACGTGCTGGGACTGATCAGCGCCAGCCTCACCTTCTACCTGGCCCTCACCTACCAGTCGAGCCCCGAAATGGTCTGGGGCGAGGCGACGCTGACGATCGAGGTCGAGGTCGTCTTCTTCAGCGCCGACGTGGAGGTCTCGGTCCGCAAGGAATTCGCCACGCCGCCGCCGCCGCCGTTCGATCAGCTGATGACCGACGACGAGTGGGCCACCTATCGTTTGGCCTTCGCCGCCTGAGGACGCCGTCATGCCGCCGCAAGTGACCCTCACCTTCACCGCCCTTCCCCACGGCTTTGCGGAGCCGGGGAAGGTGCTGCGCATCAGCGTGCACGTGGCGCCGCGCCTCGAAGGCGTGGGGCCCAGCGCCACACTCAACGACTTCAAGAGCTATTTCGCCGATTGGCCCGCCATCGTGAGCGCGATGACGTTCGAGGTGCAGTTCAATCCGGGCCCGAAGGTTGCCGCGACCCTCGCGGTCACGCCGGACTCGGCGGCGTGGGCGGCGCTCTTCCCGCCCGACACGCCGGTCAAATCGTTCCAGCCGTCGGACCTGCCCGACCAACCGATCTTCTCGTATCCGGTGGCCAACGTGCAGGCCCACTTGAAAGGGATCTACCAGACGTACGCGCAGAATTCCCCGGACAAGTTCCCGGCCCGCACGGCCCTGCGCGCCGACGGCGCCCTCGTCGCCCTCGCCGCGAGCACCATGGCGAAGAATCCGACTGAGGCGCGCCGCATCATGAGCGCGATTCGCCCCTCTGGCGCCCAGCTCGCTGAGCTCCGTGTCCCCACCGACCAGGAGCTGCGCGCGCAGCTGCTGGGCCGGATGCAGTCTCCGCGGCGCCAGACGACAGGCGCGGTCCCCGCGGCCGCGATCCCGAAGGGGAAAGCTGTGCCGCCGGCGGCGCCGAATCCGCTGCTCGATTTCTACCAGGTCGCCAACTTCTTTGCGCCGCACAGCGCGCCGAAGCCGCCCAAGAAAGGCAACAGCAAGTACGGCGGGCCGGGCGGCGCCGGCGGCACCTTCGCGCCGGAATACGCCCGCGCGGCGGCGATCACCGTCCCCGAGTTCGATTTCCATCAGATGGTCGCGTCGCTGGGCCACTACCCGGCCCTGCAGGTTGCGCTGGGGCTCGTGATCGAGCTGAACGTCGACATCGTCGCGACGATGGTCGGCGTCGACGCGGATCCGCACCGGCCCACGATGGCGATCGTGCCGTCGTTCAGTGGAATGCCGACATTCGCCCCGGTGATCGTGCGCCCCAAGACCGCGTACACATATCAGGGCACGAGCTTCGTCGCGAAGCCGGGCGCGACCGCGCCCGAGCTCACGTCGCAAGGACTGCTGCGGCTGCAGGACAAGACGGCCGACGGGCGGAACGTCTACCAGCTGCTGCAGACCGACGTCGACGGCGCCGCCCTCAAGGCGATGAACTTCAGCTACGGGTTGTTGCGCGGCATCCTACACCGCTCCGCCGACTCCGCGTTGGATTCGAGCCTGCCGTCGCTTCGCTCGGCGGGGCTCGCGCTGGTGCGTACCGGCGCCGCCTATCGCCTGGTCGGCAAGCTGCAGACCGCGGCGCTCCGCAACGCCGCCCTGCCCGTCGACAAGGAGCCGCCCGTCTTCGCCGAGGACTTGTTGCGCGGCTACCGCGTGGACGTGTGGGACAGCGTGAGCAAGACATGGCGCTCGCTGCACGAGCGTCACGGCTCGTACGCCATCGACAGCGCACCGACCCTACCGTTCGACGACGAAGGCTACACGCAGCTCGGCGTGTCCGGCGCCGCCGACGGCTCGACCAACGACAAGAAGCTCCACGAGGTGTTCGCGCGCTGGGAAGGCTGGAGCCTGTCGGTGCCCCGCCCCGGGAGCTGGCTCTCGAACGAGTTCTCCCCGGTGCGCGACCGGCCGCGCGCCGAGTCACCGTCGGGGAAACGGCCGCTGCGGATGGAGGCCACGTTCACGCCGCTCAAGGGACGGCTGCCGCGGCTGCGGTTCGGCGTCGGCTATCGCCTACGGGTGCGGGGCGTCGATGTCGCGGGCAACAGCCCGGCGCTCGACGCGCTCGATCCGAATGACTTCTCCGCGGCCACGCCCGAAGAACCCTACTACCGCTTCGAGCCGTTGCCCCCGCCCGTCGCCGTGTTGCGGGACCTCCTCACGGACCACGCCGGCGAGTCGCTCGAACGTCTCGTCATCCGCAGTTTCAATGCGACGCCGGGCCAGGATGGCGTCGCCACCGACCAGGTCAGCGACCGCCACCTGGCGCCGCCGCGCGGCGCGTGGGACTTGTGCGACGCGCACGGCCAGTTCGATCTGCCGCCCGCCGACGCGTCGGACCCGACCAAGGTTGCCGCGATCCGGGCCGTCATTGCCGCCCACGAGGGATCGTTCCCAACCACGAAGCCGATGAACACGCTGCCGCCCCCGCCGGCAGATGCGTCCGTCATCCCCCCATCGTTGCCCGCCGGCACGGTCGACCCGATCGTCACCTCCGACAAGATCGACCCGCTCCCGTACTTGCCCGACCCGATCGGACGCGGGGCGACCCTGCTCAATCTGCCCGGGGTCCCGCTCGGCAAGCATCATCGCATGGCGCCGAACGGCACCGTGGGGGTCAGCGACCTGCCACCTGACGACAGCGCGATCGGGATCGCACGGGTGGATTTCAAACCGGGCGGCACCTGGTACGACCTCGGTTCGTTCCGCGTGCACCTCGTGGACGGCACCACGCAGGCCGACCAACGCCCCAAGTGGGACGCTGGACAGCGTGTGCTCACGGTTTTCTTGAAGAAGGCGGAAGTCACGGAGGTCCGGTACAGCACCTTCCCGGGTGAGGTCGAGGACGATTTGCGGCTGCTGGGCATGTGGCGCTGGATCGAGCAGTCGGCCCCCAAGAACCTCGCGCGGCTGAAGCGGCTGGCACTCGATGGGCGGCATTGGATGATCTCGCCGTTCCGCACGCTCACGCTGGTGCACGCGGTGCAACAGCCGCTGGCGCCCCCGAAGTTCGTGACGCTGGCCGCCGCGAAACTGCTGGGGAAGACCTACGCGACCCTCGAAGACCACGTCGCCGTGCATGCCAAGAGCACGAGCAAGATCGACGTGGAGGGCCACTGGAGCGCGTGGATCGATCCCCTGTCCGAGAACGGGCCGCGGCGCATCACCGGCGCGGCGCACGTTTGCGAGATCGCGGTCGACACGCCTGCCCAGACGTCGGTGACCCTGCACCATCGCCACGACTTCGGCGATACCAAGTACCGGCGCGTCCGCTATCGCGCCACCGCCACGACGCGCTTCCGCGAGTACCTGCCCCTCGCCCTGCTCGCCGACGAGCACAATATCACGCGTGCCACGACCGACGCGGCCGAAGAGACGACGTACAAGGATGTCGAGGTGGACGTCCGCAGCTCGGCGCGCCCCGAGGCGCCGAAGGTGTTGTACGTGCTGCCGGCATTCGAGTGGCAGGATCAGGCGATGCCGGCCGGTGCGGGCGTCGCGCGGCGGCGGGTCGGCGGCTGGCTGCGCGTCTACCTGGACCGCCCCTGGTATTCTTCGGGCGACGGTGAGCTGCTGGGCGTGCTCTTCTGGAACGACACCTTCGCGAACATCCCGAAGGAGTACCGCTCCTACGTCACGCAGTGGGGGAACGATCCCGTGTGGACCGGCGCCCCCGCGTCGGGGAAACCCGTGGAGGCAAACTTCCGCGCGGCAACGCGGACCCAGTACAAGGTCACGCTCGAAGAGCTGACACCCGTGCCGAAGGTCTCTCTCGGGCCGCCCGCCCCGCCGAAGTTCGACGTGCAGGACGCGGTGCCCAAGTCACAGACGCAGGGCGGCGGAGGCCTACAGATCGCCGCGACGCCCGTCGCCCAGATCGCCACCCCTGGGGGCACGCCCGGTATGCAGGGCCAGGTGGCGCTGGTTCAGGGCTCGTCGGTGCCCGGGCTCGCCGTCGCCGGCCATGAGCCGCAGTACGACGCCGACCGGCAGCTCTGGTACGTCGACCTGCACGTGGACGCCGGATTCGCCTACTACCCGTTCGTCCGGTTGGGGCTGGTGCGGTATCAGCCCAATTCGGTGGACAACGCGCACGTCTCACGCGTCGTCGTGACCGATTTCGCGCAACTCGCGCCCGACCGCGTGGCCAATCTGAGTTTCGACGACTCGAAGCCGAAGGAAGTGACGCTCGGCGTGTACGGGCGGCGTTACACGGAGTCGACGGCGGGCGACGCGCCGGCGTTGCAGGTGCACGTCGAGAGCCTGCGTGACGATGTGCCCGAAGAGCTGGGCTGGGTGCCCGTGCCGGCGGCGAAGGTCGAGACGCGGCGGCCACCCCAGGGACGGGGCCTCCCGGCGCTGTGGTACGGAACGATCACGCTGCCGACGCCCCGCGGGTCGAAGCGCTACCGCATCGTCGTCCGGGAGTACGAGGTGTTGCCGTCGGATGCGCACCCGCAGCGGCGGCGTGGCTTCACGATCGCGGAGCTGCAGGCGGTGGGCGCCCGCGTCGTGTACGCGGACGCCGTGGAGGTGTAGCCGATAATCCGGCAAACACGGCACGAGCGTCGGCAAACGTCTTGAGCACCGCGTCTCGCTCCGCGGGGGTGCGCCACGCACTGCTCGCCCGCGCTGCGACCTCCAGCCGCGTGATCCAGCGCGCGAAGAACTCGGCATCAGTCGCCGACGTCACCGGCTGATCGCCGACGCGCACGTAGATCGGACTCGTCGACGCGAACGGATACAGATCCAGCACCGGCATCTCGGCGCGATCGCTGTAGGCGCGCAGCACGTACCAGCCGCTCGTGGTGATAGGGATCGACACGCTGTCTCTCGCGCGCATCCGATCACCCTGCAACGCAAGCGTCGCCACGACTTTGCCGTTGCCGATGATCTCCAGGTGATCGATCGGTACGGTCGATCGCAATGCGATCTTCGCCGTCAGAAGGTGGTTGCCGGGACTTAGCGGGACCTCATCGCCCATCGTACGGCCGCCCAGTGAGAACTCGAGCAAGGGCGCGTTGGTGACGAACGTCCGCCCCGCCTTGAGCCCCGCGAGCCAGCGACGGTGGTCGAGCGTCGGACCCGAGTGAACAAACATGCGCACCAGGCCGGGCGGTCCGCGCAGGCTCGCGAAGTTCGGAAACGCATCGGTCCCCGCCCCCGCCGGCAGGCGGAAGCCGCAATTGAGCAACCGGTACCAGATCTCCGACGTGATGAGGTGATCGGAGAATCCCATGACCTCGAAGTAGTCCACTTTTCCGAGGGCGACGTCGACGGGAAGCTCGTACGTGAGCGACTCGGTCGTGTCGTCGGGATCGGGCTTTGTGTCGAACGGATGGACGTAGCCGACGAGACCGCCTTGTGCGTGCGCCAGATCCGCGACGGCCGCGTTGTTCGGATAGAGGCTAGCGGCAGGCGTGTTCGGATAGCCCGCGTACTCGGGCACGATGTAATGCGAGTTCAGGGCGAGGAGACCCATGTGGCCCCAGACGCTCGTGTGAAACTCCTGCGCGTGCATCAACAAGAACCCCGGGCGTGACGCCGGATCCGCATCGGTGCGGAAGTAGGCGATGTCCGGGATCCGCTGCTCCTTGTTTACGATCAGGTTCTCGACCACGTGCAGGTCTTCGGCGCGCGCCTGAAACGCGAGATGCGGCGGCGTGTTGCGATAGGCCCCGCCGTAGTTCATGTGCACGTGCAGGTCGCCGCTCCACCAACCGCGCGCGGGCAGGTCGGCGAGCCGTTCGAGCACGACGCGATGCACGACCTGGCCACCCGCAGTCACCGCGACCTCGGCGCGCGACACCCGATACTCAGGCCCACGCCACACGTCGACCTGGACCCGCCCGGCCGGTACCGTGAGATCGGCGCTGCCGCCCGAATGGAAGTACCCATACTCGAAGCCCCGCTCGGAGCGGTCGAACGCTTCGTCAGCGTGGCGCCACGCGTCGTCGGGGGCAAAAGCGCGTCCATCAGAGCGAGCCACCGAGACTCGCGCCGCGAGGGGCCGCCCCGCCGCGTCGACCGTGACAACGCGCAGCTGACCGACGGGCTCGCGGTAGCGTCGTTCCGTGACCGCCACCTGTTGCTTGCGGCCGCCGACGACGTCGATCACCCATAGCGACGTGTTGCCACCATCGTTCGAGATGTACGCGATACGTTTGCCGTCACGCGACCAGCGTGGCGCCGTCGCGTCGAACTCACCATACGTGAGCGGGAACGGATCGCCACCGTCACTCGTCATCAGCCAGAGCTGGTTCCACTGGCGGCCGAGGTACGAGCTGTAGACGACGCGCGTGCCGTCGGGCGACCAGTCGGGCCGCGCCTTCCACGTGGTCTCTTCGTAGCGCAGCTCTCGCAACGGCGCGCCCGGCTGCGCGGCCATGCGCCAGAACCCGCCCGTGCCGTGAATGTGCCCGCGATTGGAAACGAGAATCAGCTCTTGACCATCGGGCGACCACGCCGGCGAGATGTAGTGATCCCACTTGCTGTAGTAGTAGCGCGGCAGGTGGCTATCGTTGTCGTCCGTAATCCGTAGGGGCGCAGCATGCTGCTCCCCTACATCGCTGACCTCGGGGCTCACGACGAAAATGTGCCACCGCCGGTTGTAGACCGAGGAGACGAACGCGATGCGCGAGCCGTCGGGGGACCACCGTGGCTCGACGTTGACGGCGCCGTTCGGCGTCAGGGGACTCACTGACCCCGACGTGAGGTCGAGCAGCTCCAACTCGATTGCATCGTGCGCGTAGCGCGCGAACACCACCGTCTTGCCGTCGGGAGACCAATCGGGCTGATAGTCGTAGACGTCACCGGAGGTGATCTGGGTGGCGACGTCCGACCCGATGCGCTGGCGCCAGAGTGAGCCTTGCATCGAGTAGATCAGCTCCGTCCCGTCGGGCGACCACGTCACCGAGCTTGGACCGCTCGTCACCTGCGGCACGTACATCTCGCGCCAGTAGTAGCCGTGCGGCAGACCGACCTGCTTGAGCACCGCCTCGCGCTGCGCCGCGGCCGGAGCGGCGGTCACGCATAGCCCCAGCAACCCTAGCGCTGCTCGGCGATCCATCGTTCCACCTCCGCGCGCAGCACCGGCAACGGGACCGCGCCATTCGCGAGCACGCGGTCGTGAAACGCCTTGATGTCGAAACGCGCGCCCAGCGTCAGCTGGGCGAGCGCGCGCAAGCGCCGGATCTCGAGCCGGCCGAGCCCGTACGACAACCCCTGCGCCGGCCGCATCGGATAGCGGTCGACGCCCACCTCGGCGCGCAGGCGCGGCACGCGCGTGTGATCGCGGATGTACGTGATCGCCTGCTCGCGCGTCCACCCGAACGCATTGATCCCCGTATCGACCACGAGCAGCGTCGCCGAGAGCGTGATGTCGGCGACGGCACCGAAGCGCGCGGTGTCGGACGAATAGAGTCCCATTTCGTCCGCGAGCTGCTCGGCGTACTCAGCCCACCCCTCGCCGAAGCCTGGCGACCAGAAGTAGCGCGCGATCGCCGGAATCGTGTCGCCGCGCTCCAGGGCGAGCGCGCCCTGCTGATGGTGGCCCGGAATCGTTTCGTGAAACGAGAGCGCCTCGAGGTCGGCACGCGACTTGTGCGTCGGATCGTACGTGGAGAGGAAGAAGATCCCGGGGCGACTGCCGTCCTCCGCCGGCGGATTCCATTCACCCACGCTCTGACGCTCGTCGAAGGCGGAATACGGCTCGACGATCACCGCGGATTTGGGCGAGCGTCCGAACCAGCGCCCCGTCGCCGCGCGGGCCCGTTCCAGCGCAGCCCGCGCCTGCGCGAGCATTTCGTCGCGCGTGTGGAAGGTGTAGGCGGTGTCGGTCCGCAAGCGCTCGAGCAGCTGCGACACGTCGGCTGCGCCGAACGAGCGCGCCGCGATCGCCCGCATCTCCCCTTCCAGCTCCGCCACCGTGGCGATGCCCAGGCGATGGACGGAGTCGGGTGAGAGGGCGAGCCCCGTGACGGCCCGAATCGTGGCCCGGTAGCACGCCGCCCCGTTCGGGTTGGCCGACACGCCGATCGCGCTGCGCGCCCGCGCCATGTACTCGCCCGCGACAAACGCGCGATAGCGACGCATCGCAGGCACGATCTCGCGTTCGATCACGCGGGTGAGCTCGGCGCTGAATGCCGGCGTCGTGTCGCGCCGCGCGGGATCGAAGAGCGGCGATTGGCCGGTCGGCGTCGCCAGGAGCGTGTCGAGCTGGCTCAAGAGCACGCGCACCGGTCCCTGCGGCGCCGTGTAACCGGCGCGCAGACCCTCGCGGTGGTTCGCGGTCTCGATGGCGATGTAGCGTGAGACGGCACGCCAGCGCGCCAGCGCCTCGCGCCGCGCGGCGGCGCTGCCGATCGGTTGCAACGCGGCGAGCGCCGTGATCGTGGACAGCCAGCTGTCGCCCGAGTGGCTCACGTTCCAGAGCTCGTAACGGCAGACCCGCGTCGCCACCGAGCCCTCGAGCGCATCGCGCATGATGCCGTAGGCGACCCACTCCGGTCGGCCGGCGAGAGGCGCCGGATCGATGCGCGCGAGCGCCGCGAGCCACGCGTCTTCCCTGCGCTCCCAGCGCGTCGAGTTCAAAAACGAGTTGTCGGGGAGCCGGTCGTGATGGACGTTCGTGACCCCGTCGAGCGTCGCTTCGTCGGGATGGTGCTCCCAATACGCCGCGAGATAGCTGTCGGCAAGGCGATGGACACGCGCAGCGAGCGAGTCGCCCGCGCTCCCCTGCACCAGCAAGACGGCAGCCGCGGCGAGGATCATGTCTTGAGGAAAAACCCCTGGGGATCGAGGACGTCGCGCAGCAAACGCAGGTCCGCGGGCGTCGGCGGATCGACCTGCACCAGCTGCGGCCGACAGCGCAGCGTCCACCCGATGCCCGCCTGCACGTCCGCGGGCTCCACGCCGGGATAGAGCGCGGTCAGGACCAACTCTCCGCGCGGGCCCTCCGGCTCGAGCACGCCTTTGTCCGTGATCACGCGCTGCACACGGTCCCCCGGGCTCGTGATGAAATCCACGCGCTCCGGAAAACCCCTGGGCGACAGCTTCGAGACGATGAGGACTCGGCGCGCATGAATGGCGATTTCGGCGGCTCCACCACTTCCGGGCAGGCGCACCTTGGGCCGCTCGTACGGGCCGATGACCGTGGTGTTGATGTTCCCGTACCGGTCCACCTGCGCGCCGCCCAGGAAGCCAACCTCGATCTTGCCGTTCTGGAGCAGCAGCTGAAAGACGTCCGCCATGCCGCACACCATGAGCGATCCCGTCACGAGCGCGGGATCGCCGATCGACACGGGGAGACGCTGGGGCACGGCGCCCACGGCCCCCGACTCGTAGATGAGCACCAGATTAGGCGCGTGCGTGCGGCGTGCCAGGTTGCAGGCGAGGTTCGGCAGACCGATCCCGACGAACACCACCTCGCCGTCTCGCAGCTCACGCGCCGCGACGACGGCCATCATTTCGTCGGGCGTGTACCCGTCAGAAGCCGTAGTTCACCCCGGCGGCGATCTGTGCCTTTGCCTCGAGTCGCGCCGTCAGGCCCGGATGCTTCTTGAGATAGGCCGCTCGGTCGGTCACGCCGTACACGAACTCATCCAGGTACGACTGGAGCTTGGCCGGCTCGCGCGAGATCGCTTCCCAGGCCACGTAGAAGTCGTTGTCGCGATCGTAGTAGCCCTGCGCGTACGACGGATGCGCGCCCCACGGCTCCACGACCACGGCATCGACGATCATCGCGGGGATCACGGTGCGGTTGGGATCGCCCCGGATGACGCTCTCCTCCACCAGATCTTCGACGACGACGATCACGCGCTGCGAGGCGAACGCCGCTTCTTTTTGCACGCCGAGGAGTCCCCAGATCTGTGTGTTCCCCTGCGCGTCGGCGCGCTGCGCGTGCACGATCGTCACATCGGGGTTCAGCGCGGGGACCGTCGCGAGCGCCTCGCCGGTGTAGGGGCAGGCCACCGCCTTGATGCGCGGGTTGGCGCGCGGCAGGTCGGTGCCGGCGTAATCGCGCAGCGGCCAGAAGGGCAACCCGGCAGCGCCCGCGGAGAACCGCGCCACCATGCCGAAGTGGGACTACTCCTCGATCTCGAGCGTGCCCCCTTGTTCGACGGCGCGCCGGAACGCGTGCAGCGAGCCGACGCCGGGATTGCCGGCCCAGGAGAAGACAACTTTGCGCGCGCAGCCGGCCGCGATCATCTGATCGTAGATCAGGTCGGGCGTGAGGCGGCACAGGGTGAGGTCGCGGCGCCGCTGCCGGATGATCTCGTGCCCGGCGGCGAAGCAAATCAGGTGGGTGAAGCCTTCGATGACGACAGTGTCGCCGTCGCGCACGAAGCGCGCGACGGCGTCCTGCATCGACATCACCTTGGTCCCTAATCCGACATTTCGCTCAGGCACTCGTCGATGATCCGGAGGGCGGTGTCGACGTCGTACTCATCCACGACGAGTGGCGGCGCGAGGCGCAGGGAGCTCTTGCCGCAGCCGAGGAGCAGCAGGCCTTTCTTGAAGGCCCGTTCCACCAGGTCGTGCGGGACTTCGGGCGCGGGCTCGCGGGTGGGGCGATCCTTCACGAACTCGACGCCCACCATCAGCCCGCGGCCGCGCACGTCGCCGATCGTGCCATGCTTCTCGGCGAGCCGGCGCGCGCCGGCGATCAGACGCTCCCCCATCTTGTTGACGTTGGGGAGCAGCTCCTGTTCCACGATGTCGAGCGTAGCGAGCGCCGCCGCGCAGCACACCGGGTTCCCGCCGAACGTGGTCCCGTGCGCGCCCGGCTTCCACTTCATCACCGACTCTTTCGCGATGATCGCCCCGATCGGCATGCCGCTACCCAATCCCTTTGCCGAGAGGAGGATGTCGGGCTCGATGCCCTCGTATTCGCAGGCGAACATCTTGCCCGAGCGTCCGATGCCGCTCTGCACCTCGTCGGCCACGAGGAGGATCCCGTGGCGGTCGCACAGCTCGCGCAGCGCCTGGAGATAGCCGGCTGGCGGCACCACGTAGCCACCCTCGCCCTGGATCGGCTCGACGAAGATCGCGGCCACGCTGTCGGGCGGGACCTTCTTCGTGAACAGTTCCTGCTCGATCCACGACACGCAGCGCATCGTGCAGGCATCCTCGCCGCGGCAGTACTCGCAGCGATACCGGTACCCGTAGGGGACGTGGTGCACCTCGGGCAAGAACGGCGCGAAGCCGGAGCGCTGCACGGACTTGCTGGCCGTGAGACTGAGACCGCCGTAGCTGCGTCCGTGGAAAGCGCCGAGGAACCCGATGATCGCGGGCCGGCCCGTCGAGTGTCGCGCCAGCTTGATGGCGCCTTCGACGGCTTCCGTGCCGGAGTTCGAAAGAAACACGCGCTTCTTGCTGGATCCTGGAGCCAGCTTCCCGAGCCGCTCACACAGGTTGGCGAAGCTCTCGTAGTAAAAATCGCTGCCGCAGATGTGCAGAAACTTGCCTGCCGCGTCCTGTACGGCTTTCACGACCTTGGGATGCCCGTACCCCGTCGAGGCCACGGCGATGCCGGCCATGAAGTCGAGGAAGCGATTCCCGTCGACGTCCTCGACCACCGCCCGCTCGCCGCGCGCGATCGCGAGGGGATACTCCTTGGGGTACGAGGTCGAAGCCCAGGTATTCTGCTTCTCGACGATGGCGCGGGCCTTCGGGCCCGGTGGCGGCGTCACGATGCGCGGGTAATCGCGGGCGGCCGTCATGCTTCGATCACCGTGCGGGTCTGCTCCCGCATGAATTGCGCGACGTAATAGGGACCGCAGCCCCCCTTCCCTGTCGAGCCCGATCCCTTCCATCCAGTGAACGGCTGCGCGCCGGGCCAGGCGCCCGTCGTCGCGCCCGTGCGTTTATTGACGTAGCACACACCCGCCTCCACTTCGTCGAAGAAGCGCGCGACTTCTTCCGCGCGGCGCGAGAAGATTCCCGCAGTGAGTCCGTAGTCGGCCTTGTTCGTTTCGGCGATCGCCTGTTCCAGCCCCGACACCTCGCCGATCGCGAGGAACGGGACGAACAGCTCTTCGCGAAAGAGCGTGGACGTAAGCGGCACCTTCGCGATCGTGGGCGCGACGAAGTGGCCGCGGTCGAACGCCGCGCCCGTGAGCCGCGCGCCCCCGACGAGGACCTCACCCTCTGCCTTCGCTCGAACCGCTGCTCGCTCGAACTTCTCCACGGCGGCGGCGTTGATCACGGGCCCGAAGAACACGTCGCGCTCGGTCGGGTCACCGATCTTCAGCGCATTGGTTCTCTCGATCAGTTTCGCCACGAATTGCGGCGCGATCTTCTGATGCACGTAGACGCGCGACGTCGCGCTGCATTTCTGGTTCTGGAGGCCGAACGCCGACCGCGCGACCCCCTCGGCGGCGGCATCGAGGTCGGCCGAATCCATGACGAGCGCGGCATTCTTGCCGCCCAGCTCGAGCAGGCACGGCTTGATCCATTGCGTCGAGAGTCCATGGTAGATGCGCATCCCCACGTCCTTCGAGCCGGTGAACACGACACCGTCGACGCCAGGGTGGCGCCACAGCGCTTCACCGGCTTCCGATCCATGCCCCGACAGATAGTTGAAGGCCCCGGCGGGGAGACCGGCGTCGCGGTACACCTCATACAGATTGAGGCCCGTCCGGGGCGCGTCTTCGGCCGGCTTATAGACGACCGTGTTGCCGGCCACGAGCGCCGCCGCCGACATCCCCGTCGACAGGGCGAGCGGGAAGTTGAATGGCGCGATGCAGGCGAACACGCCGTAGGGCCGCAGCACGTCGGTGTTGCGCTCGATCGGCGTGATGCGCGCCATCTGCTTCACGAATCCCGCCGCGTCGTCCATCTGTTGGCAGTAGTAGTCGATGAGGTCGGCCGACTCTTCGGCATCGCCCATGGATTCGAGACGACTCTTGCCAACCTCGAGGCTCATCACGGCCGCCAGCTCGAACTTCCGCTCGCGGATGAGGACGGCGGCGCGCCGCAGCAGCGCGACGCGCTCGCGCCAATCGCGCCGAGCCCAGGGCGCTGTCGCGGCGCGCGCCGCCGCGACCGCGCGGTCTACGTGAGCCGCTGTGGCCGTTGCGAAGTTGCCGAGGACGACGCGCGTGTCGATCGGCGACGTATCCACGATCGGAGCCGCAGTCGACGTGACCGCCTCGCCCGCGATGTAAAGAGGATAGTCCCTGCCCAGCTGTGACCGCACGCGCGCCAGGGCCGCGTCGAACTGGCCGTGGAATCGCTCCCAGTCGACGTTTGCCGAGGTGTAAGTGATCTTCGATGGCGCCGGCGCGCTCGTGGTCATGCGCGCGCTCCCACGGAGACTTTCTCCAGAGCTTCCGCTAACCGCCTCACGATCTCGCCGATCTCTTCCTCCGTCACGATGAAGGGCGGCGCGATCATCGCGAGGTCCCCACTCGTGCCGTCGGCGTGACCGACGTTGGGCCACACCGTGAGTCCCGCGTCGAGCGCGGCCTCGGCGAACGACTCGGCGAATCGCGCGGCGCGCGGGAATGGCGCCCGGCTCGCCTTGTCCTCGACGAACTCGATCCCGGCGAGGAGACCGCGACCGCGCACGTCACCCACGTGCGGCAATTGGGCCAGGGGCGCGAGCCGTTCGTGCAGCACGCGTCCCATGCGGGCGCAGCGCTCCACCAGGCCCTTGGCCTTGATCTGGCGCACGGCGGCGACTCCCGCCGCACACGCCACGGGATGATGCGAGAATGTCTGCGCGTGCATGAAATTGCTGGAGCCTTGGGCGACCACGTCGACAATGCGCTCGGGCGCCGCGACCGCGGAGAGCGCCGCGTAGCCTCCCGAGATCCCCTTGCCCATGGTCATGATGTCGGGCGTCACGCCGTACGGCTCGATCGCCCACCACGTCCCCGTCCGGCCTGCGCCGCACAGGATCTCATCCGCGATGAACAGGATGTCGTGCTGGTCGCAGACCTCGCGCACGCGGCGAAAGTATTCCGGACGCGGGGTCGACCCGCCCGTCGATGATCCACCGACCGGCTCGGCGATGAACGCGGCGATCTGATCGGCGCCGAGCTGCCGGATCGCTTCCTCGAGCACGTTGCCGCTGCAGACGGGACAGCTGGCGCTCTTGCCACCGCACTCGCAGCGATAGGCGTAGGATGCCGGGATGCGGTGAACGTCCACGAGCCAGGGCCGGAACATGGCCTTGTACGCCTCGCGCGCCGACGCCGAGAGCGCGAGCAGTGTGCTCCCGTGATAGCCGGGCGCCAGGGCGATGATCCGCTGCTTCGATGGTCGACCCCGCTCCACCCAGTACTGCCGCGCCAGTTTCAGTGCGGCCTCGACGGCCTCCGATCCACTACAAAGGAAGTAGACCTTCGACAGGTCGCCCGGCAGCGTCTCGGCGATCTCGGCGGCCAGCACCTCGACGGGATCGTGCGTGAACATCGTGCCCGAGAGGTAGCCGAACTGGCGCGCCTGTCGGGCCATCGCCTCGGCAATCTCGGGATTCGCATGCCCCAGGTTGGCGACGTACGCGCCGCCGACGGCATCGAGGTAGCGTTTGCCGCGCTCGTCGATCAGCCAGCAGCCTTCGCCCCGCACGATCTTGGGGTACTCGTGGCCGAGCTTCCGGTAGAAGACGTGGCTGTCGGGGTAGCGGTGGGGGGTGGGGCTCACCCCGCAAAAGCTACTGCATGGATGCCCGGCCGCCATTAACTTGCATGCGGCACGCACACTGGCCCCTCGTCCAATGGCAGGACAGCGGACTTTGGATCCGCGAATCTAGGTTCGAATCCTAGGGGGCCAACTGTCCCTCTCCTCACTTCCCGCCGTGCGAATGCGCAACCAGCGCCTGTGGGGCGCGCACTGCGAGACCCCTCGCGACGTCGTCCACTGGCTCGGCGCACTTCAGGCTCAGGAGTTTCCCCTGGCCAAATGGTCGATCGCGCAACGCGCGCGCGGCGCTAAACTGGCCGACGTCGAACAAGCCTTTGCCGACGGCGTCATCGTGCGCACGCATTTGCTCAGGCCCACGTGGCACTTCGTGCTCGGCGCGGACATCCGCTGGCTGCTGCAAGTCACCGCGCCACGCGTGCACGCCTTGAGCGCGTATTACTACCGGCAGCACGAGCTCGATCAGAAGGTGTTCAAGAAATCCAACGCCGTCATCGCGAGATCGCTGGAGAGCGGTGCGCATTTGACGCGGCCGGAGCTGGCGGCCGCGCTCGGGCGCGCGGGCATCCGCGCCAGCGGGAACCGCCTCGCCTACGTCGTCATGCGCGCCGAGCTCGACGGCATCGTGTGCAGCGGCATGATGCGCGGCAAGCAGCACACCTACGCGTTGCTCGAGACGCGAGTCTCGCAGGCAAGGAAGCTCGCGCCCGACGCGGCGCTCGCCGAGCTGACGACGCGTTACTTCACATCCCGGGGACCGGCGACCCTGAACGACTTCTTGACGTGGTCGAGTCTGACGGCGAAGAAGGGTCGAGAGGCGTTGGCGCTCGCCGCCAAGGCACTCGAGAGCGACGTGCTCGATGGGAAGACCTACTGGTTCGGCGCGGGGAGCGACGCGGTTCCGCGGAAGTCGGCGCAGCCGGTCGCCGATCTCGTGCAGTGTTACGACGAAATCATCATGGCCTACAGCGAAAGCCGGGATGATTCATTCCGAGTCGGCCGAGGCCCCTTCTATCATTCCGTGCTCATGGATGGTCGCCTCGTCGGACACTGGAGACCCGTGGCCAAGGGCTCGGCCGTTCGCATCGACGTGGCGCTGCAGCGGGCGCTCGGGCGCTCGGAAACCAAGGCGCTCGATCGCGCGATCGACGCGTATGGCCGATTCCTCGGCGTTCGCTTGACGATCGCCCTGCGACGTCGCAAGTAGTCTCATGGAGAAGATCGTCCCACCCAAGAGCTCCGAAACCGGCCGCACCTATCGCCTCGACCGTCTCATCGGCAAAGGTGGGTTCGGCGAGGTCTACCTGGCGACGCCGTCGCCGGCGGGGGGACTGCCCGCACAAGTCTGCATCAAGATCAGCCAGCGTCTCACCCCGTGGCTGCGCGAGGCGTATTTCGCCGAGCTGCTCGAACGCGAACCGCGCGCGCTCCGCATCTTCGATCGATTCGCCGAGCGTGCCGGCGACGAGATGCGCTACTGCATCGTGATGGAGTACGCCGAGCATGGCGACGTGGGTGCGTGGCTCAAGCGCCAAGGGCCGCAGCCCGAGCGCGTCGTGCGCCGCGAGATCGCGGGGATCCTGGGGGCGCTCGATACGCTGCATCGCGGACAGGCGCTGCACCGCGACTTGACGCCTTTCAACGTGTTCGTGTGTGAGAACGAGCAGTTGAAGCTCGGCGACTTCGGCATCGCCAGACACCAGCGCAATCGCCACGGGGTGACGGCCGACGCCTTCAATCCCCTCAACGCGCCGACGGAGATCGCGTGGGGCTGGATCCGGCGGTGGCAGCAACGCGACGACATCTACCAGGTCGGTCAGCTCGCGTCGATGCTGCTGCGCGGCGACATCACGAGCCCGATGCGCAGCAAGGACGTGCGCAACCTGCCCTGCAGCGACCATTTGAAAGAAGTCATTCACCGCTGCCTGGGGAGTCGCGGCCGGCGCTACGAAGCGGCCGCGGAGCTGATTGCCGCGCTGCGGCACCGTCCCAAAGACTTGAAGGTGGGTCGCGTCGCGAGTCTCGCGGGCAAGCGGCTCTCGATTACCGGGTTCCTGAAGCGTCCTCGGAGCGAGGCGTTCGCCGCGGCCCGGAAGGCCGGTGCAATCATTCAGTCGAAGCCGGGACGGACGACCGACGTGCTCGTCCGTGGACGGCCCAACCCCCTACAGATCGCCGGGAAGGATGCGGGGACCAAACTGATGGAGATCCGGCGCCTCGCGGCGTTGGGGCACCGGATCACCATCATCGGAGAACCGCAGTTCTGGAAGCTGGCGAAATCAGGGAAGCGCCGCCCCCGCCCCCGCGCTCGGGGGTAGGTTCCGCTCCACAAACTCTGTCAGCAGCGTGAACAGGTGCTGACGCGTCGGACCACCCGCGATCGAGTGCGTGCGGTTCGGATACACCATCAATTGGAACGGCCGGTTCGCCGCGACCAGCGCGTTGACCATCGCCTCGGTGTTCTGGTAATGGACGTTGTCGTCCCCCGAACCGTGCACGATCAGCAATTTGCCCCGCAGGTTCTTGGCGTACGTGAGCGGTGAGCCGCGGTCGTACCCCGCCGCGTTGTCCTGCGGCAGGCCGTTGTAGCGCTCCGTATAGATCGTGTCGTAGTACTTCCAGTGCGTCACCGGCGCGACCGCGATCGCCATCCTGTAGACGTCGGGTGCCTGCGTGATCGTGTTGAGTGCCATGAAGCCGCCGTAACTCCAGCCCCAAATGCCGAGGCGCGTCGAGTCCACATATGGCAGCCGCCCGATGGCGCGCGCCGCTGCGGCCTGGTCGCGCGTCTCGACAACGCCCATCTGTCCGTAGATGATCTTGCGCCACGCGCGGCCGCGCGCGCCGG
Source organism: Gemmatimonadales bacterium (assembly GCA_036004745.1). Taxonomy (GTDB): domain Bacteria; phylum Gemmatimonadota; class Gemmatimonadetes; order Gemmatimonadales; family GWC2-71-9; genus 20CM-2-65-7. The sequence goes on along the minus strand of DASYRD010000049.1, from coordinate 11,805 downwards.
TGCCGCGGTTGTCGACGCTCGCCACGATGTAGCCCCGCTGCGCCAGCATCTCGTGCCACAGGAAGTTCTGCCCGCCCCAGCCGTCGAGCACCGTCTGCGAACCCGGTCCGCCATACACGGTGAAGAACACGGGGTAATGCTTCGAGGGATCGAACCCCGGCGGCTTGATGAGGTACGCGTTGAGCCGGATGCCGTTGCCGATGTCGACCTGCGTGAATTCCGTCGGGCCGAGGCGGAGCGCGGCGACTTTTGCCTTCAGCGCGGCGTTGTCCACGAGCGTGCGCAGCGAGCGGTGGTCGGGGAGACTCACGAGCTCCATCGTGGGCGGCACACCGAACTTCGAATAGCTGTGCACCGCGAACTTGAAGTTCGGCGATGGGTTGTACCCGTTGATGCCGGACTGCGACGCGGGTGTCACGCGCTCGGGGCTCCGCCCCGGCCGCAGGTAGCTCGCGCGGTACAGATAGCGCTGTGTCGGATTGTCGGGCGACGCGGTGAAGTAGACCCATCCACCGACGGTATCCACGCCGGTCACGCCGAGCACGTCATAGTTCCCACTCGTCACCGCCTTCGGCGCGCCCCCCGCCCGGGGAAACAGATACAGATGCGTCCAACCGCTGCGCTCCGAGAGCCACAGAATGTCGCGGTTCGCGTTCACGAAGCGCAGCTCGTCGAACTGCTCGACCCAGGCGCTGTCCTGCTCGGTGAACACGGTGCGGACCGCCCCAGTCTGAGCGTCTGCCAGCATGACGTGAATCGTGTTCTGCAGGCGATTCATGTGCTGGATCACCAACTCCTTGCTCCCAGCTCCTCGCTCCGTGGCCGGCGCCCACTCCATCCGCGCGACGTAGTTGTTGCGCGGGTCTCCCGGGATTTCAATCCAGCGCGTCGCGCCTCCGGCGGCACTCACGACCCCGACGCGCGCCGCCGAGTTGGTCTCCCCCGCCTTGGGGTACTGGACTTCGACGTCGTGCGCGTACAGCGAGTCGGTCGTGTTGTAGAGCGAGAAGTCACGGACACCGGAGGCATCGAGCTGCCAGTAGGCGATCGCCTGGCCGTCGGGGCTCCAACGCCAGCCGTCCTGCAGTCCCAGCTCCTCCTCGTACACCCAGTCGAACGTTCCGTTGATCGTCGTGCGCGAGCCGTCGCTGGTGAGTTTCGTGAGCCGCCCCGTGGCGAGATCCTCGACGTAGAGGTTGTACTCGCCGTACCGCACCCAGGCTACGCGGTCACCGCGCGGGGAGAACTTGGCGAACATCAGCGTCGACGCGCGACCGTCGCCGCCCAGTTTCTTGAGGCTCCACGTCGTCCGATCGAGCACCCAGTAGTCCCCGCGTGTGTTGGTGCGCCACACCTGCTCGGAGTTCGTGAAGATCAAAAGGCGGCTGCCGTCGTCGGACCAGGAATACTCTTCGATGTCGAGGGGCGTCGAGTCGCCCGCGGGCGTGAGCCGCGCCGCCGGCACGAGGATCGTCCGCGCGCCGGTCTGCGCGTCGTAGCGGACGATGTCTCGCCCACCCCGCGTCTCCGTGCTGCGCTCGAGGGTCGTGTACGCGGACCCATCACCGAGCCAGGCGAGCGGACCGAACGAGCCGCCGCGGAATTCGGGGCTCGCGTAAATGCGGTCGACCGTGAGGAGTGAATCGCTGGCAGCGGGGGGCGCCGTACGCTGGGCGGTGGCGACACCGCCCAGCGTCGCGCTCAAGACGAAGGCGAAAACCAAACGACGCATCATCGCAACAACCGGGTTGGGGACTCCTTAGGATACCCGGCCCTGCGCCCTGCGGCTACCGCTACTGCCGCGGCGGACCGCGGCGCGTCAGCTGCGGCTTGGCCAGCGCGTCGAACTTCGCTTGCTGCGCCGGCGTCAACAGATTCCGAATGGCGGCGAGCCACTGGTCCGCTTCAGCCTGAAACCCATCCATCTCGGCGCGCACGCTGTCCATCTTCGCGCGCATCTCGGGACTCGGCTCCTGCCCCGGAACGAAGCTGCCCTGCATCTGTTGACGGATCGCCTGACGGCGCGCGGCGGCGTCCTTCATCACGCCGTTCAGCGCCGTGTACGGCTGCGCCACTTTGGGCTTTTGATCTGCCGTGAGGCCAACCGCCTGCGCCAGCGAGTCGATCGTCATCCAATGGTCGGGCGGCGGCGGGAACCGGCGCTGGCCACCGGCCGCGGCCGGATCCTGCGCCAGCGCCGGGCTGGCAATCAACGCAAGCATCAAGGCACTACGTGCAACTCGCAACATGACATGCTCCTTAAGGGTCAGCCCTCTATACGAGGAAGGGGTGTACCGCGTTATAGGGCTTCACAGCAACCCATCTTGGTACACCGCTCCCACGGCAACTCACTGTGGAGGGGGTAGTACCGCCACCGCGCCAGCGGCTGGCGCTCGCGGGCTCCCGCGCGGTCGGTCGTGAACTTCAATTCGCGGACCATCACCGGCTGCGACGAATCGGCGGGAATGAAGATCGCGCGGCCACGGCCGCTGTCCGGCGTGATCATCACCAGACTGTCCACCCAGAAGTACGTGAGACCCCGCGTCAGCCCGAGCTTCGGGTACGGGCCGGTGCTGTAGATCCGCGCCACGATGCGGCCGACGCCGCTGAGATCGGTTTCGGTGTTGTGGTGCGTGTTGCGCTCGGGGACGATCGTCCCGATCGGCCCGATCGTGTCCTTCGGCGGGACGGCGCGCGAATCCAGGAGCGTGAGGGCCTGCTCATCGCCCGCGCCATGCGTGATCGTATCGAATTCGAGTGTCTTGGCATACGCCAGCACCGCCCCTCGCTGACCGGGAACGGCGGCGTTCGTGACGACTGCACTCGGCGCGGGCGTGCGCGGCGGAGGGGCGCACGCGGCGACGGCGAGCGCGACCACGGCGATCTCGGCCTTCCAGTTCATGAACCCTCCAGGGCGTAGGTCATCGGCGATTGCGGGATTCCAGCGCAGCCATCCGCGCCACGACGGCCCCGACATCGGGGTCGGCGTCGCGCCACAACGCAGTGACCGCGCGGGCCCACCGGGCAGACGTAGGGAGGTCGCCGGCCGCCGCCGCCAGCTCGGCGCGAAACGCCATGGCGCGGACCAGCCCGGCGGCCTGCGGCACCTCGTCGAGCAGAGCGGTCCCGAGCGCGGGAAGCGCCGTGAGCGAGCGGTCGAGACGCTCGAGCGCGGCGGCCGTATCGCCGACCGCGACGAGCAGCCACGCCTCCTGATAGACGTTCTCGATCGCCACGTCGCCGGCGCGCAGATCTCCGCGAGCGGCGTCGAGCTTCGCCATCCCTGACCGGACCGCCGCCGGTTCGCGCGCCAATGCACGTTGCAGCTCGAGCAGGTAGTTGGCGCCCGAAGGCGCCTCGTGAGCCTCGCGGGCGCCGAGCTGCGGGAACGCGAGCATCGCCGGGTCGCTCAAGACCGCGCGCCGCGCGGCGGCCTGCCGCAGCGGCTCGACCCAGCTGCTGATCAGTCGCGTCACGCGCCGCTCGTCTGCCGAGAGACTCTCGGCGGGAACGCCGACCGCGGCGTACACGAGCAGGCCCCGCGCCGCCGCCGCCACGCCCGCTGGCAGGACCATGTGGTCGCCCTCGGGCGTGACAAACGGCGTGGTCACGTCCGTCGCCAGGAGCGCCGCGCCGCGGTTGACGTGCCCGGTGAGCACGGCGACGCCCGCGAGCCCGCGTGCCGCTTCGGGATCTGGCGCCGGCCAGCGGGCCAGCAGCGAGTCGCCCACCGCGCGCGCCGCGGCGAAGTGCTCGAGCTTGACGAGGAGCCGGACCTCGGCGACGGCCAGCCGCAATTGCTGGAGCGTGTCGACCGCTGCCCGGCGCGCGGCGCGCACGGCATCCAACGCCGAGCGTTCGGGGCTCCGTGCCTCGGCGAGCTCGCCGACGGTTTCGAGCACGCGGGCGTGCGCTTCGAGCGCGTCGACGCTGGTTGGGAAGTCGCGCACCCACCGCGCGGTGATCGCGCGCAACGTGGCCCGATTGTGCGCCAGCGCCGCGGCGAGCGTGGGCGACGCCGTGCCGGGCGCGCCCGCGAGCCATGCCTCCTTCGGGTGCGGCACGAAGGCAAGCGTGTCGGCCACGAGCCCGGGGTGCGCGGCGAACTGCATCGTGTCCGGGACGAGCGCGTAGCCCGGTCGGTACCAGAACGCCTGCGTGTAGAACAGACGCTCGAGGCGGGCATACGCGGCGCCCGCGAACGCGCGATGCACGGCCGGCACGAGCTCGAGAGCGCGGCGGTACGCGACGATCGCCGCGTTCTGGCTGGAGCGGAACGACCAGCCCGAGGAACTCCGGGCGTCACGCACGACAAGCCGGTCGCGCGCCTGGCACTCCCCGAGCCCGAACCACCCGACGAAATCATTCGCGTCGAGCGTCACGCGGCGACGATACTCGTCGCACGCTTCCGGATACCGGCCCTGAGCCATCGCGACCAGGCCGCGCGCGAGCGCGCGATCGGCCTCACCGAGGCTGTCGGCGGACGCGAGCGCGCGCGTGGCGAACACGAGCCAGTCGACGGGCGACCGCCCCGCCCACGCGCGGCTCTGGGCCAGCCACAGGTTGGCCTGAGGGAAGTTGGGATTCGCGGCGAGCGCTTCGTTGAACGCGGCGGCGGCGGGCTCGAGGTCCCAGCGCTGCAGCGCTTCGTCGCCGCGCGCGTACGCGAGCCACGCCGTCACGGAGCCCGCGCTCCGCGCCGCTTGCGCGGCGCGCGGTTGCACGTGGCCGAGAAGCAGGGAGTCGGCCAGCTCGCGGAACCGCGTGTCGAGGTCGCCCAGGCCGGGCCCGAGGCGAATGGTGTGCGCCCGTACGAGCCGGCCGCGGTGCGCGACGTCGTACAGGCCGCCCCGCACCACGACCGAGTCGCCATCCTGCCACAGCTCACCCCAGATGAGCATCCCCGATCCGACCGACCGCGCGATGTCCATCGCTTCATCGAAGTCAGGGAGCGGCGCGCCGCGCTGTTGGCGCGCGCTACTCACCAGGAACCGGTCCACGACCTGCACGTCCGTCCAGCGATCGAGCTCCTCGTAGACGCGCAGCTCGCACTGATCGCCCTTGAGCAACGTCGGCGCCACGCCCTCGCGATGCCCGAACGGCACCACGACGTACAGCGACGGGTTGAGTCGTGCGCCCAGGACCCTCGGCAACACGACGATCGCACCCGCGGCGAGTGCCGCGACGCCGAGCAGCACCGCACTCCAGCGCCGCCGCGCCTGGCGCCGCTGCCGCGCGCCCGACGACACCGTCCCCACCCCGGGCATGCGCAGCGCCTTCGCGAAGTCGGCGGCCCGCGGGAAGCGCTCCTCGGGGCGCTGCGCCATCGCCTCCTCGATCGCCGCTTCGACCTCGAGCGGCACGGCCGGCTGCACCGAGCTGATCGTTGGTGCCTGCGCCGCACCGCCCGACACCGATCCCGGCGAGCGTCCCGTGATCATTTCGTACAGCACGCACCCCAGGCTGTAGACGTCGCTGCGGCCGTCGACGGTGCCGCCGCTCGCCTGCTCCGGGCTCATATACTCGGGGGTCCCCACCGCGACGCCCGTCCCCGTCACTCGGCCGCGCGCCTCGCTGATCGCGCGCGCGATACCGAAGTCGCTCACCACTGCCTGCCCCGCCTGCAGCAGGATGTTTTCGGGCTTGATGTCGCGATGCACGATGTCGTGCTGGTGGGCGTACTCGAGCGCCTCGGCGACCTGGCGCGCGATGTCGAGCGCGTCCTCGAGCGGCACGTGGCCCTCGCGGTCGAGCCGGTGGCGCAGCGACTCGCCTTCGACGTATGGCATGACGTAGTACAGCATCTCGGCGGCCACGCCGGAGTCGTGCAGCGGCAGGATGTGCGGGTGGGTGAGCCCCGCCACGACCTTGATCTCGCGGAGGAACCGCTCGGGGCCGAGGGTTGCGGCCAGCTCGGGCCGCAGAATCTTGAGCGCGACCTTCCGGCCCAGGCGCGGGTCGTGGGCCAGGTACACGAGGGACATGCCCCCTCGACCCAGCTCGCGCTCGATCGTGTAGCGGCCCGCGAGTGCGTCGGCCAGGCGGTACTGGACTTGGCTCACGTCGTGTAGCATACGGGCGCAGCGAGGCGGCGGCCAGCGACCCGCGGCACGCGACCCCAACCCCTTGGCTTCCAGCGTGTTGCCCGCTACTTTCCGAGGCTTCCAATGGGCGACTTGACGCTGTCGCGCAGCCAGCTCTTGCTGCTCGCCGGGACGGCCAACCGGCCGCTCGCCGAGGAGATGGCTCACGATTTGGGGCAACCGCTGTGTGCGGTGACGATCCGGCGGTTCGCGGACGGCGAGATCTTCGTCAAGATCGACGAGAACGTGCGCGGGCGGGATGTCTTCATCATCCAGCCCACGAACCCGCCGGCGGAGAATTACCTGGAGCTGCTGCTCCTGATCGATGCGGCCCGGCGCGCGAGCGCCGCGCGCGTGACGGCGGTGCTCCCCTATTTCGGATACGCGCGGCAGGACCGCAAAGACCAGCCGCGCGTGGCGATCAGCGCCAAGTTGATGGCGAATGTGATCACGCACGCCGGCGCCGATCGCGTGCTCGGGATCGACTTCCATTCGCACCAGGTCCAGGGATTCTTCGACATCCCGGTGGACCACCTGTACGCGGCGCCGGTGTTCGTGAATCACTACCGGACCAAGGCGCTGGCGGACCCGGTGGTGGTCGCGCCCGATGTGGGATCGGCGAAGATGGCGCGCGGCTTCGCGAAGCGGCTGAACGCGTCGCTCGCGATCATCGACAAGCGGCGGCCGTCGGCGAATGTAGCCGAAGTCGTCAATGTCGTGGGTGAAGTCGAGGGCAAGGACTGCCTCATCCCCGACGACATGATCGACACCGCCGGCACGATCACCGAGGCGGCGGCGGCGCTGAAACGGCTCGGCGCGGGGCGTATCTTCGCGTTCGCGACCCACGCCCTGCTCTCGGGGCCGGCGGTCGAGCGGCTGCGGGCATCGCCGATCGAAGAAGTGACGGTGACGAACACGATCCGCCTGCCGGACGAGCGGAAGTGGGACAAACTGAAGATCCTGTCGGTCGCCGGGTTGATGGCGAAGGCGATCGGCTACGAACACTCGAACCAGTCGGTCAGTGCACTCTTCGATTGAATTGAGCTGAGGACCTTATGGCACAGATGGTGAGCCTCGCGGCGAGTCCGCGGGAAAAGACAGGCAAGGGCCCGGCGCGGCAGGCCCGCTTCGCAAAGCAGGTCCCCGCGGTCATTTACGGCCACGGGCGACCCGCCCAGTCCCTGATGGTGGATGCGCTGTTGCTCGAGCAGGCGCTCTCCGGCGTCGAGCCCGAGAGCACGCTCATCGAGCTCACCATCGACGGCAAGAAGACCCGCACGCTGATCCGCGAGATCCAGCGGCACCCGATCCGCCCCGACATCATCCACGTGGATTTCTACGAAATCCACTCGGGCGAAAAGATCACGCTCAAGGTGCCGGTGCACCTCGTCGGCACGCCCGACGGCGTGCGCAACGGCGGCGGCGTCCTCGACCAGGTGACCCGCGAAGTCGAAATCGAAGTGCTCCCCGAGCACATCCCCGATCGCGTCGAGCTCGAGGTCACCGCGCTGAAGATCGGGGACTCGCTCCACGTCCGGGACCTGACCATCGCCAACGCGAGCATCCTGACGGGCGCCGATCTCACGATCGCCGTCGTCGTGCCGCCGCGCGCTGAGGAAGTGGTGGCGCCGACTGCCGACACCGCGACGGAAGTGGCCGAGCCCGAGCTGATCCGCAAGGTCCGCGAGGACGAGGAAGGCGAGGAAGGCGAAGGCGCCGCCCCCGCAGAGGGGAAAGAAGGGAAAGCCCCGAAGGCTGAGGAGAAGCCCAAGGGCAAGAAGGAGGAGTAGCCCTGCGCGCAGTCGTCGGACTGGGCAATCCTGGCCCGGAATACGCGGCGACGCGCCACAACGCAGGCTTCTTGCTCGCCGATGCGCTCGCCGCGTATTGGAGTTTGCCGCCCTTCCGCCGCGCCGAGCGCGCCCGCGCGACGGAAGGTGCCGTGGCCGGCGTTTCGATCCGCGTCCTGAAACCCACGACCTACATGAATCGCAGCGGCGCCGCCCTGGCGTCGCTGCGTGCCGACCCGGCCTTCGACGCCGCGCGCGATCTGCTCATTCTCGTCGACGACTTCCAGATTCCCCTCGGCACCTTTCGCTTCCGCCCCGACGGGTCGGCGGGCGGGCACAATGGCCTCAAGAGCATCGAAGGCTCGCTGCAGTCGCAGCAGTACGCGCGGCTCCGCGTCGGCGTCGGGCCGTTGCCGGAAGGCATCGGCGATTGGGCCGACTACGTGCTCGCGCCGTTCGAGTCCGCCGAGCTCGAACAACTCGAGGCCCTCACGCCCAAGATGATCGAGGAAGTCGAGAAATGGGTGCGCGGCTCGTGAACGCTCGATGCTGAGACTCGGCATTGTCGGACTCCCCAACGTCGGCAAGTCGACGCTCTTCAACGCCCTGACCTCGTCCCAGGCGGCGGCCGCGGAGAACTATCCGTTTTGCACCGTCGAGCCCAACGTCGGCGTGGCCCTCGTCCCCGATCCGCGGCTCGAGCGGCTCAACGAAGTCGTCAAGCCGAAAAAGAAGATCGGCGCGGTCGTCGAGTTCGTGGACATCGCGGGGCTCGTGAAGGGCGCATCCCAGGGCGAAGGGCTCGGCAACCAGTTCCTGTCACACATCCGTGAAGTGGACGCCGTCGTCCACGTCATCCGGTGCTTCGACGATCCGGACGTGGTGCACGTCATGGGTCCCGTCGACCCCGTCCGCGACCACGACGTGATCACGAGCGAGCTGGCCCTCGCCGATCTCGCGGTCGTGGAGCGGCGCCTCGACAAGACACGCAAGTCGGCGCGCGCCGGCGACAAAGAGGCGCAGGCCGAGTTGGTCGTGCTCGAGCGCGTGATGGCGGAGCTGAACGCGGGGCGCGGCGCGCGCGAAGCCGGTGAGGGCGAGGACGCCGTCAAGTTTCTGCGACAGCTCGGGTTGCTCACGGCGAAGCCGATCCTCTACGCCGCCAACGTGAACGAAGCCGACCTCGCCGCGGGCGGCGGCACGTTCATCGGCGCGCTCAAGGCCGCGGTGCAGACCCACCACGAAGAAGCCGAGATCGTTCCCTTCTCCGCCAAGTTCGAGGCGGAGCTGGGCGAGCTGGGGGGAGAGGAACGGAAGGAGTATCTCGCGAGCGCCGGCGTGAGCGAGCCCGGGCTCGACCGGCTGATTCACGCGGGCTACCGGCTACTCGGCCTGCAGACGTTTTTCACGGTGGGCGAGAACGAAGTGCGCGCGTGGACGATGCACCGCGGCGATACGGCGTTCGATGCCGCCGGCGAGATTCACTCCGACTTTCAGCGCGGGTTCATTCGCGCCGAAACGGTGGGATACGAGGAGTTCCTGAAGGCCGCGTCGTACAAGGTCGCCCGCGAGCAGGGCCTCGTCCGCAGCGAGGGCCGCGACTACGTCGTCAAGGACGGCGACATCCTGCTGTTTCGCTTCAACGTCTAGCCGCTACCGCGTCCAGATGAAGACCGAGCCGCACGCCCACCCGTCCGAGCTGGGATTCCACACCGTGGAGAATGGCACGATGCGCCCGCTGACGTTCAACCCGTAGGGCGTGATGGCGCGATAGATCTCGACAGCCCTGACGTCGCGGACGGCGATGCGGTCATAGTCCTGATCGCGGCCCGGCATGCCGTTCACGCTGATTGGGACCGCGCAGAGCCGCCCGCGACTGAAGCGCGTGGGCCGGCACCCGTCCACGCACCGGGTCATGATGCGCTCGCGCGCGAGCAGCGCGCTGATCCGCGGCGAACGCGACTCTTCGATCTCCTGTTGGGTGAAGAATCGCGCGTAGCCGCGGTACCAGTTCCGTCGCGCGAAAAACCCGCCCAGATCGCGCCAGCGATCGGGGTGATCCGCTTCGACCACGAGGGGATCGAGATCCACCGCGTCGAGGTCCAGGAGGACGGCAATCTTCGTCGTCCGCCCGCTGCGCAGCGTGAACTCATACTCCTCGGTATCCCGTCCCTCGTATGACACCTGGATCTTTTGATCGCCGCCGGGGAGCCCCGTGAGCAGGAACGCGCCCGACGAGTCGGTGACGACGAACTTGCGGGCCGCCGGGACCGCGACCGTCACACCGCGCAGCGGCTGTCCGTTGAACGACGACATGGCGATGCCACGAAGGCGCGCGCCGGGATCGGTCTGCGCGCCGAGGGGAACAGCAAGGAGGAGCGTGGCCGCGAGGACGACCATCAACGGATGAGTGCGCGTCGGCATGCCGGACACCTCCTCTTCACATCCTAAGGAGGAGGTGAGCCGTTCGTCAATAACCCGTCAAGGCTTCCCCCTGCGGGACCCGCCGTTTATGTTTCGCGCTCACAAATCCCCTACTCGGCGCCCACCTGTGCCGGGTCGCTCACGACCAAAGGGAGGTGGCATGACTCGTCGGTACGAGACGGTCTACATCTTTGACAGTGCGCTGGACGAACCCGCGATCACCGAGAAACTCACGCGCTTCCACGCCCTCCTCACCAAGGACGGCAAGGGCACGGTCAGCAACGTGTCCCACTGGGGCAAGCGCACCATGACCTTCAAGATCAAGAAGAAGGACACCGGCTACTACGTCGTGGCGCAGTTCGAGGCGCCCGGCGACCTGCTGCCCGAGTACGAGCGCGCCGTGAAGCTGGACGAGGGCGTGATCCGCTACCTCGTCGTGCAGGCGGAGCGCGAGCAGCCGAAGCCCGTCGTGGCCGCCGTCATCGCCGCGCCGGAAGAAGAAGAGATCGAGGAGGAGGAAGCATGAGACGCCCCGCCAAGACCTGTCCCGTGTGCGAGTCCGGCGCGCGCGTGCTCGACTACAAGGACGACCGGACGCTGGGCCGCTTCCTCACTGAACGCGGGAAAATCTTGCCGAGCCGCCTCTCGGGCATGTGCGCCCGGCACCAGCGGCAGCTCGCGACCGCCATCAAGCGAGCCCGCCAGCTGGCCCTGATTCCGTACATCAAGGGGCACACGGCATAGGGCGCCCTGGCTGGCGATGGCGCCTCATCGTCGGCTCCGTCGCGTTCGGGCTGTGGGCGCCGTTGACCCTCGCGACGCTGCCCTGCGCCGCGTTGCTCGCCACGACGCCGGGCGTCCTGCGGACGCGGGTCACGGCGGCGGTGTTGGGGGTGATGAGCGCCGCGCTGCTGGTCGCGCCGGGCGGCGGCCGCCTCGACGCGGTGACGCGCGCCTTCACCGTGCTGCTGACGGTCGCCTTCGTCGCGGCCGTGCCGTTGTCGCCCCGCGGCCCGACGTCGTTCCTGCGGCCGGCCCTGAGGGCGATCTGGCTCGCCGGCGCTGCCACCGCCGTGCTGGTGCAGGTGATGTGGGGCGCGGACGCGTGGGGCGCCCTGGCGTGGGAAGCGCGACGCAGCATCGGACTCACGATGCGGTTCCTCGTCGAGTTGCAGCCCGCGTTCATGGGGCTGTACGAGCCGATCGTGCGGTTCGTGAGCCTGGCCACGCCGCTGACGCTCGCCCTGAAGGCGGTGGTTGGGCTCGCGCTCGCGTGGCGGTGGCGCCGCTGGCTGACGACCGCCGACGTGTCGGAGGACCCGGGGAACGTGGCGATACACGAAGCGCTGGTCACATCCACACATTGAGGACGGCGATGGAGATCATTCTGCGGGAAGACGTGCAGCACCTCGGCAAGGCCGGCGAAGTCGTCAAGGTTAAGGACGGCTACGCGCGCAACTACCTGCTCCCCCAGGGCAAGGCATATCCGGCGACCGACGCCAATAAGA
>DASYRD010000048.1:0-2787 GCA_036004745.1 Gemmatimonadales bacterium | reverse complement strand
TCGTCGGTGGCCCTTTCGAAATGGGAGGGCGTCTCAGCGCGAGAACACGCGAGCGACCCTTTCGCGGCACCCGCGCTCTAATGAAGGGGGGTCAGCATGGCGCACATGGGAAAGTCGCACCTCATCATCATGTTTACGGTCGGGCCCGATGACGTGGCCGAGGGAGATCGCATCTTCGCGAGCCACGGCGAGTTCATGAAGGGGCATCCCCGCGAGGGCGACGCGGCGCTGCTGAGCTACAGCATCTCCAAGGGCCCCGAGCTGTCCAACCCGATGGACCCGAGCTCTGAGCCGACCGGCAACACGACCTTCGTGGTCGATGAGTGCTACGAGACACCCACCGGGATCGCCAGGCATTGGCAGGACACGACAGAAAACTGGCCGGAGATGGCCTCCGCTGCGCCGGCGTGGTTCGCGAAGGCCAAGATCGTGACGCTGCACAACGGCACGATCGTCCAGGCGCTTTGGTAAGACCACGTATCGGCGTCGATTGACGGACGAACCTCCGCGCGCACACGTCGCACCACTCAAACCTCGACTGAGGCCTTAATGCGTTCGGCCGAAAGCCCGTGGCGGGGTCCCGGACTGGTCGCTCCGGACGAGCGCCGGACTCCACGGCGCTTCGGTTTCGCGCGATAAGGGACAGCGCTTAGGCACACGGATTCGCCACCCGCGGCTGGCGCCGACATCGCCAGTCGGGGCTCCTGCTTAGTGGGCTTTTACGGAACGTGGTGGGTATCAGTCGCCTTGGCCCAATGATGTGTGTTGTCGCGTTCAGGCGGAAGGAGGCGTCAACTCAGCACCCACCGTCGCTGTTGCTCTTCGTCCACTGCAGCGCTCAGATCGGCCATGGCGGGGCTATCGCTCGCGCGGGCGAACCAAGCGTGCCGGCCCTGCTATTGGCGACTTGCAGGACCAACGACCGCCAGGTCCGTCAGACCTGCTTCCGTGTCGATGCGAGCCTCACGCGGGAGGCTGACAGGCGGTTCGTAATCTTCTTCAGACGGCGATCGCCGGGCTTCGGCTTCCGCTACACCATCAAGGAGCTGTCCGTCATGCGGTCGCGTCGCAGCGCTGCGGATCGTCCCGAGCGACGCGCGAGCGGCGACGGCGAAGACTGCTGTTCCGCCAACGCGGTAGCGCCGAAGTTGACCGTGCCGCGAATCCGCCGCGCGTCCCGCTTTGTCGTCGCCAGCAAACGGACGCTCACGTGGGACGGGTCGCACGCCCGGAACGACAAGCGAGGCTGGCGCCCGCAAGGGGTGGCGGCGGTGCGGCCAGCCGCCACCCCGCGGCAGGCCTAATTGGACGCCAGTCCCGACGCGCTGTCGGGGATCCTGGGGTCCGTCGTGGCGAGATGCACGAGGCTGCCGCCCGGCCCGACGCTGTAGGAGTCGATCAGCGCGCCGCCGTGCCCGTTGGCGTTGAGCACGTCGAGCACGTACAGGTAGCGCGAGTCGGTGCTGAGCGCCGTGTCGGCCGCGTGCCCGGAGGTCGGGACGTTGCCGGAGAGCAGGGTGAGCCGCCCCCTCTTGGCGATTGCGAACCGCGAGACGTCGTTCGATAGCTGGCTGCTCATGAACGCGTACGTGCCGTCGTTGGTGATCGAGACCCAGCAGGTGGCGCTCGCGTTCGAGGACTGGTTGTCGATTGGCGTAAGCGTCGTCCCCGACCAGCTGTAGCTCGACGCCGACGACATCGCGAACGGCGGCGGCGGTGGCCCGGCGTTGGCGACGATTAGGTGGCCGTTGTTGTCCCACGCCATGCCGAAGGGGATAGGCGCGTTGGTGGCGTTGACCTGGACCGGCCCCGGCGTGCCGTCGGCTGCGATCGCGAACGTGTCGAGCTGGCCCTGGAAGTCGTTGCTGGTGCGCTCTGTCACGACCAGCTCCCGCCCGTCCGGGCTGAAGATCACCTGGCTGGGGAGCGGTTCCCCGTAAAAGCCGGACGGGGTGCCCAGCGTGAACGGCGTCGCGAGCGAGCGGGTGGAGCCCGGGATCGGCGTCATCATTCCTTGCGGGGTGTAGCGCAAGCCCGAGATGTCGTGGCCGTGCCGGTCGAGCTCGTTGACGACGTAGAGCAGCCCGTTGTAGGTGTCGAGGCTCACCGGATGGACGCCGCCGGAAGGCTCGCGGTCGACGAGCGTGAGCAGACCCTGCGGACCGACGCGGAACGAGCTGACCGTGTTGTCCCCGGCGTTGACCGCGAACAGCAGCGTGCCGGAGGCGGTGGCGGTGAGCTTGATCTCGTGGTCCGCGTCCAAGTGGTCCTGGGGGAACGGCGGGTTTCCGCTCGGCGAGCCCGCTCCGCCGGTGTTGACCCGCTGGACCTGGTGGAGCGATCCGTCGGCCGCACGCGCGAACACGACGATCTGGTTGACCGTCTGGTTCGTCATCGCGTACAGCGTCCCCACTGACGGCGAGGCCGCCCGGGCGGCGGGCGAGGCGAGCAGCGCTGCCGCTACTAGCAGCAGTAGCGCTATCGGCCGGAGCCAGCTTCGGCGGGCAAGTGTCGGGACATTCATCGCAGCCGAACGAGGTTGTCCCGTAGCCCGTAGAACTTGAGACGGCGGTCCTCCCGCCTCGTCCGCTCGTGTTGCGAGCGTGACGGGCGCTTGAAGTCCATCCGAGACAGGAGGAACCGCCATGAAGAAGGTACTTGTTGATGAGGTCGCGTCCGTGCCGGCCGGCACGGACGCGGCGGCGCTGCCCCCGCGGGTGCAGGAGGCGCTCGGCGAGCTGGCCGGTGCCGCCAAGCAGGGGCTGCTGGCGCTGTCGGTCGGGGTCG
>DASYRD010000047.1:0-1981 GCA_036004745.1 Gemmatimonadales bacterium | reverse complement strand
ATGCGTATCGACGTCGTGACGCTGTTTCCCGGCATCGTGGAGCCGGCGCTCGCGGAGTCGATGATCGGCCGGGCACGGACGCGCGGAATCGTTGACATCCGTGTGGTCAATCTCCGAGACTACGCGGACGGCCGGCACCGGGTCACCGACGACTATCAGTTCGGTGGCGGGAGCGGCATGGTGCTGAAGCCGGAGCCGCTCGTCGCGGCGGTCCAGGCGCTCCGGACGCCTGACGCGCGCGTGATCCTGATGGACCCTCGGGGCCCGGTGTTCACCCAGCGGAAGGCAGCTGCGCTCGCCGCTGAGCGCCACCTGATCCTCCTCGCCGGACGGTATGAGGGGGTGGACGAGCGCGTGGCGGCGCTGACCGGCGCCGAGCTGCTGTCGGTCGGGGACTATGTGCTGACAGGCGGCGAGCTCCCGGCGCTGGTGGTGACGGATGCGGTCACGCGGCTCTTGCCGGGCGCGCTCGGGGGCGAGGCGGCCGCGGCGCGAGAGTCGTTCGCAAGTGGGTTGCTGGAGCCGCCGCAGTACACGCGGCCCGAGGAGTTCCTCGGAGCGCGTGTGCCGGCGGTGCTGTTGTCCGGCGATCACGCCCGGATCGCGCGGTGGCGCCGTCGCCAGGCGCTGTGGCTGACATGGCGTCGGCGCCCGGACCTCCTGGCGGAGGCGGGGCTGACGCCCGACGACTGGAAGCTCGTGGAACGATTCGAACGGGGGCAGACCCCCGACGATCTGGAGGACGACGGTCATGGACGCGATCCGGTTGGTTGAAGCGGGACACCTCAAAAAGGATCGCCAGGGCTTCGCGCCCGGCGACACCATCCGCGTGCACGTGCGCGTGATCGAAGGCGAGAAGGAACGGACTCAGCTATTCGAGGGCGTGGTGATCCGCAAGCGCGGCGAAGGCGGGCGCGCATCGTTCACGGTGCGCCGGATCTCGTACGGCGTCGGCGTAGAGCGGACGTTTCCGCTGCATTCACCGCGCATCGAGAAGATCGACGTCGTCCGACACGGGAAGGTGCGCCGCTCGAAGCTGTACTATCTGCGGGACCTCGCGGGCAAGGCGGCCCGGTTGAAAGAGAAGCGCGCCGTCGCCGTCCCCACCACGGCGGCCGTCGAAACCGAGTAGCCGCGGCCTCGGGATCATTTGGAATTGGGGGCGTGAGAGACTCACCCCCCAAGCCTCCCATCTAACGACCGCTCGTCCTCGGCCCCCGCCGTCCTTGCCCACGGTCGTCCTTGCCCCCGTCGCCCTCGCCCCCATCGTCCTCGCTAGACTGGTACTCCGCGAGATCGGCCCCAACCCACGAGCTTCCTGTATCATCGCGCGGATGACACGGCCCTCGGCGCCGTATCGTTACGAAGGCCAGGCGTGGAGGTCCGGGTTCCCCCGCGTGGCCGGCGTCGACGAGGCGGGGCGTGGCCCGCTGGCCGGGCCCGTCGTCGCGGCAGCGGTCGTCGTCACTCCGGCGCACCGCATCCGCGGCATGTGCGACTCCAAGCTTCTGACACCCGAGCGGCGGGAAGAGCTCTTCGTCGCGATCCACGAGCGCGCGCTGGCGGTCGGCGTGGCGATCGTGGATCACGCGACGATCGACCGCGTGAACATCCTGCAGGCCACACGACTTGCGATGGTCGACGCGCTTCGTCGCTTACCGATCGCTCCCGATCTCATCATCACCGACTTCGTTGCTCTCCCCGACGTCTCCTGCCCCCAGAAAAACCTCGTGGATGGCGACGCGCGCTGCGCGAGCGTGGCGGCGGCGTCGATCGTCGCAAAAGTCACGCGCGATCGGATCATGCTCGAGCTGGACAAGCAGTTCCCCGAGTACGGTTTCGCACAGCACAAGGGCTACGCCACACCCGATCATCTCGCCGCGCTCGACCGTCACGGGCCCTGTCCGGTCCATCGCCGCAGCTTCGCGGGGGTGTGGCGTCAGGGCGAGCTGTTCGTCCTCGAAGAGCTGGACTGACCGCT
>DASYRD010000046.1:0-2198 GCA_036004745.1 Gemmatimonadales bacterium | reverse complement strand
ACAAGATTCACGGCACCGACCGGTGGGACGTCGTGAACTACGTGCGCAGCCTCCAGGTCTTCTCGCGGGGCAATCAGTGAGCGTCGCGACCGCCAGCCGCGGCGACCTCGTTCAGAAAGCGCGTCAGGCCCCGGTCGCCCGATTTGCGGTCGTCGGCGCGATCGCCGCGATCCTGGGTGGCATTGTCCTCGTCCTCGGTTTGATCAGCGCGCACCCGGAGCGGACGTGGTGGGCCTACCAGGCAAACTTCATGTTCTGGGCGGGCCTCGCGCAGGGGATGGTCGTTTTTGCGGCCACCCAAAAGCTCGCCAAGGGCCACTGGTCCGGCGTCATCATTCGCTTCGCGGAAGCGGGCGTTGCCTTCACGACTGTCGCCGTCGTGCTGTTCCTCGGCCTGTTCATCGGCCGCGAATACATCTTCACATGGCTCCATGAGCCGCGACCGGAGATCGGCGGCTGGCTCACGAGCAAATGGTTCTTTGTCCGCAACGGCGCCATCCTCGCGGCTCTGTCGTGGCTGTCCTGGCGATTCGTGCGGCACGACGCGTCCCCGGACGTGCGCGAGCTGGCGGGCCAGGCCGTCGAGCGGACCGAAGACTCCGCGCGCATCACGCGCGACGCCGTGTTCGTGATTTTCGCATTCGCGTTCGGCTATAGCCTGCTCGGCTACGATCTGATCATGTCGCTCGCGCACAAATGGGTCAGCAACCTGTTCGGCGCGTTCTATTTCATGGGCAGTTTCCTGACGGGGCTGATGATGCTGGCGGTGTTGAGCATCGTGCTGCGCGGCTCCATGGGTCTGACGGGCATCTACACGTCGCGCCAACAGCACGACCTCGGCAAGCTATGTTTCGGGTTCACCGTCTTCTGGGCATACCTGATGTGGTCGCAGTATCTGGTGATCTGGTACGGCAATCTCCCCGAAGAGACGTACTTCATCTTTTACCGGCTGTCGGGGGCGTGGAAGCCGATCGGCATCGCGGTCTTCCTGCTGGTCTTCCTGATTCCGTTCATCGGACTGCTGGGCGTGAAACCGAAGCTGTTTTCCGCCACGATGGTCACCTTTGCGATCGTGAGCCTCGCGGGCGTCTGGCTCGAGCGCTATCTCGAGGTGGTGCCCTCGGTGAACCACGGCGCCGGTCCGGCAATCGGCGTTCCCGAACTTGGAACCGCGCTGTTCTTCGGTGGGATCTTCTTCCTTTCGTGGGCGTGGTTCGCGGGCAGATTTCCCATCATCTCGCCGCGTCTCGCCGCCGACGCACTGGAACGCGAACAGCACTAAGGCCGTTCTCCGGAACCGGGTGTAGGAGTAGCACGTGCGTTCTCTACTCGAACTCCGGAGGCAGTCATGCCGTTCGCCCGTTTGGCCGTCGCCGTGGTCATGGGGATAGCAGTCGCTGCAGGGTGCAGCGATTCCACGGGAAGCAGCGGTGGCGGACACAGCACGACAATCGCGGTCGGTAATAACTTCTTCAGTCCAACTCCCGATACCGTTCCCGCCGGTCAGGTGACGTTCAGCTGGGCAACGCCGTCCAACGGCCATAATGTGACGTGGCTTACCGGACCAACGCAGCCGGATAGTTCCGGGACGAAAACGTCGGGAACATTCCAGCCGACCCTGCAAGTCGGGACGTATACGTATCGCTGCACGATTCACTCAGGGATGAACGGCACAATCGTCGTTCAGTAACGCCGTTCCTGAAGTCGGCCCGAAGCCCCCGGGGCCGATCACGCTCCGGGTGCTTAGTTTCTACCACATGAACGTCTGGCGTGCCGCGGCCGACCTGATTCGCGGGGGCGCAGCTGGAGCCCTCGCGACCGTCGCGCGGGCGCGCGGCTCGACGCCCGTTCCGGCCGGCACGAAGATGCTCGTGGGAGCCGAAGGTCGCCTGATCGGCTCAGTCGGCGGCGGCTGCGTGGAAGCCGAAGTCATCGGCGCCGCCCTCGAGGCGCAAACCCGCCGTCAGCCCACGCTGCTGACTCACCACCTCAACGCAGATCTGGCCGGAGACCTCGGTCTCTCCTGCGGTGGCACTGTGGACATCTTCGTCGAGCCACTCGTTGCGGACGAGGCGTACGTGCGCGTGCTCGAGGCGGCGGCGACCGCCGAGTCGGGGCTTGTGCGCACCGCGACCGAGTGGCGCAGCGGCGGGGGGCCCGTCAAGACATTCGAGCCGTTGGCGCCGGGCCGCGTCACG
>DASYRD010000045.1:0-2389 GCA_036004745.1 Gemmatimonadales bacterium | reverse complement strand
CTGGCGCCCCGTACGCAAAAGGTAACTTCTGCCGTCATCGACCTTGCCTGACGCTTCCGAGTGCGGAGGAGTGCTTCCATTCGGCGGTCCGGACGGCACGGGAATACAGTGACGGATGACGATCGTGTCGTGATCGACCAGCACCTCCTTTACGACCAAGCGCACGATGCGTTGACGCTCGGCGATATCGAGGGTTTCGGCGGCCACGCGCATCCGCGCCAGAAACGCCGAGAGGGTCTCGGCGAGGTGCAGGTACGCCGCCCGTTCCCGGGTCTGATCGGCGATCATCTGGAGCTCGGTGCGCAGCGCGTGCTCGCGCTGGCGCAAGGCGGGCATCCGCTGGCGCAGCTGCTCCAACGAAAGCAGATCCTCTTGATAGGCGGTCAGCATGCGCTCGATGCTCTTCCCAACCCGCACGAGATCGCGTCGCAGCGCCTGCTCGCGTTGCCGTGTTGGATCGGCGGCACGAGCCATGGCGAGCCGTCGATCCAGTTCCTGCCCAATCAGCGTGGGATCCTCGAGCAACCGGATGACTTCCGTCCAGACGATCTCATCCAAGAGATCTTGTCGCACCGGTCGGCTGTCGCACAGCGGACCGCCAAGATGGCGCCACGCGTCCGAGCCGATGCAGCGATAGTAGTGAATCAGCCGTGCGCTCGACCGAGTCGAGGTGCGCGACAGCGCGTAGCCACATCGACGGCAACTTACCAGCCCCTGCACCAGGGTGGGCTGAATCGTCCGTCGCCGCGATCGGATTCTATTCTCGTGCAGCAGTTCCTGCGCACGGGCAAAGGTCAGCTCGTCGACGAGTGCAGGCACGGGAATTTCGATCCATTCCTCGCGGGGCCGTTCGTAGTTGGCACTGTTGCGGTTCGCGAGGCCGCCACGCACGCGAAGCCGGCGCGTGACACGCTGACGGGTGGCGATACGCGTTTTACCGAAGCAGGCCGTCCCGACATATGCCGGATTGCGGAGCATCGCCCACACCGTCGAGCGCTCCCATCGGGTCCCGACCTTCCGTGTCGCTACCCCCTTCTCATTGAGCCATCGTGTAATCGCGGCAATGCTCCAGCCGGGCACGGTGTAGTGCTCATACACCTGCCGCACCACCCGCGCTTCACTGTCGATGACGGCATACGAGGCCGGAACGTCATCGTTTTTGCGAATGTAGCGGTAGCCGTACGGCGCGCCGCTCAGCACACTGATTTCGCCCGCACGTGCGCGGTGACGCTTGCCCCGGCGCGAGCGCTCGAGAATTTGCGCGCGCTCGTACTCGGCAATCATGCCTTGGAACTGCACCAACAACTGATCCTCGGCCGTCGCACTCTGCGGCGCATTCAGAAAACGCGTCTCCACGCCGTGCCGCGCGAGCTCCTCGATGATCAGGATCTGATACGCGTATTTGCGACTCAAGCGATCCGGACTGTAGACGAGGACGACCTGAATGTGTCCTTCGGCCGCCAAATCGCGCACCCGCTCCAAGCCAGGTCGTTCGAGCGTGGCCCCGCTATAGCCCTCGTCTTCGAAGATCCACGCCTTCGGCACGTCCAGATCGAGCGTCCGGGCCAACTCGATCAGCGCCGCGGTCTGACTCGCAATCGTGTGCGCCTCGCGTTGCTGCTCCGACGACACCCGGGCGTAAATCGCTGCCATCCGCATGCAGGCGCTCCCTCCTCACAGGGGACTCGAGCGGGCGGGCTCGGGCCGGGACCAAGATCTCGTACGCGTGGGCCAGCTTGCGGGCCCGTAATCGATCGAACGCGTAATCGAGCTGAACGTGAAGACTGCCGTGACGCGATGGCCGTTCAGCCACGTCGCCGATGCAAGGCGCCGAGAAATGCGGTGAGCGCCTGTGTGACGATTTGCCCGAGTGTCAGTCCACTGCGCCGTGCGTACGCGCGCAGCGCACGTACGGTGCCCATCGGGAGTTTGAACGTGATGGCCACCGTTGGTTCGACGGCGGGAACAGGGGCGCTCAATGCGGCGGCTTGCTCGAGATAGCGGTACGCCTGCCGCCGCGACAAGGCAAACTCGTCTTCGAGCTGCCGGGCGGCATCCGCGACCTCGGTCTGCTGCGCGAGGAGCCGATGAGCCGCGTTGAGGAGCCGGGCCTTGTGCGCCTTCGTCGCTCGCGTCACGTGACGTAAACATATTACTATTTACGACGCAAATCAAGTACCGGCCGCTGACGCCAGCCTGCAATCACGCGCTCAAACTGAAAAAAGTTACCTCTTGCGTACGGGGCGCCGCATCGCCGCTGCTGGCGAACGTCTATCTCCATTACGTGTTTGACCTGTGGGTCCGCACATGGCGCCAGAAGCAGGCCAGCGGCGATGTCATCGTCGTCAGGTTTGCTGATGACATCGTCGTGGGATTCCAGGGCAAGTCG
>DASYRD010000044.1:0-76009 GCA_036004745.1 Gemmatimonadales bacterium | reverse complement strand
CGCTCGGCCCGGCGGCCTACTCGGGGCGCGTCACCGCGATCGCCGTGCCGCGCAGTGCCGAACCACGACCCAAGACGTTCTACATCGGCGCGGCGGGCGGGGGTGTGTGGAAGACGACGAACGGTGGCGTGACCTGGCAGTCGGTCTCGAGCGGGCTCGGCAGCGAGACTGTCGGTGACCTCGCCGTCGCGCCCTCCGACTCGAACATCGTGTGGGTCGGCACCGGCGAGAAGAACAGCCTCCGCTCGCAGTACTGGGGAGACGGGGTCTACAAATCGACCGACGGCGCCCGCACTTGGACCAAGGTGGGCCTCGGCGACTCGCGCGCGATCGGCCGCATCGTGATCCACCCCACGGGACCCGACACGGTGTACGTCGCGGCCCTCGGCCACCTCTGGGGCGCGCACAACGAGCGCGGCATCTACAAGACGACCGACGGCGGCAAGACCTGGAACCGCATCCTGTTCGTGAACGACACGACGGGGTTCGTGAGCCTCGAGATGGACCCGAGTGATCCGAATACGCTGTACGCCGCCGCCTGGCACCGGCTGCGCTGGGGCGGGAGCCACATGGAAGGTGTCGGCACCGGGAGCGGCATCTACAAGACGACCGACGGGGGACGCACCTGGGTGCGACTGACCGATCCCGGCAAGAAGAACGGCCTTCCCACCGACCACCTCGGTCGCATCGGCATCGCGATCTCGCCGCAGAACCCGAAGCTCGTGTTCGCGATGATCCAGGTGGACCGGGGGATCACCGATCCGGCGCAGGGCCGCTTTGGCGGCGTGTTCCGTTCGAGCGACGCCGGCGCAACCTGGACGCAAGTCAACGACCTCCAGGCGATTCCGCACTACTACTACAACGAGATCTGGGTCGACGCGAACGACAGCCAGCACGTGTTCGTCAACGCTGCGCCGTTGATGGAAAGCAAGGACGGCGGCCGCACCTTCGCGCCCGAGTCGCTCTCGCGCGTGCACGGGGACCATCACGCGCTCTGGTTCGATCCGCGCGACGCCGGGCACCGCATCCTCGGCAACGACGGCGGCGCCTACGTCACGTTCGATGGCGGCCGGGCGTGGTGGCACATGCCGATTCCCATCGGCCAGTTCTACACGGTGATCGTCGACAGCTCACTCACGCCCTACCAGATCTGCGGGGGCCTGCAGGACAACGGCGTGTGGTGCGGGCCGAGTGCGACGCGCGACGCGCTCGGGGTCACCGACGCCGACTGGTATCCGGTGAACGGCGGCGACGGGATGTGGGTGCAGATCCCGCCGAACGATCCGTGGACCATCTACTCCGGCTCGCAATTCGGCGTCGTGTCGGCGCTCGACCTGCGTACGTGGAAGCGAGACGACATCCAACCCGCCGCGCTCGACGCCGGCTCCGAGAGCGGTTACGAGTACGAATGGGACTGGACGGCGCCGATTCTCATTTCCGCATTCGACTCCACGACGGTCTACCTGGGGTCCAACCGGCTCTTCCGTCTCCGCCAACACGGGCAGGACTACCAGACGCTGGGTCCCGACATGACCCGCACGCCGCGTCAGAATCCCACGCCCGAGGCGGGGCACACCAGCTACCACGCGATCTTCTCGATCGCCGAGAGTCCGAAGACGCCCGCGGTGCTGTGGACGGGCACCGACGACGGGTTCATCTGGGTGTCGCAGGACACGGGCCGCACGTGGACCAACGTGACAGCCACCTTCCCTCGCGGGGCCGCCACGACGTGCTGGGTCTCGACGATCGCCGCGTCGTATCATGCAGCGGGCACCGCCTGGGTCACGTATGACTGCCATTACCGCGACGACTACCGCCCCCATGTATGGCGGACGACCGATTACGGTCGCACGTGGACCGAGCTGGTGAACGGTCTCCCCGCGGACAAGGGCAGCGCCACCGTGTACGAGAGTCCGCGCAACCCGCGCGTCCTGTGGGTCGGGACGGCCGACGGCGTGTACGTCACCGTGGATGGCGGCCAGCGCTGGCGCCGCTTCGGCCGGAACTTCCCGCACGTCATGGTCGAGCGGATGGCGATGTCGTTCCGCCAGCGCGAGCTGATCGTCTCCACGCACGGCCGCGGCGTCTATGTCGTCCCCGTCGGTCCGGTGGAGGAATACAACGACTCGGTGCTGACCGACTCGATTCACCTGTTCGAGGTGGCGCCGGCGTACCAGTATCGCGAGCGCCGCACGCACCCGGGGTTTGCCAGCGGCCGCTACATAGCGCCGAATCCGCCGCGCGGCGCGGTGATCGCGTACTATCTCAAGGACATGCAACCCGAGGGCGTGCGACTGGTGATCACGAACGCCGCCGGCGATACGATGCGCACGTTGACGGGCCCCGGGTTCCCCGGTCTGCAGCGCGTGACGTGGGATCTGAACAGAGACCGGCCTCGTGCTCGTGGCCTCGGTGACCCGACCTCTGCCGAGGAGCTGCGTCTGGCGCTGCCGGGTGAGTACACGGTGCGGGTCACGCTGGGCAAGCGCCGGCTGCAACAGAAGTTCACCGTGACCGAGCTCGGTCCCGATCGGCTGGGAAGAATCCGCTAGGTGTGAATCACGTCCTCGTCGCTCCGCCCCGGTCGCAGGCGCTGCTCGTCTTGGCGCACGGTGCCGGGGCGGGGATGCGTCATCCGTTTCTCGAGAGGATCGCGGAGTTGCTCGGAGAGCGGAGCGTCGCGACGTACCGTTACGAGTTCCTCTACATGGAGCGCCGCTCCGGCCGCCCCGACTCGCCCGCGGTGGCCGAGGCGCGGGTGCGCGAGGCGGTCATCGATGCGGCGCGCGTCGCGCCTGGACTCCCCGTATTTGCCGGCGGCAAGTCGTTCGGCGGGCGGATGACATCGCAGGCACAGGCTCACGAGCCGCTGCCGGGCGTGCAAGGCCTCGTGTTTCTCGGATTCCCGCTCCATCCGCCCGGCCGTCCTGGGACGAATCGCGCCGAACACCTGTCTGATGTGCAGGTCTCGATGTTATTCCTTCAGGGGACGCGCGACGAGTTCGCGGGGCTCGATCTGCTGCGACCGATCGTCAAGAAACTCGGTAAGCGCGCGACCCTGCACATCGTCGAGAGTGGCGACCATTCGTTCAAAGTGCTGAAGCGCACCGGGCGCACCGACGTGGACGTCATGACTGAACTGGCAGATACCATTACCTCGTGGGTCACGCATGGCTAACTACTGGTTGGTCAAGACGGAACCGAGCACGTACAGCTTCGACGACCTGAAGCGCGAAGGCGTTGCGACGTGGGACGGCGTGAAGAATCCCGTCGCGATGAAGCATTTGCGCGCGATGCAGCCAGGAGACGAGCTGTTCGTCTATCACACGGGTAACGAGAAGTCGATCGTGGGGACCGCGACCGTCGTCGCCGCAGGAGATCCACCGAAGTTCAAGGCGAAGGCAGCGCTCGCGCGGCCCGTCACGCTCGCGGAGGTCAAGAAGGACAAGGCGTTTGCTGACATGCCGCTCGTGCGAATCGGGCGGTTGTCGGTGATGCCTGTTGCGTCGGCGCTATACCAGAAACTCTTGAAGCTTGGAGGTGCGGGCGTATAATAGCGGCTCCCGTTCACCGGAGTCGCGCCTTCCATGTCCCGCCTCTTTGCGCTCGCGGGTTGCACCGTCCTCCTCGTCATCCCCGCGGCCGCTCAACGCCGCGCCGCACCGTCAGCCCCGGCTGCCGTGAGCGTCGACACCTCGCTGTACAACGCACTCGAGTGGCGGTCGATCGGGCCCTTCCGCGGCGGGCGCGTCACCGCGGTCGCGGGTCACGCCGATCAGATCGCCACGTTCTACTTCGGCGCGACGGGGGGCGGCGTTTGGAAAACCACCGACGGCGGTCTCACCTGGCGGCCGATCGGCGATAAGGACTTCAAGTCCGGATCGATCGGCGCGATCGAAGTCGCGCCCTCGGACCCGAACGTCATCTACGTCGGCACCGGTGAGTCGCCGATCCGTGGCAACGTCTCCCCGGGCGACGGGATGTACCGGTCGACCGATGCCGGAAAGACGTGGGCCCAATCGGGCCTGCGCGACGCCGGTCAGATCGGCGCGATCCGCGTCCACCCGACGAATCCCGATCTCGTCTACGTCGCCGTGCTGGGCCACGCCTTCGGGCCCAACGCCGAACGCGGCGTGTTCCGCTCCAAAGACGGTGGGCGCACCTGGGACAAGATCCTGTTCCGGTCCGATTCGGCGGGTGCCATCGACCTGGCGATGGATCCGACCAACGCGCGCATCCTCTACGCGGCCTTCTGGCAGGCGCGGCGCGGCCCCTGGTACATGTCGAGTGGAGGCCCCGGCAGCGGCCTCTTCAAGTCCACCGATGGCGGCGACACCTGGAAGGAGATCACGCGCAACGAAGGGCTCCCGAAAGGTGTGGTAGGAAAAATCGGCGTGACCGTCTCGGCGGCGAATCACGATCGCGTCTGGGCGATCGTCGAAGCCGAGGACGGCGGCGTGTTCCGCTCCGACGACGGCGGCGCCACGTGGCGCCGGACGAACGAAGACCGGAATCTGCGGCAGCGAGCCTGGTACTACACCCACATCCACGCCGACCCCAAGGACCCCGAAACCGTCTACGTGCTGAACACGGGCTTCTACCGTTCGGTGGATGGTGGGCGGACGTTCACGCCGATTCGGGTGCCGCACGGCGACAACCACGGCCTGTGGATCGCCCCGAACGATCCGCAGCGCATGATCGAGAGCAACGACGGCGGCGCCAACGTCACCTACAACGGCGGCGTCTCCTGGACCGGTGAGGACAACCAACCCACGGCGCAGTTCTACCACGTCACCACCACCACGCACTTCCCCTACCGCGTGTGCGGGTCCCAGCAGGACAACAGCACCGTGTGCATCGCGTCGCGCACGGATGGTGGGGCCATCACCGAAAAGGACTGGTACGAAGTCGGCGGCGGCGAGAGCGGCTGGATCGTGACGCGCCCCGACGATCCGGACATCATCTACGCCGGGAGCTACAGCTATCTGTCGCGCCTCGATCACCACAACAACCAGGAACGCGACGTGACGCCCTGGCCCGAGAACCCGATGGGGTGGGGGGCCGCGGACCTGAAGTACCGCCTGCAGTGGACATTCCCGATCGCACTGTCGCCCTTCAATCCGCGCGTGCTCTATGCCGGCGCGCAGGTCGTGTTCCGCTCGACGAACGAAGGGCAGAGCTGGGACGCGATCAGCCCCGACCTGACGCGCAACGACAAGGCGAAGCAGGGACCCTCCGGCGGGCCGATCACCAAGGACAACACCAGCGTCGAGTACTACAACACGCTGTTCGTGATCGCGCCGAGCGCGCGCGACAGCAATCTGATTTGGGCCGGCAGCGACGACGGTCAGGTGCAGATCACCCGCGACGCCGGCAAGACGTGGACGAACGTGACGCCGCCGGCGCGCGACCTCCCCGAATGGTCGTTGATCAGCTCGGTGGAGCCGTCCCCGCATGACGCCGGCACCGCGTACGTCACCGCGACGCGGTACAAGTCGGACGACTTCAGGCCCTACATCTTCAAGACGACCGATTACGGGCGTACGTGGCGCAAGCTCGTCGCTGGGATCCCCGACAATCACTTCATCCGGGTGGTGCGCGAGGATCCGGCGCGGCGCGGGCTCCTCTACGCGGGCGGCGAGTTCGGTCTCTACGTCTCGTTCGACGACGGGGCGGGGTGGCAATCGCTGCAGCGCAACCTGCCGATCGTGCCGATTCACGATCTCGTGGTGAAGGACAACGACCTCGTCGCGGCGACGCACGGCCGGTCGTTTTGGATTCTCGATGACGTGACGCCGCTGCAGCAGCTCGCCGATTCGGTGGCGCGCGCGGCGCGGTTCCTCTTCACGCCCCGCGACCCCTACCGGATGGGCGGGGGCGGCGGCTTCGGGGGCGGGGGCGCGCCGTCCGGCGTGGGCGCCAATCCGCCGGGAGGCGCCGTCGTCTTCTTCTACCTGAAGGACAAGCCCGACTCCACGGCCGACGTGCGGCTCGAGTTCCTCGATTCCCGCGACTCGGTGATCCGGCGCTTCTCCACCAAGCCGAAGGACTCCGGCGACTCGCTCAAAGTGCGAGCGGGGATGAACCGCTTCGTGTGGAACCTGCGCTACCCCGAGGCGAGCCGGTTTACGGGAATGATCTTCTGGGCCGGAGGCACACAGGGGCCCGTCGCGGTGCCCGGCACGTACAAAGTCCGGCTCACGGCCGGCGATTGGTCACAGACGCGCAGCTTTGCGCTCAAGCAGGACCCGCGCGTGACGACAACGGCCGCGGACTACCAGCGCCAGTTCGACCTGCTGGTTCGCATCCGCGACCGGGTCACCGCCGCGAACGACGCGGTGAAGCGCATCCGCGATGTGAAGGAGGCGCTCGACGGCGCGGCCACGCGCGCGCGCGCCATGCCGGGCGAAGTGGGCCGGCGCATCGCGCTCCAGGCCGACTCGATCAAGGGCCGGCTAGCGGCGATCGAGGCGGAGATTTATCAGGTGAAGAACCGGAGCAGCCAGGACCCGCTCAACTACCCGATCCGGCTGAACAACAAGATCGCCGCGCTGGCCGGCGTGGTGGCGAGCGCCGACGCGGCGCCCACCGACCAGTCGGTTCAAGTATTCGAGCAGCTGTCGGCTGCGCTACAGGTGCAGCTCGACAAGTTGCAGGCCGTACTCGATGCCGACATCCCGGCCTTCAACAAGCTCGTCAAGGACAGCGATGTCCCGGCGGTGATCCTGAGAGAGCGCTAACGCTTTCTCCCTTCGCTGCGGGCGGCGGCTAATCCCGCCGCCACGCCGGCGACGACGGCCGCCTTGCCGGCGGCTTTGAGGACGCGCCCCGTCTTTTGGAGCGCGCGCTTGACCCGCCGCCGCCGCGCCGCGGTGTCCATGCGCTGACGCGCCGCCTCATAGAGCCGCTGGGCTTCGCGCCCTGCGGCAAGGGCGGCCTGCTTGGCTTTCTTCGCGGCGGCCAGCGCCGCGTTTTTCCAGCGATCGGTATTGGCCATGGCTAGTGCCCTCCTTCGGTTTTCCAGAAGTCGATGCCACCTGCCATCTGTCCCACGTCGGCCGAAGCGACGGCCGCGCGAGTCTTGAGGTCGATCACTTCTACCGTGCCGGGCTGTGATCCGATCCCTTCGACCGACACAAAGGCATACCGGTCGTCCGGCGATACCACGACACCATGCACGATGCGCCGCTTGGTGGCGATGCGCGCCAGCTCTTTCCCCGTCGCCAGCTCGAATATCGACACCGATTGGCCCCGCTTGTTCGTGGCCAGGAGCAACTGCCCATCGCGTGTGACCGCCAGGTTGTACACGCCTTCGGCCGCCGGGATGCGTCGCGCCAGCGCCCACTGGCTCACGTCGATCTCGAGGATGTCGTTGGACTTGTTGCACGCGACGTAGACGCGCGACCCATCGGCGGAGGGCTGGGCCCACGTTGGAGAACATGTGGGGACGTGCGCGGTGCGCGGTGCGCGGTGCGCGGTGTGATCAGTCGTCGTCACCGTTGCCAGATCGCGCTCCTGACCCTTGTCGACGCTGAATCGCCGGGCGACGCCGAATGTCCTCGTGTCGATCTCCACGATCTGGTCGTCCATCATGCACGCCGAGTACTGCTTCGTGCCCTGCGGATTGAGGCGTGAGCCGTGCGGCATCGTGCACGTCGGCACGCGCGCGATCTCGACCATGTCGTCGGTGCCGACCACCGAGACCGACGACGGCACCATGTCGCCGTGCACGTTGAAGTTGACGACATACGCAAAGGCGCCGTCTGGAGTCAGCTGCAGGGTGGCGGGGAACATCCCCAGCTCGACGCGCCCCACGACGGCACTGGTGACGGCGTCGATCTTCCATAGGAACCCGAAGGGCTGACCGTGCGCCGTCGTGATATAGAGGAAACGGCGATCGGGCGAGACGGTGAGCCCGTGCGGCCCATCCGGATCGGTGGGCAACAGGCCGATCGTGAATTCGCGATCGACTTTCGCGCCCGTCGCGGCGTTGTAGCGGACCAGCGCGATGCGGTCGGTGGCCTCCGAAGCGACCCAGACGAGATAGTCGGGCGAGGCCGCCGGCGTTTGCGCCGTGGCCCGACCCAACACGCTGGCCGTCAGAAGACAGCACGTCAGGATCTCGCGCACCTGCTCCCCTCGCTTGAAACGGTGGTGTACATTCTCCGTTCCTAAGCTAACCCTCGAACCAGGACTCGCCGATGATCGTCACTGCCCTGCTCGCCGTCGCTCTGCAACAGCCCGCTGCTCCGCCGGTCCCCGCGCTGCCGCCTTCTCCCGTCGTCGACGTGGTGCTCACGCCGGCGCGAGGTGTTCTGACCCCGGGAGACACGCTCCGGTTCCGCGCGGAGGCGCGTGATTCGGCGGGCCAGCCGGTCGCCAACGTGCGGCTCCTGTTCCGCGCCGCCGGCGGACGCTTCGAGGGCAGTGTGGACAGCACGGGACTCGTCACCGCGGGTTCGACGGGAACGATTCCCGTTGCCGTCGTCGCACTCGTCACCGGCACCAAGCCGTTCATCAAGCGGACCGAAGTTCGCATCGTTCCGGGACCGGCGGCCAAGATCGCGGTAACGCCGCGGGTCACGAAGCTCGTGGCGGGGCAGCGCATGCGTCTCAGCGCCAGCGTCACCAGCGACGATGGCGATGCTCGGCAGGATACCGTCACGTGGCGCAGCTCGAATCGCGCGATCGTTCGGGTCGATGCGAACGGTATCGTCACTGCTGTAGGCGCGGGGAGCGCGAGCGTCACGGCGGCCGTGGCCTCAGTTACGGAGCGTGTGCCAGTCACCGTCGTGGCGAACACGATCGCGCGCGTCGAGATCCTCCCCGCCAGCGCCAAGGTTCGCCAGGGCGACGTCGTGCAGTTCACGGCGCGCGCCCTGACCGCCGCGGGCCGTGAGATCATGGGCCTGACGCCGGCGTGGAGCTTCTCGCCGGGCCAAGGGGAGATCACGGACGACGGCAACTTCGTCGGCTATGAGACCGGCGATTACGTCGTCACGGCCAGCTTCGGCACGCGCTCGGCGGAGGCGCCGGTGACGCTGGCGCCGCGCAACGCGCGCCGCCCCGTGGAGATCGTGGGGCGCCTGCCGCGCTCGTTGTTCACGACCGAAGAGGTCTGGATCCATCCCAACGGCCGCATCGCGTATCTCGGCAGCGGCTCGGGCGGCGACCGCATGTACGCGATCGACATCAGCGACCCGGCGAAGCCCGTCGTGACCGACTCGATCGTCGCGAACACGCGGCGCGTCAACGACATCATGACGACGCCCGACGGCAAGTTCCTCGTGTTCACGCGCGAGGGCGCCTCCGATCGCAAGAATGGTCTCGTCATCGCCCAGCTCGAGGATCCGGCGCACCCCAAGCCGATCGCCGAGTTCACCGATGGCGTCACCGGCGGCGTGCACTCCGCGTTCGTGTACCGGCAGGAGAAGTACGGCACGCACGTGTACCTGACGAACGACGGCACGGGCGCCCTCCACATCCTCGACATCGGCGACCCGTACCATCCCAAGGAAGTCGCGCAGTGGCGCACGCCGCGCGCCGACGCGGGACGCACACTGCACGACGTGGACGTGCAGGACGGACTCGCCTATCTGTCGTATTGGAACGACGGTCTCGTGATCCTCGACGTCGGCAACGGCATGGCGGGGGGCAGTCCCTCGAATCCGCAGCTCGTCACGCAATACAAGTACGACCTGAACGAGCTGTATCGCGACGTGGAGCTGCGCCATGGGCCCGGATTCATCCGCGGCACGCACACCGCGTGGCGCCACAAGAACTACGTGTTCATCGCGGATGAGGTCTTCCCGGCGGGCGCCGTGGAAGGTGCGAAAGACGCGGCCGCGTTCCGCGCCTTCGGCCGTCTGCAGGTCCTCGACGTCAGCGACCTGCGGCATCCACGCCCCGTGGCGTGGTACGAGCCCGAGTACGGCGGCGTGCACAACGTCTGGGCCGCCGGCGACACACTCTACCTCGGCGCCTACAACGGCGGCTTCCACGCCTTCGACATCTCCGGCGAGCTGCTGGGCGATCTGCGGGCGCAGCAGCGCGAGATCGTGCACGTCCACACGGGTGACATGGACGGCAACGTCAAGAACACCCCGATGACGTGGGGCGTGGTGGTGCGCGACGGCCTCGCCTACGTCAACGACATGTTCAACGGCCTGTGGATCGTGCGGATCAAGCCGCCGCTCGGGACGAAGCCCGTCCCGTAGGCCCTACCACCACGACCAGAACTCGACACGCACGAACCGGCGGAACCGCCGGGTCAGGACGTCGAGCGCCGGCCGCTTGCCGGCGTAGATCCGGGCGAACCCGGACATCTCGGGCTTAACCAGCCCCGAGTCGTTGGGGATGTCGATCGTGACGCGCACGATGCGCTCGCCCGCGGGCGTCACTTCCGCCGCCGGCGCGATCTCGGTCACCCGTCCCTCGAAGGCGCGCTCGGGGAACGCGCGCAGCCGCAGCGTCCCCTGCTGACCGAGCCGCACGTCGCCGATCTCCCGCTCGGGCACGGCGATTTCCGCCCGCACCGTTTCCACCGCATAGACCTTGGCGATCAAGTCGCCAGCCTTGACGTACTCGCCAATCCGTTGCTTGAGCTTGGGAGTGGTGATCACGCCGGCGTGGGGTGCCGTCACCGCGAGCCGCCCGAGGCGATCCTCGAGACGCCGCCGTTCGGCGGCGGCGCTGGCGATCTCGTGCTGCACGGTGGCGAGCGACTCCGGCCGCGTGCCCGCCAGGAGCAGGTCGAGCCGGGCCTGCGCGCCATCCCGCTCGTTCGTGAGTCCCGCCACTTTCTCTTGCGCCTGCTCCATCTCCGCACGCGACGCCGCCTGCGCGGTCGTGAGCGTCTGCAGGCGCTGCAACTCCGTGGTCGCGTAGCGCAGGTGTTCGGTAGCAGCGTTGAGCGCGAGCCGAGCGACCTCGACCTCATTGCGCTGGGGGCCGGCGCGAAGCAGCTGCAGGCGCGACTCTTGAGCGCTGATGGCCGCCTGGATTGCCGCCAGTCGCGCCTCGTCGTCCCGGGCGGAGAGCCGGACGATCGTATCGCCCGTCGCCACGTACGCCCCCTCGTCCACAAACACGCGCTCGATCAGCCCTTCGACCGGCGCCCGCACGTCTCCGTTCTGCGCGGGCAGGATCCGCAAATCGCCCGACGCTGTGAGAGGGATCCGGACAAAGACAAGGGCAACAACAAGCACTGCGAGCGCGACGAGCGTCTTGACCCGCCGCGGGATGGCGGCGAGCCGCGCTGGCTCGGCGGGGAGCACCTTTTTGAGCGGATTCCCGAGGGCCAGGTTGGCGATACCGGCGAACATGAGGAACCCCCAACCTTGATAGTGATGAGTGAGCGTGCGGCCGAGGTAGAGCACGAAGTTCGTGAGCAACCAGTACGAGAATGTGATGGCGACGATGCCGTACGAGACGAAGATCCAGCGCTCGCGCCGCGTGGAGTGGCTCTCGGCCGGCGGCGCGAAGCCGAGGAAGCGCTTGATCCCCTGGATCACGTAGTGGAACCCCCGCGCCCGCAGGTTGGGAATCTCGAGCCAGTCCGAGAGCAGGTAGTAGCCGTCGAGCTTGATCAGCGGGTTCAGGTTGAAGAACTGCCGCACCCCTGAGGTGAGCACGATGACGAGCGCCACCGAGCCGAGCCAGGTGCCAGGCTCAGCGACGCGCCACATGATGGCGGCGAGGCCCCATACGAACAGCTCGAAAAACCCGCCCGCCGCCATCACCCAGAGGCGCTTCGATCTCTCCGGGAAGAGCCACGAGTCGCTGACGTTGCAGTAAAAGGCGGGCCCGCCGTAGATGAGCAGGAACCCCAGCTCGTGCACCTCGCCCCCGAAATGCTTGCAGGTCAGGCCGTGGGCGAATTCGTGCAGGATCGTGACCCCGAAAATCGCCGTCCAGATCAGGACCAGTCCGTGCGCGCCCCACAGGCGCCGCAGATCCGGGCCGATCGCCGCCTGATTGCTCAACACGATCCCGACTCCTGTCAGGATGACCACGAGCGCCAAGACGACGAATCCGGGGGTGAAGAAGAACGGGATCTTGGGGTGGAGCCAGTTGAACAACCGGTCGGGATCGACCGCTTTGACGCGGAACCAGACGGCGTTGCCTCCGAAGAACTTGCTCTTCGGCCGTCGGGCCCGCGAACCGTCCTCGGGAGCGAGGAGGCCCTGTCGGCCCAGTTGCGCGACGAAACCGTCGAGGACTTGGGGCTCTGGCTCGGCGCCCAATTCGGCAGCGACGCGCTCGCGCACGGTCTCGAGCGGGGTCGCACCGTCGAGCTGGCGGGCGACGCAGTACTCCGACTCGCGGAACCGGAAGAAGCGTCGCGTGGCCGGGTCCTTGACGACGAAAAACGTCTCCTCGCGGGTCTCCTGCTTACTGATCAGGAGATCATCGCGCAACCGCGGGAGGGGCTGGCTCATGACTCAGGCTCCAGGGAAAAGACAGAGGGCCGCGAGTGACCGCAGCCCTCTCACTGCGTCACGTCTTACGGCTGGCCACCGTCGCCGGTGTTGTTCTGGCCGTTCTGGTCGCCGCTGCCGGAGTTGCCCGTCCCGCCGCCCCAGTTACCCTGTCCCGGGGGCAGGTCGTGCGGGTTGCCGACGAAGTCCCCGTCGGGAGCGATACGCTGCTCGAGCTCCTCGACCTTCAGCGTGAGCGTCTTCATGCGTGCCCTCCTCTGGTCGACACGCGCCCTCGGATCATGGCGCCGGGTACGGGCGCTGGCACCCGGTACCGGAAGCTGAAAAAGGCCACCGGAACTCCGGTGGCCCTTCCCTTGATCCAGCTAGTGCTGCACCGGCTGCGGCGAGTTGCCGTTCGACACGGAGTTCCCGTTGCCGTTGCCGGCGCTGCCGGAACCACTGGCACCGGCCGACGTCGGACCGTCGGGCGCGATGCGCTGCTCGAGTTCCTCGAGCATAAGGCTCAGCGTCTTCATGAGTTACCTCCGAAATGCTGCGGTGATGCCGAGCCTAGCGACCGCTCGGCTTCGGCTGGGGAGTGGCTCCACCGGAGACTTCGTTTCCGACTCCATTGCTGTTGCTGGTCCCGGTGCCCGGGGTCCCGCCGATGCCGTCGGGAGCGACGCGCTGCTCGAGCTCCACGACGTCAAGGGTGATGCGCTTCATGGGAAACCTCCCGCTGTGCAGGTTCACAACTGCGCATTGTGCGCGCGGCCCGGCGCTGCAACGCGCGTGCCATGGTGTCGAGCATCACGCTGTCGGAACACCCGTTGGTGCAGCACTTCAGCCACCGTTGGACCGAATCGTCAGCCGTTGCGCATCCGCAGCGGTCCGCTGTCACGTGTCGGTCCGTCATGGGTTACCGCATTCATGTCACTGCATCTTCAATGTTTTGGCGGCACATCGTTACGCCGCTACAGTCCCCGAAGCACGCCCGGCGCGCCAGCGGTGCATCGCAAACCACGCCGCGGCCGCGATCCCACTCAACGGAATGATGATGCCGAGGGCCTGGACGAACACGGAGAGGAACGTCACGAAGTTGCGCCAGGCCTGACGGAACGCCTCGCCCATCACGCTCGTGCCGGCGCTACCGACGACCGGCACGGGCTCGTGGACGTAGACCGTCAACGTGCTCATGGCGGTGTGGGCCTTGAGATAGCGAAGCCGGCCCTCGTAGCGCTCGATCTCTTCGCGGACCTGGGCTAGCGACTGCTCGACATCGAGCACGTCCTTCAGTTTCCCCGTGCGAGTGGCGAGGAGATCGATCAACCGTCGCTCGAGCCGGTGGGCGTTGTCCATCCGCGCCGCCACGTCCACGTACTCTTCGCCTACATCCTCGGTCTCGACGTTGGCCGACTCGAGTTTGCCAATCGACTTGAGACCGCCCAGCGCTTCGTCAAACCGTGTGGCGGGGACCTTGACCGTGATTGTCGCGCTACGGAGCTGTCCTTCTCCAGTCTGGATCCCTGTGTTCGCGATGAATCCGCCCACGCGCGCTGCCATCTCGCGTACGGCGGTCACCGCGGGCTCGAGAGAGTCCACCTTGACCGATGCTGTGGCCGTGCGGATCACCATGTTCGTCTCGGTCGGCATTGGCAGGTCAGGGACATCCATCGCGGGGACCGAAGCGAAGGCCGCCACTCGCGCGCGTTCGGCGTGGAGCCCGAGCATGCGCGGCGGTGATGCGGCCATACCCTGATAGAGCTCGGCGCTGGACGAGTCAAAAGCGACCCGGGGGGCAGGATCACCGCACGCAAACAGAGTGAGCGGCGCGAGTACGAGAAGCCAACGTCGTTTCACGGGGGCAGCTCCTGTAAGGGGGACTGCCCTAATGAGACGCCGCCCCCATGAACGCTTGCACAGGGGCGGCGTGACACATCACCAACGGACGGATGACGGTTCGGTTACAGCATGACGCCCAGCGCCGCCGCGGCCTTCTTGAGGTCTTTGGGTTTCACCCACAGTAGCGCCCCGAAACGCCCCATACCGGAACAGACCGCGTCGACCGCAGTCACGTTCACCTTGGCGACACCGAGCTTGGCCAGGACGTCCGACAGCGCGCCGACGCGGTCGTCCCCGTCGATCAGGAACACCTTCTTCGGCCCCTTGAGCTTGATCTTGGCGGCCTTCGCGGCCGCGGCGAAGGCGGCCGGGTTCTCCGGGATGAAGTCCACTTGCGACTTGCGCTGACTTGGGAACGCGGAGAGCGCCAGCAGGTTCACCCGGGCATCGCGGAGGGTCCTGAGGACCCGGCCGCCCTCACCCGGTTTGTCGGAGATCATTGTGTAGTAGTAGTCGACTACGCGCGTTGCGTCGGCCATAGTTGCCTCCAGTCCCGTAGTTGCCGAAAGCGTAGGTATGGCCCCGGGGAACCGGGCCGTCAAGGACGCCGTAGGTTTGGGCATGGCCACGGGCAACAACGCCGAGCGCCTCGCCAAGCTGCGCCGGGAGGCCGACAAAGAGTTCAAGCAGCGCACCGTCGAGAAGAAGCGCGAGAAGAAGAAACCGCGCCGCCGGCTCGATTGGCACGTGCTGGGCGTCGAGCTGCTCCAGGGCCTGCTGCGCCTCGCCGCCATAGTCGCATTGCCGTTCATCGTGCTCGTGCGGGGCGCCGTGTTCTTCTACCAGTACGGCAACGTCCCCACGTGGCTCGCGCTCGCGGTCGCCGCGCTCTTCACGGTAGGCCTGGTGACGCTCTACGCGTCGTCGCTGCTGCGGAAATTCGCCGGGCGTCCCCGGGTTCTCGTGCTCGCCAAGTGGGTGGCGCTGCCCCTCGTCGTCTTTTACGTCGGCTTCTCACTCATCTATCTCTCGCGCGTCAATGCCAAGGCCGACGACGTGCGCGCGTACTACACGAAGGTGCACCCGCTGCTCCGCATGGCGCTGTCGACCTGGATCCTGGTGGACGATAAGCTCGTCGTCACCGACATGCGCCGCGCTCGCGAGGACTACGCGAAAATGGGCCTGCCGGTGAACGAGACGTCGCTGCACTATCGCCAGGAGGATGGCTGGGTGCACGCCGTCGACCTGCGCACCTCGAATCGTGGTTGGCTCAGGAACAGGCTGGTGCAGGTGTACTTCTGGGCGATGGGGTTCAACACGCTGCGACACGTGGGGACGGCCGACCACCTGCACGTCGATCTGCGCTAACCGAAGAGCTGCTGCAGCTCCTTGAACGGGATGCCGTACGCCGCGAGCGTCCCATACGTCCCCTTGTCCTTCCACTCCCGCGCCATGCGACGCACCAGCCCGAGCGTGGCGCGCATCGGGGCCGACCCGAACGTCACGCGCCGCACGCCCATCGCCTCCAGCGCCTGGAGACTCGGCGCGTCGGGAGCGCCGAGGATGTTCACGGGCGCGTCGATCTCCTTGACGATCCGCTTGATCGTCGTCGAGTCGCCGACGAACGGTACGAAGACGCAATCGGCGCCTGCCGCGCGGTAGGCGTTGCCGCGCTTCACGGCCTCGGCGAACTGGCGGTCTTGCGGCAACGTGCCCGGGTGAAACGCGTCGGTGCGCGCGTTGATCACGAGCGGGACGCCCGCGTCTCGCGCCGCCTGGCGTGCGGCGCGAACGCGATCGACGGCGAGGTCGAAGTCGATCAAGCGCTCGGCGATCGAGTCCTCCAGGTTCATCCCGACCGCGCCGGCGGCGAGCACGCCGCGCGCCGTCTCGGCGACCGCTGCGGTCGTGCGGCCGAAGCCCGCTTCCATGTCGGCCGTCACGGGAACCGCCACGCGCGCGGTGATGCGCGCGACCGCCGCCAGCATTGCGGCGCGACTGATGACTTCACCATCGGCGTACCCGAGACTGAACGCGATCCCCGCGCTCGTGGTCGCGAGTGCCGGAAACCCCGCCTCGACGAAGATCCGCGCCGAGCCCGCGTCCCAGGCGTTGGGGAGCACGAGCATGGGGCCGCTCGTGTGGAGTTTCGCAAGCGTGACGGCTTTGTCCATAAGCGGATATCTTAACAGATGATCCTTTCCTTCGTCGCTCTCGTCTTGCAGGCTCAGGCCACCTGTGTATCGCGCCCCGCGGCACCGGTGGCGCAGCGGTGGGCCGCCGCCGCGGCGCGCGCTCACGCGATCGCCTGTGAAAAACTCGCGCCCAACATCCCCGGCTTCGCCATCGCCGTGGCGGTGGACGGCCGCATCGTGTGGTCCGAAGCATTCGGATACGCCGACCTCGAGACGCATCGCCAGACGACGCCCGCGACGCAGTTCCGCATCGGGAGCGTTTCGAAGCCTCTGACCGCGACGGCGATCGCGCAGCTGTTCGAGACCGGCAAGCTCGATCTCGATGCGCCCGTGCAGCGCTACGTGCCGAGTTTCCCGGAGAAGGGCGCGCCGATCACGACGCGCCTGGTAGGCGGACATCTCGCGGGGATTCGTCACTATCAGGGCGATGAGTTCACGCTCAATCGCCATTTCGCGACGGTGACGGAAGGACTATCGATCTTCGCGAACGATACGTTGCTCTTCCCGCCCGGCACGAAGTTCTCCTACTCGAGTTACGGCTTCAACCTGCTCGGCGCCGTCGTCGAAGGAGCCTCGGGCGAGAGTTTCCTCGCGTACATGAGTCGTCACGTCTTCAAGCCGCTGCGCATGACCAACACCGCGCCGGACCGGAACGACAGTCTGATCCCGAACCGCACGCGCTTCTACGACCGCGGCGCGGCCGGTGGGTATGCGCCGTCGCCGACGGTGGACAACAGCTACAAATGGGGCGGGGGCGGGTTCATTTCGACGGCCGAGGATCTGGCGCGCTTCGGGTCGGCGATGCTCGAGCCGGGGCTCCTGAAGAGCGCGACGCTCGAGCTGCTCTTCACCGCTCAGCATACGACGGCGGGTGAGGAGACTCCGTACGGCATCGGCTGGTTCGTGGCCAAGGACTCGCTCGGTCACCGCTACGTCTACCACGGCGGTGGGTCGGTCGGCGGTACGACGGCGTTCGGCGTCGACCGCGACTCCCGCGTGGTGTTTGCGTTCGTGACGAACCTCACGGAGGCGCGCCTGGGCCCCGGGCGGGAGATCCAGGCGGTCTTCGACTCCGTCGCGTCAGGACCGACGCGCTAGGACTTGCCGCGCGTCGCCTTCCATTGACGGGCGTCCCATAGCGCGGCGGGCATCGGGACGTTGGCCTGAATTTCCACGTATTCCTCGAGGAACTGGCGCTGGCCGTCGACGAGGAACTCGACCTCCGGTGACACCCAGCCGCCCGCGAGCGGCACGTACTTGTTGAAGCGCGTATCGGATGTCTTGCTCGTGTCCTGTCCCGCAGGGCCGAGCAAGCGCACGAACACGAGCCGCTCCTTGTCCACCCAGAACTGGCGGCGGTGCAGGTCCCCCGCCTTGGCGCCGATCACCCAGACGGGGCGCCCCTCCCACGCGGTCTCGGACAGCACCGACATGTCGATGCGCCGTTGCGTCAGCAACGCGATCGTACGATCGACGGGCTGCGCGTAGACGTCGAAGCCGAGCACCAGCAATGGATGCACAAAGGCCCGCGCCATCGTCATCGAGTCTTTGGCGAAGGTGAACTGCGAGTCCGCGGCGAAGAGCATGCCGTTGCCCGAGTCGGCCGGCTGGAATTCGATCCGCAGCTTGCCGGGCGCCATCAGCCACTCACGCCAGACGGAATGCTCCACGGTGCTGTCGGGGTGGTACGCGGTGTTGTGCTGCATGAAGGTGAGCGTGCGGTACCACTTGCCGTCGTACCGGGAGTGCATGGCTTCGATCACCCCGCGCGGTGTGGTCTGCATCAACGCGACGAACAGAACGAATGCGTGAGTCACGACGTCTCCTTCGATTTCGTTTTGGCGATTCAGCGATCCAGCCGATAACCGGTCTTCCGGACCGTGACGATGTGCGCGGGGTTCGCGGGATCGCGCTCGAGCTTGCGGCGCAGCTCGGCGACGTGCGTATCGACGGTACGACTCATCACCTCGGCGCTGTACCCCCACACCTCGGTGAGCAGCTCGACGCGGGTTGCACAGGCGCCGTCGCGGCGCAGCAGGGCGACGAGCAAGTCGTATTCCTTGGGCGTGAGCAGCACGGTTTCTCCCCGGCGCAGCACCGTCCGCGACGCGGTGTGCACCTCGACCTCGCCGAAGCGCAGCGTCGCGGGCTCGCCGCCGCTGCCGTTACGTCGGGGCGAGGTGGCGCGCCGGAACAATGCCTCGACGCGCGCCAGCAGCTCGAGCACACCGAACGGTTTCGTGACGTAGTCGTCGGCGCCGAGCCGCAGACCGCGGACTTTGTCGGACTCTTCGCCGCGGGCCGTGAGGATCAGAACGGGGAAGGCGAGGCCGTCGTCGCGCAGCGTGCGCAGCACGCGGAATCCGTCCATCCCCGGAAGCATGAGATCGAGGATGACGAGATCCGGCCTCGCGGCGCGCGCGCGATGCAGCCCTTTCGTGCCGTCGGCCGCGACTTCCACGTGATAGCCCTCGATCTCGAGGTTGTTGCGCAGCCCGTAGGCGAGATCGGCGTTGTCCTCGATGAGGAGGATGCGCTTGGGCGTGGTCGTCGCCGTGGTGCTCATGCCGGCAGCTCGACGACGAACCGCGATCCGCCCGTCTGCGCGTCCTCGACCCAGGTGCGACCGTGGTGCAGGCCGGCGAGCTCGCGGACGACGGCGAGACCGATCCCGCTGCCGGCGACCGCGGACCCACGGTCGCGCTCGAGACGCCAGAACCGATCCCACACGTGCTCGCGATCGGCGCTCGGGACTCCCGGCCCACAGTCGTCGACCCACACACGCGCCGTGCCGTTCTCCCTCGTTGCCCCCACGGTCACCGTTTGTCCCTGTGGCCCGTACTTCACCGCGTTATCGAGGAGGTTCAAGAGCATCTGCCGCATCGCGCCGGGATCCACGGGTGCGACGAGGCCTTCGGTGACCGCCGCCTGCAGCGTCACGCCACGGGCCGCGGCGAGGGGCGCGAAGCCCTCGATGACTTCCTGCACGAGGGGCGCGAGCGACGTGGGCTCCGGCGCGACGCGCGCGACCTGGCGCTCGGAGCGCGAGAAGTGCAGCAGGTTCTCGACGAGGTGCGTAAGGCGCCGCGCCTCTTGGTCGATGATCGCGAGCGAGCGCCGCTCCTCTTCTTCGGTGCGGACGCGCCCCAGCACGAGTGTTTCCGAGAACATGCGAATCTGCGCCAGCGGCGTGCGCAGCTCGTGCGAGACCCCCGAGATGAAATCGCTGCGCAGCCGCGCCAATTCGTACTCGCGGCGCAGCTGCACCAGCGCCGTCCCGATCAACACCGCGGTCATGGTCAGGAGGCCGAGGATCAGCGGCAGCCGCGATTTGGGGAGTCCGCCGATGATGAGCTGATCGGCGACCTCGGGCCGCAGCGTCGCCTGCGCGTACAGGTCTCCCATGTCGGTCCCGATCGTGTCGCGCGCGGTGAACGGCGAGGTGTACTGGGCGGGCGAACGATACAGCTCCACGCCGAACTTGTCGGTGATGATGAACGAGCCCATCGAGTCGAACTGGACGCCTGCCGTCAGGGGCCGGGGCAGGAGAGGAAACTTCTCCGTTGCGCTCACGAGGAAGGGCCGGAGCCCAGCGGGATTCGCGTCGAAGCCGACGGCGGTGCGCAGCACATTCTTCTTGTCGCGCAGCGCCGTGTAGGCGATGTAGTGGCGCTCGCCGTCGCGCTGGCCGAGGATCGCGCCCATGTGCCACGACGTGTCGTACACGGTGCGCAGGTGCACCGGCAGGGAATCGAGCAGCAGGGCTCGCGCGGCGCCCGACGCCGGCTCCCCCGCGACCTCGAGTTTGCCCGTCGGGATGTCGAGCCGGAACGTGAAGCGGATCGGGAGGGCGCTCTTGTATTCCCGCTCCATCCCCTCGTTCCGCAGGTCCGCGGGCCAGGGGAGGGACCTGCGCGGTTTCGTTTCCTCCGCGCGCTGCAGCGCCTTGAGCGGGGGAATGATCGCGTAGAAATAGAGCTCGTTGGCACTGCGCTGAGCGACGCGGGCGGCGGCGAGCGCGGCGTAGTCACGCAGCACCCGGTCGGCCTGCGCGCGATGGGATTTCGCGACGCCGTACGCCTGGATAGCGAGGATCACGGCGACGCCGAAGGCCAGCACCAGCAGTGCCGCGATGACGCTCCCGCCGCTCTTCGTTACCCGCACGTTCATGGCCTGAAGAATCCTTCTCGGCGCTTCACGCGGCAACGGGCCCTGCTCGCCGCTTGACCGTTCCCTGACAAAGCTCGTTGCTCTGACAAGCCTCTTACGTCGAAGAGCGCCTGGGGACGTACAGATTGCAAGTAGGTCGTGGAGGGAGTGCTAGACGGCCACTTCACCCGATCTAACCGACCCGGAGTGCAGCGCGTGGCTCCGGGTTCGGTTTTTCTATGCGCCCTAGTTAAAGAAGATAAACCCTCCGCCACTGCCGAAGCGTGGGTTGACGACGTTCGCGAACTTCGAGCCGAACGTGTAGCGCAGCCCGACGAATCCTTGATAACTGTACGACGTCTCGAGCTGGCGGCGGCGGAGCAGTACCTCTTGCGCCGTCGCGCCGCCCTTCTGAATCGACAGCTGGTCGTGGATCAAGCTCACGAAACTGAAAAAGTCGAGCGACAGGCCCTTGTACAGGCGGAAGTTTCCATTCCCGAAGATCTGCAGGTGATTCTTCTTGAAATCACTCAGGTAGTGACTCCCCTCGACCGACAGGCCGGCGGAGCCCCACGGTTGTTTGATGTCGAGAGACACGGTCACGCTCTGGGTCGCCAGTGTCTCGGCGATCCTGTTGAAGATCGTCGTGTCGCGGTAATTGAAGCTCGCCACGCTCAAGGCGTAATGCAGCGTCAGCAGCTTGCGGGTGGACTGGGAGTAGGGGAAAACGTCGAACTCAACCGCGGGTCCGGCCTTCAGCGTCAGGTCTTGATTTGAATACGTGGACGAGAAGGCCGACGCGCGCAGGCCGGCAGACCAGTGGCGGCCCATGCTCCGGGCTACGAGCAGATCCCCGCCGTAGGACCGCGTGATATTGCGGGAGAGATCCTCCCGGATCAGGGTGCCCGTCGAGTCGTACACGGGGACGAGGAAGTCATTCTGCTGGTAGCTGGCGTTCGTCGAAAGATCGATCTTCCAGGCCTCCGTGATCCGGCTCGCCGACAGCCCGCCCGAGATGTAGTTGTTCTTGTAGCTGTGCTCTCCGTAGAAGTTGCTGTTCACGCGCGCGTTGAAGACCCAGTAGTTCCACGGGTCGCGCACCTGCGCGGCGGCTCCGGCGGGCGCGCTGTACGAAATCTCGAGCCGCGGGGCGACCGGCGTGCGGGCCGCGAACCGCACCAGCCCGACCCGCAACACTTGGCCCAGACCCTTGCGCACGTCATCCTGCGTGTCGCCGGTGTGTGACACGTAATGCAGGGTGTCTTCCGTCCCCGCGAACCGCTCGAGTCCGATGAACCCCAGCGTGTACTCTCGACCGCCGCCCGTCTCCTGGCTCGTCACCAGGACGTGCACCTGGGCGAACTGGCGGTCACGCACCCAATTCACGAACGTGATTTCAGTTCTGTAGTAGTCGAAGTCACAGAAGGAATTAGGGCAGTCGAGGAAGACGCGCACCGCAGAGTCTTGTGCGGCCTTGGTGGTATCGGTCGGGTTTTGTACGATGGCAGCCACCAACAGCCACGTGGCGGGGGTCACGGCCGGCGGCTCAAGTCCTGATACAGAATCTCGACGAACAGCGTCGGCGTGATGCGACCGTTGCCCCACACCGCGTCGAAGTCCGCAGTCGGCTTGCCCGCTTTGACCTGATCGAGGGTGCGCCCGGCCGCGATCCCCTGTTTGATGCGGTCGCGCACCGTCGCCATCATCGTCCGGAACGCCTGGAGCGCGACGCGGTCGCCGAGGGGCCCGTGCCCGGGAATGATCTTGGTGTTCGCGTCGCTCAGGGCGAGCACACGGTCAGCCGCGGTGATGAACCCCTCCGACGAGCCGCCGCTGGCCAGATCGACCAGCGGATAGCGACCGTTGAAGAACGTGTCGCCCATGTGG
Source organism: Gemmatimonadales bacterium (assembly GCA_036004745.1). Lineage (GTDB taxonomy): Bacteria > Gemmatimonadota > Gemmatimonadetes > Gemmatimonadales > GWC2-71-9 > 20CM-2-65-7. The sequence goes on along the minus strand of DASYRD010000044.1, from coordinate 53,514 downwards.
ATGACGTTGGCGTGCTTGAACCACACGATCACGTCGCCGTCGGTGTGCGCCGGCGGCACGTGGAATGCCGAGATCGAGTCGCCGTTGTAGTAGAACGTCACCGCGTCGGTGAACGTCACGACGGGCAGGGCGCCCGACGGAGATGCCGCCACCACCTGCGGGAACGACGTCATGAACTGTTCGGCGCTCATGCGACGACGCACGTTCTCGTGCGCCACGATCACCACGCCGGCCTTGCCGAAGTTTTCGTTGCCGCCGGTATGATCGAAGTGCCAGTGCGTGTTCAGGATGAAGCGGATGGGGCCGGGGTTCAAGGACGCGAGCGCAGCGCGGATCTTCTCGGTGAGGGGCGCGTACTGGTCGTCGACGAGGATGACACCATCGGGCCCCGACGACACGCCGATGTTTCCGCCAAGGCCCTGGAGCATGTAAACACCTTCGCCGGCCTTGATGGTACGCACCTGCACCGTGTCGAAGTTCTGCGCGCCCAAGGACGGGGCCACGCCCACCAGCGCGGCCAACAACAGGCTACGGCTTCGCCACGACATACGCCTCCATCGCGTAGTATTCCGCCAGTCCCAGGCGGTCGGCGTGCGCGGCCGTCTCGACGTTGCGCGCTTCGACGCGCTGCCAGAACTCGCGCTCGTCGTGGCCGCCCGGGAACGGCGCCGTGTCCTTCTGCGACTGGTGCTTGAAGATCGCGAACACTTTGGCGCGCAGCTCGTCGGCCGAGAGTGGCACGAGAATATCGGCCTCGGTCAGCGGCCACTCCTGCCACGCCCCGCGATAGAGCCAGACCTCCGGTTTGGGACCCTTGTAGCGCGCCAGGGCGCGATCGACGGCGGCCTTGCACATGCGGTGCGTCCCGTGCGGGTCCGACAGGTCACCAGCCACGAACACGAGGTCGGGGTGCGTGTCCTCGATCAGCTTCGCGACGATCGCGACGTCCTCGTCGCCGATGGGCCGCTTGCGCACTTCGCCCGTCCGGTAGAACGGCAGATTGAGGAAGCGGGCGCCGGTGCGCGGAATCCCGACCGACTCGAGCGCCGCGATCGCTTCCGATTCGCGGATGAAGCGCTTGAGCTCCTGCACTTCCGGCGTGTCGACGTCCCCCGGGGCTTTGCGCTCGAAGCTCTTCTCCGCGGCGTCGAATGCCCGCTGCGCGGCGCCCTGGTCGAGCCCCAGCGTGGCCGCCGCGCGCACGATGAAGTCGAGATGGCGCTCCGCGTCGTGGTCGAAGACGGCGATGTTGCCGCTCGTCATGTACGCGACCACGATGGCGTTTTCATTCTCCCACAACTTGCGCAGCACGCCGCCCATCGAGATCACGTCATCGTCGGGATGCGGCGAGAACACGAGCACCGATTTGCGGCTGGGCAGGTTGCGGCGGCCGCGGATCTTGTCGCGCAGGCGGGTGAACACCTGCCCGTTGATCGGCCCCGGCGAGCCGTGCCGGGCGAGCAGGGGACTGAGGTGATACTCGGCATAGTCCTTCGCCGCGAGCTTCAGGATCGCCTTGCCCGACTGCTCGGCGAGCCACACGACGGCGCGCTCCGTCATTGCCGGCGTCCACTCGATGTTCTCGAGCACCCAGGGCGTCGCGATGCGCGTCAGCTCGCCGGCCGCCGCGAGGTCGAGAAAGACCGTGGCGTTGGCGTGCCGCTGCAGGAACGTCGCGGCGACGTCGGGCACGACCTCACCCTCGACGGCGCGCTGCACGATCGCCGCCTTGTGCTCGCCCGTCGCGATCAGCGCGATCTCGCGCGCATCGAGGATCGTCGCGACTCCCATGGTGATCGCCTCGCGCGGCACGTTGTCTTCGCCGAAGAAGTCGGCGGCCGCATCCTTACGGGTGATCGTGTCGAGGGTGACGAGCCGCGTGCGCGAATCGGCCGACGATCCGGGCTCGTTGAACCCGATGTGGCCGCTCTTGCCGATGCCGAGCAGCTGGAAGTCGATGCCGCCCACATCGGCGATGGCGCGCTCGAAGGCGGCGGCATGCTCGGCGAGACGCTCGCGCGGCACGCTGCCGTCCGGGATGTGGACGTTTGCCTTCACGATGTTCACGTGGGCGAAGAGATTCTCCCACATGTAGCGCCGGTAGCTGTGCGGCCGGTCCGACGCCATCGGGTAGTACTCGTCGAGATTGAACGTGACGACCCGCGAGAAATCGAGGCTGCCGGCCTGGTGGCGGCGAATCAGCTCGCGGTACACGCCGATCGGCGTGCTCCCCGTCGCGAGCCCCAGCACGGCGCGCCCCTTCGCGGCCGTTTCGCGGTTGATCACATCGACGATGCGATCGGCCAGCAGTCCCACGAGATCGTCGTGGTCCGGCACGACCACGGTCCTGATGCGCTCCCGGTCGCGCGCGCTCTCGATCGCCGTACGCGGGTGGGACGCGGTGGTCGTCAGACCTTGACCTCGATCGTCGCGCCGCGCTTGTACCGGACGTAGAGCCACGCCATCGGGATGACGAGCATGCCCGCCGCCAGGACCGTGAGGCCCAGCAACGCCGCCGAGAGCACCACCGCGTCCTGCGACGTCTTCGCCGCCTTGAACATCGCGGAGTCTTGCTTGGCGAGGAGCACGATCATCGCAGAGCGCGCGGTCGTCCCGACGTTGGGATCGGTGCGCGTCAGGCCTTCGAGCACCTGTTGCACGCGCTCCCGATCGTTGGCATCGGTCATGTTGGTGCCGAGCCGGGCGAGCTGCTCGCGCAGGGCGCGCCCGAGGCTGTCGCGCTGGGCCAGGGCCTCGGGGCGCTTGTAGGCGGGATCGGTGCTCGTCACCATCTCGCGCCACACCTCGAGGCCGGCATTGTAGCCGTGCAGGGTTTCGACCGTGCGAGCGCCGGTCTCGACCGTCGCGGCGGCGCTGCGCAGGGAGGCGATCAGCCAGAACCCGATCACGAGCGCCACCAGGAGCGTGACGGCGCTGATCGAGACGGCGATACCGGGGCGGATGAAGGTGTAATCCTTCATCGCGATGGCGAACGAAGACCGGCCCACGGAGGGACGCGGCGGAAGCGGTGGTGGCGTGGTCATGGGGCCCCAGACTAGTCGGGCTCCCGGGGGGTGTCAATACGAGGCTGCCGGCTCTTGCCGCGCCTCGGATCCGGCTGCTACGTAGTGTGGCACACCCACAGGGAGGACCTATGCCCCGGCGGATCTCCAGTACGGCGGGAACGCTCCTCGCGGTCACCCTCGTCGCCTGCGGCGGTGGCACCGGGCCTGTCACGGACCGGGTGAGCGAAGCGAACGTCCGGGCGCGCGTCCAGGGCTGGGTGAAGGCCTGGAACGCCCACAGCGCTGAATCGCTCGCGCCCTTCTACGCCCAGCGGGACTACCTCACGGTCGTGTGGCCGACCGGAGACCACACACGCGGGTGGACCGAGGAATCGCAGCTCCAGCGCAGCTTCCTGCCCACGGTGACGATGACGAATCTCGCCGCGCAGAGCCCCGACGTCGTCCTGATGCGCAAGGACCTCGCGCTGGTCACATTCCCCTTCACGCTCGATCTGTCGGCGGGCGGCGCCCGGGAGATCGGTCCCGGTGAAGGGACGATGCTATGGCAGAACGAGGGCGGGGCGTGGCAGATCGTCGCGGCCCATTTCTCCTATACGAAGGCCGTCGTGGGGCAGGTTAACCCGCAGCGGCGATGAGTCCCGGGAGGTCGAGGGGCCGCGTGTGCATCGCGATGCCGCCGTCGCTCGACCGGGGCCATTCGCTCTCGGGGCGGTCGCGGTACAGCTCGATCCCGTTGCCGTCGGGATCGCGCAGGTACACCGCCTCGCTCACGCCATGATCTGATGCGCCCTCGAGCGCGACGCCGGCCTCGAGCACCCGGCGCACCGCGACCGCGAGGGCCGCGCGGTCGGGATACAGGATGGCGAAGTGGTAGAGGCCCGTCGTCCCGGCGGCCGGGCGCGGCGCGCCGCGACCCGCCCACGTATTGAGCCCGATGTGGTGGTGGTAGCCCCCCGCCGAGACAAACACGGCGTCACGTCCGTACCTCGCGGTGACCTCGAAACCGAGGACGTCGCGATAGAATGCCAGCGCGCGATCGAGATCCGAGACCGTCAAATGGACGTGGCCGATGCGGGCCTGGGGGTTGATGGTCATCACTCTCTGAACGTTTTTAGGTTCCCCGATTAGATTCCCGCCCATGAATACGCCTCCCAAAATGCCGGCGCCCGTCAACGAACCTGTGCTCTCTTACGCTCCCGGCACGCGCGAGCGCGCCGAGCTGAAGCAGACCTTGAAGGAAATGGCGGGACGCCCGATCGAAATCCCCGTCGTCATCGGCGGCAAGGAGATCCGCACCGGTCGCACCGTCGATGCCGTGATGCCGCACTGTCACGGGCACGTACTCGCCAAGGTGCATCAGGCGGGTCCCGGTGAGGTGGCCGGCGCCGTGGCCGCCGCTCGGGCCGCGTGGCGTGACTGGTCGAATACGAGCCTCACCGACCGTGCCGCCGTCTTCCTCAAGGCTGCGGACCTGCTCGCCACGCGCCGCCGCGCCGCGGTGAATGCGGCGACGATGCTGGGGCAGAGCAAGACGGCGCATCAGGCGGAGATCGACGCCGCCTGCGAGTTGATCGACTTCTGGCGCTTCAACGTGCACTTCGCCGAGCAGATCCACGCCGACCAGCCCGTCTCCTCGGCCGGCACCTGGAACGCGCTCGACTACCGGGCCCTCGAAGGGTTCGTGTACGCGATCTCGCCGTTCAACTTCACGTCGATCGGCGGCAATCTGTCGAGTGCGCCGGCCATCATGGGCTGCACCGTCGTCTGGAAGCCCGCGGCGACGGCGGCGTATTCGAACTACTTCCTGCTCAAGATCATGGAGGAGGCGGGCCTCCCGCCCGGCGTCGTGAACTTCGTCCCCGGCCCGGCGAGCACCATCAGCGAAGGGTTGATCGCCGATCGGCATTTGGGCGGCATCCACTTCACGGGCTCGACCGAAGTCTTTCAGTCGCTCTGGAAACAGGTCGCGGCGAACCTCGGCGGCTACGCCGACTATCCCCGCCTCGTCGGGGAAACAGGCGGCAAGGACTTCATCCTCGCGCACGCCAGCGCCGACGTAGACGCGCTGGCGACCGCCATCGTCCGCGGGGCCTACGAGTATCAGGGACAGAAGTGCAGCGCCGCGTCGCGCGCCTACATCCCCGACACGATCTGGCCTAAGGTCAAAGAGCGCGTGCTCGGCATGCTGGCGGCCATCAAGGTGGGGGATCCCGCGGACTTCACGAACTTCATGGGCGCCGTGATCGACCGGAAGGCGTTCACCAAGATCAAGGAATACATCGACGGCGCGAAGAGCGACGCCAAGACCAAGGTGCTCTTCGGGGGCGGCTGCGACGATGCCGACGGGTACTTCGTGCAGCCCACGCTCATCCAGGTCGAGGACCCGGCCTACCGCACGATGTGCGAGGAGATCTTCGGGCCGGTCCTGACGCTGTACGTCTACCCCGAGCAGCAGTGGGCGGAGACTCTCGCCCTGGTGGATCGCACGTCACCCTACGCGCTGACGGGCGCCGTGTTCGCGCAGGATCGGCGTGCGGTAACCGAAGCGCAGGCCGCGCTGCGCTACGCCGCGGGGAATTTTTACGTGAACGACAAGCCGACGGGGGCCGTCGTGGGGCAGCAACCGTTCGGTGGCGCCCGCGCCAGCGGCACCAACGACAAGGCGGGGAGCCTCCTGAACCTCGTGCGCTGGACCAGCGCCCGCACGGTGAAGGAGAACTTCGTGCCGCCTCGCGATCACACCTATCCCTTCATGGCGGAGGCTTGAGTCGCCCGCCGATTCTGGTGCTCGTGCTCGCGGGCGCCTTCCTGTTGCTGGTCGCCTCCCTCGTCATCGGGTCCTTCACGACGCCGGAATTCCCGCCCTACGCGCTGACGAACCCGGCGCCGGCGGCCGTCGGCGACTCGCTCGTCGGGCCGAGCACCTACACGCTCGACGCATCGGCGGGCGAAGGGTGGCGTCGTTTTGACTTCAGCCGCAATGCCGTGGTCGATTCGGGTCCCTGGGACATCGCGTTCCGCCGGCATCACCTCATCGCCGCGCCCGCCGCGGGGATCGCCGATCTCGGCGCCGTGCCATTCGACTCGGTCGCAGAGGCGCCGGCGGACGGCTACGCGGAGACCGAGCTGGGGCGCGATACCGTGAACGCCGGTGTCGGGAAGTGGTACGCCTACAGCATGCTGTCGCACCTGCTCACGTCGAAGGGCCACGTGTACGCCGTGCGCACCAGCAACGGGCGCTACGCCAAGCTGGAGATCGTCGCGTACTACTGCCGCGATGTCGGGGCGGCGTGCTACACGATTCGCTATGCGTTTCAGGGGAACGGCAGCCGGCGGCTCATAAAATGAATCACGCCCCCGGCGACGGCTTCGCCGGGGGCGCGTGATGTCGAGGGACGAGTGGTTACTTCTGCGGCGGCAGAATCTTGAACATCCCCGTCCCGCACACCGGGCACACGCCCTTCAGGGCGGGGCGGCCATTGGCCATCTTCACCTGCTGGCCGTTCGAGATCTTCCGCTTGGCTTTGCACTTCACGCAATAACCTTCGTCCGCGGCCATCGGGGCTTTTCCACCCTTCGCCATGGTCGATCGCTCCTCAGGTTCGGGGGCACGGAGAGTCCAGCAAGCGCCAGACAACATAATACGCTACCCTCAGGAAGGGGGTATCGGGGCGTCCGTGAAGCCATTCCGCTTGTGCGTTCCGTCACAGAACGGTTTTGTTGCGGACCCGCCACATCGGCACAGGACAACGACTTCCGACGGTCTGCCATCCTTGCGGGGGGGGATCGGCAACTCGCGCCCGTCGGGCGTTACAACCCGCACGAGCCCTCGCACGACCAGGGGTCCGTTCGGCCTGGTGGTGATGGTTATGTCGCTCATGGCGGCCAATATAGAACGCATTCCGGTCTGCAGGGTATCTTCTCGCGCGAATCCGATGCGCACCCTCCTTCCTCTTTTCTTGGTCGTCGTGGGCGCGTCCGCGTGCATCACGGAGCGCGGGCCGTTCACGAACCGCATGGCTCACTCCGCGACGAGTTACCTCGCCCGCGCCGCGCGCCAGCCGGTGAATTGGCAGCCGTGGGGGCGCGACGCGTTCGCGCTCGCCGCGAAGCTCGATCGCCCCGTCCTGCTGTACGTCGGGGGCGAGGCCTGCCGTTGGTGCGCCGAGACCGACCGCGCGATCTACACCGATCCGGAGATCGGCGCGCTCATCAACGCGCTGTTCGTTCCGGTGCGCGTGGACCGCGACGAGCGTCCCGACGTGGCGCAGCGCTACCAGGCCTCGGTCGCTACGATGGCCGGGTTGCGCGGCTGGCCTCTCACCGTGTTCCTCACGCCCGACGGCGCCGCGTTCTTCGGCGGCACGTACTTCCCGGCCGACGATCCGATCACGGGACGCGGCCTGAAGCAGATTCTTCCGGAAGTCGCGAAGAGCTACCGCGATCGCCGCGCGTTCATCGTCCAACACGCCGCGTTGGTACGGCAGCTGGCGTTCGCCGGGACCGGCGTGGGGCGCGGCGTGCTCAAAGCGGACCGCATCAACCCCGAGGTCGTCACGGCGCGCACCGCGCTCGATCTCGCCGTGCGCACGCGCGCGGCCGTGGGGAGCGTGATGCACGCCGAAGCCGCGTCGCTGCTCATCTCCGAATTCGCGCGCTCCGGCGATTCGCTCTCCCTGGTCGTGGCCCGGCGCGCGCTCGATCTGCTGATCGACTCCGCCGCCGTTGCCAGCGGTCCGCCGACGGGAGCGCCCGAGGATCCGCCGCGCCTCGTGCGCGCGGCGTTGCTTCGCGGATTGGCCAAGGGGTGGGTCGTCACCGGTGAGGCGACGTACCGCGACGCCGGCCGCGCCCTCGCCCGGAGCCTCGCGCGCGAGGTCTCCGATCCCGGCGATCGCCCGATCTTCGCGGACCAGGAAGCCTACGTCATCGAGGCCGTCATCCTCGCGGCCGCGACGTTGGGGGAAGCCCCCGCGGAGCGGCGGGCACGCGGCGCGCTCGATGGCCTGCTGCAGCGGATGTACGCGCGCGGCTGGGGCGTGCGCCACGCGGTGACCGGATCGGCGCAGGTGGGTGGCGGCGGCCTCCTCCAGGATCAGGTGCAGGTCGCGGGCGCGTGCGTGGCCGCGTATCAGGTCGGCGGGGACGCGCGCTACCTCGCGATCGCGCGCGACCTCGCCGCCGTGCTCGAGGCGACCTACGCCGACCCGCTCGGCGGGTACTTCGACGCCGCGGCCGTCGATCCCACCGCGCCCGCGCTGTCGGACCGCACCAAGCAGGTCTTCGACGACATCCTCCCGGGCGCGAATGCGTGGACCGCGCGCGTGTTGCTGCGTTTGGCGGAAGCCACCGGCGATGCATCGTACCGCCGCCGCGCCGAGGCGGTGCTCGAAGCCTTCGCCGGCGGTGTCGACGGCGCCGGCGTCAAGGCGTCCACGTTCCTCGGCGCCGCCCGCGAAGTGCTAGCCAGCCGCACCACCCGACCGTGACCAAACCCGCTCCACGGGGGTCCCCCCTCGTAGTGAGCGACGCTCCTTCGGATGCCTCAGTGGTCGCCCAAGTCCTTGACGGCGACGCCGAGGCGTTTGGGATCATCCTCCGGCGGTACGAGCCGGGTCTGCTGCGGTTTGCCACGCGCATGCTGGGAAGTCCCGATGCCGCGGCCGATGCCGTGGCGGAGAGTCTCGTGCGCGCGTACCGGCACCTCACGCAATGTCGCGATCCGGAGCACCTGAAGAGCTGGCTGTACCGTATCACGGGAAACCGCTGCCGCAGTCACATCGGGCGGCGCCACATGAGCGACATCGCCCTGGACGACGCACCGCCACTCGCCGATCCGGTCGACACGTGGGCGGTGCTGGAACGAGCCGAGCAGGTGGCCCTGGTCGAGCGCGCCCTGGCGGCGTTGCAACCGGAGAAGCGCGAGGCATTCGTGCTGAAACACGTGGAGGGACTGAGCTACGAGGAGATGGCCGACGTGACGGGCGCCCGGATTCCGACGCTGAAGATGCGCGTCCACCGCGCCCGCGAAGCGCTGCTCTTGGCGCTGAAGGAGCTCGTATGACCGTAATCGATCCCCGCGTGCAGGAGGCGCTCGACGGCGAGCGTGATCCGGCGACGCTGCCCGCCGAGCTGCGCGAAGACTATGCGCGCCTGACGGCGGCCGCGGCGCTGCTGCAAGAGCTGCCGGCGACGAGCGTCGCCGACCGGGTCATGGCCGAGATCCGAGAGATCCGGGAGATCCGGCGCGAGGCTCCCACGCCCCAGCGCTCCAACTGGTTGCTGAGGCCCGTGACGTTCCGGTTGCGCCCGGTGTGGACGCTCGCGGTGGCGGCGGCGATCGCAGCGGTCGTCTTCTTGCCGTTCCCCGAGACGGCGAAGCCGGGAGCCGAGGAGGGCGTCGCGCAGTTCGTGGGCCACTTCCCCGGTGCGCGCTCCGTCGAAGTCGTGGGCTCGTTCAACGACTGGCAGCGCGGCGCTTTGGCGTTGCGCGATGAAGACCATGACGGCATCTGGCACGGGGCAGTCGTGCTCCCGGCCGGGCAGCACGAGTACATGTTCGTGGTCGACGGCGAGCGCTGGGTCGCGGACCCGTTAGCGGGCCGCTACGTCGATGACGGCTTTGGGGCAGGGCAGCAGAACGCCCTGTTGATCGTCCGGCCGTGACGCTCCTCCTGCTGCTCCTGCTGCAAGGTCCGCATGCGCGCCTCGAAGGCCGCGTGCCCGCGGCTGCAATGCCGGGCCTCGAGTCCCTCATCGCGCAGGCCGTCGCGGAGAGTCTGCCGACGGAACCGCTGGTGCAGAAGGCGCTCGAAGGCGGTGCCAAGGGGATCCCGGTGGCGCGACTCGTCAACGGCGTGCGGCACGGCCTCGTGCAGCTGCGCGACGCGCGCGCGATCGTGTCGCGCGCCACGCCCGCGCGCGCCTCGCTCGACGGCGACGTCGCCGCCGTCGCGGCGGCGCTGGCGCGTGGACTCGCTCCAGGACTCATCGAGCGACTGCTCAGCGCGGCGCCTGCGCCGCCACCCGGCGAGCCCCCCGGTCCCGTCCTGCACGCCGCCGCCGACCTCGTCGCTCACGGCTTCCCGGCCGACTCGGCAGCCGAGCTGCTCCAGACGGCGCAGCAACAGGGATTGCACGGCACGCGCCTGCTCGATGTCGCGGTCGCGGCGTCGCACGAGCTGCAGCGGGAGGGAGGGCGGACGCCGACCGAGGCATTGGTACGCGTGCGGGCGATGCTTCCCAACGTTCCGGTGGCGACACCACCGCATCCCCGGACTGTGACGCGCCGGGCGGGGCGGGGGTCGTAGGGGCGATCCTAGTAGGAACGCTCCCCAACCGGAGGTCGCATCATGATTCGCCAGACCCTGCTCGCGTTGGTGCTTGCCGCCACGCCAGCGCTTGCTCAGCAGCCCGCGCAGCAGCCGGCCCAGCAGCCGGCCAGCACCACGCAGGCTCAGCGTCCCGACACGACGAAGGCGAAGGCTCACCGCACGCGGCGTACGTCGCGCACCCGTACCACCAAGGCGAAGCCGGCTGCGGCTCCGCGCGACACGACCGCGAAACCCTAGGCGTCTAGGCGCCTAGACGTCTAGGCGCCTAGTTCTTTTCAGGATGTGTAGTCGGAGTTGATCCGGACGTACTCCGGGGACAAATCGCAGGTCCACACCACCGCCTCCGCCCGACCAACACCGAGGTCGAGCCGGAGGCGGATGGTTTTTTGCTGGAAGATGGCGCGCGCCCGGGCCGGGTCCGGCTGCGCGGTCGTGCCCGCGGTCGCGAGCGTGAGCCACTCGCCGTTGGTGGCCGCCTGGAGACCGAGGCGCTCGGGCGTGATCGGCACGCCAGCGGCGCCGGCGGCCGCGAGCACGCGGCCCCAATTGGGGTCGGCGCCGTAGATCGCCGTCTTGACGAGGGTCGAGCGCGCGATGGCCCGCCCCACCTCGCGGGCGATTGCCTCGGTCTGGGCCCCCACGACGTGAATCTCGAGCAGCTTGGTGGCGCCCTCCCCGTCCTGCACCACCGCCAGGGCCAGCGCCCGCGCGACTTCGGTCACCGCCTCCTCGAACAGCTTCCACGTCGCTCCGTCGCGCGACGGATCGATTCCGGAGACGCCGTTGGCGAGCAAGAGCACGGTGTCGTTCGTGCTCGTGTCCCCGTCCACGGAGATCGCGTTGAAGGTGCGGTCGGCGACGCGCTTCAGGAACGGGCCGAGCACGCTCGGCTCGGAGGCGGCGTCGGTCGTGAGCACGCCCAGGAGCGTCGCCATGTCCGGATGGATCATCCCCGCGCCCTTGGCGATCCCGCCGATGGTGATCGCCCCGGCGGGCGTCTCGAGCCGCACGGCGCAGTGCTTGGGGCGGGTGTCGGTCGTCATGATGGCCCGCGCGGCTTCGATGCCGCCGCTGGCGGAGAGCTGCTTGCCGGCGGCCTTGAGGCCCGTGGCCACCTTTTGGACGGGGAGGGGCACGCCGATGACGCCGGTCGACAGCACGAGCGCGGTGCGGGGCGGGAGTCCCGCTGCCTCCTCGGCGGCGCGGGCCATGGCGCGGGCGGCCTCGAGGCCCTCGGCGCCGGTGCAGGCGTTCGCGACGCGGGCGTTCATGGCAACGGCGCGCACTCGCCCGGGCCGTTCGCCGAGCAAGTCGGCGTCGTAGATGACCGGCGCCGCGCGGACGGCGTTTCGAGTGAAGACGCCCGCGGTCGCGCAGCTCGTGGTGCTGACGATGAGGGCGACATCGAGCGCGCCGTCCGCCTTCAGACCGGCGTGCGCCGCGGCGGCGGTGAACCCCGCCGGTGAGGTGACGGATCCGTCGGTCAGCGGAGCGATCACGGAGGTCATCGGTCGGTCAAGATAGCGGGCGCCGGTCGCTTGTGTAACCGGCCGCTGTTTCGTATCATAGCACAACCTTCCCGGAGGGACCCGTTCGATGTCGGATCCGTTCCTCAGCTCCGACGAATACGACGAACGTGCACATCAGCTCTACAACGAAGGACAATACGACGACGCCATAGAGACCCTGCGCGACGGGCTCAAGCTGTATCCGCACGCCGTCGAGTTGTATGTGGGGATGGGGTACGCGCGGCTCGCGCGCGACGAGTTCGCGTGGGCGCGGCGGGCCTTCGAAGAGGCCCGCGGCCTCGATGCGGACCATGAGGACGCGCTCGCCGGGCTCGGCGAGGTGCTCCTCAAGTTCGGCGAGCGTAATGGCGCTGTCGCCTGTTTCGATCACATCCTCGCGCTGGGCTTCGAAGGTGACCACGACCTGATGCTGCAGATCGGGCGGGCGCTGTTCCGCGAGGGCGTCCTCGATCAGGCGCGTCGGTTCTTCGAAGTGGCCCTCACGGCGCACCCCGATTCGGCTGAAGCCGCGGCGTGCGCGGGATACGCCGCGCATCGTCTCGCCGACGAAGGCGGGAGCCTGCACTGGCTGCGGCGCGCGCTCGAGCTCGACCCGAGTCTCGGCGAAGCGCGCATCTACCTCGCCAACCTGCTGTACGACCGCGGCGAGTACGAAGCGGCCCTGTTCCACCTCGAGCGCACCGACCCCGAAGAGCACTACGACGCGCTCGCGATCTGGCGGCTGATCGAGCTCAAGAAGAGCGTCTATCGCCTCCCCGAGGACGATCCGGAGCTCGTGCCGTGGCACGATCGCCTGAACGACCTCGCCGGCGAAGCGCAGCCCGACGACCTCATGCTCGCGGAGATCGAAGCGATGGGCCCAGACGGCCAGATTCGCGATCCCCGGCAGCTGGAGCTGTTCGGCACGCTGCTCACCGAGCTGCAGGGCATGCGCACGCGTGGGACGGGAGCGGGCGGCGACGTACACCGCGTCAGCATCGCGTCGGGCGTGACCTACGTGGGCACCTGGGAAGAGATCGTGCGGCAGATGAAAGACGACGCCGCCGAGTGGGCCGGGGGGTCGCTGGAGCAGTACATGGAGGCGAGCGCCAAGCGGTGGCGCAAGCAAACGGGACTCGCCATTCCCGCCACCGACCCGGAGACGTTCCTCCGGGCCGGAGCGGACGCGGGAGTCTTAAGAATCCTGCACTAGCTCGCCTTCTTGAAGCGGATGCCGATCGAAAGGCGCCCGTCGCCGAGCGCCATGAGCGTGACGGCACCGGCCAGGAGCAGCGCTTCCAGCTCGAAGTTGGCGTGCTGAGGCAGTTTGGTCGCGAGAATCGTCACCGCCATGAACACCGCCATGGCGGTGGCCCACAAGCGGGTCCAGATACCCAGCAGCACGCTCACCGCCCCCACCGTTTCGATCGCAATCACGAACAGAATCCATAGCGTGCCGAGCGACAGGCTCGGGATGCCGCCTTGAATCCGGTTGAGCCCTTGGCTCAGAAACACTCCGCCCACTGCCATCCGCATGAAGAAAGCGGCGTACGGCGCCAGTGCGTTCATGTTCGCTCCGGGTCCAGGGTTCCAATGACGGGACCGCGGCGGCGCGCGTCGCTGCGCACTTCACGCGCGCCCAGCCGCTTGATGATCACGTCCAAGCCCCGTTGCGGGTGCGTCCCGCCAAGTCCCGCGACGTCCACGAAGCACAGCCCCTCGGCGGGGGCTGCGTGCAGCGTAATGTGGCCCCCATGGCAGATCAGGGCCACGCCGACTCCCATTGGTCCCGACGTCACCGCGGGGGGCGTGACGGGGTTCAGTCCCGCGGCGTTCGCGGCGGCGAGCAGCAACCCCGCGAGGCTCTGGGGATCGCTCAGACGTTCGGGCGCGACGCCCCCCAGGTCGGCAAAGACCGTGTCGAACCTCAAAAGCAGGGCCGGTTGTCCGCGATGACCGGTGTGACGAACGTGCCGCGGATCGGCAGCCGGCCGAGCGGATCGTCGTACAGATCGGTGCGCTGGCCGCTGAAGCTGAACCGTCCGCTGGCGGCGAGACCGTGCGCGACGGCCACCACCTGCGTGATCGCAATCGTGCCGCCCTGACGCGACAGACCGCGCAGCGGGGGGCTGGAGAGCACCGACCAGATCGCCCACGACCGTGGCGGACGGCACACGGGGTTCGCGTTCGGCGCGAACGCCTCGTTGACGGAGATCGAGTCGATCGGGGCCGCAAGCGCCGCCGCGACCGAATCCTGCAGCGTGATCACGATGTTCTCGATCGCCACGCCCGCGACGATGACCGGCATGGACACGCGGAACGTCGCCGTGTCGCCCAGGCGCCGGTAGTTGACGGCGCGTGCCCCGGCGCGGGCGCGGTGGATCACGGTGCCGAGCACGGAGAACGATCCCTTGCCGCCGACGGTGTCGGTGAGCGCCACGACCTCCACCGACCCCGCGGCGCTGACGGTGTCGGCGTGCGCGGTGAAGGGGATTGGACCCCCGGCGCCGATCGCGGTGATGCGGCCCGTCGCCGAGTCGACGGTGACGACGCCGCTGTTCACGGGCGTGAACCACACCGGCGGCGGGCTCCCGCTTTTTTTGCGGACCGATACGGGGACGGTGAACGTGTCTCCGGCCATCAGGTACACGGTGTCGAGCAGCAACGACAGGTCGAGGACGCGCGACACGACCAGCAGCGACGTCCCGGTGACGCCGTTCGCGCGCGCCGATAGGACGGCGGCGCCGCGGCCAACGCCGGCGATCACTCCGGTCACGCTGTCGACCGTGAACACCGCCTGATCGTTGCTGAACCAACGCACCGGGCCCGTCGCCTGCGAGTCGCCGTTCGCGTCGAAATAGCGCGCGGTGCGCATCGCCAGCGTGTCGCTGACGAACAGCGAGTCGAGGATCGGTGCGATGACGACGCGCGGAGTGCCACTGGGGCTGTTGTCGCCGCACGCCGCGGCGAGCGCGAGGCCCGTGACGGCGAGGACTGCGAGGCGGTCGTAGCGCATGTGTGGCTTGAAGTGTAAAAGCACCTACGAAGGAGCCTAGAACATGGACATGGCGAGGAACGACCGCAGGTTGTCGTTCGTCACCCGGAGCCGAGCGGAGAGCAGCCGCACGACCGACCAGAGGACCTTGTACGCGACGTCGCGGTTGAAGTCGAGCAGCAGCTCGAAGTCGGAGCGGGAGATCGTGATCAGCGTGCAGGAGAGGTTGGCGATGGCGTCGGTGGAGCGTTCGGAGCGGTCGAAGATCGACATTTCGCCGAAGCAGGCTCCCGGCTTCAGGACGGCGAGCGCTTCCTCGCCCGAGCCCGGGATGGTGCGGGAGATTCGGACTTCGCCTTCGGAGATGAGGAAAAGGCGGTTTCCCGGCTCGCCCTCCTTGAAGACGTGCTGACCGACCGTAAACTTCTGCTCGCGGCACACCTCGGCCACGCGGGCGAGCTCGCCCTCGTCGAGGTCTTGGAAGATGGCGGCCTGCTTCAGCAGCTTCAGGTCCACCGGCTGAAAGTACGGTTCCGGGGAGGCACGGGCAAGTGAAACCGTGGGGGACCTGGGCGGATGTCGTGACGGCGCTTCGCCTTCCGCTCGCGGCGTTGTTTCCGCTCGTGCACCGCTCCAGCTGGGAATTCGCGATCGTCGCCGTCGCGGCGGCGTCGGATTTCGTCGATGGCAAGCTGGCGCGCTACGTCGGCGCATCGCGCGCGGGCGCGGTGCTCGACCCGATCGCCGACAAGGTCTTCGCGGCCACGGCGTTCCTCACGATCGCCAGCCGCGGCGCGCTGACGTGGTACGAGCTGGTCGGCGTGTTGCTGCGCGACATTCTGGCGGTGCTCGGGTTCTTCGGCACGTGGCTGCTGCACCGGCCGGTCGCGCTGCCTGCGCGGGCCGGCGGCAAGGCGGTGACGGTCGCGCAGATCCTGACGCTCGTGGCCTACACCGCGGGATCGTCGCTGGTGCGGCCGCTCGCGTGGGCCACCGCCGCCATCGCGGTGTACGCAACGTGGGACTACGGACGGGCCGCCGCGCGGGTGGCGGCGAATCGCTAACGGGAGACACGGGATGCGCGTCCTGGCAACCATATTCCTCGGAGCACTCGCCGCGAGCTCGCTGACGGCCCAGCAGTTCTCGCCGCCCAAAAGCGGCGCGTCGGGCGGCGGCACGCGGATCGGGCTCTTCGGATTCGGCGTGCGCACGGGCCTCGATCTCAAAGACAACGGCCAGGTCGTGCTCGGCACCACCCTCGACATGGGCAACCTGATTACCGCCCGCGTCCGCCTGCGTCCGTCGGTGGAGGTCGGTGTGTTCAACGGCGAGAACACGTACACCGGAAGTTTCGAGGCGCTGTGGCGCTTCACCGACGATGAGCAGGTGGCGACGCCGTACCTCGGGGGCGGGGTTTCTCTGGCCGGTCACGGGAACTGCGGTCTCGACCCGCAGTGTCCCGACGTCTGGGCGAACATCGTATTCGGCATCGAGCTGCACTACCGGTCCACATTCAACTGGTTGCTCGAGTACCACGGAATGGACTGGCTGCGGCGCCACCGCGTTTACATCGGTCTCACGACGCGGCGCGGGAACTGAGCGTGACGGCACCGACGGCGAAAGTCACCATGCGGTGGCTCGACGGGCTCCGGTTCGAGGGGAGCGCGCCGGGGCGGACTCCGATCCTCGTCGACGGCGATTCGAAGGCCGCGACCTCGCCGGTCGAGCTGCTGCTGCTGTCCGCCGCGACGTGCACGGCCTCCGACGTGGTCATCATTCTCCAGAAACAGCGCGTCAAGCTCGAGACGCTCGAAGTCGAGATGCTCGGCACGCGGCGCGAGACGGAACCGCGCCGCTATACGGCGATCGCGTTTCAGTTCACCATCCGGGGCGAGGGCGCCGACGAAGCGAAGGCGCGCCGCGCCATCGACCTGTCGCTCGAGAAGTATTGCTCGGTCGTGGCGTCGCTCGCGCCCGACATCAGCATCAGCTACGACGTCACCGTTGCATAAGGGGTCGCTCGTCGGCCGGGCGCTCGCCACGGTCGTCACGATCGTCACGATCGGGGCGGGCGCCCCACTCGCCGCTCAGCGCCTCAGCGCCGTCGAGGCCGGCGCGGGCGGCGCGCTCACCGTCGCGCGCCACACGCTGGCCGCCGTGGAAGTCGGCGCGGCGTATCGGCCGGGGGGACAGAGCCGGCTCGCGCTCGCCTTGGGCGCGGGCAGCGAGGATGGGGCGGCGGCGGCGCGCGCGCAGCTGACGGCGCAGTTTCTCGTCACGCCCAACGCGCGGCGCGGCACCGGCGTATACGGAGGAATCGGTGTTGCGGTGGCCGGCCGCCGGCGGACGCCGGGGCGCGGGTATCTGGCGCTGTTACTGGGACTCGAAGCCGCGCCGGGCCGGCGCGGCGGATGGTATGCGGAACTGGGGCTGGCTGGCGGCGCGCGAGTCGCCGCGGGATGGCGCAGCCGCTGGTTTCGGCGTTAAGCGTCCGCGCCGACGGGAGCGGTCCGGGCCACGACGGGGCGGCAGTACCGCTCGCCCAACACGCGCAGCTCGCCCAGCTCGACGTCGCTCAGGTCCTCGAAGCGGTCGGCGAGGTACCCCATGGTATCGTCGAACCACTCTTTTTGATGCTCGGCAGTCGCTTCGAGCACGCCGCACCGAAGGATGTGCGAGAACAACTCGTCGCGGGCCTGCTCGAATGTCGTGGGGGTGGAGATCTTCCGGGGCTCGCTACGCTTCTTGGCCATGCGGCGGTGCTCCTCTCGGGCTGATGGGCGTTTGGTGTGACGGCGCCGCAAGATAATGGGTTGTGTGGTATAATGCCACGGCGGGGGCGCGGGTTCCCGATGCGCCCCCTGGAGGTGCAGATGAGCGAAGAAGTTTACGGTCCCGATCGCGCGCAGCGCCTGGTCGCGCTGCTGCGGGCGCTGTCCGAGCGGATCCAGGAGCTGGACCGAGCCGGCGGGCACCGCCTGCTGGACGCGGCACCCGAGCTGCAGAAACTGCTGGGGAACGCGCGCAGTGAGCTGTTCCATTACGAAGTCCGCAGCACCTACGACACGCCCGAGGTGGCCGAAAGCCGGCGCATCGTAGACGAGGCGCAGCAGCGGCTCGACGAATCGACGTTCGACGAGCCCGACGACGACGAACCTTGGAGGAGGGGCTCGCCGGAATGAATCGGTTCTACTTGATGCTGGGGGTGCTGACGCTCGCCCTCGGCGCGATGCTCGTGTACCTGCTGAAATCCAATCCCTCTGCACCACGCGCCGCCACCGAGGCGCCCGCGACCGTCCTCGACGACGGGTTTCGCGGCTTCACGCTCGGCAGCGACTCGGCCAAGGTCGAGGTGACGGAGTACTCGGACTTCGAGTGCCCCTTCTGCGCGAGTTTCGCGACGGTGCAGATGCCCACGATCCGCGAGCAGCTGATCAGCACCGGCAAGGTCCGTTGGCGCTACCGCGATTTCCCCCTGCCCGTCCACAAGTACAGTCGGTACGCCGCCCACGCCGCCCAGTGCGCCGGAGAGCAGGGCAAGTTCTGGGAGATGCACGATCAACTCTTCTTCAATCACCGCTGGGCGCAAACCGGGCAGAATCCGACCGGCTTGTTCCGGGGCTTCGCGACGGCCGCCGGCGTCGACCTCGGTCGCTACGATACGTGCATGTCCGCCGGCCGCTTCGCGTCGCGCATCGAGTTCAGCCGCCAGGAAGGGTTGCAGCGGAATGTGAACGGCACCCCCACGTTCTTCGTGAACGGGACCGAGCTGCGCACGGGCTCTCGGATGCCGGGCTCCGACGACTTCAAACGGTTGGCTGACAGCCTCGCTGCCCGCCGGAAGTAATGCGGCACCGGCAGGCGATCGCCGTCCTCGCGCTGGTCGGGTGGTTCGTGGCGCTGTACCTGGGGCTGCACGCGCTCGGCATCGGCGGTGCCCTGAAGTGCGGGACGGGCGGATGCGACACCGTGCAGACGAGCCGCTGGGCGGTGCTGTTTGGGATTCCGGTCGCGTTCTACGGCGTGGGGGGATACACCGCGATCCTCGCGGTGACACTCGTCGGGCTCCAACCTTCGTGGCTCTCGCGCCGCGGCCCGGCGCTCCTCGTCGCCGCGCTCGCGACCGGCGGCGTTCTCTTCAGCGGTTGGCTCACCTACCTCGAGCTGTTTGTCATTCACGCGATCTGCCGCTGGTGCGTCACGAGCGCCGTGTTGATGACCGCGATCTGGCTCGTCTCACTCCACGCGCTCAGGACTCCTGCGACTCGTACTGATCCTTGAGTCGCGCGACGACCGCCGGATCGGCGAGCGTCGTCGTATCTCCCAGCGTTCGCCCCTCGGCGATGTCTTTGAGCAAGCGGCGCATGATTTTTCCGCTGCGCGTCTTCGGCAGGTCGGCTGAGAACAGGATGTCGTCGGGCTTCGCCAACGCACCGATCTTCTTCGCTACGTGTTGTTTCAGCTCTTCGCGCAGAGCGTCCGTGGCCTGGCGGCCTTCCTTGAGCGTGACGAACGCCGCCAGCGCCTGACCTTTCAGCTCGTGCGCCTTGCCCACGACCGCCGCTTCGGCGACGGCGGGATGATCGACCAACGCGCTCTCCACTTCCATGGTGCCGATGCGATGCCCGGCGACGTTCAAGACGTCGTCGACGCGGCCCAGGATCCAGTAATAGCCATCATCGCCGCGCTTGGCGCCGTCGCCGGGGAAGTAGGTATTCGGCCAGCGGCTCCAATACACGGAGCGATAGCGCTCATCGTCACCCCAGATCGTGCGTAACATCCCCGGCCATGGGCTCGTGATGGCGAGGTAGCCACCGCCGACCTTCACTTCCTGGCCCTGGCCGTCGAGCAGTTTTGCATCGATGCCCGGGAACGGAATCGTCGCCGAGCCGGGGCGCGTCTTCGTGACCCCGGGGAGCGGCGTGATCATGATCCCGCCCGTCTCGGTCTGCCACCACGTGTCGACGATGGGGCAGCGCCCGCCGCCGATGTGCTCCTGATACCACATCCACGCTTCCGGGTTGATCGGTTCGCCGACCGTCCCGAGGAGGCGGAGCTTCGACAGGTCGTGCTTGGCCGGGAGCTCGACGCCCCACTTCATGAACGCGCGGATCGCCGTCGGCGCCGTGTAGAAGACCGTCACGCCGTGCTTCGCGCAGATCGCCCAGAAGCGGTCCTTCGTGGGATGGTCGGGCGCTCCCTCGTACATCACTTCGGCGACACCGAGCGCGAGCGGTCCGTACACGACGTACGAATGACCCGTCACCCACCCCACGTCCGCCGTGCACCAGAAGACGTCCGAGTCTTTGAGATCGAACACCCACTTGGTGGTGGCGTAGACGTGCGTCAGGTAGCCGCCCGTCGTGTGCAGGATGCCCTTCGGTTTTCCGGTAGTGCCCGATGTGTACAGGATGTAGAGGGGGTCTTCGGCGTCCATCGCTTCGGGGGGGCAGTCGGGTTTGGCCTTGGCCATCAGGTCCGCCCACCACGCGTCGCGCCCCGCCTTCATCGGGACACTCCCCCCGGTGCGCTTCAGCACGACGACATGGGCGATGCTCGGCGTCGCCGAGATCGCGTCGTCGGCGTTCTGCTTGAGGGGGACGACCGATCCGCGGCGATAGCCGCCGTCGGCAGTGATCAAGACCTTGGCCTCGGCGTCGTTGATCCGGTCGCGCAGCGATTCCGCCGAGAACCCCCCGAACACCACCGTGTGCACGGCGCCGATGCGGGCGCAGGCGAGCATCGCGACCGCCACCTCGGGGACCATGGGCAGGTAGATCGCGACGCGATCGCCCTTCCTCACCCCCAGCCCCTTCAGCACGTTCGCGAACTTCTGAACCTCGGCGAGGAGGTCTGCGTAAGTGAGGCGGCGGGTCTCGCCCGGCTCGCCTTCCCAGATGAGGGCGGGGCGGCCGCCGCGCCCGGCCTTCACGTGCCGGTCGAGACAGTTGGCTGAGGCGTTGAGCTTGCCGCCCACGAACCACTTGGCGTGCGGCGGGTTCCATTCGAGGACGCGGTCCCAGGGCCGGATCCAATCGAGCTGCTTCGCCCAGCCGGCCCAGTAACCTTCCCGGTCCCGCCGCGCCTGCTCGTACGGCGTTTCGTCCCGCACGTGGGCGGCGGCCTGGAAGGCGGGCGGCGGCGCGAAGCTGCGCTGCTCGTCGAGAAGCGTTTCGATGCGGTCGCTGGTAGCCATGGCCCGTGAGATATAAGGAAGAGGGAAGTCTGGCAAGTTGCGCTGCGCCGCTCGCTCTGCGGCACCGTGGCGGGTGAGCGCGGTCACGCTGATTCTGACAACCGCTTGTGGCCACGCACGTTAGGAGGGGTGGCATCGGAGTGGCATATGCATGGCCCCGAGGAGAACCTATGTCACCGATGCCTGTGGAGACCAACGTGATGTCGACGCGCCAGATGGAAAAAACGCTTGCCGCTCCCGAGCGGCTCGATCTCGACTCGCGCACGGCGTTTCGCCGCGCCGCGGGGGAGTTTCTGGATACTCTCGAACAGGGCGCAGGCCGTCTCGTGATCGACCTGTCGGGGACGCGTGCCGTCGACAGCGCGGGCCTCGGTGCGCTGATGCTGATCCAGCGCAAGGCGGCGGAGCGCCGTCAGACGGTGTGCTTGCGTGGCGCCAATGAAGAGCTGCGGTTCCTGCTCGTGCTCACCAAGCTGGACGACCTCTTCGAGCTGGAGACCGGCGTGCCCTGACCGCGCGCGGGGCGTATATTGGGACGCATCATGGCCGTCCCGACGCCGCGCAAGGTCTTGTTCGTCGAAGACGAATCCGCGCTGCGGAACTCCTACCAGCGCTTCTTCGAAGGTCGCTACACCATGGCGTACGCGCCCAACGGCGCCGAGGCCATGCGCCAACTCGCCGCGTTCCAGCCCGACGTCCTGGTCCTCGACATGCGCCTCCCCGATACCGACGGTATCGCCCTGCTGCAACGCATCCGGGAAACGCAGCCGGCCCTTCCCGTCGTGGTCACTACCGCGTATGTGAGCATGGAGCCCCTGATGAACGTTCTGGACCTGGGGCACAGCCGGTACCTGGTCAAGCCGTACGATCTGAACGAGCTCGCCGCCGCCATCGATGCTGCTGGCTGAGGGGCTGCGGCACTCCTTCGGTGCCGTGCGGGCGCTCGACGACATCTCCTTCACACTCCAGGCTGGACAAACCCTCGCCGTGTTCGGACCCAACGGGGCGGGGAAGACCACACTCCTCAAGGTCCTCGCGGGCCTGATCCAGCCCCGTGCCGGCCGCGCCCAGATCGACGGTGGGCGTGGCGCGGTCGGCTGGATCGGCCACCAGCCGCAGCTGTACGGGCACCTGACCGTGCGCGAGAACCTCCGCTTCTGGGGGTCGCTCTACGACGTGCCGGCGGCCGAGCAGTCGCGGCGTGAGACCGACCTGCTGGCGCGCCTCGATCTGAATGCGCACGCGACGCGACCGGTGCGCGCCTTGTCGCGCGGGCTGGTCCAGCGTGTCGCGATCGCGCGCGCCTTGATCCACGATCCGCGCGTCCTGCTCCTCGACGAGCCCTTCACGGGGCTCGACCGCACCGCCGCCGAGGAGTTCCGGCGGTTGCTCGCCGAGCAGGCTGCCGACGGGGGGGGCCGCGTCACCGTGCTCGTGACGCACAACGTCGAAGAAGGAACGGAGCTCGCGACCGACGTGGCGTTCATGCGGGCCGGCCGGTTCGCGGAGCTCGCCCCTCGAGCAGGACGCGGCGCCGTGGCGATCGCGGATGCCTACCGCCGCGCGGTGACCGGTGGCTGACGTGTGGCGCCACGCCTGGTATCTCGCGCGCAAGGATCTGCTCGTCGAATTCCGTTCGCGCACGGCGATCCTCTCCGCCGTTGTGTTCACGGTGCTGGTGCTGATGGTCTTCAACTTCGGGCGCGACCCGACCGCCGTCGCGGCCGTCGACCTCGCGCCCAGTATCCTGTGGGTCACGTTCACGTTCGCGGCGATGCTGGCCCTGAACCGCGCGTTCCAGCTGGAGCTCGAGAACCAGGCGCTCGACGGCCTCCTGCTCGCGCCCGTGAGCCGCTCGAGCATCTACCTCGGCAAGCTCATCGCGAACCTCGTGTTCGTCGCGACCGTCGAGGCCGTCGGACTGCCGCTCTTCGCGCTGTTCTTCAACGTCCCCATCCTGCACGTGCTCGGCCCGCTGGTTGCCGTCATCGCGCTGGCGACCGTCGGCTTCGTGGCAGTGGGGACGCTGTTCAGCGCGATGACCGCGCGAACACGTTTCGCGGAGCTACTGCTGCCGGTGTTGCTGTTGCCGTTCATGATTCCGCCGCTCATCTGGGCCGTGCTCGCCACCGCCGCGCTCTTCGCGGGCCGTCCCTTGAGTGAGGCAACGGGCTGGCTTAGGTTGCTGGCGGCCTTCGATATTGTGTTCGTCATGCTCGCGTTCGTCCTCTTCCCGGCGACGGTGAACGAATGAAACTGCTGCAGACCGGACGGTGGATCACCGCAGTCGGCCTGGTGTTGCTCGCCGGCGTATACGTGCGGGCGCTCGCCTTCACACCAGTGGAGCGATTCCAGGGACCGGCGCAGAAGATCTACTACGTCCACGTGCCGTCGGCGGTGGTCTCCATGATGGCCATGGGGCTCGTCGGCCTCGCCGGGATCCTGTTTCTCCTCCTCAAAGACCAGCGCTTCGATCGGTTTGGCGAGGCCTCCGCAGAAGTGGGCACCGCGTTCTCCGTGGTGATGCTCACGACGGGGCCCATCTGGGCGAAACCGATCTGGGGTACCTGGTGGACCTGGGATGCCCGTCTCACGCTGACCCTGTTCCTCTTCCTCTTATTCCTGGGATACCTGTTGCTGCGGGGGGCGGTGACCGACCCCGGTCTACGGGCGCGGTATTCCGCGGTGCTGGGGATCTGCGGGTTGGTGCTGCTGCCGTTCATTCATCTCAGTGTCTACTTGTTTCGCACGCTCCATCCCCAGCCGATCGTCCTCAAGCCGAGCGCGCCGTCGTTACCGGGCGAGATGCTCGTGACGTTGCTCGTATCCTTCCTGGTCTTCGTGCTTCTGTACGTGGGGTTCGTGATGCAGCGGTACGCGCTGTCGTTGCTGAGAGAGGAGGCCGCGCATGCCTGAAGGCGTTCCGCAGAACAGCGCGTTCATGATCGCGGCCTACGTGGTTACTGCGGTGATCCTCGTCGGATACGCGGTGATCCTCTACCGGCGCACGCTCAAGCCTTAGGTCGCAGCTGCGCGCGGGCCTCGGGCAAGCGCTCGTGGCCGCCCTCGACTTGGGTCGCCCACAGGTTCAACGCTTCCTCCGCCGCTCCGTGGTCTCCCGCTTGAAACAGCGCCTGCGCGTTGCGCCACAGCGCGTCGGCGCCCCCGCCCGCCGCGTACGCACGGGCGAACCGCGCCGCCGCGTCGACAAAGTGACCGGAGCGCCGATAGAGATCGCCGGCCGCGAGCGCGGCATCGGCGCGCTCCTCCAGCGCGAGGGCCTGCTCGTAGGCGCCCAGCGCCTCCGACTGTCTGAACACCATCAGCAAGGCTTCGCCGAGCAGCATCCACGCATCGGGATTGTCGGGGAAGCGCACGCTCGCCTCGCGTGCCGCCTCGACCGCGCCCCAGCGATCCTCGCGCGCGCGCGACAGGTGCACGAACGCGACGTACGCTTCGCCGAACGCGGGCGTGAGGTTGCAGCCGAGTCGCAGCCAGGCGACCGCGCGCCCCGGCGCATGCCGTTGGCAGGCGGCGGCGCGACGCACACAGAAACGCGCCAGCGCGGCGCGCAGGGACCGGAGCATTGCTTGATAATGAATGGGGCCGCGGTGAGATTGCAACGGCGCATGCCACGGGTATTGGAAGGGCGCCGCATCGTCATCACGCGCACGCGCGAGCAGGCCGGCGACCTCGCGCGGGCCCTCGAAGCGCACGGCGCCGCCGTGGTGCTCGCGCCTGTCATTCGCATCGAGCCCCTGCCGCAGCTTGGCCCACTGCGCGCCGCGCTCGCCGGCCTTTCCGCCTACCGCTGGGTCGTCTTCACGAGTCAGAATGCCGTCCAGATCGTCTTCGACCGCCTCCTCGCCTGGGGTCTCGGTCCGCGCGCTTTCGCGAGCACGGCCGTCGCCGCGATCGGCACCGCCACCGCCGACGCGCTCACCCAGCGTGGCGTCGTGCCCGCCCTCGTCCCGGATGAGTTCGTGGGAGAAGCGCTGGCCGACGCGCTCGGCGCGCGGGGCGGATTGGCCGGGAGCCGGGTGCTCGTTCCCAGCGCCGAAGACGCGCGCGATGCACTGGCCACGGGGCTCAAGGCGCACGGCGCCATCGTGGACGTCGTGCCGGTCTATCGCACCGTGCGCGCCGATACCGATCTGACCGAGCTCGCCGCCGAGTTGGCGAGCGGTGAGGTCGACGCCGTCACCTTCACGGCATCGTCCACCGTGCGCGCGTTCGTCGACCTCGTCGGCCGCCGCGCCGCGACCTCGGGGCGGTTCGCGGCCGTCGTCATCGGACCCGTGACCGGGGGGACGGCCCGAGAGCTTGGTCTCGCCGACGTGATCGAGGCGGAACCGCACACCGTGGCCGGCCTCGTCGACGCGCTCGTGCGGCGGCTGACATGAGGCTCGGGACCCGGGGCAGCCAGCTGGCGCAATGGCAGGTGGAGTGGGTGCGCGCGCGTCTCGCCGCGGTCGGCGTCGACGCCGAGATCGTGATCATCAAGACGCGTGGCGACGCCGAGGTCGACCGCCCCCTCCACGAACTCGAGGGGAAAGGGTTCTTCACCAAGGAGATCGAAGACGCGCTGCTCGCGGGTCACATCGACGTCGCGGTGCATTCGCTCAAGGACCTGCCGACCGAACTCCCCAAGGGACTCGCGCTCGCCGCGGTGCCGGCGCGGCACGACCCGCGCGAAGCACTCGTTGGTGGAGCGAGCCTCCGCGATCTCCCGCAGGGGGCGCGCGTCGGCACATCGAGCCTGCGGCGGGTGACGCAGGTCCGGTACCTCCGCCCCGACCTCGAGGTCGTGTCGCTGCGCGGCAACGTGCCGACGCGCGTGCGTAAGGTCGAATCCCACGATGGCTGCGACGCCGCGCTGCTCGCGCTCGCTGGACTCGAGCGACTGTCGCTCGGGCGTAGCGCGACGCCGATCGACCCGCTCGAGGTGATGCCGGCTCCGGGGCAGGGCGCGCTGGGTCTCGAGATTCGGGCCGACGACCGCAAGACGCGCGACACGCTCACCTCCCTCGGTGACGCCGCGAGCGAGCGGGCCGTGCAGGCCGAGCGCGCGCTGCTCGCGGCACTCGGCGGCGGGTGTCAGGCCCCCGTCGCGGCCTGGGTCGATGCACGCCAGCTCTTCGGTCGCGTCACGGCGAGCGATGGCGCCGTGCAACTCACCGCATCGGCCGAGATCGATTGCGCGCGGCCCCAGAAAGCCGGGGAAGCCGTGGCGCGCTTGCTCGAGGCCGCAGGCGCGGCCAGCTTACTCGCCCGATGAGTCCTGCCTCGTTTCCGACCCGTCGCATGCGGCGCTTGCGGCGCACACCCGCGCTGCGCCGTCTGGTGCAGGAGACGCACCTCGTCCCCTCGCAGCTCGTGTGGCCCCTGTTCGTGACGCACGGCGAGGGCGTGCGCCGGCCCGTGGCGGCGATGCCCGGCGTCGCGCAGCTCTCCGTCGACGAGCTCGTGAAGGACGCGGCGCGCGCGGCGCGCCTCGGCCTCGGCGGCATCGTGCTGTTCGGAATTCCCGCGGAGAAAGACGACACGGGCTCCGAGGCACACGACGAACAGGGCATCGTGCAGCAGGCGATCCGCGCGGTGAAGCGCGCGGTGCCGGACCTGCTCGTCATCGGAGACGTGTGCCTGTGCGAGTACACCGATCACGGCCACTGCGGCGTGGTGCGGGACGGCGAGGTGGACAACGATTCGTCCGTCTATTTGCTCGGCAAGGTCGCCGTGACGCAGGCGCGCGCGGGTGTCGATCTCGTCGCCCCCAGTGACATGATGGACGGCCGGGTCGCGGGCATTCGCAAGGCGCTCGACGCGGCGGGGTTCTCGCATCTGCCGATCATGTCGTACGCGGCGAAGTTCGCGTCGGCGTTTTACGGTCCCTTCCGCGAAGCGGCGGGCTCGACGCCGCAGTTCGGCGACCGCCAGAGCTACCAGATGGCGGTGGCGAACGGCGACGAAGCGATGCGGGAGATCCGTCTGGACCTGGAGGAAGGCGCGGACATCGTGATGGTGAAGCCGGCGGGGCCCTGCCTCGATCTGATCCGGCGCGCGCGCGAGGAGTTCGGCTCTCCGCTCGCCGCGTATCAGGTGAGCGGCGAGTACGCGATGATCAAAGCGGCGGCGGAGCGGGGCATGCTGGACGAAACGCGGGCGATGTGGGAATCCCTAACGGCCATCCGGCGGGCCGGCGCGGATATCATCCTGACGTACTTCGCGCCGGCGGCCGCCGAACAGCTCTGATCACCCGAGGTCTGCGGCGTCCTTCGGGAGCAGGATGAACTTCCACAGCGCTCCCGCCGCCGTCGCACCTATCAGCGGACCCAACCAGTAGACGGCCTGGCCGTGCCACTCCCACGCGACGAGCGCGGGGCCGAACGCGCGCGCCGGATTCATCGCGGCGCCGGTGAGGGTTCCCGCCGCGAGGCCGCACACCGTGATCGCGAGGCCGATCCCGAATCCGCCTACCTTCGGCGCCTGCGTCGAGACGGCGGTCCCGAACACCGCGCAGACCAGGAAGAACGTCAGCACCGCTTCGAGGCCGATCCCTTCGAGTAAGCCCATCGAGCCCGCGAGTTGCGGCGTGCCGAGCGACGCGATGCGAGCGGCGACCGCAGGCAGGAAGGCCTTCGCCAGCAACGCGCCCACGACTCCCCCGAGCAGTTGCGCGGCGACATACTGACCGAGCGTGCGGCCGTCGATCTTCTGCGCCAGCCAGAGCGCGACGCTCACCGCGGGATTGATGTGGCCGCCGGAGATCGACATCGTCATCGTGACGATGATCGCCATGCCGAGACCATGCGCGAGCGAGATACCGACGACGCCGACGGAATTGTTGGTCGCGGCGTTGACCACGATGCTGGCGACGCCGACGAACACGAAGAGCGCTGTCCCGACGAACTCGGCGACGAGCGGCCGCAGGGCCTTGGGATTCACGAGTCTGCTCCCGAAAAGTTGAAGAGTGATGGCGGGGGCAATCTACGGGTCGCCGGCGTCAGGCCGCAACACCAGCGCCGCATTGATACCGCCGAACCCGAACGAGTTAGAGACTACCGCGGCGGGACGGGCCGGGAGGCCGGCCCCCGGCAGGCAGTCGAGATCGCAGGCAGGGTCGGGGTGTTCCAGATTGAGCGTCGGGGGGAGCCAGCCGCGGGCCAACGCGAGCGCGCAGATCGCCGCCTCGATCGCGCCGCTCGCCCCGAGCGCGTGACCGTAGTAGGCCTTCGTGCCGCTCACCGTCAGCTGGTAGGCGTGGTCGCCGAACACCTGTTTGATCGCCGTGGTCTCCGTCGAGTCGTTGAGCGGCGTCGACGAGCCGTGCGCGTTGATGTAGCCGACTTCGGTCGGCGTGACGTCACCGTCGGCGAGCGCGAGCTGCATCGCGCGGGCGGCCTGACGCCCGTCGGGCCGCGGCGCCGTCATGTGGTACGCGTCGTTCGTGTACGCGTGCCCGACCACCTCGGCGTAGATCCTGGCGCCCCGGGCGACCGCGCGGCTCCGCTCTTCGAGGACCAGGACAGCAGCCCCTTCGCCCATCACGAATCCGTCGCGCCCGACGTCGAAGGGACGCGAGGCATGGGCCGGATCGGCATTGCGCGTGCTCATCGCGCGGATGTTGCTGAACGCCGCGAAGGTCAGCGGCGCGAGCGGCGCCTCGGCACCCCCGGCGAGCATCACGTCGGCCCGCCCATCGCGCACTACGTGGAACGCCTCTCCCACCGCGATCGTCCCCGACGCGCAGCTCATCGCGTTCGTGGCGTTGGGTCCCGTGAACCCGCACTCGATCGCGATGTTGCAGCTGGCGGCCCCCGCGAACACGGCCAGGGCGAGCCCGGCGTCGAGGCCCCGCGGTCCCTCGGCCAGATACTTCGGGACCTGGGCCTCCGCGTACGCGACGCCGCCGAGCGCCGAGCCCATCATCGCGCCGATGCGGTCGCGGTCCTCGCGCTCCGGCTGTAGCTCGGCGTCCGTGAGGGCGAGCCGCGCGCTCGCCACGGCGAGCTGCGAGAACCGGTCGAGGCGGCGCGCGCGCTTCGCGTCGAGATGATCCTGCGGACGGAAGTCTGGGATTTCGGCGGCGATGCGGCTGCGGAAGGGCGCGGGATCGAACCGGGTGATCTCACGAACCGCGGAGGTGCGGGCTTCGAGTCCGGCCCACAGTCCATCGGCGGCGGTACCGATCGGCGTCACCACGCCGACCCCGGTGATCACCACGCGGCGCGCCTGCATGGCGCGGCTCAAGCCGCGGCTCGGCCGCTGCCCGCAAGCGGGCATGCCGCTTCAGTGGCAGTGCCGAGGCGCGAGTTCACTCGCGACATCACGACGAAGCTCCCCCATTTCTTCCCTCGACTGCGATCTTGATACCGGCGAGCGTGCGCGACGCGACGCCATGTATGAAGACGGGACCGATCACGAGGTTTGCGGCGAGACGGCCAATGAGCGGCCAACGCGGCCCATCCCAGGTGTGCACGATCTCCACGTCTACGCCTCCCTCATCAGCCTCCACCATCCTCCACGTGACGTTCATGCCTCGCGTGATACCCCTGACGTGGCGGTAGTGGATGGCACCTCCTGGTCGGTCGAGGCTCATCTCGGAGACCCACCACACCGGATACTTGAGCGGTCCGAAGGGACGGCACGCCGCCATCTCGACCAGACTCCCCTCGAGCCGGCGCACCCAGCGGTAGTGCGGCAGGATCGCGGGCCAGCGCTCGACGGCGGCCGCGGCCGCGTACACCCGCTCAAGCGGCGCCTGGATGTGGACCCGATCAACGGTCCGCACCGTCACTCACGCAGCCCCGCATATCCGCCGCGGTAGTAGAGCAACGGCCGCCGATCGGTGACGCTGCCGCCGCTGACGAGGCCGATGAACACCGTGTGGTCGCCCGCGGGAGTCGCGGACTGCTTCTCGCACTCGACGTGCGCGAGCACGCCGTCGAGGACCGCGATCCCCTGTTTGTTCAGATGGAACCCGACGCCGCTGAAACGATTCGCCTCGTCTCCCGCGAAGCGACGCGAGAGGGTTTCCTGGTCGGCGGCGAGGACGTTCATCACGAAGTACGGTGCCGCTTCCAACGCGGCGTGCATTTCGTGTTGGCGGTCCACCGACACGAGTACGAGCGGCGGATCGAGCGACACCGAAGCGACGGAGCTCGCCGTCATTCCGACGGGGTCGCCCCCAGCGCTCCGGGTTGTGAGCACCGTCACGCCGGTCGCAAACCTGCCGAGCAGTTGACGGAACAGCGGAGCTTCGACGCCGCGCATGGTCACCAGAGGAGGCCGGCGAGAACGCCGGGAGCGAGGACGGCGCGCGCGGGGACGCAGTTCCCCGTCGCGCGCACGAGAAGATCCGCGAGATCGGCGCGCCGCGCCAGGCGGCCGACGACGCGCTCGACGAGCGCGGGCCAGCCGACA
Source organism: Gemmatimonadales bacterium (assembly GCA_036004745.1). Taxonomy (GTDB): domain Bacteria; phylum Gemmatimonadota; class Gemmatimonadetes; order Gemmatimonadales; family GWC2-71-9; genus 20CM-2-65-7. The sequence goes on along the minus strand of DASYRD010000044.1, from coordinate 23,032 downwards.
CCCAACCCGATGAGCCGCTCGAGCAGCCACTTGCCGGTGAAGGCAGCGCGTCGCGCCCGCGCATACGAGGCAAGGCTGGCGCCGGTGGTGATGTTCTCGATCACGGCGGTGGCGGCGAGCTCGGCGCCGCGCAGCGCGCTGTAGATCCCCTGTCCGGTGAACGGATCGAAGAAGTCAGCCGCGTCGCCAACGAGCAGCGCGCCGCCTCCGGGCGCGACGGGCCGGCGCGACCACTGCGCGAAGGGACCTGTCGCGAGGATGTCGCGTACCATGCGCCGCGGATCGAAGCGGCCGGCGAGTCCGGGGAATCGCTCGAGCGTCTGGAAGAAATCGGGGCGCCCTTTCAATCCCCGGACCGGCACGACGAGGGCGACCGTCGTGACGCCATCGCCGATCGGTCCGAGCCCGACATAGCCGGTGCGGCCCACGTGCATCTCGCCGAGGTCGGTGACACCGGCGACGTCGCCGACGTGCGCCGTGAATGCGACGCGGCGCGGTGGGGACGCGCGCACACCGCTGCTGCGGCGCGCGACCACCGACCGCAAACCGTCGGCGCCCACCACCACGCGCGCGCGGTGCGTCTCACCCCTGCCGACCACTCCCCCCACCGCGCCGCCGTCGTAGACGAGCTCCTCGACCTTCACGCCCTCGCGGACGACCGCGCCCGCGGCCTCGGCGGCGTCGCGCAGGATCGCGTCGAAACGGGTGCGCGGCAGCGCGAAGCTGAAGCGTTCCCCGGTGGCATCGAAGCGGCCGATCATCGACTTGCCGCTCGGCGCGACGACCTTCATGCCCCTGAGCCGTGCGTGCGACGACGCGGCGACGTGCTCGAGCACTCCGCCTCCCAGGCGCTCCAGCACGCGCGTCGTCTCGGGACTCAGGTACTCGGAGCAGGGCTTGTCGCGGGGAAATCGGGCGCGGTCAAGGAGCAGCACACGGGCACCCGAGCGCGCGAGGAGCAGAGCGGTGGCTGAGCCCGCAGGTCCTGCCCCGACGACGACGGCGTCCCAGCGCGTCACGCCAGCCACGCGGCGATTCCCGCCCCGGCGAGTGTCATCGCGAGATTGACTCCGTTGTTGTCGAGCCAACGGTCCTCGGGTCCCTGCACGGTCGCCCCTAGTAGGGAGTCGACGAGCATGCCTGCCACGCCGGCAACGGCCACAACTGCCGCCAACGTGCCAGGGTGGGTTAGCCCCGGGGCCGTGCCCCGGGGCGCTAGCGCGTATGTCAGGCCGGCGATGAGTACCGCACCAGCCACGCCACCCGCCGTTCCCAGGACTGTGATACCGCCGTTCGCGCCGGGCGGTACCGCGGATCCGTTCGTGATGAGCCGGGGTGGGGTGGGGGAATGCGCGCCGATCTCGGTGGCCCACGTGTCGGAAGCAGCGGCGGCGATGGCTCCGGCGAAGGCCGGCCACGACGCGAGCAGCGCTGCCAGCGCCGCGACGCCCCCATTGGCGAACACCTGCGCCGCCGTCCGCCGCCCTCCGCCCTTCGTCAACAAACTCCCGGAAACGAGAAAGGCGAGGAGCAACAGCAGCCCTCGCCATCCCACCCCTATGACCGTCGCCGTCCCGACAGCGAGCGCTGCCGCCGCGCCCGCCGCGGTCAGCCATTTCACTCGCCGAACAGCTCGCGCAGCACCTTCTGTTTGAGCTCCGGGGACGCGCCCTGCGTCCGGCATCGCGCCCGGAGAAACTTGAGGTACACCGCCTCGAAGTCGAACTGTTCGCCACAGGGCGGGCATTCCTCTATGTGGCGCTTGATGTCGCGCTCCAAGTCCGGCGTGAGTTCCCGGTCGAGGAACTCGTACAGGTGATCCACGCATTCGCGACAGTTCATGCCGGTGTTCCCTTGATGTACCCCTGGCTGACGGCGTACTCGTAGAGCCGACCCTGCAAAACTCTACGGGCGCGAAACAGACGCGACTTTACGGTACCGACTGGAATCTCGAGAATCTTGGCGATCTCCTGATACGACATGCCTTCGACGTCGCTCAGCACGAGCGTTTCCCGGAACGTCTCCGGGAGCTTGTCGATTTCACGGAGCACCTCGTCGTCGACGATCTTGTCGAAGAAGGCGCCCTGTGGATCCTCATCCTGTATCTCCCCAAACACCGCGAACGGCTCAATGGTGTCCAGGTCCACGTTCTCGGGGTGCCGCGTGCGGCGGCGGTATTCATTAATAAAGGCGTGCCGCAGGATGGTCAGGAGCCACCCCTTGGCGTTCGTCCCCTTCTCGTACTGGTCCCAGGCGCGGTACGCCTTGAGCATCGTCTCCTGCACGAGGTCGTCGGCATCGGCGGCGTTGTTGGTGAGGCGCAAGGCGACGCGGTACAGGGCGTCGAGGTGGACGAGCGCTTCGCGCTCGAAGCTCGCCCGCTTCTCGTCAACAGGAGTGGAGGGGGGGGTGGTGTTGGGAGTCATCGGCGTTCCTTAAGGCTCATCCGGGCCCCCGAGTTCCGCAATGGGGCGGGCGGCGCTAGGTTTCGCGCGCCGTGGTCCACAGCATCGTTCCGCTCACCGTCCTCGAGGCGGTCAAGAATCTCGACACGCCGGTCGAGGACGGGCTCACCGAATTCGCCGAGGAACTCCTCGTCAAGCGGCTGGGGCTCTCGCCCACCGTCGCGATGCAGCTCGCCGAGTACGAGCAGCTCGTCCGCCGCGATGCGCGCGTTGATGGCGCGCACGTCGAAGCGCTGCTGCGTCTCGTCGGGCGCCGTCCCGACGCCGACCTCGTGTTCGCCGACGCGGGCCGCCGCGCCGCGCGGCGGGCGGTGCGTCGCGTCTTCCCGCCGCTCAGGATGTTCGGGCACTTCTCCGCGCGGCGCGCGGCTCGCGCCGTCCTCGGCGCCGACTTGGTGCGCGAGCGGCACGTGCCGGTCGCGCGCGTGAGCGACCCCATCGCCATCAACGCCACGCCCGACGGCGCGGCGTGCGGGTTCTACGGGGCGGCCCTCGCGGAGCTGCTGCGCCTGCTCGTCGGCTACGAGGGCGCGATGCTGCACACCGCCTGCCGCGCCACCGGCGGCGCGACCTGCGAATGGCGCGCCGCGCCCCCCGATCCCCGACATCACTGATGGCGCTTCTCGACGGGTTCGACTTCGCGGCGCTGCGCGACATGCTCGCCGGCATCGGCGCCGACGGCTGGCTCCTGTACGACTTCCACGGTGTGAACCCCGTCGCGACGCGCGTGCTCGGGATTCACGGGATGGGCACGCGGCGCTTCTTCACGTTGCTGCCGCGCGCGGGGAAGCCCGTCGCCGTCGCGCACCGCATCGAGCTGGCGTCGTTCGACGGCTTCCCCGGCGAGGTCCGTCCGTACGCGGCGTGGCGTGAGCTGCACGCCGTGCTCGGTCCGCTCGTGAAGGGCAAGACGCTCGCGATGGAGATCTCTCCCAACGACGGCGTCCCGTACCTCGATCGTGTGCCCTACGGCGTAGTCCAGATGCTCGAGGGATTCGGTGCGCGCATCGTGCCGTCGGCGCAGCTCGTGACGCGGTTCGCCGCGCGTTGGTCGCCTGACGAGCTGGCCGGGCATCGTCGCGCCGCCGACGCGTTGGCCTCCATCGCGCAGGACACCCTGCGCTGGGCCGGCGCGGAGCTCGCCCGGGGAGTCGAAGTGCGCGAGACGGCGATGCAGCGCCGCGTGATGGACGCGTTCGGGCGGGCGGGGCTCATTACCGATCACCCGCCCATCGTCGGGTTCCAGGCGAACGCGGCGAATCCGCACTACGAGCCGCGCGAGGGCGCCGACCGGAGCCTCAAGGTGGGCGAGGTCCTGCTGCTCGATTTGTGGGCCGGGCCGAGCAAGGGCTCGGTCTTCGCCGACCAGACGTGGATGGGGTTCGCCGGTCGCACGCCCGACGCTGAGGTGCAGCGCGTGTGGGAGACAGTGCGCGGCGCGCGCGACGCGGCGGTGGCGCGGTTGCGGGAGCGGTGGGGCGGGTCCCCGGTAACGGGCGCCGAGCTGGACGACGCGGCGCGTGGCGTGATTTCGAAGGCCGGTTACGGCGAGTTCTTTCCGCACCGCACCGGTCATTCGATCGATCGCGACCTGCACGGCTCAGGTCCACATCTCGACAACTTCGAGACGGCCGACGATCGCGTGCTGCTCGCGGGCGTGGGGTTTTCCGTCGAGCCCGGGATCTATCTCGCGCAGCGGTTCGGGATGCGCAGTGAGATCAACGTGTTTCTCGCCGAAACTGGACCGGAAGTGACGCCGCGGGCGCCACAGACCGATTTGCTGCTCGTTTGACGCCGGTCAGGCCCTCTTGCGGGCCTTTGGAGTAAGGTGCATTTTCGCCGCCGTTGAGCCCGCCGTCCTGTCCCCTGCGGGGGACAGAAGCGCCCGAAGACGTTGACGTGGTGTTGCCTTGACGCATCGCATATCGCGGGGCAGCTTACCAAAACATCGGTAGTTAGCCGTACATGCGTCGTTTAGCCGTCGGGTACGTGCACACCGAAGGGAGGTGGCGTGTCGACCTCAGTGTTTTTGTCCGGTAGTCCACGCGCATTCACGCTTTTGGAGGACGTTTCCATGACTCAACGTGTGCGGAGCGCTTTCGGTCGCTTCCTCGCGCTGAGCGTCGGGTTCGCGATCGCGCTGGTGATCGTGTCCTCGCCGCTCTCGGCGCAGCAAACCACAGGAAAGGTCGAAGGTTCGGTGACCGATCAGGCCGGCGTCGCGATCGCGAATGCCCAGGTGTTCGTCGTCGGAACATCGTTCGGCGCGATCAGCAACGACAAAGGCTATTACTTCATCAACAACGTCCCCGTCGGGACCTACACCGTGCGCGCGCAGTTCATCGGCTACGCGCCGGCCGAAGTGCGCGGCGTCCGCGTGATGGGCGGTAACACGATCACGGTCGACGTGAAGATGCAGTCGTCCGCGGTCGTGCTGACGGGCGTGACGGTGACGGCGGCCGCCAACCCGATCGTGCCGCGCGACGAGGTCGCATCCAAGACCAGCGTCGGGCAACAGCTCGTGGACAACCTCCCGGTGGACGACATCCGGAACATCGTCGCGATTCAGCCCGGCGTCGTCGAGTCGGGCGCGGGCGCGGGCGTGTCGATCCGCGGTGGCCGTCCCGGTGAGGCGAACGTCTACATCGACGGCGCGCCGGTGCGCGCCACCAACAGCGGCTCGCAGCGCGTCAACCTCGGCACCAACGCGGTCGAAGAGGCCTCGGTGACGACGGGCGCGCTGGGCGTCGAGTTCGCGGACGCGCAGTCGGGCGTCATTTCGTTCACCACGCGGGCCGGCGGGCAGAACTACGACGGCTCGATCTCGACCGAAACCGATTCGCCGTTCGGCGACGCGATCAGCGTCGGTTACAACCGCTTCGAGGCGAACGTCGGCGGGCCGATCCCGAAGATCACGAACCTCACGTTCTTCCTGTCGAGCATCATGCAGGGCAAGCTGTCGGATTTCCGCGGCACCGACCAGGACAAGAACGCCACGTACGTGATGGGCGGGCTCGATACGGTCGTGAACGTCACGAGCGGCGGGACCACGCAGTCGGTGTCGATTCCGCAGTTCGTACAGTACAGCGGCGAGTGCGACGCCAGCCAGAACTTCGGCGTCGAGTGCCAGGGCCGCCGCCGCCCGTTCGACTGGACGACGGACATCACGTTCTCGGGCAAGCTGCAGTACACCTACGGGCAGGGCTCGCGTGTCGCGCTGTCGGGCGTCGCGAGCGGCACGCAGGGCCGCAACACCCCGGGCACGTCGATCGGCGATCCGGCGAGGTACACGGGCTTCCACAACACGAGCCGCTACCTGACGCTCGACGCGAGCCACACGTTCATCCGCAGCGCCGAGCGGGCGCTGTCGTTGAACCTGAACTTCTCGCGCCAGCAGGACCGCACGGTCGCGGGGCCCCTCGATCCGGATTATGAAGCCGGGTCGCGCAGCCCGACCCTCGGGCTCGAGTTCGGCAGCATGAAGTTCGCCGGCCTCGACAACTTCCCGTTCCCAATCACCGATCAGATCATCACGAACATCCGCACGAACAGCGGGCTGCGCGTGCCGCTGCTCAACCGCAACGACCTGACCAACCGGCAGCCCTACCGCATGAACCCCTACGGCATGCAGTCGGGTGGGTGGTACACGGCCGGCGTCGACGTCGGGGCGACGTTGTACCAGGAGACCCGGTACTCGGGTCGCGCTAACATCGACTTCCAGGCGAACCGCTTCAACCGGTTCCAATTCGGCGGCGATTTCGTGAAGACCAACCTGGCGTTCTGGAGCTCGGGCTTGCTGCGCCAGAGCTTCATGGACGCCTACGTCGTGGATCCGCTGAAGTACGGCATGTTCGCGGCCGACCGCCTCGACCTGGGCGACGTCGTGCTCGAGCTCGGCGTGCGCTACGACTACTACAACGCCAACGCGCTGTTCGCGAATACACCCGGCCGTATTTACACGAACCCGGCGTGGAGCGCGCAGGCGAATTCGAACGCGGACTCGCTGGCGGCGTCGATCGCCCGCGTATTCACCCCCAGCGTCGGCCACTCGTCGGTGTCGCCGCGGCTGCGGGTGTCGTTCCCGGTGACGGAGAACACGGGCTTCCGGCTCTCCTATTCGCACCAGGTGCAGACGCCGGAGTTCACGACGCTGCTGACCGGTATCAACAACGATCTCGACTTCACGAACACGAACGACGTGTTCGGGCGTGACCTGCAGTTCGGCAAGAGCATCCTGTTCGAGTTCGGGGTGCGGCACGCCTTCAGTCAGGACATGGTGCTCGACGTCTCGGCGTACAACAAGGACAAGGTGTCCGACTACGCCGCGCGCATCGTGCCGTTCGCCGATCCGTTCAACGTCGGCGACACGGTGAACCTGAACATCCTCACGAACGCCGACTTCGGGAACGTGCGCGGCGTGGACATGAAGCTCGACCGCCGCGTCGGGAATTACCTGAACGCGTCGGTGGCGTACACGTTCCAGCTGTCCAAGAGCACGGGCTCGGATCCGTTCGCGTATCTGCGCACGCTGTCGCGCCAGATTTCGCAGGTGACGGGCTCGCGGGTGCCGCCGCCGCAGGCCATTCTGCCGACGGACGACAACCGCACGCACAACATCGTCGGCTCGGTGGCGCTGACGCTGCCCGGGGACTGGAAGAAAGGCACGACCCTGGGCAACGTGCTGCGCGACGTGAGCGTCTTCGCCACGTTCCGCGTGGTGAGCGGCCTGCCCTACACGCGGCAGGTCAACCAGGGCTCCGGCACGCTGGCGCCCCGGCAGGGCTTCGGCCTCATCGGCTCGCAACAGGAGCCGGTGAACGCCTCGACGATGCCGTGGCTCAAGAACATCGACCTGCGCGTCAACAAGGCCTTCAAGTTCGGCGGCACGGACTGGACGCTGTACGCGGACGTCCGTAACGCGCTGAACTTCCGCAACGTCAACGCGTTGTTCGTGGAAACGGGCGACGTGGTGAACGCGGAATTCCGCACGGGCGTCCTGTCGGGTGAGTTCCTGAACCTCCGGAACGAAGCCGATGCGAACAGCGCGCTGCGGGCGGGCGATGCCATCGACCTCGCGAACTGCGGGGCGTGGGCCAACCCGGTCAACTGCGTCATGCTGCGCCGCACTGAAGCGCGGTTCGGCAACGGCGACGGGACCTATGCGTTGTCCGAGCAAACTCGGGCGCTGAATGCGTACTACGATTCGTTCTTCGGTCCGCAGAACCTGTACGGTGCTCCGCGGCACATCCGCGTGGGCTTCGAGGTGAACTTCTAGGCAGCTAGGGACCGGCGGCGTTCCGTCATTCGGGACGCCGCCGGTCGGTCTATTTCACTCGAGGAAGGATTATGCGTTCATCCTGGTTTAGTCGCGCGGCTCGGGCCTTCGTCGCCCTGGCCCTCCTCTCGGCGACCGCCGTCACCGTCGTGGCGGCCAAGCCTGGTCGGGAGCGGCCGGCACGGCGACGTGCGGTCAACCTCTTTGCGGTCACGAACGGCGTGCTGAACGTGAACCGCGTCTTCTGCGGTATCAACAACCTGGGCGAGCTGTGCGTCGACCCGACCAACTCGCCGGTCGTCGGCGGTGGCTTCTGGCCGAAGGGCACGCCCGACCAGTACATCTTCAACTCGGGTCTGCAGCTGGCCGGCATGATCCCGGCGGCGGCGGGCGGCGGCAAGCCGGCGTTCCCGTGGGCTGGCGACACCGTGGGCGCCTACTTCTTCGACGCGCGCGGCACCCAGGTCCAGGGCGACGCCGTCACGCTCGTCTACAACTCGCTCGACCCCGCCGACGCGGCCGCTTGGCCCAACGGCGCCAAGGTCCGCGATACGGCGATCTACAACGCCGTGCTGCTCGGCCGCGACAACATCTCGCAGCAGGACCTGTGGACGCGCGCATGGGACGGCAACCCGGGATTGCTCTCGGGCCGCACGCACCCCATGGGCATCCTGGTCGAAGAGCGCGGGCTCGCCTGGAACTTCCCGACGGGCAACGAAGACATCATCTACTTCGTCTTTACGTTCTATAACGTCACCGCGCGCAACTGCGCGGTGTACGCCGGCCTCGATCCCGCCATCCAGGCGGAGATCTGCGCGGTCGGCCAGAACTTCCAGGACCGCAACGAAGCCGTCTTCAACTTCAACATTCCCGACAACGGCTACGCGATCGACAGTCTGTACAGCGCCTTCTCGATGGACCCCGACGTCGGGGACGCGGGCGCGAACTATTCGACGGCGATCCTGCCCTTCAACATGGGCGTGGCTTACAAGGCCGACTTCCTCGAACCCAACTGGTCCTTCCCGCCCGACATCTTCGGCGCGCCGTTCGTCTCGTCGCCCGGCTTCGTCGGCGTGAAGTACCTGCGCTCGCCCAAGGTCGGCGGCGTCGAGGTCGGTTTGTCGATGTTCTCGAACACGCGCAACGCGGCGACGGGCTTCCCTGATCCCGTGGGCGTCATTCAGCTGTACCGCTACCTGTCGGGCAAAGTCAGCCCGGCCCTGGGCGACAACCCCTGCACGGTGAACCCGGTCACGCAGAAGATGTGCTTCCTCGACCAGGCCTTCACCGACACGCGCTTCTTCGAATCGTCGGGTCCGTTCACACTGGCCGCCGGCGAGTCGCAGACGATCGTGGTGGGGTACGTCCACGCGGCGCCGACGCCCGCCGTACTGCCGTTCATCGGTGGCGACCTGAAGCCGGGCATTCCGGCGCCGGGCGACACCATCTTCGCCGACCCGAGCCGCGTCCGCACCATCGAGCGCGCCGCGGGGTGGGTGAGCGAAGCCGACTCGAACGGCAACAACTTCATCGAGCAGACCGAAGTGACCACGGTCAAGCGGTCACTGCTCGACAAGTCGCTCGTGGCGCAGGCGGTCTTCAACAACAAGTTCCTGCTGCCGTTCGCGCCTGAGGGACCCCGCTTCTTCCTGATCCCCGGCGACAACCAGGTGACGATCGCCTGGCAGCCGAGCGAGACGGAGACGATCAAGACCGGCGGCGGCGATCCGTTCTACGCGATCGCGAGCCAGCCGCTCAACCCCGACTTGACGCCCAACGCGCTGTACGATCCGAACTTCAAGCAGTACGACGTCGAAGGCTATCGGATCTATCGCGGGCGGACGACGAGCGCGCTCGAGTTGGTCGCGCAGTTCGACTACGCGGGGACCGAGATCATCGATTACTCGGGTAGCTTCGCGTACACGACCGACACCGACGGCGATGGCATCAGCGAATGCGCGCCGGAGCTGGGCGTGCAGGACGACTGCCCGCAGACCTTCCCGAGCGTCGCGGGTGAGCCGCACGGACTGGTCGGCGACGTAATTCAGGTCCCCGCCGGTGGCCGGGTGCAGCTGGCGAGCGGGTCGATTCTGATCGTCAAGGCGGACACGGCGGTGACCGGCAACGGCTCGGGCTTCCCCGCGCTCGCAGACGGCGGGATCGGGTTCGCGCTGGTCGACCGCAGCGTACGCAACTCGTTCACGTATCAGTATGCGGTCACGGCGTTCGACGTGAACTCGTTCGCGTCGGGCCCGTCGTCGCTCGAGTCCCCGCGCGTGACGAAGGCGGTGACGCCGCGGAAGATCGCTGCCAACGCCACGGCGGCCGTGCTGGTGCAGGGCGTATACGGCGATCCAGGCGCGTTGCTCAACACGGCGGCGGCCTACCCGGCGATCGATCCGAACACCGGAACGTTCAACGGCAACATGCCGCCGGCCAACGACGGCCAGCTGCTGTTCACGTCGGCGGTGGTCGAGGCGCTGGCGGCCGGCAACATCGCGGTCCGCTACGACTCGGTCGGCCCGGGCTTCACGGGCGGTATCGGCATCGAGCCGAACGTCTATCTCAGCATCTACGCCGGATCCGACACAGTCCGGAAGGTGATTCCGCTGACCCAGCCGGCCTTCAACTCCCAGGCCGACCTGGGCTACGGATTCGATCAGCCGATCGCGCGGTATGACTCCGCGGCGGCGCGGCGCTTCGGCATCCGCTTCACCAAGGATGTCCGGATGCCGCTGACGTTCGCCGCGTCCACCGTGCCGATCACGCGGACGTCACCGGGCGTCGCGGTGGCCGTGGGTCGCTTCGGGACGCTGCCCGCGGCAACGCGGCAAACCAGCCGGTACCTCGCTCACTCGCGCTGGTTCGATGCGAGCGGCACGAGCCCGGCGGAACCGCCCGATCCGACGATCGTGGCGTGCCCCGACACGAGCCACAACTCCGGGAAGTTGACGGGTGTGGGACGAATGTGGGCGCCGGGGGCGTACCGCGATCGCACGACGGCCAATGGCGCCGGTCCGTGTCCGGTGGCGGCGATCAACCTGAACATGCGCGGGTTCGCCTACTCGCAGACGGCCTGGTACCCGGCGGACTTCATCGTGACGTGGAACGCGGATTCGAGTCTCACCGTCCGCGACACGACGCACCGCCTGACCCTGCCGTACGCGCCGAACGGCGGCAGCGGGTGGGGCTTCGTCAACGTGCGGGCCTTCACGGCCGCCGGCATCACGGGCGGCGATCTGGCCGATGGGACCGGCGCGCCGAACGTCGCGGCCGTGGGATACCACCACGCGTACGGGACACAGGCGACATGCTTCCCGGACTGGTGGGCCATCGCGTGCGCGCAGCTCGAGCGCAAGGCGCAGTACGAGCCGCTCGACTTCAACGCCGACGGCACGGCCGACGCGAACGGCATCGCGCTGATGGTCAACGGCGAGTTCTTCATCATGGAGATGGCCGCCATTCCGGCGGCGAACATCAAGTGGCACCTGCGGGCGGTGACCGGCACCATCGGCGCCACTTGCACACCGGCAACGGGGCCCAGCATGACGGACTGCGCGAACTACACGTTCGCGGGTCCGGCCACACGGCCGTCGCGCGCGCCGGGACTCACCTATCAGGTCACGGTATCGCAGCAGTACGCGGTGGACAGCACGGTGGCAGGCGATCTGTCGCGCGTGCACACCGTGCCCGATCCGTACTATGTGACGAACTCGCTCGAGATCACCCCGAACACGAAGATCTTGAAGTTCGTGAACCTGCCCAACCGCGCCATCGTCCGGATCTACTCGGTCTCCGGCGTGCTGGTGCAGGCGCTCACGTTGAACGACGTGACCGGCGGTGGTGAGCTGACTTGGAACCTGCGGAACCGCAACAACCAGTTCGTGGCATCCGGCGTGTACTTCTATCACGTCGAAGGTCCGGACGGGCAGACGAAGGTCGGGCGGTTCACCGTAGTCAACTTCGCGCAGTAAGGGAGGACGCCATGAAGCTTACGATCACTCGCGGATTGCTCGCGATCGCGCTCACGGCGGCGGCTACCGCTCCCGCAGCTGCGCAGGTCGTCGACCGGTCCGACAACACGGCCTACGGCACCACCGCCGCGGAGTTCTTGCTCCTCGGCGCCGGGGCCCGCGGCGCGGCGCTGGGCGGCTCGTTCGCCGCCCTCGCCACCGACGTCACGGCGCTGTACTACAATCCGGCGGGGCTCGCGCAGATCGCCCGGCCCGGCGCCATGGTGTCGACCGTCAACTACATCGCCGACACCAAGTACACCTGGGCCGGCGTCGCCTTCCCGATGGGAGGAGGCTCGAGCGCCGTCGGCATCAGCGTCGGCTCGTTCGGGTTCTCCAACCAGCCGGTCTACACCGTCGAGAATCCCGACGGCGACGGCCGCGTCTACTCCGTGAGCGAGTCGTTCTTCGCCGGCACCTACGGCAAGAACTTCTCCGACCGGTTCTCAGCGGGCGTCACGCTGAAGTTCCTGAGCGACAAGCTGGGCTCGACCTCGGCCAGCGCGTTCGCCCTGGACTTCGGCACGAACTTCCACGCCATGATCGGCCAGCGGCCGATCCGGGCGGCGTTCGTCATTCAGAACCTCGGCTCGACGCTGCAGCACGACGGGCCGGGCGTGGAAACGGCCGTGATTCCGGATCCGCCCCTCGGGACGGTGCCGGTGCCGCGTGAGCCGCAGCCGGCCAGCTTCCGTACCAAGGAGTTCGGCCTCCCGGTGATGTTCCGCGTCAGCGTGGCGCTCGATCTGATCACGCAGGGCTCGAACCGGGTGACGCTGTTGTCGGAGTTCACGCAGCCCAACAACACCAAGCCCGGCGCGAGCGCCGGCCTCGAGTGGTCAGCCCAGAACCTGGGTAACTCGGGCTTCTCGCTCGCCGCGCGCGGCAGTTATTCGATTCAGCCCGACAATCAGTTCGACGTGGGGACCGGAGCCGGGTTCGCGTCGAGCCAGAAGAGCGGCAGCTTCACCAGCGATGGAGCGGCCCTGGGCGGCGGCATCGCCTATGGCAAGGGCAACCTGAAGCTCGGGTTCGACTACGCCTGGCGGAACCTGGGCGCCCTGGGGAACACGAACTTCTTCAGCTACTCGCTGGGGTGGTAACGACGGTTTGAGAGGTCGTTTGGTGAAGAAGACGGTGCTGTTCAGCCTGGCACTCATGGCCACTCCGGTCATGAGTGCCAGGCCGCAGAGCCTCGAACTCGCCGCGGTGCGGTTCTACCGCACCACCGGCGCGCAGACCCTGGTCGATGCCTTTTGCCAGGTGCCGTTCGCGCTGCTCGACCCGGTCACACAGGGTACGGGTGGCATCGCCGCCTACCGCTTCGCGGTGACGGTGCACGACACGGCAGGGACGGAGTTGCTGGCGCAGTCGTGGCAGCAGACGGTCCCGGTCCGCATGCTCGCGGTGTCTCGAGGCTCGGCGGTGGAGCATTTCAGTTTTGCAGCCCGGCCGGGGAAGTACACGATCGACGTGACCGTGACCGACTCGGCGACGGGACGCGTGAGCCGCCAGCGCTCGGACGTCAATGCGTATGCCGCGGCGCCGACGGGATCGGATCTGCTGCTCGCGACTGGAATGCGCTCGGCGGAAACCGCCGATGCGACCCCGGCCGCCGGCGAGATCCGGAAGGGCGCGGTGCTGTTGCAGGCGTCGGGGCGGCCGGTGCTCACACCGCAACAGGCGCGGCTGGGCTACTACCTCGAGCTGTACGCGCCGCAGGCGGAGACGGTGACGGTGGTGGTGCGCGTCGCGACGACGCAGGGTCGGCAAGTCATCGCGACCCCCGGCGAACGGATTCCCGTCGCCGCCGGCGGCGGCGTCACCCGGGCGATGCTCGACCTCGCGGGATTACCGCCCGGCGACTACCGCCTCGAGGTGGTCGCGGCGGGAGCCGACTCGGTCGTGCGGAGCGCGATGTTCCGCATGGCGGGCTTCGAGACGGAAGCGGCGATCGCGGACGCCACACCCGCGGAAGATGTCTTCGCGGGGCAGCCCGAAGGGCGGCTCGACACGCTGTACCTGCCCCTCGTGTACCTGATGACGTCGGACGAGCAGGGGAGTTACCCGTCGCTGACGCTGGAAGGGAAGCGGCGCTGGCTGCGGCAGTTCTGGGCGAAGCGGGACCCCTCGGCGGGGACGCCGCGGAACGAAGCGCGGGAAGATTTCTACGCGCGGATCGCCGAAGCCAATCGCCGGTTCCGCGAAGGCGGCTCGGCGCAGATCCCGGGGTGGCGGACGGATCGGGGCCGGATCTTTATCAAGTACGGCCCGCCCGATGAAGTGCTCGACCGCCCGCAGGCCGGCAATACGCGGCCGTACGTGGTGTGGAAGTTCACGCGGGGACGGGCGCTGAAGTACGTGTTCCTCGACCCGACGGGATTCGGCAACTACGTGCTCATCTGGACCAGCGATCGGCGCGAGCCCAGCCGGCCGAACTGGGAAGAAATGTTGGGACCGGAAGCGGTGATCGAAGTGGAGCGATTCTGATCACCCCAGTGAGACTCTCAAGCGAGGTTCGCATGAATCGTCGTCTTCTCGGAACGCTCGGCGCCCTGGCCGCGCTCGTGGGCCCCCTGGCGGGTTGCAAGAACGACCCGCTGTCCGATCTCGACGGAACTCCCGTGGCGATCGTGAAGCAGTTCTCCCAGATCCACCTCGCCGTCGGCGACAGCACGACGTTCACGGCGTCGGTGGTGGACGGACGCTTTACTCCGCTGGAGGAGACGATCACCTTCAGCTCGGGTGCAGCCGCCGTCGCGGTCACGAACGATGGGAGTTATGTCCCCGTGCCGCCGACCTCGGCGCGGGCGAAAGTGAAGGCCGTCAGTGCCGATACGACCTTCGTCATCATTCAGGGTGGTGGCTTGCGGGATTCGGTGCAGGTCCTCATTCCCTGAGTTTTTGGCAGTCTGGAGGCTCAACACACGTAGCGCCCGGCGGATCACCGCCGGGCGCTACGTGGTTTTTACAGGAGAACCAGGACCAGTCCCGCCCATACCGCCGCTCCGACGGCGACGTGCGCCGCTTGCAGCTCGGGCGGCAGGCCGAGGAGCACCGTCGCTGCCCCCACGGCCACCTGCACCATGACGAGTAGCCCCACGCCCCACACCCCACGCTTTTTCGTCTTGACGGCCACCGTGAGCACGGAGGCGGCCAGTGTGTACGCGAGCAAGCGGTGGATCCAATGCACGACGGCGAGTCCGCCGACTGACGGCCAGACCTGACCATTGCAGAGCGGGAACCCCGTACACGCCGCGGCGGCGCCGAGGTTCGCCGTGAGCGCGCCGAAGAGCACGGTGACGAACGCGAGGGCAAGAAGGACGACTGACCCCGGGCGAAAGCCCGGGGATCCGGAGGCCGCGACCAACAACGTCGCCAGCAGCAGCATCGCGGTCCCGAGGTGCAGGATCACGGTCCACGCCGGGAGCTCGAGCTTCACGGTCAGCGCGCCGAGCAGGACTTGGAGAACGAGGAGACCCAGCGCGATGAACGGGGCACGGCTGACCCCGGGAACCCCGGGCTGGCGCCCGGGGTCAGCCGCGCGCCATGCGTACAGCGCTAGTCCGACGACTAGCGCCGAGACCAGCGCCGCCACCAGGCGGTGACTCCACTCGATCACAGTGCCGACGTCGTGCAGCGGGGGAAAGATGTGGCCATTGCACAGCGGCCAGTGATCGCCGCAGCCCATCCCCGACCCCGTGATGCGCACGATGGCGCCGAGGACGATGAGCAAGTAGGTGGCGGCTGCGGCCGTCGCGGCCAGCAACGTGTAGCGTCGCATCATAGGGCGGGAAATGTATATTCTCGAACCTCATGAGCGCACCTTCGGCACCACTCGATCGATGGGGCGAGCGGCTCACGCGCCGCCTCGGCCTGTGGAGCGCGGTCGCGGTCCTCATCGGCTCGACGATCGGCAGCGGCATCTTCCGCACGCCGGCAGGCGTCGCCCAACGCGTGGACGACGTCCCGCTCTTTCTGCTCGCGTGGGTACTCGGCGCCGCGGTCGTGCTGTGCGGCGCGCTCACGTACTCGGAGCTCGCCGCGGCGTTCCCGCGCTCGGGAGGCGTATATGTCTTCGTGCGCGAGTCGTTCGGACCCCTGCCCGCATTTCTCTTTGCCTGGGCGGAGCTCTGGATCATCCGCCCCGGCGCATTCGGCGCGATTGGCATCACGGCCTCGGCGTACACGCTGCGGACGCTGAATTTCGATCCCGCGGCAAACGTATTCCTGGGGGTCCGCGCGGAGCAGGTGCTCGGCGCGGTCTTCATCGCCGTCGTGGGCGCCGTGAACTACATGGGGATCCATCGCGGCGCGATTCTCCAGAACATCAGCACGGCCTTCAAAGTCGGCGCGCTGGCGCTGCTCGTGCTGCTCGGCTTCGCGCTCGGCACGCCGGCCGTGACCCCGGAGGGCGGCATGCTCGCGCAGCGCGCGAGCGTGGGCCTGTCGCCGTTCCTGCTGGCGATGGTCGCGATCCTGTGGGCGTACGACGGGTGGGCCGACCTCGCGTTCGTCGGGGGTGAGGTGAAGGACCCACAGCGCAACCTGCCGCGCGCGCTGCTCATCGGAACCGCGACGGTCGTGGTTCTGTACCTCTCCGCCAACCTCGTCTACCTGTACCTGATTCCGATCCAGACGATGAAGGGCGCCGAGCTGGTGGCGGCGGACGTCGCGCGCCTCGTCATCGGACCCTACGGCGTGGTCGTCGTATCGGCTGCTATCGCGGTGAGCACGTTCGGGACGCTGAACGGCTCGATGATGACGGCGCCGCGAATCTTCTTCGCGGCGGCCGAAGACGGCGTGATTCCCAAGGCGATCGCCAAGGTGGACCCGCATACCAACGCGCCCACTGCCGCGGTGCTGCTCATGACCGTGATGGGCATGATCTTCATTCTGATCCGCACCTTCACCGAGCTCGCCGATCAGTTCATCATCGGCATCTGGCCATTCTACGCGTTGGCCGTCGCGGGCGTGTTCGTGCTGCGCCGCAAGCGGCCCGACCTGGAGCGTCCGTACCGCACCTGGGGCTTCCCGGTCGTCCCGCTGCTGTTTCTCGCGGGCGCTTTGCTACTCCTCGGTAACTATCTCGTCTCGGAAACGAAGGCGTTTGCGATCGATATCGGGATCATCCTGACGGGGATACCGGCGTATGCGCTGTGGGCGTGGTACCGGGGGCGCCGCAGGGCTCGGCCTATTGCTTGACGCCTCTGGACCTCGTGGTCACATTTACCGCGCCCTTGTAGCACCTTCGCCACACCGGTGGGGAACCATTCTCGGAGACTCAAGATGACAGCTTCATTTGTCCGACGCAGCGCCCGCTGGGGCGCCGCGGCGTTGGCCTTGGCGTTCCTCGTTCCCCTTCGGCCGGCGGCGGCCCAGGGGGTCACCACGGCGGCGGTGGCAGGACGCATTACCGACGAGGCCGGGGCTGCCGTCGGAGGCGCCGAGGTGACTCTGGTGAGTGGCTCGACTGGCGAGCGACACACGACCCGGACGCGTGTGGACGGCGCGTACAGCGTCGAGAACGTCTCGGTCGGCGGCCCCTATACCCTGACGGCGCGGGCGCTGGGGTTCGAGCCGAAAGTCTCCGCAGCGTTCGTCGTAGCGCTGGGCCAGCGCTTCACGCTCGACCTCAGCCTGAAGCGGGCGGCGGTTGAAGTGAGCGCAGTGACCGTCGAAGCGGAATCCGATCCCCTGCGCTCGACGGCCCGGACCGGGGCGTCAACGTTCCTCTCGGACCGCGCGATTCAGCGACTCCCGACACTCAATCGCTCCTTCACCGACTTCATGAGCACGGCGCCCCAGATCGTGGGTCGCTCCGTGACCGGCCAAAACGATCGTTTCAACAACATCCAGATCGACGGGGGCTCGAATAACGACCTGTTCAACCTCGGTGCCACGAACGGCACGCCCGGCGGCAGCGTGAACGCCCGGCCGCTCAACATCGAGGCCGTGAAGGAATACCAGATCCTCATCGCGCCATTCGACGTGCGGCAGGGTGGCTTCGTCGGCGGTCTCGTGAACGCGGTGACCAAGTCGGGAACGAACGCCTGGCACGGCTCGGCCTTCGGGTACATCCAGAATCAGAACTTCGTCGGCAAGGATACCGCGGGCGCGAGAGTCCCCGTGGCTGAGTATGAGCAACAGCAGTACGGGTTTTCGCTCGGCGGGCCGATCATGAGGGACAAGATGCACTTCTTCATGTCGGGTGACTTTCGGCACGACGCGCGCCCGTTTGCTTCGAGCCTCCAACTGGGTCCGTCCGGGGACACGACGGGCACCGGTGTTGGCATTACGGCAGCGCGCTTCGATTCGGTGCGGAACATCCTGATCAATCAGTACGGGTTCGACCCCGGCACGTTTGGGGCCCCAACGATTCCGAATCCTGAGACGAACCTCTTCGCCAAACTGGGCTACGAGCTGGGAACCAACAGCCACGTCGAATTGTCCGGCACGTACGTGAACGCGAATCGCTTCGTGCTGGGACACTCGTATCGGGCCAACTATACGTCCGCATCCGGGAACCTGCGTGACGGCTATATCCTCTCCAACAGCGGCTACGATTTCACCGACCGCACGCGAACGGTGCGTGCCAAGTGGACGTCGCTATTGGGCTCACGCTACTCGAACGAGCTGATTCTCGGGTACAGCACGATCAAGGACGTGCGCGAGCTACCGAACCGCGTGCCCTTGATCCTGGTGGGCGGCAACTCCCCTGGCAGCTACATCGCCGGCGGCGCCGAGCGGTTCTCGCAGGCCAATAGCCTCGATCAGACGGTGCTCGAGGTCAGCGACAACGTCACGTTCATGCTGCGCGAGCACCAGATCACGGTGGGCACGCACAACGAGTTCTTCCACTTCGTGAACGTCTTCTTCCCCGGGTCGATCGGCATCTGGAACTTCGCGAACCCTGACTCGCTCGCGGCGGGTAGACCGAATCAGTTCTTCCGTGCGCTTCCCACGGCGGTGCGACCGGACGGTCCCCTTGCGGATTTCAAGGTGAAGCAGTGGGGCTTCTACGTGCAGGATCGGTTCTCGCCCATTCGGAACCTCACCGTCACGGCGGGGCTGCGGATCGACGTGCCGAGCCAGCCCGCTCCCTTAAGCAATCCGATCCTGAAGGACTCAATCACGTTCCCGGCGATCGGCGGCACCGGCATCAACACCGGCGCGTTCCCGAGCGGGAACATCCTGTGGTCGCCCCGGCTCGGCTTCAACTATGACGTGACGGGCGATCGCTCCACCGTGCTGCGCGGCGGTGTCGGGATCTTCAGTGGCCGGCCGCCGTACGTGTGGGTCGCGAATGCCTACGGGAATACGGGCCAGGAGCAGCAGAGCCTGTACTGCACGGGCGCCGCGGTTCCGGTGTTCACCATCGATCCGGACAACCAGCCGACGAGCTGTGGCCTCGCGAACGCGGGCCGGCCGAGCATCGTGTACTTCGACAGCGATTTCAAGTTCCCGCAGGCATTGAAGGTGGCGATCGGTGTGGATCAACGGCTCGGGTGGGGAGTTGTCGCAACGATCGACTTCCTTCTCACCAAGTCGATCAACCAGTTCTTCCTGCAGGACGTGAACCTCGTCGGTCCTCAGGGAACATCGAGCGGGGAGGCCGGCCGGGTCCGGTTCGGAACGATCAACGCGACGACGGGTGCGTCGACCGCCGCCCGCGTTACTACGAGGTATCTCGACGTCATCCGCAACACCAACACGAGCGGCGACCGGTCGACGTCGCTGACCGCCCAGTTGCAAAAGCGCTTCAGCAACGGGATCGAATTCGCCGCCAGCTACACGTACGGCCACTCCCTCGACCGGATCTCGATGACGTCGGACATTACAAGCTCGAACTACAACTTCAGTGTCATGGACGGCACCCCCGACCATCGCAACCTGCGGACGTCGTTCTTCGACCGGCCGAACAAGGTTACCCTGAGCGGGTCGTTCAACACGCCATTCGACACGAGGTTCTCGCTGACGTACAACGGTCTGTCGGGAACGCCGTTTACTTACGTGGTCAATGGAGACGCGAACGCTGACGCCGTCAGCGGCAACGATCCGGTGTACGTGCCCCGCAATGCGTCCGACATCAGCACGCAGAACGCGACGCAGACTGCCCAGATCGAGGCGTTCATCAACGGGGAGAAGTGTCTGAGCGAGAACCGCGGGCGAATCCTGCCGCGCAACGCCTGCCGCAACAACTGGCAGAACCTCCTCAACGCGCGTATCAGCAAAGTCGTCCCGACGTTGACCGGTCATTCGATCGAGATCACCGCGGACATGCTCAATGTCCTGAATTTCCTGAACAGCAGCTGGGGTCTGCAGCGGGTCACCGGCACCGGGTTCGAGAACCAAAACTTCATTCGCCTGGCCGGGTACGACGCCGTGAACCAGCGGGGCATCTACACACCCAACACGCCCTCGTTCCCGAATAAGAATCAGGTCACGGTCAACGCGCTTGGTTCACGCTGGGTGTTCCAGCTGGGTGCGCGGTATACGTTCTAACGACCGACGCCGGGAAGGGTAGAACCGGAGGGGACGGTGAGCCGCTCTTGCTTGCCGTCCCCTCGCTAGGTTTGGGCCTTCCGCAGGAGATAGATCGCCGCCGCCCCCACGAGCAGGTTCGGCGTCCACGCCGCGAGCGCCGGCGGCAACACCCCGCCCGCTCCCACCGCCTTCGAGAGCTGGAACATCAGCAACACGATGAACGTCGTGGCGAGACTCACCGCCACGCCCCATGCGGCCCCGCTGCGCGGCGACGAAATCGCCAGCGGCGCCCCGAACAATGCGATCAAGAGACAAATGAAGGGGATCGCGATCTTGAGGGCCCGCTCCACCCGCAGCTTCTTCGAGTCCGACCCGCTGCGCGACAGGGCATCGATGTAGCGCCCCAGCTCCGCGTAGCGCATCTCGTTCGGCGCCTTGGGCTCCGCGAGCAGGTCGGTGGGCCGCTCGCTCAAGCTGCGGGCGCGCGAGGAGTCGAACTGGAAGGCGAACTCCTCGAGGGGCCCCCCCAGATAGCGCAGTGTGCCGTCGTGCAGCGTCCAGCGGCGCGTCGTGTCGCTGTAGACCGCGCGATCGGCCGCGAGCACGATCGTGGGATAGTTGGCCCCCGTGCCCTCGCGCTCCAGCACCATGTCGCGCATGTCCTTGGTGGTCAGCTCCAGCGAGTGAATCGCGTACACCCAGCCGCCGTCGGCCCGATAGACGAAGTTGTAGCGCGAGCTCGTCGAACGAATCGCGCGCTCGCCCAGCAGCTCGCTGCGGCGCGTCGCCGCCACGGGCGAGACCTCGCCGAGCACGAGGCCCACGATGAACGCCGCGCCGGCGGCCAAGAAGAGGGGCCGCACCAGGCGGTGGAACGAGATGCCGGAGGCCTTGGCCGCCGTCAGCTCGGAGTGGCGGCCCAGTGCGCCGACCGTGAACACCGTCGCGAACAGCACGGCCACGGGCAGCACGAGAAACATCTTCTCAGGGAGATCGAAGACGTACGACAGAGCCACATCGCCCTTCGTGATGCCGCGGCTCATGTAGCGGTCGAGCTTGTCCGTCAGGTCGATGACGATGACGAGGATGGGAAAGCCGAGCAGCGTGATCAGGAATACGCGCAGCCACTCGCGCAGCAGATAGCGATCGAGTGTCCTCACGCGCGCCCCCCCCGCCGCCGCAGCTTCGAGACCCATCCGAACAGGGCATCCCGCAGCTCGTCCCAATCGCCGCCGTGCGCCGTGCTGCCCTCGCGACGCACGGCGGCGAGGAGCGCCAGGCCCACAACGATGAAGATCAGGTTCGGTGTCCACATGGCGAGGAACGGCGACACGACGAGCCGGTCGCCCAGTTCTTCGCCGCCGATCAGACCCACGTAGTAGATCGAAAACACCGCCAGACTCGTCCCGATCACGAGACCCACGCCGCCGCGCGGAAACCGGATCGCGACCGGCACGCCCAGCAGCGCGAAGATCACGCACGCCGCGGAGATCGCGAGCTTCTTGTGGATCTCGACTTCGTAGATCGCCGCGCGCTGTCGGGCCGCGCGCACCCGTTGCTCGACGGCGGCCGTGGCGCCCGGCGTCACGAGCGAGGACGGCACCTGCGTCGTGCGCGACATGGCGGCGGGGGGTGGCATGTTGTGCGGCGCCTGCACGGCCTGCACCGCCTGCGCGGCCTCCGCTTTGGTCGGGACGACGAGACCCGACAGCACGCCCAGGGCGCGGCAGTACAGCCCCGGCGGGACCGCGTGTACGGGCGGCGGATCGCCTTCACTCGTGACGATCGCCGCCGCCGGAATCGGCGTCGATCGCACGTACGGCACCAGGTGGATGACGCGCCGCAGATCGCTCACCACCGCCTCACGGGCATCGCGCCGCGCGCGATCGGCGTCCTGCCGGGCCTGGGCGACGACCTGCGCCATGCCGCAGATCGTCATCTCCCGGTCGCCCCGGTACGAGTCGCTCTCCGTGAGCTCCAGGCTGTTGCCGATCCCGGCGACCTTGATCCGGTTGGTGTGATAGAAGGTGCGGTTGAACTGCGCGGGCGTTGCCCGCTTCACCTCCTGGATCTCCCCTTCGAGCAGCGTGAGGTACAAATCGGTTCCGCCGGGGGTATAAGCCATGCGGCCGGAATCGGCGGTGATGATACGGCGCCGCTCCGCGTCCTCCAGATCGTAAATCGTCACATCCTTGAGCTTGTTCGAGGCCGGATCGATGCGCGCCGCGCGCAGGAAGAACTGCCCCGGCACGACCTCGTTGATGACCTGTTCCTTCAGTTGAAAGGTCGGCTTCTTGCGCTGGATGTCGACGAGCAGGGTGCGCAGCCGATGATTCGACCACGGCAGCAGCTGGTCGTTCCAGAGGAGCGCGATGAGGCCGACGAGCGTCGCCCCGCCCAGCACCGGCGCCAGCAGCCGCCCCACGCTGATCCCGCTCGCCTTCATCGCGGTCACCTCGTTGTCGGCGGCGAGATGACTGAACGTGTAGAGCACGGCGACGAGCACGGCCATCGGCAGCGTCATCGCGACGATGAACGGGATCGTCAACACGAAAACTTCGAGGATCACGCTCCACGGCAGCCCCTTGCCGACGAGGTTGCCGAACTGTTTCGCGACCTGGTTGACGAGCATCGCGCAGGTGAGGGCGCCCAGCGCGAAGCCCAGCGGGGCGAGGTGCTGCCCGAGGATGTAGCGGCTGAGGATGCGCACGGTCGGTCGCGCCATTATATTCGGCGCTCCCCGCCTCTACAAGGGATGCGGCGGACCGCCCTGATCGCTCTGTTCGCCCTCA
>DASYRD010000043.1:0-41623 GCA_036004745.1 Gemmatimonadales bacterium | reverse complement strand
GGCCCATGCGGACTCCCTGTAGGAGACGTGGGGGATTACGTGGGGACTACGTGAATAGGTTCGGTCCCTGCTTGGGTGGGGCTTTGGGCTCCGGGCGCGCACGGACGTAACCGAGCTCTTCGCTGCGGGCGATCCGCTTCTCCGCGACGAGGCCCTCGAGCACGAGCTCACATGCCGACACCATCGCCGCCGGGTCCTTCTTGCCCGCGAGGCCGACCTGGTCCACCAGATCCAGGAGCCCCGGCACCACGCTGAATCCTTTGAGCAGGGTCTCGGAGCGGTCGTCCGGCGCGACCTTGAGCGCGCCGCCTTCGTCGAACCAGTGGACGATATCGTCGACGTTCGCGCCGCCCACGCGCGCCTCGAACGTCTTGCCGGCGGCGCGGCGGATCAGGTCCTTGGCGATGGCTTCGGAGCCCTGCAGCTCTCCTTCGTACTCCAGCTCGAGCTTGCCGGTGATGGCCGGGAGGGCCGCGTACACGTCCGACACGCGCGGCACGACGGCGCGCTCCTTGGTGACGATGGTGCGGCGCTCGGCGTTCGACACCACGCTGTCGAGCACGCTGATCGGCAGGCGCTGCGACACGCCGCTGCGCCGATCTACGCGCTTGTCGTCGCGCGCCTCGAAGGCGATGCGCTCGACCAGTTCTTCGATGAAGTCGGGGACGCGGATCGGGCGTCCGTCGCGCTCCACCCAGGCTTCCTGCTTCGTGATCGCCGCGCCCAGCTCCACCGTGAGCGGGTAGTGCGTCACGATCTCGGCGCCGATGCGGTCCTTCAGGGGCGTGATGATCTTGCCGCGCGCCGTGTAGTCTTCGGGGTTCGCCGTGAACACGAGCGCCACATCGAGGTTGAGGCGCACGGGATAGCCTTTGATCTGGACGTCGCCTTCCTGCATGATGTTGAACAACCCCACCTGCACCTTGCCGGCGAGGTCGGGCAGTTCGTTGATCGCGAAGATCGCGCGGTTGGCGCGCGGCAACAGGCCGAAGTGCATCGTCAGCTCGTCGGAGAGCAAATGCCCACCGCGCGCCGCCTTGATGGGATCGACGTCGCCGATGATGTCCGCGATCGTCACGTCGGGCGTCGCGAGCTTCTCGATGAAGCGCGCGTCACGCGGCAACCAGGCGATCGGCGTGTCGTCGCCATGCTGGGCGATGAGCTCGCGGCCGTACTTCGAGATCGGCTCGAAGGGGTCGTCGTTGACCTCGCTGCCTTCGAGGATGGGAATCTCTTCGTCGAGCAACGTCACGAGCTGGCGCAGGATGCGGCTCTTCGCCTGACCGCGCAGGCCGAGCAGGATGAAGTTGTGGCGGGCGAGCAGGGCGTTGACGAGCTGCGGGATGACAGTCTCCTCATAGCCCACGATGCCGGGGAAGAGCGGCGTGCCGTTCTCCAGCAGGCAGATGAGGTTCTCCCGCATCTCGTCCTTGACGGTGCGGTTCCGGCGAGCGGGGCTCGCCCATTCGGTCTGTTTCAGTTCGCCAAGGGTTGTCGGCTGAGTCATGAATGGACGCTAACCAAAGAGTCGGAGGGCCGCCACGCCCCACGCCGCCAGGTCGACACCCGCCTTGCCATCGCTCGCGACGGGCGTGGGGTCGCCGTTCGTCTCGACGAGATTCGTTCGCCGCGCCTGCTTGAACGTGTACGCCGCCGGCCACACACCGACCGATCGCGCTTGACCAGCAGCGTCGAGCAGCTTCACGATGACGCCTTCGCCATCTTCAGCAGGTTTCGCCCCCACCACGAGCACGTTCTTGTCTGCGAGAAACAACGCGCGGTCCTTGCTGATCAGGGGACCCGCGGATCGCGTGTCATACGCGGGGCTGACGTACAGTGGATCACATGCCGCCCACCCGCGGCGGACGGGCTCGACGGCATCGCCGGGGGCGAGCAGAGAAACCCGGAAGCGGCAGGTATACTGACCTCCCTGCCGCGCGGCGTAGTTGGTGTGCCAGTAGTTGTTCATCGCGTACGCGAAGAGCGTCCCGTCGGGGACGATCTTGCGACGCCACGCCCCGCGGAAGATGTCGTTCAAGGTGAAGAGCGGCGTGTCGGGACCGCTCCAGAGCACGCCGCCGTCTCCTTCCGTCAGCCACACCCAGTGATTGTGACAGTACCAGTCGCGGCAGCTCCCAGGCTGCTGGTCGCGCTCGACGGTCATGCGGCCGAGGGGCACTTCGACCTGGACGGTGGGCGCCGTGAAGGCGAAGGGGAACGCCACGTACAACGCCTCTTTCGCGAGGGTGGCGTCTTTGACGACGCGGTTTTCGATGTCGATCCAGGGCAGATCGTCGTACAGCGTCACCGTCGATACGATGGACGGGAACCCCTCTATCTGCCGCTCGGTGACGAGGCGCACGCCGATCCCCGGAAGGCGCTCCCGCCGCGCGCGGACGAGCTTCGACTGCACCAGCGCGAGCTGGGGTGCGGTGCCCAGATCGTTGCGATCGCCGGTGGTCCACAGGGCGCTCTTCTCCCCGCCCTTCACGTACACGAGCTGGTTGAGCCCCGACCATTCGGACGCTTTGACCCGCTCCTTGCCGTCGGGGCCCGTGAACGACCTGATGGCGCCGGTCGACCCATCGAGCGCCACCGTCATGCCACCGGCTTTCGCGTCGAGCGCCTCGCCGTCGGATGTCGGCGGACGCGGGTTGCGGTCGGACTCCGTGAGCGCCACGTACCCGAGAGGTGGGACCTCGCGCACGACCACCAGCGAGTCGCCGTCGACATCGACGGATGGCAGCTCCTGGCTTCCAAAGGCGAGCGTCTTCCCGGCCCCCCCGGGCACGCGAACCACGTCAGTGCGCTCCCAGGTGCCGGCATTGAAGACGATGCGGCCGCGCCCGGCCTTCGTTCCCGCGCCCAGGCGCAGCAGGGCGGCGTTCAGAATCTCATGGGCGGCTGCCGCCCCGCTCTCGACAAAGCGCCGTTTGTAGGCCCATTGGGCCACGGTTTGCCGAGCGTCGGGGTCGGAGACGCTCACATAGGCGCCCCAGGTGTGCTCACCAAAGAGCAGGAGATCGCGCCACATCGACCGCCGTTCTTCGGGATCGTCCTGGACCCCGAGGCGGCCATTCCACAGGGCCACGATCTCGGCGGCACGAGCGGCGAGCTGCGCCGACCGAAACGACGCCAGCTCCGCCGCGGTCGAGGCTGCCCCGTCCTCCCAGTAGAGCCCCGTGTCGCCGCGGCGCACGGGGATTCGAGTTCCGTAGCGCCGCTCCAGCTCGCGGAAGAAGTCCTCGGCGCGGCCCGGGATGATGCGGGGGAAGGCGTAGCGGCGGTTGTATTCCTCGAGATTGGCGACGAGCTGCTCCTTCATCGGGGCGTTGTCCTGCCAGTCGGCCCCGTAGAGCAGCGCGATGTCGTAGGGCCAATCGCTCGCCAGGAATACAGGAGCGCCGAGCAGCCAATCAGAGAGGCGGCGACCCATCTCGTCGGCGCCCACATCGAGACCGAACCGCGTCGCGTCTCCATAGTGGTAGCCGCGCCAGTGCAGCACGCGACTGCCGTCGGGTCCCTCCCAGTAATAGACCTGCGGGTACGTCGTCCACTCACCCGTGAGACGCAGCGGATCGGCCTGCGTTTTCGGGAGGAGCGGCACCGCGCGTTCGGGATTGGGGCCGCTGGCGAGGTACTTCACGCCGCTCGCGGCGAGCATCATCGGAAACGTCAGTGTTTGGCCGGGCACGTCGGTGATCTGCGCGGACGCATAGGTCAGAGCGCGGTCGCGCGCGAGCCGGCCCGCGGGCCACACCAGGCGCGCGAGGGTCTCGTGATCGAGGATCCCCGTCAGCATGTTCGCGAAGAGCGCCTGGAACCCGATACGCCCGTTCTGGAGCGCGCGCACCAGCGCGTCGCCCGCCTCGCGTGGCCGATTCTCGAGATACGAGAGAACCTGCAGTGTGCATTCGGCTGTGAAGCGATAGTCCGGGTGGGCGGCGAGCCGGGCGAGCGCCGCGTCGAGATTCTTGCGATGGACCTCGAGCGCGTTCTCCTGGAGGTCGGTGTAGCCGACGTCGGTGTGGATCGACGAGAGCCAGTAGAGGGTCCAGCGCTTGGGTGGGGTGAGGCGAACGCGCTGGCGCGCGGCGCGGTCGCGGCCGACCTCGACATCGACCTGGTACTCCGCGGACTCCGACAGGGGGACCCAGACCTCTCCGGAAAGCGGGAGGCCGGCGCCGAGCGGGAGGAGCCCGGCGGTCCCGACGAGCGCGCCGCGCCGGTCGGTGACCCGGGCGCGAGCCGCCGGGGCGCCGAGGCCGGCCACGGTGATCCGCACCAGGTTCTTCCGGCCCTCGGGCGCCTGGTACAGCGCCGTGGGGCGCACCTCGACGGTGGGAGGCGGTGCGCCGGCGCGAGCCCGCAGCAGCGGCAGCGAGGCGATCCAACCCAGGAAACTGCGGCGGTCGAAAGACGGCATAGCTGGCGAGAAAGATACCCGGGCTTGACGCGACTGGTCCGTCTTATAGGTTCCGCAACGATTTCCCGGGCCCTAGCTAACTCTCAATAGGAGTGATCATGAAGCGTATCGTCTTCGCCCTGGCGCTCGTCGCCATGGCCAGCGCCGCCTGCAAGAAGGCCGATCAGGCCCAGATGGCGGCCGACACCACGCATACGATGGCTGCTGATTCGACGAAGATGGCCGGCGACACGACCCACATGCAGATGGCGCCCGACTCGGCGAAGAAGCACTAAGTCGGCGCGTGTCGACGAAGTGACGAAGCCCGGGCACGCCGCCCGGGCCTTTCGTTTTTTAGAAAGCGGCCACCGATCTACGGATCGCCGTCTGCGTATCGAACGGCGGCGTCCACCCCAGCTCCTGTTGCACACGCGCATCAGTGTACGGGTTCTCTCCGGTAATGAAGCTCACGGCCGCACCACCGAGCCCCGCATAGGCCGATGGATTGCGAAACCGCTGCCACTGCGCCCACGCCTTGGCGCCCAGGCTCGCCACGAACGCAGGAACGGGTAACCGCAGCAACCGGACGCCGAGCGCCTCCGCGAACGCCATGACGAACTCGCGCTGCGTCAGCGCGGGCGGAGCGTCGTGCGTCACGTTGTAGACGCGAAACCTGGAGACTGGGCGCTTGAGCGCGGCCACGATCGCCGACGCCACGTTGCCGACGTACACGCACGACAGATGATTCTTGCCCGACCCGATGAGCGGGAAGATCCTTCCGCGCACCGCGGTGATCACCCGCGACGTGAAGAGCGTATCCCGCTCACCATAGATCACGTTGGATCGAATCGCGATGGCCGGAAGGCCGCTGTCTCGCACGATTCCTTCCGCCATACGCTTGCTACGGGCGTAGAAATCGTGTTCGGCGATCGGCTGGACGGGAAAATCTTCAGCGACGGAGCCGCTCCCCGCGTCGAACCCCGCGGTGCGACCGTACACCGACGCCGACGACATGTGCACCAGCCGGGCTCCCGTGGCCCTGGCGGTGTCGATCGCGAGGCGCGTGCCCCCCACGTTGATCCGCTCGAACTCGGCGTAGGGCAGGGACTGGGCGACTTTCGCCGCCGCGTGGAAAATGGCGCTGACGCCGCCCGCCACGGCGCTCCGCCACGCGGCGGCATCGGTGACGTCACCCTCAAAGGAGCGCACCGACTCACCGGCCGTCCGCAACTGCTCGATCACATGGCTGCCGACGAGACCTCGGCCGCCCGTGACGAGGATCGTCACGCGGGTCGGACCGCCGGAATGTTGAAGGGCAGCGTGACGACGCGCGCTTCGCGCCCCGCCGCGCGTACGACGGCGCCGATCGCCACCTCGCGGCGGATGATCGCGAGCCCGATCCACCGATCGGCACCGGGAACCCAGGCGACGCTCGTGACGCGGCCCACCTCGCGCTCGTCCTCGGTCACCGCGCTCCAACCCTCGGCAGGGGGAGCCGGCGAGTCGAGCTCGAACAGAAGCCCGCGCAGATGGCGGTTGGGATGGCCGCGGAAGTGCAGCCGGCTCACGGTCTCCTGACCCGTATAGCACCCCTTCGTGTACGAGATCCCGCCGATCTCGTCGTACCCGATCTCCTGCGGGATCGTCTTTTCGTCGACCTCGGACGCGAGGCGCGGCCAGCCGGCCAGGACCCGCGCCAGATCGAGCGCCGCGGCATCGGCGACACCGGCGCCGCCACGGACGAGCCGGTCGATGAGGGCCGCGCTGTGCGCTGCGGCGGCGGTGATCTGGAAGGTGAAGGGCGCGCGATCCGAGGCGCGCGCGATTTCGAACGGCGCGTCGCTCCCCCCCCCCCCCAGCGTCGCCTCGATGGCGTGCCCCGCGTGGGGCGGGGCCGGGAAGCCAGATGCGCTGAGGATGGTGACGGCGTGCGCGCCGGCGACGCGCAGCACCGCGAGCTCGCCGGTCCGGTCCGCCGTGCGGGCGAGTCGAGGCGGGACCGAGCGCTGCAGAATCGCGGCCGCGTGCTCGCGACCCTCAGCGGGGACCGTGAACCGCACCCGTGCGCCAAGCCGCGCGCCCCATCCATCGACGACGATCATTCCCTTGGGCGTCAGCAGGGCGCCGAACACGAACGCGCCGTCACCGGGTTGCTCGATATCGCTGGTGAGCAAACCCTGGAACGAAGCGACAGCGCCGGGGCCCGTGAGATCGAGCACGCCGACATCGGCCGGCGCGACGATCGCGCCCGTGCGCACGCGATCCATGACCTCGGCCGGGACATCTCCGGGGTTGAGGCGCGTGACGACGGGCGCGGGTGCGGTGGGGAACGTCTCGGTCACCCTACAATCTCCTTGAGCCACGTCGCGATGCCGAGCCAGCACGTCTCACGGGCGCGCGGCGACAGCACGAGTCCGCGGTGACTCAGGCCCGTTTCGATCGTCAGCTTCTTGCGCTCCGAACCAACCTTATCCAGGACCTGTCGGCAAGCAGCGGCGGGTGCGAAGAGGCGATCCGACCCGCCGGCGACGGCGAGGTAGGGCGTCTTAACGGCGCCGAGGGCGGCGAAGTAGTCGAAGCCATCGCTCCCCACCCACCCGCCGCGGACGTTCCAGCGCATCCACTCGGCGAGGATGCCGGCCGCTTCGTCCTCCGACCCGAATCCCAGCGTGCGGCTCGGGAATCGCCCGAAGAGTCGGGAGAGGCCGATCGTCGTCGCGGCGAGCGACCAGCGTAGGGGCCCGAGCCGGCGCGGGCCCGGTGTGCCGAGCGTGACGATGCCCGCGAGCGGCGCCGCTGCCGCGACGCGGGAAAGCCAGCAGAGGCCGGCAGCGCCGCCTGCCGAGTGCCCCATCCAGAAGAGGGGCGCCCCGTCGGTCTCCTCGTGCACGCGGGCGACGAACGTCGGGGCGTCGTGCAGGATCCAGTCTTCGAACGTCCAGGCGAGGGGCCGCGGCTCGCGTGCGCTCTCACCGTGATGGCGCAGGTCGGCGAGCCAGACGTCGAACCCCTGGGCGCCAAGGAAGTGCGCGCATCCTCCCTGGGGACCATGCAGCCAGGCGCGGTGGTTCGTGAACGCGCCATGGACCAGCAGGACGGCGGGCCGACGATCCCGAAAGGCGCGGAGCCGGTGCAACGCGAGATCGACGCCATCACTCGCCGGCAGGTGGCGCGTGCTCATTCGTAACGCCCCGCGGCTCGATACGACGCGTCGAGCAGCTCGACCGGATGCCGCACCTGCGCGCGGATGCCGCGCGCGGCGAGTCCCGCGCCGATCTGCATGGCGCACCCGGGATTCCCCGTCGCGACGACCTGCGGCGCCACGGCGCTCAGGGCCTCGAGCTTTGGCTGAAGCACCGCGCGAGACATCTCGGGCTCGACGAGCGTGAAGAGACCGGCGCTGCCGCAGCAGTCGTTCGCGCCGGAGACGGTCACGAGGTGGAGCAGGGGGATGGCGGCGAAGAGTCGCTCGGGCGGTTGCGAAATGCGCTGGGCGTGCAGCAGGTGGCACGGTGGATCGTATGCGACCTGCAAGTCGAGCGGTCCGCCGGCAACTGGGCCGCCGTTGGCCGCGAGCAGCTCGGTCACGTCGCGCACGCGTGCCGAGAACGATCCACCATACTCCTTCATGAACGCCCCGCACCCCGCGCTGTTCACCACGATCGGCTCATCGCCGTCACCGAACGCCGCCGTGTTCGCGCGCGCCAGCTCCCGCGCCTCGTCACCGAGGCCAGCGTGTGCGTGCAACGCGCCGCAGCAGACTTGTCCCGCGACCTCTCGGACGTCGTAGCCGTTCACTTGCAGCGTCCGGATCGTCGCACCATGGACGTGACGGAAGAGGCCTTGCATGACGCAACCGCGGAAGAGAAGGGCGGTAACGGGCGGTAACGGGCGGTAATGGGCGGTAACCGGCTGTGCGAACCTACCACCTGTTACCGCCTTCGACCGCCCGTTACCGCCCGTCGGCTTCGTTGCCGCCAGCATCCCCATCGCAAACCTGATCCGTCCCCATCCAGCGAACAGCCTCGGGATCCCCGTAGCCCTGAAGATTCTGGCGAACCAGTAGATCACCCCCGACACCCCCGCCGTCGTGAGCGCCCACAGGGCCGCCCGAGCCAGCCAGGGGACGCCACCGGTCACCGCGAGGCGCTCGCGGGCCGTCTCGAGGGCATGGCCATAGCGCACGCCCGACGGGCACACGGGCTCGCAGGCGCGGCAGCCGAGGCAGCGGTCGAGGTGATAGGCAAGTGATGCGTCGGTCGCCGCGAGGTCGCCGCGCTCGAGCGAGCGCATCAGCTCGATGCGGCCACGTGGAGAATCGGCCTCGTCGCCCGTCGCGAGGAATGTGGGGCAAGCCTGGAGACAGAAGCCGCAGTGTACGCACGCGTCCAACCCGGCGAAGCCCCCTCGCGCCTCCGCTACGGTCATTCGCCGTCGGTCGCGACGACCAGCGCGCCGCCGGGGTCGAAAGTGCGGCGCAGCCCCGCGACGAGCGGCCCAGCGCCCTCGCGGTAGGCGCCGAAGTGTCCGACGGCGCTGCGCACCGCCCAGGGCGCGCGCTCGAGGGTGAGAGGCACCTCGAGGGCCGCCAGGGTGCGCCGCAGCCGCTGCAGCCGGTCGACGGTCGTGTCGCCGCTCCAGCGGATGGCGCCCGCGGCGGGAGCGGCCGATATCCACTCGTCGCCGACCTGATGCTGCAGCAGGTCGAGCAGCTCGTCGCTCGCCGCCGGCACTCCGCCGATGCGGAACGTCACGGGACGCACCGCGAACCCCTCCGCCAGCCGCATCCAAAAGCCGTGCGCTTCCTCGGCCCGCAGTTTGGCAAAGCGGCCAAGCCCGGCTTCGTCGGCGGCGACGAGCGCCGGCGATCCGACGAGCCGCACCGCCAGCACCCAGCGATCGCGCCGAGCGAGGGCGGGGGAGACGAGCTCCAACGCCGCCGGCGTCTGCCCCGCCGCCGCGATTTCCTCGGCGACCGGTGTGAGCTCGTCCCGCGATCCCTCGAGCACGTGCGTCACGTCGGCGCGAGGCAGGGCCCTGAGGCGCAGGTGCACCAGGACGATCACCCCGAACGCGCCGAATCCGCCCGCCTGCAGTCGCGTGAGATCGTAGCCGGCGACGTTCTTCATGACTCGGCCGCCGCTCTGCACCATGCGCCCGTCGCCGGTCACAAACGTGACGCCGAGCAGATGGTCCTTCACGGGCCCGAATCCCTGGCGCAGCGGCCCCGCGCTCGCGGTCGCGACGACGGACCCCAGCGTTCTCCCTGCCAGGCCGGGGGGATCAATGGCGAGCCAGGCGCCGCGGTCGGCGAGCTGCTGGCGCAGCTGATCGAGCCCGATCCCCGCCTCGGCGGTGGCGGTCAGGTCCTGGGGCTCGACGGCGGGGACGCGGTCCAAGCGGCGGGTGGTGAGCGCCAGATCGGCCGGCGCGTCGCTCGGGAGCCAGGTGCCGGCGCCTTCGATCCGAACGCGCCAACCCTCTTGGTGCGCGGTGCCGAGGAGGAGGGCGACGGCGTCGGGGGATCCCGGGGCGATGCGCGGGACACGGTCGGTGCCGGTTTCGAGCACTGCCCCCTCTCCCAGCAAGGCCGTGACCTTCTCGAGGATGGTCATGAGACTAACCGACCCCGGGCGCCAGCCCGGGGATCACCCCAATCCCCGGGCTTGCGCCCGGGGTCAGTCCAACCACTCCACTCGCGACAAGCGTGCAACGGAACAACCTTGCCAGGATTTACCCTCTGTTCCGGATCAAACACCCGCCGCACCGCATGCATCGCTCCCAGGGATTCCGCATCGAAGATCAGGGGCATGTAGCGCAGCTTATCGAGCCCAACCCCGTGCTCGCCAGTGATCGTGCCCCCCGCGGCGATGCAGGCACCCATGATCTCGGCGCTCGCCTCCTCGACGCGGGCGCGCATGCCTTCGTTGGTCGCGTCGAACGAGATGTTGGGGTGGAGGTTGCCGTCCCCCGCGTGAAACACGTTGCTGACGACGAGCCCGTGACGAGCCGCGATGCCCGCGATCGTCTCGAGCACGTCGGGGAGCGCGGAGCGTGGCACCACGGCGTCCTGCACCACCAGGTCGCGCGACAAGCGCCCCATGGCGCCGAAGGCCTTCTTGCGGCCCTGCCAGAGACGCTCGCGCTCGGCTTCGTTTTTCGCGCTGCGCACGCCCCGGGCGCCGGCGTCCTTCAGGATCGTCGTTACGGCGTCGGCTTCGGCTTGCACCGCTCCTTCGTCCCGACCGTCCAGCTCGACGAGCAGGACGGCGGCGGCGTCGCGCGGGTATCCGGCCGCGTACACCGAGTCTTCGACGGCCTGGATGCACGACTGGTCCATCATTTCCAGGGCCGCCGGAACGATCCCCGAGGCGATGATCGCCGAGACCCCCTCGCCGGCGGCGCGGAGCGCCATGAAATCGGCGAGCAACGTGCGGACGGCGCGGGGCAGGGGCGTGAGGCGCACGCTGATGCGCGTCGCGACGCCGAAGTTGCCCTCCGAGCCCACGAACAACCCGACGAGATCGGGTCCCCACGGCTCGCCCCCCGGGCTTCCCAGGATGACGGTCTCCCCGGTGGCGAGCACCACCTCGAGCGAGAGGATGTGGTTCGCGGTGACACCGTATTTGAGGCAATGCGGCCCGCCGGCGTTCTCGGCCACATTGCCGCCGATGGTGCAGGCGCTCTGGCTCGACGGATCGGGGGCGTAGTGGAGGCCGTGGGGGCGAGTGGCGGCGGACAGTCGGGCGTTAACAACGCCCGGCTCAACGACGGCAGAGCGATTCGCCACGTCGACCTTGAGGATGCGGGAGAGGCGGGTGAGCACGATCAGGACGGCACCGCCCGTCGCGAGTGCGCCACCCGAGAGCCCTGTCCCGGCGCCACGCGGGACGAACGGGATGCCGTGCGCCGCGAGGAGGCGGACGATGGCGATGACTTCTTCGCGCGTCCCGGGGAGCACCACGACGTCGGGGAGGCGGCGGTGCGTGGGCAGGCCGTCCATCGCGTAGGTCGCGCGCTCCGCGGGAGCCATGCGCACGTGACGCTCGCCCACGATCGCCCGCAGGTCCCCTGCCAGGTCGCGCGCGGTCTTTGGCGTGCGGGTCATGGCGGAGGGACCTTCTCGATCTGCGGGTGCGCGCCGCCCTTTCCATTACTGCGGGCGCGATGGCGCACCACGGCGCGCCGCTCGGCGTCGGCGGCGAGGGGCTGCAGCAGCGCGGCGAGGCGCCGCAGACGGACGGTGGTGGTGCGAATCGACAGGAGGGCGATCTTCGCCACTGCCTCAAGTTCGAGCGACGCGGCGACACGGAACGACAGGGCTTCGGGATCGATCGGCAGCTCGGGGGGCTCCTGCTCCAGGGCGTCCATCACGCGCAGGAAGTCTTTGCGGACGTTGATGACGAGCCCCTCCGACTCCGTGTCATCGCCCTCATCGTCCATGAACTCGTCGACACGCGCGATCCGGTAGGGACGGTCGGTCGGCAGCCATTCGAGCAGCACGAAGCGCTGTTCGCCGGTCGTCAGGATGTCGGAGCGGCCGTCGGGGAGCCGTTGAGTGGAGAGGATATGCGCGACGCACCCGACGTCACCGGGAGCGGGGTCGGAGGCGTTGTCCTCGGCGGCATAGACGATCCCGAAGCGGCGGTCGTGGTCCATGCAGTCGGCGAGGAGCGCACGGTACCGAGGCTCGAAGATGTGGAGCGGTTGCGTAGCCCCGGGGAATAGCACGAGCGGTAGGGGGAAAATCGGGAGTTCCCGAGGCATGGCTAATAGTATAGCGGGGCCAGGAGAAGCTTGTCCTGGCCCCGCTATTTGCTCAGCCTGCCTGACTTTTTAGGCTGCTCTCCAGAATCCCTTGAGAGCCTTGCCGTCGGGCGACTCGCGCAGCTTTTCGAATGCCCG
Organism: Gemmatimonadales bacterium; assembly: GCA_036004745.1. Lineage (GTDB taxonomy): Bacteria > Gemmatimonadota > Gemmatimonadetes > Gemmatimonadales > GWC2-71-9 > 20CM-2-65-7. The sequence goes on along the minus strand of DASYRD010000043.1, from coordinate 29,313 downwards.
TTCGCGGATCTGTCTGATGCGCTCGCGGGTCACGCCCATCAGGGCGCCGATCTTCTCGAGCGTCATCGCCTCGCTGCCTTCTTCGAGGCCGTAGTAGAGATAAAGGATCTTGCGTTCGCGCGGCGTCAGGTACTTCTGGAAGATGCGGTCGATGAACTCGCGCATCAGCTTGCCGTCGGTACGCTCCTCGATCTCGCCGCCTTCCTGGCCGGCGAAACGCTCGCCCAACGTGGCGGCGTCCTTGTCGGAGCGATCAACCGGCGCGTCGAGCGACAGCTCGGCGGCGGTCATGCGGCGCGCCGTGCGGACGTTCTCGACGGTGTCTTCGAGGGCCTGCGCGATCTCGTTGTCGGTCGGCTCCCGGCCCAGCTCCTGGGACAGATACGTCTCCGTCCGGCTCATGCGGATGAGCTGGGAGTTCTGGTTCAGCGGGATGCGGACGCTACGCGTCTGCTCGGCGAGGGCCTTGAGCACTGCTTGGCGAACCCACCACACAGCGTACGAGATGAACTTCACGCCCTGGTCGGGATCGAACTTCTTGACGGCCTTGAGGAGGCCCTCGTTGCCGATGGCGACGAGCTCCGAAAGGTCCAGGCCGTGGCCCTGATATTTTTTGACGTAGGAAATGACGAAGCGAAGATTGGCGGTGACGAGACGTTCGGCGGCTTTTTCATCCCCGCGCTGCACTCGACGAGCGAGTCTGCGTTCTTCGGCGGGGTCTTTGATCAGCGGGAGTTTTTGGATGTCTTGCAGGTACTGGTCGAATGCGCCTGAGGGGGTAGTGCGAAAGAATGCCTTCGCCTTGCCGCCGTTCGACCGAGCCATTCGCGACTCCCGGGTGGGCAACCGAGTTTTAATAGGGGACGGCGAACCAACGCGCCAATATAGGTTTCCCTGCCAGATGGTGCAAATTGAGGCAGTTTTCCACATCACAAATTGTTAGGTGCGTAGCGATTCCAGCGTTTGTCCACTATCCACAATGCATGTGGAAATGGAATGTGGAGCCTGGAAAAGCGCGCATTTGTGGAGAGGTGGAAGGATTGTGGGGAAGGTGTTCTCAATTCAGCACTTCGCCAATGCGCTTTTCCTCCCCCGCTATCGTCCATCCACGTCTCCCATCACCATTCATCACCCCAATCCCCTTCGGCAGCGCGAACCGAATTTCCCCCCCGCGCACTTTCTTATCGCCGCGCATCACTTTGATCAGCTGATCCACGCTCGCCCCATCGGGTCTTTCGACCGGCAGACGGAATTGCTCGAGTAACTGCACGATCCGATCCGCGGTCCCCTTGGCCGTGACCCCGATCGCCTCACCCAGCCGCGCCTCATAGACCATCCCGATCCCGACCGCCTCGCCGTGCAGCACTTCGAACTTGCTCGTGGCCTCGATCGCATGGCCGATCGTATGCCCGAAGTTGAGAATCGCCCGCCGCCCCGCTTCCCGCTCGTCCTCCGCCACGACCGCCGCCTTGATCTCGACGGAGCGCTGCACCACGCGCTCGAGCGCCCCCCCGTCCTTGGCCAGAATCGCGGCGCCATCGGTCTCGAGAAACTCGAAATACGCCGCGTCCGCGATCACCCCGTGCTTCACCCCCTCGGCGAGGCCCGCCGAGAGCTGCACCGGCGGGAGCGAGGTCAGCAGAGTCAGGTCCGCCAGCACGATGCGCGGCTGGTGGAAGGCGCCCAGCAGGTTTTTCCCGGCAGGGACATCGACGCCGGTCTTCCCGCCGATCGATGAATCGATCATCGCCAACAAGGACGTGGGGAGTTGGGCGTAGGGGACTCCCCTGAGGTAGGTCGCGGCGACAAATCCGGCGATGTCTCCGACGACGCCACCGCCGAGGGCGATCACGGCGCAGTCTCTCCCGAACCGTGACGCCAGCATCCGGTCGGAGAGCGAGGCCCACGTCTCTCGGGTCTTATTCCACTCGCCTGCGGGGAAGGTGAAGAGCTCCGCCCGGGGACCCGTGTTCGCCACCCGTTTCACTACTTCGTCCCCGTACAGCTTGGCCACGTGCGAGTCGGTGACGACGGCGTACGCTGGTGCCGGGCAGTGCTGCTGGAGCAGCGCCGGTAACTCCGCCAACAGCCCAGGGCCGATGGCGATGTCGTACGACGCGTCGCGCTGCTCGTGCAGCGGGACGCGGATCCTCACCACGTGACGTCGGGGCGGCCCGCCTGCGCGTTCGTCGCCCGCGCCAGCACGAACAACAAGTCGGAGAGCCGATTCAGGTATTGGCCGATTGCGGGGCTGATCTTCTGGTGCCGGGCCAGGGTCACCACCGCCCGCTCGGCCCTTCGACAGACGGTGCGGGCCAGATGGAATGCTGCGGCCTTGGGGGTGCCGCCGGGCAGGATGAAGTTCTTGAGGGGCGCGAGCGTTGCTTCGTGGTGGTCGATGACATCCTCCAGGGCGCCCACATCCGAGTCGCCGATCGCGGTCCCGCTGCGTGCCAACGCTTTCCCGAGCTTGTCAGGATCGCGCGTCGCCAACTGGGCTCCGATCGTGAACAAGTCGCGTTGAATCGATTGCAGTAGCGCACCACCGAAATCCTGCGGGTCGAGCGACGCCGCGAACCCGATGGCGGCGTTCAGCTCATCCACCTCGCCGTAGGCCGTTACCCGCGGGTCGTCCTTCGGGACGCGGCCTCCCCCGAAGAGCCCGGTTTCGCCATCATCGCCTGTCTTAGTGTAAATTCGCGCCATGAGCGAAGTAAAAGATATCACCATAATCGGCGCCGGCCCGACCGGCCTCTTTGCCGCGTTCTACGCGGGAATGCGGGGCGCTTCGCACCGCCTGATCGACAACCTCGACCAGGTCGGCGGCCAGCTCACCGCGCTCTATCCCGAGAAGTACATCTTCGACGTCGCCGGCTTCCCTAAAGTCCTCGCCAAAGATCTCGTGAAGGGCATGGCGGAGCAGGGGCTTCAATGGAAGGCGCCCCTGCACCTGGGCCAAAAGGTGATCGGCCTCAAGCACGAGCGGGAGAACGGCAAGCCACTCTTCCGGGTGATCACCGACGGCGGAGAGTACGTCGGACGCACCCTGCTCATCGCCGGGGGCATCGGTGCCTTCACGCCCCGGAAGCTTCCCTTGAAAGACGCCGACCAGTGGCTCGGCAAAGGGCTCTACGACCGCGTCCTGAATCCCAAGGAGTTCAGCGGCAAGCGCGTCCTGATCGTGGGTGGCGGTGACTCGGCCTTTGATTGGGCTGTGAATCTTCAAGGTGTAGCGAAGTCGATCGTGATGATCCACCGGCGCGACGGCTTTCGCGCGCATCAGGCCACCGTGGATCAGGTCAACGCGCTCCACGCGGCGGGCAAAATGGAGCTGCGGACGTTTTGGGAGCTGAAGGCCATCACGGGCGCGAAGGGGATCGAGCAGGTCACGATCCACAACAACAAGACAAAGGAAGAACAGAGCCTCGGCATGGACTGCGTGATCCCGCAGCTCGGCTTTATCTCGTCGTTAGGGGCGATCGCCGAATGGGGGCTCGACATCGACAAGGGAGATATCAAGGTCTCCCAGATGATGGAGACCAACATCCCGGGCATCTTCGCCGCCGGGGACATCACGGCCTATCCCGGAAAGCTCAAGCTGATCGCTACGGGGGTGGCCGAGGCGTGTATCGCCGTGAATCACGCGGTGCATTTCATTCACCCGGACGCCAAGGTTGCGCCGGGGCACTCGAGCAACATGGCCCTCTTTGGGCAGAAAGAAGACTGAAGAGTCTTGCTACTTGGTTTTTCCGATTTCGACCACCAGAGAGTCGATCTGCGCCAGCATCTGTCGACCTGAGACGTTATGGGCATTTGCTTGTATCGAGAACGTGACGTGTCTCCCATCGGGCCGCTCGATGTATCCCGACAGCGTATTCACTCGATAAATCGAGCCCGTTTTGGCCAACACTCGCCCCTCGAGGGGCGTCCCTGCGAAGCGCCGGAGCAGTGAGCCTGGTTGTTGCGCATGGGGCAGGGCGGTGATGAACGGAGCCTTCTTGGGATGCTTGTACATGTAGTCGAGCAGCTGCACGAACGCGTGCGGCGTCACCAGGTTTCCCGCCGAGAGTCCGGAGCCGTCATCGAGCGCGAAAGCCGTTGAGTCGATCTTCACGGAGTCGATCAGAAACCGTTTCTCGGCCTCGAGCCCTTTCTCCCAGCTCCCGGCTCCTTGCATCTCCCTGCCGAGAATCTTGAGCAACATCTCCGCGAACCAGTTCTGGCTCGTGTTCAGGATCGGGAAGATGATGTCGGGGAGGGGACGGCCCAAGTATTCCACGAACGGCGTCGAGAGGCGCAGCGTCCGGAACGCGAGAGAGTCGGTCGTGCTCGCCGCACCGCCCTCGATTGACACTCCCTTTTTCTGAAGAGCCGCTTCGAGCGCGCGCGCCGTGTAGAGATTCGGGTCGGGCAGCGCGAAACTCTCGATCCACGGCGAGCGTCCTAGGGCCGCCGTGCCTTCGGCCCAGATGTCGAGCGTGCCGGGCTTTCGGAAGAAGTTGTCGCCGATCGTCGAGCCCGAGTCCGCGGGACCGGTACGGGCGCGGTTCTCGAACGCGATCAACCCGAAGTCGGGATTCCAGGTGATCTTCGGCGGTTGATTGATGGCCGCCCCGGGCGTGATCTGGAAGTCGACGCTGTTGTCGTGGAAGCCGAGCGCCGAGACCGGCGCCGCGTACCACCAGTTCAGGTCGTACGAGCCCCAATTCCAATGGACGATCTGCGGCTCGAAGTACGAGCCGTCGCCCACGATGCGTCCGGTGATGCGCCGCACGCCGTGCGCGCGGATCGAGTCCGCGATGGCGTCCACGGCGGTCCACGTCGAATCACAGGCACCGGGCGCGAGGGTGTCGATCCCGAAGCAGCGCTCCGACCAGGTCGGGTCGCCGCGCCCATACAGGATCAGATCGCCCTGAAGCACACTGTCCGTCACCGTCCCATTCGCGTAAACGCTGGTCCTCACGCGATAGTCCGCGGGAAGCAGGACGGCAGCCGCGGCCGAGACGACGAGCTTCGTGTTGCTCGCCGGCACCGAAAAGCGATCGCCGTTTCTGTTGAAGAGCACGCGCCCCCGGTCGTCCTGCACGTAGACGTTCCAGGTCGCCCGGTTAAAGGGCGGCTCGTCGAGCAGCGTCGTCAACCGGCGCTCCAGGGACCCGCGCAGCGGCGTCGTCCTCGGCGGGGGCACCGGTGGAGCCTGCGCCTGGAGCACGGAGCTAACTGTAAGTGACGCGAGGATCAGCTTTCGCATAGAGCAAGTCGGTGACGAGGTTGACGAGCACGAAGACGACCGACAGAAAGAGGATGCTCCCCTGGACCGCGGGGAGATCGCGCTTCTCGATCGCCTGCAGGACGTAACGGCCTACGCCGGGCCACGAAAAGATCGTCTCGGTGAGGATCGAGCCGGTCAGGTAGTTCCCCACGTCGAGTCCCAGCACGGTAATCACGGGCATCAGCGCATTGCGAAAGGCGTGACGGCCGATCACGCGCACTTCGTTGAGCCCTTTGGCGCGCGCGGTGCGCACGTAGTCGGACGACAGCACGTCGATCATCGCGCCCCGCGTCATCCGCGCCAGGAACGCGATCGACCTGGTGCCGAGCGTCAGGGCCGGCAAGATCAAGAACGCGATGCCCCCGTACCCCGACGGTGGCAGCCATTGCAGTGTCACGGCGAAGAGCAGAATCAACAGCAGGCCCACCCAATACACCGGAAACGACACGCCCACGTAGGCGAGGAGCATGCTGAAACGATCGACGGCGCCGTGGGGCCGCACCGCGGCGATCACGCCCAGGGTGATGCCAAGGGTCGCCGCGAGGAGCATCGCGGCGCCCGCGAGCTGCAGCGTCTTGGGGAAGCGCTCGGCGAGGTCGCCCAGGACGGGGCGCTGGGTGATGTACGAATGGCCCAGGTCCCCCCGGACGACGCCCCACAGATAATGACCGAACTGAACGGGCAGGGGATCGTCGAGGCGCAGCTCGGCGCGCAGCCGAGCGATGGTGGCGGAGTCGGCCCGCTCGCCGACCATCTCGGCGACGGGATCGCCGGGGACGACGTTCAACAACAAAAACACCACAACCAGGACACCGAACAACGTGGGAATCGCCGAGAGCAGCCGTCGACCGATGAAGCGAATCACTGGGACGAAACGCGCCGCACCGTGGTCCAACGCTGGCCGTTGAAGATCACCGGGATCTCCCATCCGCTGATCGACGGGTGTTGCGCCCACAGGTCCACGGGGAACCACAGATAGAGCCAGGGCGCCGCCTCGTAGACCCGGCCGTCTATCCGGTGATAAAGGGCTTCGCGCGCGGCGTCGTCGGTCGTACGGCGCGCGACCATGATCAGGGAATCGGTGACGGGATCCGAGTAGAACGCGTAGTTCCCGCCGGGCCCGAAACTGGCGCTGTGGAACAGGGGATAGAGGAAATTGTCGCCGTCGGGGTAGTCGGCCCACCAGTCGAGCATCGCCATGTCGGCTTCGCCCTTGCGGGCGGCTTCGCGCATGCTCGACGCGTCGCGCGCCACGACTTCCACGCGAATCCCCACGGCGCCGAGCTGGGCCTGAATGGCTTGAGCCACGCGCCCCTGCTCGACGTTCGTCCCCGAGCGCCACAGCTGGACCACGAAACCATTAGGGAATCCGGCCTCGGTCAGGAGGCGCCGAGCCTGCGCGGTGTCGTAGACGTAGCCGGGACGGGTCGTGTCGCCGCCGCCCAGGGAGGGCGGAATCGCCCCCCGGGCCGCGATGCCGCGGCCGTTCCAGACAGTTCTCAGGATCTCCGGAACGTTGACAGCGTGATTGATGGCGCGCCGGACGCGCGCGTCGCGCAGGGGCCCACGCCGGTTGTTGAGGGCTACGTAGATGGCCCGCAGCGCGGGCTTCCGCTGCAGCCACGCGGGGTGGTCCTGCTCCCACTTGGCCGTCTCGCCGAAGGGGATCTCGGCCACCGAGATCCGGCCGGCGAGGAACTCCGCGCCGCGCGTAAAGGGCTCGGGGATGATGCGCACCGTGAGCGACTCGGCCTGGGGAGCGCCGCCCCAGTAGTCGGGATTGCGCGCGAACTGCAGTTCGTCGTCGTGTCGCCAGGCGGCGAGGCGCCAAGGCCCCGTGCCCACATCAGGCGTGGCCACGACGGAGGCGACCGGCATCGCCAGGAACTTGGGGAAGACGGCGAGGGGCTCGGTGAGGGTGAACGCGACGGCCGTGTCGCCCAAAACTTCGATTCCGGTCCCGTTGGGATCGGCGATCGGCTGGAGGGGCCAGACGCGCCCCCCTCGGGTGGCGGGGTCCAAGACCCTGAGGATCGAGCGCTTTACGTCGGCCGCCACTACGGTCCGGCCGTCGTGGAACTTCACCCCTGGCCTGAGGTGAAAGACGTATCTCTGGCCGTTGCGCTCGGCCCACCAGCGGTCGGCGAGGCCCGGCAGCAGCCGGCCATCGGGATCGAACTGGGTCAGTCCATCGAACAGCAGCGTCACCATCTCGCCGGTGGGGACGTCGGTCGAGAGCGCCGGATCGAGCGAGCGGGGGTCGTAGGTCTCGTAGTAGACCAAACCCTTCCCCGCCTCGCCGCCACAGGCGAGGAGCAGGCACACGAACAGCATGCTCGCGGTGTCGAAAAGGTTGACAGTGCGGTGCAAGTGACGCAACATACGGGACTTGGCAAACCTCGTCAATTGCGCTGCGCTTCGTGTCTTGTGCTCGTCGCTCTCCTGGCGGCGTCGTCCGTCCTCTCCGCCCAGAATCAGGAGCGGCCGGAGCGAGTCGTCCGTGGCCTGAACTTCGTCGGCAATCGCGCCGTCGACGGCTACACGCTGGAAAGCGCGATCGCCACGACCAAGTCCGGCTGGTTTGCGAGGAGCCTGCTGGTCCGATGGCTGGGGATGGGCGAGAAACGGTACCTCGATGAACTCGAATTCCGTCGCGACGTCGTGCGACTCCTCCTCTTGTACCGTCAGAGCGGCTACATGACCGCGGTCGTGGACACGAGCGTGCTCCGCACGACCAAAGACGCCTACATCACTTTCCGGATTCACGAAGGTGAGCCGGTGCGCGTCGCGCGGCTCGAGCTCCGCGGCCTCGAAGGCATCGCCGATACGCTCTCGCTGCGCCGTGCCCTTCCGCTTCAGGTCGGCGATCCGTTCAATCGCTTTCTCTTGCAGGCATCCGCGGACACGATCGTCATCCGTCTGCGCAACGGCGGCTATCCATACGCCGAGGTGCTACGGAACTTCGATTCGGAGGCGGGGGCCCTGAGGGCGGAAGTGACGCTCGAGGCGATTCCGGGGCCGCAGGTACGCGTGGGCGAGGTGGCGATCCACGGCCTCACCAAAGTGGACACGGCGACGGTGCGGGGGATGCTGTCTGTGCGTCCGGGCGATCGGTTCCGTCAGGAAGGGCTGTACCAGAGCCAGCGCGACCTGTACGGCACGGGTCTCTTCCGCTACGCTAACGTCCTCCTCGTGGACTCGCTGCCTCCTTCCGGAACCGTCGGCGATTCGACGGTGCGGGTCTTGGTGCAGGTCCAGGAGGGTGCGCGGCATCGCGTGCGCTTCGGAGCTGGGTATGGGAGCGTCGACTGTCTTCGCGCGCAAACGGGCTGGACGGCGAACGACTTCTTCGGCGGGGCCCGCACCCTCGACCTCTCGGCCCAACTCTCGAAGATCGGCGGGGGCTCACCCCGCAGTGCGGACCTCTTGTGCAAGCCATTTTTCAGCGATACCGCCTGGTCGCCCGACACCCTGAACTACACGGTGGGCGCAACCTTGCGGCAGCCCGTCTTCATTACGCGGGCCCACACGGCCACCATCGGTGTGTTCGCGGAGAAGCGGTCGGAGGCGCAGATCTACACGCGCATCGCCGTCGGCGGCAATGTCGACGTCACGATCAACGCGCGGCGCCAGGTGCCGGTAACTGTCGGCTACGGCTACTCGGTCGGTCGCACGGACGCGAAGCCCGCGGTGTACTGCAGCGTCTTCAAGCTCTGTGATTCGGTCAGTCAGGCCTTCCTCAAAGACCGGCGGTCGTTCGGCGCCATCACGATGACCGTCGTGCGCGACCGGGTGAACAACCCGCTCGACCCATCAGAGGGGAGTCTCGCCACGGGGACGTTCCTCTACGCGTCCAGGCTCGTGGGCTCCGACTCGTCGTACGAGTTCAATCGCGCCGAGTTCGAAATCGCGAAGTATTACCCGATCGGCCGGCGCACCGTGTTCGCGTGGCGAATACGCGGCGGGACGATCTTGCCGCAAAAGATCACGCTCTCCGGGCAGCGCGTCGGCTATGTGCCCCCCGATCAGCGTTTCTACGGCGGCGGTCCAAATTCCGTGCGTGGCTATGCACGCAACGGATTGGGCCCACAGGTCTACATCACGACCGACACGATCCAATTCGACACGACCGCAGCCGGAGACAAGATCTTTTCCGGAGTGACCGCCGCGCCCACGGGAGGCAATTCGTCGTTCGTGTTGAACGCCGAGCTGCGGTTTCCGTCGCCGGTGTTTGCGCAGCGCATGAGACTCGGATTGTTCGTGGACGTCGGGCAGGTGTGGGAGCGCGGCGATGAGCTGGTAGCCATTCAAGGCGTGCGGGTAACGCCAGGGGCCGGCGTGCGCTTCACCACGCCCCTGGGCCCGGTGCGCGTCGACGTCGCGTACAACGGCTACGGTGCGGAGCGTGGGCCCCTCTTGCTGCAATCGGGCGATTCGATCGTGCAAATCCGCCCGGAGTACCCGCCCGCGGACCCCCGCAAGTCGTTCTGGAAGCGGCTCGTGGTCCAGCTCGCCGTGGGACAGGCCTTCTGATGTTCCGGCGCTCACTCGGTGTCGCGCTCTGGTCGCTCGTCGGGCTCCTCGCCTGCTTCCTCGGCGCGCTCAACGGGCTCGTGGGGACGCGCGCCGGGCGCTCGCTCCTCGCCCGCATCGCCAGCAACGCCGTCGAGCGCGCCGTCTCCGGCTCGATTGAGGTCGGCGACGTCAGCGGGTCGCTCATTTCCGGCGTCGTCCTGACGAACGTGAAGCTCTTCGACGCCGACACCTCGCTCGTCGCATCGCTGCCGCGCGTGGAGCTGAGCTACAACCCGATCGATTTCGCCGCGGGCCGCGTCGTGCTGTTCGAGGTGACCCTCGATCGTCCCATCTTCAACATCGTCCAGCACGCGAACCACAAGACCAACCTCGAGGAGCTGCTGCGGCTCGATGTGAAGGACTCGAGCCCCAAGGGCCCGCGGGCGCTGGTGTTGCTCCGCAACGTCCGCATCACGGACGGCACCGTGAATCTGCGCTTGCAGGATCGCGTATCGGCCGGTGACTCGCTGCTGGAGATCGATCCTCTCGGGAGCGACGGCCGGCGCCGCATCCGGCGCTTCGAGCACTTCGACGCGCGGTTCGCGGCGCTGCGCATCTCCGCGCCGCGCGAGCGCGGGATCCGCGTCGACATCACGCGGCTCGCATTCCTGAGCAGCGACCCACACCTCACGCTGTCGGATGCCGCCGGCCGCATCACGATCACGGGGGACACGCTCGACGCCGATTTGATCCGCGTGCGGTTCCCCCGCTCGCAGTTCAGCGCCCGCGGGCGCGTGAGCTGGTCGCACGGGCCTATCCTCTGGGACCTCGCAATGCGGGCCGACTCGGCGACGCTCACCGACATCGCGTTCGTCGACCCACGTTTCCCGGCAGGCGCGGTGTTGCGCGGCGGCGTCGCGTTGCGCTCGCACGGGCCGCGCGTCCTCGAGATCAAGCTCGATCCGCTCGACATGAGCTACGGAGGCGGGACGGTAACCGGAAAGGTGACGGCATTCAGCGCCGCCGACACCGGCATCGTCGCCGTGCGTCAGGGTGACCTCATCTCGAACGACCTCTCACTCGAGCTGGTCCGCCCCTTCCTCGACACGCTGCCGTTCGCCGGCCGCCTGACCGGACACACGATCGTCGACGGCCCGACCGGCGCGCTCGCGCTCGAGACCGACTGGGCCTTCCGCGACTCGCTGGTGCCCGGTTGGCCGACCACGCGGATCAAGGGCAAGGGCGAAGTCGACATCGCGGGGGCCGATCTCGGCTTCCGTCCCTTCGAGTTGGCCGCGGCGACCATCGACATGGGCACGGCGCGCCGCCTCGAGCCCGGGATGGCGCTCGAGGGCCAGCTCGACGCCGTAGGCACAGTGACCGGCACCCTGCACAACGTGCACTTCAGCGGCACCCTGCGGCACCGCGATCACGACCGGTCCGTGAGCGTCGTGCGTGGCGTGGTGGCGCTCGACAGCCGCACGGATACCCTCGGTGTGAACGCGGACGTGACGACCGACTCGCTCTCGCTCGACGGTCTGCGCGGCAGCTTCCCCGGGTTGCCGCTGCGCGGCTCGCTCGCCGGGTCGGTTCGGCTGAACGGCACCGTCGCGGGGCTCGAGACCCACGCCGACCTGGCGATGACGGGCGGCGAAGGCGGCAGCGTCCGCGGCGATGGCTTCCTGGTGCTGGGCATCCCCGGTTATGGCGTTCGGGACTTCACGCTGCGCGCGCGCGATTTGAACCTGCAGCGCTGGCTCGTAGCTCCTGCAGGCGGACGGGGCGGCCCGCCGTCGCGGCTCAATCTCACGGTCTCGGGGAGCGTCGTGGGCGACAGCGTCAACCCGCCCGTGGGCGGGCTCACCGTAGCGCTCGGGCCGTCGTTCTTCGCGGGGAGCGTCGTCGATTCGGGCGCGGCGAGGATCCGCTTCGGGGACGGCCGCCTCTACGTCGAGTCGCTGCTGCTCCAGCAACCGGGACTCCTGACGCGCGGCCAGGGCTCGCTCGGATGGAAACGCCCCTCTCGCGGCTCGCTCTCGCTCGAGATCAACGCGGACAGTCTCAGCGTGCTCGACTCGCTCGCGACCTGGGTCGCCGGTCCGGGACTGGCGGGTCCGACCCCCGCCGAGGCGCTCCGCGGGTCGGCGCGCGTGCTGCTCACGCTCGACGGCTCGCTCGACTCGCTCGCCGTCGATGGCAGGGCCACCGCCACCGATCTCCGGTGGCGTGGGTGGCGAGTGCCGGCGGGGCGCGGGCACGCGACGTACGAGCCTGGCGTCGCGCCCGTCTTCGCGGCCGACGCGACGATCGACTCGCTGGGGTACGGTCGTCTCGGCTTCGGGGCCGCCGAGGCGCGCGCGCGTGGGACGCGGGACTCGCTCACGTGGTTCGCACGGTCGCGCGTGGGCGATCTCGGTGCCTTCCTCGCCGGCGGCCGGTACGCGCGGGGCCCCGCGGCGCAACGCGTCGGCGTCGACTCGCTCGCGGTGCTGCTCCCCGGGAGCGTCTGGTTCCTCGAGCGGCCCGTCCAGGTCACCATCGGCGACTCGGTGGTCGCGCTCGACACGCTGTCCTTGAAGAGCGCATCGGGCCAGGGACGCCTGGTGCTGAGCGGGGAAATCGCCCGCCACGGACGCGCTGATGCGCGCGTGTATCTCGAAACCTTCCCCCTCGCGGGCGTCTACGCGCTGCTCCAGCGCGACACGCTGGGCGTCGGGGGGGCCGTCACCGCCACCGTCGCCCTGGGCGGTACGCGCGCGAATCCGACCTACAATGGATCGTTCGCCGTGTCCGACGGAGCCTTCGGCGCCTTTCGCGCGCCGTTCATGGATGGCACTATCGCCTATCAGAACCGCCGCCTCGACGGCGAAATGCATTTGTGGCGCTCGGGCCAGCAGATCCTCAACGTCACGGCCCGACTCCCGCTCGACCTCGCCTTGACCGATGTGCAACAGCGGCAGATCCCCGACACCCTGTCGATCCAGGCGCGCGCCGACAGCGTGGATCTCACCGTCCTCGAGGCGGTGACGCCGTTGCTGCGCCAGGTGCAAGGCGTGTTCGATGCCGACCTGGGCGTTGGCGGGACGTGGGATGCGCCGCGGCTGCGGGGCGGACTCGAGATCACGGGGGCGGCTGCCACAATCCCGGCGCTCAACGTGCGGTACGAGGACATCGGCGGGCGACTGGTACTGCGCGGTGACACAATCCGGGTGGATGGTCTGTCGGTCCGCAGCGAAAGAGGGCGCGCAGAGGTGACGGGGTACGTGCGCCTCGACCGGCTCACGAAGCCCGTCCTCGACCTCAACATCGCGGCGACCGAGTTCAAGGCGCTGGACCTGAAGGGCTACCTCGCCGTGACGGCGAGCGGACAGCTCGCGCTCGGCGGACCGGTGTTCGGCGCGACGCTGACGGGGCGCGGCACCGTCACGTCCGGCGTGCTGCACTTCGCGGATCTCGTGAACAAGCGAGTCGTGAATCTCGACGAGCCGTGGGTGCAGGACCTGATCGACACGTCGCTGATCCGCACGCAACGCCTCGGCCCCGAGTTCGAAAGCGTCTTCCTCGACAGCCTGCGCATTCAGGGGCTACAGCTGACCATGGGCAGCGACGTGTGGCTGCGTTCGGGCGAGGCCAACATCCAGCTCACGGGCGCCGTCACCGTCAACAAGGTTCGCGACAGCTACTTGCTGCGGGGAACGCTCCAGGCGCCCCGCGGCACGTACCGGCTCGTGGTGGGCCCGGTGTCACGCGAGTTCGTGGTGACCCAGGGGACGGTGCGTTACTTCGGCACCCCCGATCTCGATGCCGAGCTCGACATCGAGGCGCGGCACATCGTCCATCCGGTGCCGAGCGCGACGGCCCGGGTCGTCGACAATAAGGACAAGACGATCATCGCGCACATCCGCGGGTCGCTGCTCGTGCCCCGCCTCACTCTCCAGTCGGAGGGCGAGCAGCTGTCGCAGAGCGAGCTCATCTCGTACCTCATGTTTGGCCGGCCGAGCGTCGAGCTCGCGGGAGGGCAGGGGGCGCTGATGCGCAGCACCGCTGCGAGTCTGGTGGCGGGAGAAGTGGAGCGCACGGTGGTCTCTGATCTGGGCGTGCCGCTCGACTACTTCGAGTTCCGCCCCGGCGATCCCTCGGACCCGCTCGCGCGCACGCAGCTCGCGGCGGGGTGGCAGATCGGCAACAAGACGTTCCTCGTGCTCAACGCCGGGTTCTGCCAGCGACAACAGGTGAGTGTCGCGAACACGCTGGGGGCGAGTCTCCAGTACCGCATCAGTCCCGAGTGGCGTACGGAGGCGAGTTTCGCGCCGGTACGGAGCTGCGGCAGTGGGCCCGCGGCGGTCCAGCAGGGGACGGCCGCTCAGCGCCAGGTCGGCGTCGATTTGTTCTGGGAGCGCCGGTACTAGTGACGCGCGCCCTGGTCGTCACCAACCCCGCCGCCGCCCGCACCGACGCCCGCGCCGTCACGGCCATCCGCGAAACGCTGCGGGGCGGCGGCTGGGACGTCGAGGTCCTGGCGACGCTGGGGCCGCGCGATGCGCGCCGCTTCGCCGAGGAAGCGCGCGACCAGAAGTTCGACGTGATCGTCTCGTACGGCGGCGACGGGACGGCGATGCAGATCGCCGCCGCGATCGTCGGGACCGGGATTCCGCTGGGGCTTGTGCCCGGCGGGACGGGTAATCTGCTCGCCGGCAACCTGCGGCTGCCGCGCAACGCCGCCAAGGCGGCCCGCGCACTGCTCACGGCGCGCCCCCACGCCATCGACATCGGGGTCTCCGAGCGCGCCGATGGCCGTCACTATTTCGCCGTCGCGTCGGGGGCGGGGTTCGATGCGGAGCTGATGGCCGTGACGGGGGCTGCCGCCAAGCAGCGGTGGAAGTTCGGCGCGTACGTGGCGCACGCGGTCGCCAAATTGAGCAAAGTGCACAGCGTGCGTCATCGCATCACGGTAGACGGCGAGCCGCACGAGGTCGGCGCCGCGATGCTGCTGGTGCTCAACTGCGGCGAGCTGATCCCGCCCTTCATCCGGCTCGGCAAGGACGTCCAGCCCGACGACGGCTGGCTCGACGTGGTGGCGCTGCACGCCGACGGCGTCGGACAGAGCGTGGCGGCCGTGTGGGACCTGTTCCGCGGCTCCGCCAACGGCGCCGGGCGGGTGTGGTGGGGACGCGGCCGCACGATCAAGGTGGAGGTCGTCTCGGATCGAGCGCGCCCCGTGCAGCTCGACGGCGAGGTCGTGGGCGACACGCCGTTCGAGACGACGCTCCTCCCGGGGGCGCTGCACGTGCTCGTCGACCCGGCGGGCGCTTGGAAAGGATCGCGGCATGGGTGACACTCTGCTGCTGGTCGACGACGACCAGGCGGTCCTGCGCGCGATCGGCGACTACTTCGAGCGCCTCGGCTACGAGGTGCTGCGCGAGGCGACCGGCGACACGGGCGTGGAGACGTTCAAGCGCGTGCGCCCCGACGTCGTCATCCTCGATCTGAATCTCCCCGACGCGAGCGGCCTGGTCGTGCTCGAGCGCCTGCGCCGCGAGAACGGCGCCATCATCCTGCTCACCGGCGCGGGCGACATCCAGTCGGCGGTGCGCGCCATGCAGCTCGGTGCCGAGAATTTCCTCACCAAGCCCGTCGACATGAATCACCTCGCCGCCGCCACGGCGCGCGTCGTGGAGAAGGTGCGGCTGTCGCGCCAGAATGCGCTCTTGCGCTCGCGCGACGGCGAGACTGAAAGCCTCGCGTCCCTCGGCGTGTCACCGCCGATGCGCGAGATGGCGAGGCAGGTCGAGCTGCTGGCGGCGAGCGAACGTTCGACCGTGCTGCTGCAAGGCGAGAGCGGGACGGGCAAGGGTTGGGTGGCGCGCATCATTCATCACTTGTCGCCGCGGGGGCAAGGCCCCTTCGTCGAGGTCAACTGCGGCGGCCTGTCGGCGACGTTCCTCGACTCGGAACTGTTCGGGCACGAGAAGGGCGCCTACACCGACGCCAAGGAGCGGAAGCTCGGTCTTTTCGAGCTGGCCGATCGCGGGACCATCTTCCTCGACGAGATCGGCGAGCTGGCCCCCGAGCTGCAGCCCAAGCTGCTGAAGGTCCTCGAGACGAAGAAATTCCGGCGGCTGGGCGGGACGCGCGAGCTGGCGGTCGACGTCCGACTCGTCGCGGCGACGAATCGCGATCTCGTGACCGAGGTCGAGTCGGGACGCTTCCGCGAGGACCTGTACTACCGGCTCAACGTCATGCCGCTCACGATGCCGCCGGTGCGCGAGCGGTCCCGTGAGGACCGGCTCGCCCTGCTCACGCGCCTGTTGAGCGACTTGAAGCCGCAGTTGCCGGGGTGCCCGCCGGAGTGCTCGTCCGACGCGCTCGACCGGCTCGTCGCCGCCTCGTGGCCGGGGAACGTGCGGGAGATGCGCAACGTTCTCGAACGCGCCATGATTCTGGCCCGGGGCCAGCCGGCGATCGGCCTCGAGCACCTGCCCGCGGACCTACGGCAGAAGGGCAAGGGGAAGGGGGGTGGGGCAGGCGGGGGCGACGGGCGCTATCTGGCGCAGTCGCTGTCGGAGATCGAACGGCAGCACATCGAGCGGGCGTTACGTCATCACGATGGGAATCGTACCCGGGCGGCGCTCGAGCTTGGGATATCGCGGGCCACCCTAATCAATAAGATTAAGCTGTACAGCCTGAACCTCTGAGGCTTCTTATGGAAAAGCCGAAGCTCAAAGAGCACGACGGAATGACCTGCCGGTCCTGCGGGAACGAGGAGCGTGCTTCGGAGGGCTACCCCTGCGCCGACTGCGGCACCTTCATCTGTTTGATTTGCACGTTCCGGGGGGTGACGCGCTGTAAGGCCTGCGAAGCGAAAGCTACTTCTGCCGCCGCTTCACCTCCGCCGACACCTCCTCCGGCGTAGCATCCAGCTCCGCCGCCAGCCGTTTGACGGCTTCGTCGGCACCAGCCCAATCCTTTGCCGCCGCCAGCGCGTCGAGCGCGACCTCTTCGATCGACGCCGTGCGCTCTTCCAGCTCCCGTGTCCGCACCGCCACCTCACGCGCCAGCCATTGCTCGAGCTGGCGCCGGTCGAGCTCCAGTTGCCGCTGACGCAGGGCGTGTTGCAGCGCCAGCTCCAGCTCCTCGAGGTCGACGGGTTTGATCAGGTAGTCGTACGCGCCGAGCTTCAGGCACTCGATCGCCGTGCGGGGCTCGTCGATCGCCGTGAGCATGATAACGGCGAGATCGGGATCCTGCGCGAGGACTTTGGGGAGCAGCTCGACGCCGCTGATATCCGGCATGCGGATGTCGCACAGCATCGTCTGCGGGCGATCGGCGGCGAGGCGCGCCAATGCCTCCGTCCCATTCGCCGCCGCCGCGACCTGGTAGCCCAGGCGCGTGAGGAACCGCTCCAACGCCTTGCGGATGCCCTCTTCGTCGTCCACCACGAGCACGGTGGTGCGCTCGGTGCCGGGTTCCGCTGGGGCGTTCGTCATGGCCGTGAACGTTACGCGCACTCCACAACGCCAGCAAGCCGAGGTATCTTCGCGCGTCAATGACCACGCGCACGAGTCTCACCGCCGTTCCCGGCATCACCGTGGGACACGCGAACGTACCGGCCCACGGGACGGGGTGCACCGTCGTCCTCGGTCCCGAATCGGGTTTGCGCGCCGCCGTGACGTTGCGCGGGCGCGCCACCGGTACGCGCGAAATCGACCCGGTCACGCCGCGGCATCTGGTCGAACGCATCGACGCCATCCTGTTCACGGGCGGCTCGGCGTTCGGGCTCGGCGCCGCCGACGGGGTGATGCGGTGGCTGCGCGAGCGAGGCCGCGGGCTCCCGGTCGGGCCCATGGGCACCGTTCCCATCGTGCCGACGGCCGTGATCTTCGACCTCGGCAATTCCGGGAAGCCGGTGGGATGGCCCGGCCCCGATGACGGCTACCGGGCCTGTGAGGCCGCCGGCGACGACTTCGCCGAAGGCGCGATCGGCGTCGGAACCGGCGCGACCGTCGGCAAGGTCGCGGGGATCGACAAGATGTGGCCTGCGGGGCTCGGCACCTGGGCGGAGCGCGCGGGCGACGTCGTCGTGGGTGTGCTGACCGTGCTGAACGCCGTGGGCGACGTGCGCGACGCGCGCGGTGAAATCATCGCCGGCGCGCGCGGCCCCGACGGGAAGTTCATCGACTCGATGCGCTTTTTGGCGAACGGGGGCGCCCCCTTCGGCGATCCGGAGCGGCTGACGCGCAATACGACGCTCGCCGTCGTCGCCACCAACGCGGTGCTCGACCGCGTGCAGCTCGAAGCCGTCGCCCAGGCGGGCAGCGATGCGCTGGCGCGGCGCATCACGCCGTACGGGACGCTCTATGACGGTGACGTGGTGTTCGCGGTAAGTACCGCGGCAGTGTCGGCCAAGTCGGCCCTTCAGGTCGAGGCCCTCGCGGCGCTCGCGGTCCCGACCGCCGTCGAGCGGGCGGTGCGTCGTGCCTAAGGCCGAGCAGCTCGAGCGCGCGATCGACGACATCCGTCGCAAGTGGGTACCCGACCTGCGCCTCGGTGTCTTTCACGTCGCCGTCGCCGATGCATTGAGCGGTGCCACGACCAGCCCTGAGGCGCAAGAATCCCTGCGCCGCCTCGCGAAGGATTCGGGTCTCACGGAAGACGTGCGTCTCCTCCCGGACCAAGCCGTCGGACACGATCACGTCGCGATCGTCACGGCGGCCCTCGCTCCACTGCTCGGCGACACGCGGCTCGACTCCGCGCGCGTCAACGAGGCGCTGCACGGCGAGGCGCTGGAGATTCTCGATCGGCAGGGCGAGTGGCTGCGCGTGCGCGCGCCCGACGAATACGTCGCCTGGGTGCATGCCGGGTATGTGAAGACGGGTCCCGACAACTGGGGGAAGGATTGGGCCGAGCGCGCGACGGCACGGGCCGTCGGCGCCGAGCTGCAGACCGATGGAGGTCGGCGGCGGCTGCCGCTCGGATCGCGACTCGCGCTCCGCCGCGACGGCACCGTCGAGCTGGCTGATGGCGTTGTGGGAGCGGTCGTCGCCGGGGAGGTGCGCCGCGAGGCTGAGCTGCGCGCCGAAGCGCGGCACCTCGCGCTCCCGGAACTGGCGCAACGATCGTACGGCGGCGCGCCCTATCTCTGGGGCGGGCGCACCGAGTGGGGAATCGATTGCTCGGGTCTCACACAAGCGGTGTACGCGGCGCGCGGGATCCGGCTCATGCGCGACAGTGACCAGCAGTTCGGCCAGGGCCGGGAGGTCGCGCTGTCGGCCGATGGCGCCGGCTACGAAGCCGGCGATCTGCTGTTCTTCACTGAGCGCGGCCGCGTCTCGCACGTCGCGCTGTGGGCGGGCGCCGGCCGCATCGTGCATGCGGCGCTGTCACGCGGCGGCGTCGCCAGCGATGATCTCTTTGGGTCGGAACCGCGCATGGCGCGACTGCGGGCGAACCTCGTGGGTGTGCGGCGATGCGGTTGATCCTGTTCGACATCGACGGGACGCTGCTCTGGACCGACGGAGTGGGGCGCCGCGCGATCCAGCAAGCCATGCTCGAGGAGATGGGGACCGCCGGTCCGATCGATACCTACCGGTTCGACGGGAAGACCGACCCGCAGATCGTGCGCGAGCTGATGACGTTGGCCGAGCACCCTGAGGCGGAGTCCGAGGAACGCATCGCCGCGGTGTGCCGGCGCTACGTCGGGCTACTCACCGGCGAGCTGCAGAAGCCGCCGCGCAACATGCGGATCCTGCCGGGTGTCCGGGAGCTACTCTCAGCCCTCGAGTCGCACGAAAATGAAGGCCGGGCGCTGGTCGGGCTGCTCACGGGGAATCTTGCCGGCGGCGCCGCCCTGAAGCTGGCGGCGGTAGGGCTCGATCCGGCGCGCTTCGCCGTAGGCGCATACGGCTCTGACTCGGCGCGGCGCCCCGAGCTCCCGGCGATCGCCGCGCAACGCGCCCAGGAGCGTACCGGGCGCACGTTCTCAGGGGCCGACATCGTGATCGTGGGCGACACACCTGACGATGTCGCGTGCGCGCGTCCGATCGGCGCTCGCACCGTGGCGGTGGCCACCGGCTTCTACGACGTCGCGAAGCTGCGCGCGACGGGCGCCGCCTACGTGTTCGAGGATCTGACCGACACGCACGCGGTCACGGGCGCCCTCCTTGCGGGATCAGATTGAAAGACGAGCTGGAGCTCAAGGCGCGGGTCGACGACCCCGCGGCGCTCGAGGCGGCCCTGCAGCGCGCCGGCGCCGAGCTCGTGTTTCGCGGCGAGATGCAGGACGGGCGCTACGACCGTGATGGGACCCTCGACGCGCGGGACGAGGTGCTGCGATTGCGCACGTACCGCGGCACCGCGTCCTACGGCGTGCTGGCCTGGAAGGGTCCCGCGAGCGTGCAGCACGGCTACAAGCGGCGGGAAGAGCACGAGACGCGACTCGAAGACGCCGCCGCCGCCGCCGCCGCGCTAATCGTCGAGCGTCTGGGGTACGAGGTGGTGATGCGAATCGATCGGACCATCGTCGAATACCGGATTGCGCAAGCGGCCGTGCGCATCGAGTGGTATCCCTCGATGGACGTGCTCGTGGAAGTCGAAGGCGAGCCCGTCGCGATCGAGCGCGCGATAGCGGCTACCGGTATTTCCCGCGATCGCTTCCTCCCCGAACCGCTCTCCTTCTTCACGGCCGACTACGAGCGCCGGACGGGACGTGCCGCGCGGATCGCGGCATCATGAACATTCCGATGCCGCTCCGCGTCCCCGAGCTGGCTCCATCACTCGGCCGCGTCGTCGTGGCGCGACGCCGTGAAGAGCCGTGGGTGCCCCTCGACGACATCCGTGAAGAGCTGGCGACCGCGGTGTTCGAGCTGGCGGGGGAGGGACGCGGCGCCGCGGCGCGCGAGGATCGGACGCAGGTGCTCGAGGTGACGGGACGGCGTGCCTGGGCGGCGGCGTGGGATCATGCCGTGCGCCGCGCTGCGGCGCGCGTCGCGGAGGCGCTCGAGGCCGAGATCACGCGCACCGCGCGTCAGGTGCGGCTGCCGCGCCGCCGTCTGAAGAACCGGCTCCTCGCGATGGGAGAGAAACGCGCGATCGCGGCGCGCTTTGGTACGGGTGGCGCGGCGTTCGTCGCCGCGCTCGACGAGCTCGACGCCGCGGCGGCGCGCGTCCAGAGTGCGACGGTGCTTGACAAAGACGCCCATGCGGCATGGCAGGAAGCGCTCCGCGCCGCCGCGCGGCGCCTCGAGGCGGCGTGGCTCGCGCTCGAGGGCGAGGTCGAAGAAGAACGCCGCCGCTGGACCCCCGAGATCGAGGCGCTCGCGAAGTGGCGGCCCGCACTGTGGCCCGTCGCGGCACTCTGGGTGCCCGTGGCCGCGGCCCTGATCTGGATCGGGCTCGTCCTCGGCGGCTATCTGCCGGCTCCCGAATGGCTCGCGCGACGTCTCGGCTTCTAGCTGTTCTGGTCGTCGTCGGTGCGGCCCTGCCGAGTCCGGCGCCGGCCCAACACCGCATGGCCGAGGTGCGCATTTCAGGTCGCGGCACGCTCGATTCGCTGGCGCGGCTCGGCTTCGAGGTCGCCGGCGTGCGCGACATCGGCGGAGCGCTGTACGCCGTCATCGTCGTCACACCTAAGACGCAGGGCGCGGCGCGCCCCCTGACGGCCGCGGTCCCCGAGATCACGGCGGCAGACACCTTCCAGGTCTATCAATCATTCGACAAGCCGACTATTGGAATCCGCGCCACCCTCGAAGCGTGGGCCGCCGCGGACCCCAAGATTCAGCTCGACTCGATCGGCGCCTCGGTGGAAGGGCGCCCGATCATCGCGGTGAAGGTCGGTCCGGCGGGGGACGACCCGGCGCGGCCCAACGTGTTGTTCATGGGAACACACCACGCACGCGAGTGGGTCTCAACCGCCATCGCGATGCGCCTCATCCGCTGGCTCGCCGACTCGGCGCCTCCGACGCTGCTCAACGCGCGCGACGTGTGGGTGATTCCCGTCGAGAACCCCGACGGCTACCAGTACACCTTTACGAACGACCGCTTCTGGCGAAAGAACCGGCGCCTGAACGCCGACAGCACATACGGCGTCGATCCCAATCGCAATTATCCGGCCTTCTGGGGAGTGGACGATCTCGGATCGAGTCCGACTCCGGGCACCGAGGTCTATCGTGGGACCGCTCCGGCTTCGGAGCCGGAGACGCAGGCGATCATCGCGTTCCACGCGGCGCACCCGCCGGTCGTGTCGCTGTCGTATCACACGTACAGCGGCCTGGTGCTCTACCCGTATGGCTACCACGCCGGCGAGCTGTCCCCCGACCTGACGCTGTATCGAGCGCTCGCCGGCACCGACATCGCGCCGGCAGTGCGCGACAACCTGACGGGCTCGTCGATCACGTACTACCACCCGGGTCCCGGGTGGAACCTGTACGCCACGAACGGGGAGTACACCGACTGGGCGTACCGCACCCACGGCACGATTGCATTCACTACCGAGCTGACGAGCGGATGCTGCGCGGACGGCCTGTTCTACGGGTTCAACTTCCCGGACGACAGCGCCCTCGTGAACCAGGTGTTCCGCGACAACCTGTCCTTCGCGGTCTCGCTGATGACCGCAGCGGGGAATCTGCGGGGCGCCGTGGGGGCCTCGGGGTTGAGGCTGTCGCCGGCGCGCTTTGAATCGCTGTGGCCCGACTCGTGGCTCAGTCTCGACGCGGCGACGCCGCGGCCGCTTTCGCTGACATTGCGGACCGCGGCCGGCGCCACCTCGCTCCGCAGCGCGCAGACCGACTCGCTCCGTCGCGGCACGACGCGCACGATCTGGCGGACCGACCTGACGCTCGACACGGTGCGGGCCCTGCGGGCTGACGGCACCGGCATCGTGGCGGAGCTGGTGTCGCTCGCCGGGGCGGACCCGCGAGACGTGGGCTGGACCGGCTGGAACCGCGACTCACTGGGGCTCGCCGGCGGCTCAGCGTGGAGCACGGCCCTGAACGACACCCTCACTTCGCCGGTGGTGGACCTGCGCGGCCGAACGGGCGTGTGGCTGCATCTTTGGACGATGCATCGTGGGTCGACGTTCACCGCCGACCAGCAGGGCCTGATTCAATTCTCGGGAGACTCCGGCGCCACCTGGAGCACCGTCGCGGCGCTCGTGGGCGACGGGCCGAGCTGGTACCCGGTGCGCGTGGACCTGCCCCAGGCGGATGGGCGGCGCGGGGCGCGGATCCGCTTCATCTCGCAGCGCGACTTTCCGTGGTCCGTCGACGCCGTCGGGTTCGCGACCGATGCGTCGGGGGTCTTCCAGTTGCTCGCCGGGCCCGGCGACGCCGAGGTGTCGGAGAATCCGGTGCGCAGCGATCAGGTCGTGATCTCGTGGCCCGCGGGCACGGGGACCGCGCGAGTCGCGATCTACGGGTTCAGCGGCGAGCGCCTGCATCAGGCCAGCGTGGCCGCACCCACGAACGAGTATGTTTGGGACCTCACTTTGGGGAATGCGCATCGCGTGGTGAACGGAGCCTACATCGTGGTGGTCGACGTGAACGGGCGGCACTATCGGCGCCGCCTCTTTGTTGCGCGGCCGGTCCCGTGAGCGCCATCGGCGTCGGCGTGGACCTCGTCGAGGTGGCGCGCACCCGCAAGATGCTCGACGAAAAAGGCGCGCACGTGTACGACCGCCTGCTCACCGCGGCCGAAGCGGAGTACTGCCGCTCGCGTCCCGACCCCGCGGAGCACGTCGCGGTGCGTCTCGCAGCCAAGGAAGCCGTGTACAAGGCGCTGCAGGGGAGCGAGGAGGCGCGGGGGATCGGGTGGCGCGACATCGAAGTCACGCGAGCATCCGACGGGCGCCCCGACGTGGCGTTGGCGGGGCTCGCCGCGACGCGGGCCAGGGAGCTGGGTGTCAGGCGGGTGCTCTTGTCGCTATCGCATACGCACGAAGCCGCTGTCGCTGTTGCTGTTCTCTCCACGGATTGAATTCCCGACAAAATTACTCTAGTATTGGTCGTGCGTTTTTTGGGAACGATTCTCATTCTATCCGCCTGCCCCGCAACGTCTCTCGCCGGGCAGGCGGTCGACTCTTTGGCTGCTGCCCGCCGCGTTGTGGCCGCCGCCGCCCTGGCCGCC
This sequence comes from Gemmatimonadales bacterium, assembly GCA_036004745.1. Classification (GTDB taxonomy): domain Bacteria; phylum Gemmatimonadota; class Gemmatimonadetes; order Gemmatimonadales; family GWC2-71-9; genus 20CM-2-65-7. Next base: position 5,408 of record DASYRD010000043.1, on the reverse strand, counting down.
AAGGAGTACTCCGCCGGGGTGCCCCCCGCGGGTGGCAAGGTCGACGAACCCGAAGAAGTCGAGGAGTCGAAGCTCTTCATCCAGCAGGCGCGGTACGATATCCCCTCGCTCCCCGCCGCCGTCCGCGGGGGCGTAGACAGCGGGCTCACGCAAATCGCCCTGTTACTCGATCGCCTGGCGCCTCCGGACTCCGTCAGACGGGCCGCCGACGCGCTGATTGCGCGCATCGGGACCGACGAGCCGATCCCGTCCCGGCCTCTCTCGGTCGCCCGGGGGGGCGAGGTCTTCCGCGAGAACTGCGCGGCTTGCCACGGCGAGGCGGGTCGGGGAGATGGGCCCAAGGCCAGGAGCCTCAAGGGGCCGCTGCCTCCGAACCTCACCGATCCCGCCGTCATGGGCGGCACCTCGCTGCTCGAGATCTACCGGCGCGTAGCGATCGGCGTGCCCGGCACGGCAATGCCCGAGTTCGCCGATGAGATTCCCGAAGCCGACCGCTGGGCGGTCGCCGCGTACGTCGCCGCCCTGCAGTACGGGGGCTCCGCGTCCGGAGCCACTTTTGCCTCGATGCGCCGCCAGATCGACTCGTCACTCGCCGCGCGCTCGGAGCAGATGGCCTTTGGCGCCTATCTGACGTTCGAGCAGGTCGAGACCGACGTGCAGGCGAGAAACGCCAGCCTCGCCGGCGAAATCGAAGCGGCGTTCGACGCCCTCCGCACCCACGTGCGGCGCGGCGACCAGCAAGAGCTGGCGGCGATTCGCCAGCGACTACTCGCCGCGCTCGAACGGGCGGAACGCGCCATGGTCGACCGGCCGTCGGCGATGAACCTCTTCGTGTCGTCCTTCATCCTGATGGTGCGGGAAGGATTCGAGGCGATCCTGATCGTCGCGGCGCTCATGGCGTTCCTCGCCAAGGCGGGCGCGCCGGAGCGACGCCGCGAGGTCGCGCGCGGCGCCTGGGTCGCCGTCGGCGCCAGCGTAGTCACTTGGGCCCTCGTCGAGCTGCTCTTCCAGATCACGCCGGGACAGCGGGGGGCGATCGAGGGCTTCACGATGCTGCTCGCGGCCGTCGTGCTCTTCTACGTGAGCTATTGGCTCCTCTCGAAGATCGAAGCGGCGAAGTGGACGGCCTTCGTGAAGGACAAGATGGAGAGCGCGCTCTCTTCGGGGTCGGGACTCGCGCTCAGCGCCGTCGCGTTCCTCGCCGTCTATCGCGAGGGCTTCGAGACGATCCTCTTCTACAAAGCGCTGTTCGGCTCGGCGGGGAGCGATGGGACCGTTTCAATCCTGGTGGGGATCGCCGCCGGTGCCGTCGGCCTCGTCGCCGTCTACGTGTTGATCAACCAGCTGGGTCTGCGCGTCGCGATGAAACCGTTCTTCGCGGTCACCGGCGCGATGCTCTATTACATGGCGTTCGTGTTCGCGGGGAAGGGCGTCGCGGAGCTGCAGGAAGGCGGCGTCGTCGGGCTCACCGTGGTCGAGGGCGTGCCGCGCATCCCCTTCCTGGGGATCTACCCGACCCTCGAGTCGCTCGCGTTGCAGGGACTTCTCGTCATCCTGGCGGTGGTTGCGCTGGTGTGGGCAATGAAACCGTCTGCCCGTCCGGCTTCCACCACGCCCTGAGCACGACCGCCCCCACCACAATCAGCCCGATGCTGGTGGCCTGCGCCAGCGTGAACGGACCGAGCCCGCGCAAGTGGTCGTCCTTCGCGCGCAGGAACTCCACGAGAAACCGTTCCAGGCCGGCGAGGGCTAGGTAGCAGCCGAGCATCCAGCCTACGCCGTGGGCGTGGTCCCGCCGGCGCCACATCCACCAAAACGCCAGCATCATCAGGACTGTCTCGTAGATCTGCGTCGGGTGGACCGCGACGAGCTGCGCGCCATCCATCCCAGCGGGAAACCTCACGCCCAGTCCTGAGAGATTCGCGACGGTCGTCGGGGGCAGACCGTGAGGAAACTTCATCGCCCACGGCAGGGAGCTGGGAATGCCGTAGTCGTCGTTGACGAGGAAGCATCCCACCCGGCCCAGCGCGTACCCGAGCGCGAGCGGCGCCGAGCAGAGCTCGACGGTGAAGCGCCAGGACACGCGGCGCCGCCAGCCGTTGAGCAGGATCGCGGCTGTCGCGCCGAGGAATCCGCCGTACCACACGAACCCGCCGCGCCGCAGCAGCGCATCCCAGTCGCGGGTCAAGAGCACATACCAGATCTTCGCGCCAATGAGTCCGCCAACCACGCCGGCGATGACGATGTCGGCCGCGTACTCCTCGTCCAGCTTGCGCCGGCGCAGGTCGAGCTGCATCGCCCACCCCGCCATGAGGAAGGCCACCATCATCATCAGGCCGTAGCCGGTGAGCTCGATGGGTCCGAGGTGAATGACGAATGGATAGACGGTCATGAGAGGCCGGGAAGAGGAAGGTCGGCGCGCGCGTCGAGGGTCCAGTCGCTGCGCTCGCCGCGTCCGAGGCGATAGGCGCCGGCGCGGGCGATCATCGCGGCGTTGTCGGCGTTGAGGCGCGGGCTCGCGACGGCGACGCGCGCGACCCCTTTCAGTCGTTCGGCGGCCGCCGCGCTGAGGGCGCGACTGCACGCGACGCCGCCGCCCAATACGGCGGTGCGATAACCGGTCGCGCGCACGGCGCGTTCGAGCTTCGTCACCAGCACGTCGAGCACCGCGTCCTGGAAGGCGCGGGCGATGTGTGGACGGTCTCGTTCGAGATTCCCCGAGGCCCGCACCGCGTGCAGCACCGCCGTCTTGAGCCCGGAGAACGAAAACTCGAATCCTGCCGCGATCATCGGACGCGGGAAGTCGAACCGGGTTGGATCTCCTTCGCGGGCGAGTCGCTCGATCGCCGGGCCGCCGGGATATCCGAGGCCGAGCAGGCTCGCGACCTTGTCGAACGCTTCGCCGGCGGCGTCATCACGCGTCTGGCCCATCAGGCGATAGCGCCCCCACTCCGGCACGTCGAGCAGCAGGGTGTGGCCTCCTGAGACGAGGAGGGCCACGAAGGGTGGCGCGAGCGCGGGATCTTCGACGGTCGGAGCGAACAGGTGCCCCTCCATATGGTGCACGCCGACGAGGGCCCGGTCGGTGGCATAGGCGAGCGACTTGGCGTACACGACGCCGACGAGCAGCGCCCCGACGAGCCCCGGCCCCGCCGTGACCGCCACGGCATCCACCGCCGAGACGCGCACGCCGGCCTCCACGAGCGCGCGATCGACGGTCGCCGGAAGCGCGGCGAGGTGCGCTCGGCTCGCCAGCTCCGGGACGACGCCGCCGAAGATTTGGTGCACGTCCTGAGACAGGATCACGAGACTGGCAAGCTCGCCCGAGATCAGTACGGCCGCCGACGTTTCATCACACGACGTCTCGATGCCGAGGACGACCTCAGCCACGACGGGTCCGGCGGCGCAACGTGACGGAATCGGGGATGGCGCGGGCGGTGATGCCCGGTGGGGCGATGACGGTGAGGCGGCCGACGGAGCTGCCGTCCGCGGCGGTGCTCGCGATGTGCGCGACGACGCGCAAGCTGTCGCGCGTGAGCGCCTGCACTCGTTGCTCGGGACCCCGTACGGTGACGGAGACGCGCGCCGGTGTAATGACGAAACTGGTCACCGCGCCGGCTCCCGTCTCGACGGGGATGCCGCCGAACGAGCGGTCAGCGATCGCCCCCATCTCACCGGTGACGGTGACCTGCCTGGGCGCGATGCGCACGATGCCGAGCGGCGTCGTGTCGATCGGGACGGTGCGGGTGAATGCTCCCGCGACGTTCGCAATTTCCGTCGGGATCGTCGTGACCGACTCGATCGCGGCGAGGTTCTGGTCGGGGCCGACGAGCCGCGCGATCGTCGGCGAGATCGAGATGCCGCCGTGCAGCACCTGCCCCGATTCCGGGACGACGGTGATGAGCGGCACGATGCGCACGTCCTTGCGGCCGACGCTGTCGAGGGCGACGGTGATCTCGCGCGGGCGGATCTCGAGCACCCGCACGTCCGCGCCCTTGGGGAGCTGCGCCTCGATCTCACTCGGCTCCAGACGGATCGTCCACGTGGGAGACGAGAGCGTGTCGGGCATGCGGCGTGTTACGTCGCCGCGCAGCGAGCGGAGCCGCAGCACCTGGCTCCCCTTGCCGGAGATCTGCGCGCGGATCTTGGGGAGTTTCTGCTGCAGGGTCCGGCCCGGCGGCAGCTGCACGTTGAGCCCCAGCTCGAAATCCGTGGTGACCGGCTGTTGCAGCTGCACCGCGACGTACAGCATCACGGCGAGAAAAATCGCGGCGCCCTTGATGGGCCAGTTGCGGGTGAACAGGGAGATGAGGCTAGCGCGCATCGAGCAACCGCCGGAGGATGGTCTCGTTCACCGGGCCGTCCCATTCCGCGGCCCCGATCACTTTCTTCACGATGAAGCCGTCCCGGTCGATCACGAAGCTCTCCGGCACGCCGGTGGTCTGGTAGCTCTTGCGGATCGCGCCGCTCGGGTCGTGGAGAATGTCGAACGTGAGGCCCATGCCGGTCGCGAAGGACATGATCCCCGCGGGATCCTGGGAGTCCTCGGGGTGGAACGCGTCGCCGTCGACGCTCACCGCCACGATCCGGAAATCGGTCCCCGCGAGTTTCTGGTGCAGTCGCTGCATCGACGGCATCTCGACGCGGCAGGGCGGACACCACGTCGCCCAGATGTTCAACAGGACGACCTTCCCGCGGTAATCGGCGAGTGTGGCGGGCCGCCCGGTGCGGAGGTCGGTGCCGTGGAACGACGGGGCCGCGTCACCGACTTCGAGCAGATCGAGTTGTGGGCGCAACTTCACCGCGAGGGCCGTGCCAAAAACCACCGTCATCAGGATCCCGGCCACCAGGGTCCATTGCTGGCGGTTCGTCATACGGTCACCATGCAGCGGCGCCGCAGCTCGCGCACGTCGCGGGCGGGATCGCCGCTCGCGAAGACGGCGTTGCCGGCGACGAACGTGTCGGCTCCCGCCTGGTGCGCGGAACCGATCGTCTGCGCGGTGATGCCGCCGTCGACTTCGAGGAACGTGCGCGCGTCGTGCTCCGTGAGCAGGGCGCGGGCCCGCTGAATCTTGTCGTTCGACGCGGGCAGGTAACTTTGCCCACCGAATCCCGGATTCACCGTCATGATCAGCAGCAGGTCCAGATCTGCGACGACCTCTTCGGCGTAGGTGAGCGGAGTCCCGGGATTCAGGGCCAGGCCCGCGAGCATGCCGCGCCGTTTGACCGCCTCGAGCTGGCGCTGCACGTGGACGGTGGCCTCGGGGTGGAACGTGAACACCGAGGCACCGGCGTCGGCGAAGGACTCGATGTACTGCTCCGGCTCGACGACCATCAGATGTACGTCGATCGGCTTCTCGGTCAGCTTGCGCAGCGCGGCGATCATGTTCGCCCCGAACGTGATGTTG
>DASYRD010000042.1:0-25170 GCA_036004745.1 Gemmatimonadales bacterium | reverse complement strand
GCCCGGAAGGTCGGCTGACCCCGGGCGCAAGCCCGGGGAACACGAATCGTCGAATGGCATTTCTTGTCGCGTCCATCCTCGCAATCCTCATCGCCACGCTCCGCCCCGACGGGCACACCATCCCGCCCGGCTGGACCTTCGCCCTCGCCTCCGGCGACGAAGCCGTCGCCGAGCTGATCCAGAACCTGCTCCTCTTCATCCCCTTCGGCGCAGCACTCGTCCTCCTCAAGGGCGACGTCAGCTGGCAGCGTCTGCTCCTCTCCGGCCTCACGCTCTCCTTCACCGTCGAGTTCCTCCAGCAGTGGATCCCCGGGCGTGACCCGAGCCTCGGCGACATCGTCGCCAACGGGCTCAGCACACTGCTCGGCGCTGCCCTCGTCTGGACGGTGCCGCGCTGGCTGCACTCCGCCGCGCATCGCGCTTCCTGGCTTTCCTTCGCCGCCGCCGCTGTCGCGGCGACTGCGTGGCTCGGCACCGGTTGGCTCTTTCAGCCCACCCTGCCCCACACCACCTACTACGACCGCTGGACTCCCGACATTCCCCAGTGGCCGAACTACCGGGGGAAAGTCGTCTGGGCCGAGCTGGGGTCCGTGCCGTTGGCGGACGGCCCGATCGGCGGCGCGCAGGACCTCGGTCGCACGCTCCTCGCCGCCGGCGCCCCGCTCCGTATTCGGGCCATCGCCGGCCCGGCGCCGCGCGCCAGCGCCCCGCTCCTGACGATCAACGACGCGGCGTATCGCGACATCTTCATCGTCGGCGTCGATCGCGCGGATTTGCTGGTCGTGTATCGCACCCGGGGCGCCGCCCTGACGTTCAGTCGGCCCGACCTGCGGGCGCGCGGCGCCCTCGGCGGCGTTCAGCCAGGGGATACCTTCGCCGTCGTCATCGCGCGCGACTGCATCAACACCACCTGTGGACTCGGGTATACCATCGGCGACGGCTGGAAACTCATCTACTTTCCGGAGCATTTCTCCTCGTGGGCCCAGCGGCTCCTCAACGCCCTGTGGGTCGGCGGCGGGCTGCTCGGCGTCGGCCTCTGGAGTCGTCGTCACCCAGCGAGCGGCGCTGCCTTGCTACTCGCCGCGCTGACGCTGGCGCTCGGACCGCGCATGGTGGGCCTGAACGTGACCCCCGTCACCGAATGGCTCGGCGCGCTCGGAGGATTTGCCGTTGGACTTGCGTGGCGCGGGCGCCACACGGTATCCTCACTACGCGCCCCGCCCTTTTGATGAGGTCCCTGTATGAGTAGTGCCGAGCCCTCTGCCGCGGCGCGGGTGCTGATCGTGACGAGCGAGGAAGTGTTGGCGCGCTCGCTCGATACGATCCTCGCCCAGGCCGGGTTCAGCGTCGCCCAGGTCTTCACCGCCGCCGACGCGCTCGAAATCGCGCGCCACGATAGCCCGCCCCCAGACGCCTTCATCCTCGACCTTCTGTCCGCCGACGTCGACGGCCTCAGCCTCTGCGGCGCGCTGCGCGCCCAGCGACGCGTCAACGCCGCCACGCCGATCGTGTTGATCACGCCCCGGGCCGGCTCGCGCCAAATGCGGCTCGACGCGCTGCGCGCCGGCGCCAGCGACCTGCGCAGCGGCGTGCTCGATGCCGAAGAGTTCGTGCTCGATCTCCACGCGCGCCTGGCCGCGAAGTTCAGCGTCGATCAAGCGCGGGCCGAAGGCCTAACTGACACCGCCACGGGCGCCTACAACACGAAGGGACTGGAGCGCCGGGCCAACGAAGTGGTCGCCGCCGCCGCCCGCCACCAGGCCGTCTTCGCGTGCGCCGCTTTCGCCCCCGAGGAGCCCGTCCCAGCCACAGATCTCGCAGATTTGGGCGACAAGCTCGGCATCGAGTTCTATCGTCAGGCCCGCACGTCCGACGCGCTCGCCCGCGTCGGGCCCGCCGAGTTCGTCGTGCTCGCCCCCGAGACCGATGCCAAGGGCGCCGCCCGCCTCGCCTTGCGCCTCGCGGCCGCCGTCGAGAGCTCCGTCAACGCCAACGGCAAGAGTCGCGTGCGGCTGCGCGCGGCCAGCTACGCGCTCGCGGCACCGCCGGTCGCATCCCTCGATCCTCTAATGCCCGTCGCACGCGCCCGCGCCGCGCTGGGTACGATTCAGCCGACTTGACAAGCGCCGCGACACGACGTATCTCCGGTGTCGCGTACGAGCAACAGGGCGCTTAGGCCCCCAATAGTCGGACCGAACGTAGTCCACCCAAGGGCCTAATTCTGACCACCACTCCTCCGTCGTTCTTCGCCTTTTCGCGTCGTCGTGCAACCCGGCGATTGGTGAGTCCCGTCACGTGAGCCCCGGCAAGGGTCGACCCTCGCCCGCGCCCGTGCGTCGATCGTCCGGGGGTGGGCTGGAGCTCGTCCGTCCCGTCGCCGGCGTCTCGAGCCGGCTGCTCACGAAAGCCGTGCGCCGCGTCGAAGCCCGCTGGCTCGCGCAGTATGGCCCCGGAAAAGACACGGGGGACATCCCGCGCCTGCTCGCCGCGTTTGCCCTCGCCGCCGACCGCAACGACCCCGTCTACGTCGACGACCTCATCCCGCGACCGTCGCTGCGTCTCAGCCAGCATCTGCTCGATCTGATCGAAGCGGAGCTGATCGTTCTGTGGAACGCGGGCGAGGCCCAGAGCCACATCGTCCTCCCGGCGATCGCCGCGCTGCGGCACGTGCGCGCCGCCATCGAGCAGCGCTTCCAACATCTCCCAGGAGCGCCGCTGCTCGGCGCCGACGGGCTCGAGTTCCTGATCGAGTTCGCGCACGATCTCCGCTCTCCGCTCAACGCGGTGCTCTTCCTCGCCGAGAACCTGCAACAGGGACGCAGCGGCGCGGTGAACGGTCTGCAGCGGCGGCAGCTCGGTCTGATCTACAGCGCCGCGCTCGCCTTGAGCTCGGTCGCGAGCAACGCGCTGGGATTGGCGCGCGAGCGCGACTACCTCGAAGAGAGTGAGCCGACGCCGTTCTCGTTGACGGAAATGCTCGAGGGGATCCGCGACATCGTGCGCCCGATCGCCGAAGAGAAGGGCCTGGCCCTGCACCTCGTCCCACCGAAGGTCGATCTGCGCCTGGGGCATCCGCTGGAGCTGAACCGTGCGCTGCTCAATCTGGCGACCAACGGCCTCAAGTTCACGCACCAGGGCTCGGTCTCGATCACGGCGACGGACGGCGAAGGCCATCACGTCAACTTCTCGGTGCGGGATACGGGCGGGGGCATCAATCCGCAATCGGAGGAAGCGCTGTACCAGCCCTTCCGCCGCTCGAGCGGGGAACAGCAGCGCTTCACCTTCTCGTCGACGGGCCTCGGTCTCGCCATCACGCGCCGCTTAGTGGCCGCGATGGGGGGCCGGCTCGCGTTCGACACCGGCCCCACCGAAGGCACCAACTTCTACTTCTCGCTCGACCTGCCGCCGGCCTGATCGGTCGTCCTTAGGGCGTAAAGAATTCCGCCATCGCGGGCGCCGTCGCGCCGGCGCCCGGGAATACCGTGACGCCCAGCGCCTCGAGCGTCAGCCGCAACGTGCTCTGGTGCTGGTACAGCGTCGTAGACTGATAGCCCCGCTTCGCCTTGGGACTCACCACGACCCACACGATGCGCCCGCCGCCGTTCGTGTTATCGCTCCCCGACTCGTCGAACGTGATAATGAGCAAGCCGTCCTGCTGAAACGACGGGCTGGCCAGGATCGGCGCGATGTTGTTCTGGAGCCACGTGTCGGCCGTGGAGAGCGAGCAATCGTGCGCGTCATTGCACAGGTTGGGCACGATGTTCACGTAGTGCGGCAACGTACCGTTCGCCAGATCGGTCGCGAACTGGGTGAAGGGCACGAGATTCTTGCGCTGCACCGTGTCGTTCGCCACGTCGGAGAGCAGCGCCACGGTGTTGTGCTTGCGCGCGTACCGACCCACGTCGGGACCGATGTAGCCGACCGACGGCAGGTCCTCCGCGTATGACTTCCACGTCTTCCCCGCCGCGAGCAGGCGGCGCACCACGTTGTCGACGGTGACGATGGTCGAGTAGCTGTCGTTGTTCGTAATGATCTGGCCCGTCACCAACATGAAGTAGTTGCCGATCGACGGGTGCGTGTTGGCGTAGTATTGCGTCGCCAGGCCGTACTGCTGCGCGAGACTGTTCAAGTACGGCATCGACGAGCTGCCGATCACGCTCGCGTAGTTGGTATTCTCCTCCGTCACGATGAACACGTGTCCGGCCTGCGGCACGCCCCCGCCGCCGCTCGCGGCCGTGACCGTCACGGCGGCCGTGCCGGTCTTCCCCTCGCTCGTCGCCCGAATCGTGGCCGACCCGGTCGCGATGCCCGTCACGAGGCCGCTCGAGCTCACCGTCGCGATCGACGCGGCGTCCGACGCCCACGTGATCGTCCGCCCGGCGAGTGGGAATCCGGCCGAGTCCCGCGGCGTCGCTGTGAAGCGGAGCGTGTCGCCGACGTGAATGCTCGCCGTGGTCGGCGACACCGTCACCGACGCGACGGGAACCGTCGTGACCGTGATGGTGACGGCGGCGGTGTCGGCGAGCGAGCCGTTGGTCTGGCGGGCGATCACCAGGTAGCTCCCCGCCGCCTGCCCCGCCGTGTAGAGCCCCCCGCTCGTGATGCTGCCGCCGGTGGCGGTATAGGTGACCGCCACAGCCACGCTGTCCCCGGTATTGCGCACGCCCCAGGTCGCGAACTGCTGCGTCCCGCCCGCGGCCAACGCGACGACGGCGGGGACGAGCACGAGCTGCGTGACCCGGCGCTTCCGCACGTGCGAGGTACCAGACATTTGCGAGCCGACCATCGTCGCCGTGACGACGGCGTCCGCCGCCGAGGTGTCGGCGGTGTACAGGCCGGCGGGCGTGATCGCGCCCGCGGACGCGCTCCAGGTCACATCGATGCCCACGCTGTCGCCCGTCGTGGTACGACCGGCGGCGCGAAACTGCAGGGATTGGTCGGGATCGAGCACCACGCTGTCCGGGGTGACCTGCACTTGGGCGACGACCGGGGGGCCGTCGGGCCGGCTGGGCAATTCACACCCAGCGAGCAGGGGCAACGTCGCCAACAGGAGCAGGCCGCGGCGAAGGACTCGCATTGTATGTCTCCCCGGCGGCGCCGGGCGCGGACAAAAACACGCCGGGCCGCCGAATTCGACTTGAGGTCGAACGCTGGCGGCCCGGCGAGCATGGCGGCGATTGCCGCGGTAGCCCCGTAGCTCTGCGTCACCGCCTTTCGACGGCTCTGCTCTGAGCAGCGCGCTCTAGGGTGTCGGGCCGAACGTACGCCCGGCGCCCCACGCGCGACTGTGATGTAGGTCATACTGCCAGGGGTCACACGTCGGACCCGCTAAGGGAGTGGCACAATCCGGTATAGCGACCCAGCCAACGTGATGATGTACAGCTCGCCGCGTGCGTCCTGCGCGAAGGAGCTGATTTGCGCGTGGGGATCGAGCAGCGTCGTCCAGTCGTAGATCGTCTGCGTCGGCCCGCCCGAAAACGGGAAGCTTTTCACGAAGTGCGAGCAGAAGTCCGCATACAGGTAGTGGCCGCTGATGAACGGCACGCGGCTGCCGCGGTAGACATACCCGCCCGTGATGGAACAGCCGAAGTTGTGATCGTATTCGATCACCGGCTTCACGTAGGGCGTCTGGTCACACACCCCGCCGCTGTAGCAATGATTCCCCTCCATCACGTTCCAGCCGTAGTTCAGGCCGCCGGGCGCGGCGGCCAGCTGGATGTCGACCTCCTCCCACGAATCCTGACCCACGTCCGCGATGTAGAGGTTGCCGTTCGACCGGTCGAACGAGAAGCGCCACGGGTTGCGCAGGCCCCCTGCCCAGATTTCGGGCGCGGCGCTCGTATCGGTGGCAAACGGATTGGTGGGCGGGATTGTGTAGCCCGCCGCGCCGTCGACGTTCAAGCGCAGCAGTTTGCCGAGCAACGCATGCCGGTCCTGACCGTTCGAGTCGGGATCGCCACTCCCGCCGCCATCCCCCAGCCCCGCGTAGAGCATCCCGTCGGGACCGAACTGGAGCTGGCCGCCGTTGTGGTTGGCCTGCCCCGGATGCGCGACCGCGATCACCGTGTCGCCGGAGAGCGAATCGGCCACGTTGGAATCCGCCGCGGACACGAGATAGCGAACGATGCGGATGTCGCCATTCGGGTTCGTGTAGTAAACGTAGAACCGACCGTTGCTGGCGTACTGCGGATGGAACGCCATGCTGAGGAGCCCGCGCTCGCCACCCGCGTCGATGTGCCCGCTCAGGTCGATGAACGGCGTCGCCAGCAACGTGTCGTGCCGCAGGATCCTGATGAGCCCCCCCTGCTGTACCACGAACATCCGCGACGTGTCGCCGACAGGCTGAGTCGCGTACACCGGATTCGACAGTGCCGAGGTGACGAGGTGGAGGCTCGGCGAGCCAGGCGGTGGCGGGGGCGGTGGGGGGGGCGGGTCGATAAAGTGCGAACACGCCACAACGAGCAACATGACTGCCGCGGCTCTCATCGTTCTGATTCTGCTGATTCTGCTCATTCTGAGATCTCGACTCCCAAGACGACTTCGACGCCGTCCTGCCGCAGTTTGCCGAGCAGGCGGGCTTCGATGCGGGCGGTCACCGCGACAACACCGTCGGTTTGTGTTTGCTCCAAGACTTCGGCATCCCGATGGAGCGCGGCAAGAAGCTTGCCATCCCCCAGCGGCACACGGATCTGCGCGATCGGTCGCAGGGCTTGGGCCGAGGCTCGCAGTGCGTGGCGCAAGTCCGCTACACCGCCGGGCGACATCGTCGACGTCAGCACGGCATGCGGATAACGCTCGCGCACCTGGGCGACGAAGGCGGCGGGATCGGGCAGCAAGTCGGCCTTATTGAGCACGTAGATGACGCGCTTCTGCTCGAGCCCCATCTCTTCCATCACATCCTCGACGACCTGGACCTGCTCCTCCCACGCCGGGTGAGAGGCGTCGACCACGTGCAGCAGCAGGTCCGCTGCTTTCGCTTCCTCGAGCGTGGCGCGGAATGACGCGACGAGATGGTGCGGCAGCTTGCGAATGAACCCGACGGTGTCGGTGAGCCGGAAGCGATAGCCCTCGCCGACATCGGCCTCGCGCGTGAGCGTGTCGAGGGTGGCGAAGAGCCGGTCCTCGACGAACACCTCGTCGCCCGAGAGCGCCTTCAAGAGACTCGACTTCCCGGCGTTCGTGTACCCGACGAGGGCGGCGCTGGGTCGGTGCCCGCGCCCTTGCCGTTGATTGGCGCGATGGTCGGCGACTTCGTCGAGACGCTTCTTGAGGAGCCCGATCTTGCGGCGGATGGCACGGCGGTCGGTTTCGAGCTGCGTTTCGCCGGGCCCTCGGAGCCCGATGCCGCCGCGAATACGCGACAAGTGCGTCCACATGCGCTTGAGCCGCGGCAGCAGATACTCGAGCTGCGCCAGCTCCACCTGCAGCTTCGCTTCGTGACTGCGCGCCCGCGCGGCGAAGATGTCGAGGATGACCTCGGTCCGATCCATCACCCGCAGGCCCAGGTGCTTCTCGAGGTTCGACCCCTGCACCGGCGAGAGCCCTTCGTCGAACATCACCAGCGTGGCCCCCGCGCCCGCCAGCACGGGCTTCAGCTCTTCGACTTTCCCCTGGCCCAGATAGAACGTCGGCGTAGGAGACTCGACGCGTTGGTAGGTGCGGCCGACCACCTCCGCGCCCGCCGTGTCGGCCAGGCGATTGAGCTCGTCCAGGTGCTCGTCGACCTGCGCGATCTCGTCGGAGCCCTTGCGGGGTGCCCCAACGAGATACGCCCGCTCAACGGACGGCTGGATGTCGATGAGTTTTCGGATGGGTCAAATATAAGGGAGAAGGGAGATGGGAGATGGACGTGCCGGTGCCGAATTGGCACCTGAGCGTACATCTCCCTTCTCCCATCTCCCTGGCTTATTCGACGGTTACCGACTTCGCCAGGTTCCTCGGCTTATCGACGTCCGACCCCCGTGCGACGGCCACGTGATAGGCGAGCAGCTGCAGGGGAATGACCGTGAGAATCGGGGACAGGATGGGGATGACCGCCGGCACGCGCAGCTCTTCGTCCACGAGGCGGCGCAGGTCGCCGTTCCCCTCGGTCGTGACGGCGACGATCCGGCCGCCGCGCGCTTTCACTTCCTGCATGTTCGACACGACCTTCGAGTACACCGCGTCCTTGGGCGCGACGAAGACGACGGGCATGTGCTCGTCGATCAGCGCGATGGGGCCGTGCTTCATTTCCGCCGCCGGATAGCCTTCGGCGTGGATGTAGCTGATCTCCTTGAGCTTCAGCGCACCTTCGAGCGCCACCGGGAAATTCACGCCGCGCCCCAGGTAGAGGCAGTTCTGCGCGCCGGCGTAGCGCTGCACGAGTTTCTTCACCGCGGGTTCGACCGAGAGCGTCTGATCGACGAGACCGGGGAGCGCCGCCAGGTGACACACCAGCTCGCGCCCGTCTTCGGCCGACATGCCGCGACAGCGCCCGAGGTACAGCCCGAGCAGCGATAGCGCGACGATCTGTGACGTGAAGGCTTTGGTCGATGCGACGCCGATTTCGGGCCCGGCGTGCAGATAGATGCCGCCGTCCGATTCGCGCGCGATCGTGCTGCCCACGACGTTGACGATGCCCAACACGCGCGACCCGGGTCCCCCCGCGGACCGCGCCAGTCGCATCGCCTCGAGGGTGTCGGCGGTCTCTCCGGACTGCGAGATCGCGATCGTCAGGGTGCCGGGTTGCGGGATCAGTTTCCGGTAGCGGAACTCGGACGCGTACTCGACCTGCACGGGGATGCCGGCGAGCGATTCGATGATCTCGCGGCCGACGAGCCCGGCGTGCCACGACGTCCCGCATCCCAGCAGCGTGATGTGTTGAATCGCGGCGGCTTCGACGGGAGGCAAGTTCAAGCCGTTGAGTCGCGCGTTCCCCTCTTCGAAGAGGAGCCGGCCGCGCAGCGTGCTGCGCGTCGTCTCGCCCTGCTCGCAGATCTCCTTGAGCATGAAGTGCGGGTAGCCGCCCAGCTCGATCGCGTCCAAGTCCCAGGCCAGATCGGACACCTCGCGCACCTGCATCTGCGAATCGGCGTCGCGTACGTGATAGCCGTCGGCCTTGAGCACGGCGACGTCGCCGTCGTCGAGATAGACGACGGAGCGCGTGTGCTCGAGAATCGCCGAGGCGTCGGAGGCGACGAACATGCCGTTCTCCCCGACGCCGAGTAACACCGGCGAACCCTGGCGCGCGACGACGATCGTGCCGGGATCGGACGAAGCGATGACGGCGATGCCGTACGTGCCTTCGACGTGCTCGAGGGCCGCGGCGACGCGCTCTTCGAGCGAATCGCCCGGGGCTTCCTCGATCAGGTGGACGAGGGCTTCGGTGTCCGTTTCGGTGGTGAAGCGATGGCCGGCGCGCTCCAACTGCACGCGCAACACGTCGGCGTTCTCGATGATGCCGTTGTGCACGAGGGCGATCGTGCCGTTGCAGTCGCTGTGCGGATGCGCGTTCACGAGCGTGGGGGCGCCGTGCGTGGCCCAGCGGGTGTGCGCGATGCCGCACGTCCCCGGCGCCGGCGTGGCCGCCAGAAGACTGGTGAGGGCGGGCACCCGGCCCGCGAGCTTCCGCACCTCGAGTCCTTCGGACCCGACGACCGCGACGCCTGCGGAGTCGTAGCCGCGGTACTCGAGACGGGCGAGTCCGTTGACGAGAATCGGGACGGCCTGGCGTCCCCCGACGTAACCCACGATGCCGCACATAGTGTTGGGAGCCTGATTCAACTTTGGGGCCACGCCCCGCCCGCCTCAGTTTTTTGTCAGGCGCGTTCCCAACCGACACAACCGCGTTACATACCTGTCAGCGGCTGCCAGCGAATGCACAATCTGACCCCACGCCGTACGCGTTCCAACTCGTGGAAACACCTATAGTTGGCTCCGAAAGGCGCTCGCGCACGACTCGTGCCCTTCCGCGGGGCACCGATGAGCGCCCTCCCACCCACGCCCATGCCCTACCCGGTTGTGTTGCTCGCCAGCCGGGATGAGGTCTTTGCCCGTTCTCTCGAAACCGTGCTCGCACCCGCCGGCTATGCCGTGCTCCGGGCCTTCACGGCACGCAGCGCGCGCGAGCAGGCACGCCGGACCCGACCCGACGCGGTCGTGCTGGCGACAGACCTCGAGGACCCGAGCGGGCTCGAGCTGTGCCGCATGCTCCGGGCCGACGCGGCCGTATCGGCCAGCACGCCCATCTTGCTGACAGAGCCGGGCACGGCGACGCGCCAATCCCGGATCGACGCGTTGCGTGCCGGGGCAGACCAGTTGTGGAGCCAGCCGATGGACACGGAGGAATTCGCGCTGCGGCTCGCCGTCGGGGTGCGCGCCAAGCGCGACGCCGACGCGGCCCGCGCCGGGGCGCTCGTGGACGAGCGGTCATCGTTCTGGAATCAGACTGGCTTGCTGCGGTGTGCCGAGGAGACGCTGGCCCAGATGGGGCGCGCCCGCGCAGCGCTCACGATCGCCGTGCTGGAGCCTGTGTGGCCGGCCGCGCGCGACGACTGGGACCTGGGCGACCGCGTAGCCACCGCCCTGCGCTCCGCGGCCCGCCACGCCGACTCCGTGGGTCGTCTCGCGGCGGCCCGCTTTGCCGTTCTCGCGCCCCGCACGGGGACCGCGAACGCCGCGCTGCTCGGCCAGCGCCTGCTCGAGGGGGTCCGCCGCGTGATCACGGCCGGTGCGGAAGCGCTGCGCGTGGGGCTGGCGTGCCTGGATGATGCGGCGATCGCGCCCCCGGCCCCGGAGCTCCTGGCGCGGGCCGTCGCCGCGCTGGAGTATGGGGACCAAGTCGGCAGTGAGGTCGACGTGAGGCGTTGGGCCCCGCCAGCTTGACAGGGGGGGCTCCTGGCGCTATCTCCTAGGCCGCGACTCGCCCCCAAACAAGGCCTCATTTGCATGGTAGATCCACCGGCCGCCCTCCCTCCCGAGGCGGCTGCTTCGTTCTCGGACTTCGCCCCGTCGCCGCAAACGGCGCGCGCGACGATCAAGGTCCTCATCGTCGACGATGAAGACACGCTGCGCGAGAGCTGCGCCAGCGTGCTCACGCACGAGGGCTACGACGTCACCGTGAGTGGGAAGGGCCGAGCCGCGCAGGAGCTGCTGGCGCACCGCCCCTTCGACATCACGCTGCTCGACTGGTACATGAGCGACGTCCCGGGCCGAGAGCTGCTGCAGGTTGCGCTCGCCTCGAATCCGGCGGTGCGCGCCATCGTGGCGACCGGGAAGCCGACGATCGACTCGAGCCTCGACGCGCTGCGCCTCGGCGCCTGGGACTACCTGCCCAAGCCGTTTTCCGCGACGCAGCTGCAGATTCTGGTGGGGCGCGCGGCGCACGCGACGCTCATCGCGCGCGAGCAGACCACCAAGCACGAGCAGCTGCAGCAGCTGGGCGGGAACAGCGAGAAGGTGCGCGTGCTGGGCGTGTCACCCAGCTTCCGGAACGCCATCGCGCTGGCTCGGCGTGTGGCGGCGACCGATGCCTCGGTGTTCTTGACGGGCGAAAGCGGCGCCGGCAAGGAGCAGTTCGCCCAGTTCATTCACTATCACAGCTTGAGGGCGACGCGGCCCTTCGTCGCGCTGAACTGCGCGGCCCTCCCCGAGGCGCTGCTCGAATCCGAGATGTTCGGCCACCGGCGTGGCGCGTTCACGGGCGCGATCCGCGACAAACCGGGCCTGCTCGAGACCGCCAACGGCGGCACGCTGCTGCTCGACGAGCTGATCGAGATGTCGCGCCCCATCCAGGCGAAGCTGCTGCGCGCGATTCAGGACGGCGTGGTGCGCCGCGTGGGGAGCGAAACGGCCTCCGCGGTCGTGAACGTGCGCTTCATCGCGGCGACGAACCGTGACCCCGAGTCCGCGGTCGCGGAAGGGCTGCTGCGCGAGGACCTCTATTACCGCCTGCGCGTGGTCCCGATCGCGGTGCCGCCGCTGCGCGACCGGATCGAGGACATCGAGCTGCTCGCCAACTCGTTCCTGGGGCACTACTGGCGCAAGCATCGCGGCGCCGATCTCGCCTTGCCGCGCCTCGGGAAGACGGCGTTGCGCGCGCTCAAAGCGCACAGCTGGCCGGGGAACGTGCGCGAGCTGCAGAACGTGATGGAGCATGCCGTCGTGATGCTCGAGCCGGGCGCCGAAGTCCGGTCCGAGGACCTGCCGTTCGTGGCGGTCCCCGCCGGGCCCGATGATCATGGCCTTGTGCCCGACGCCGCGGCGGCTGATGGGAGTTACTACGACGCGCGCGACAAGCTGCTCGCGAAGTTCGACAAGCAATTCCTGCAGCGCGTGATCGCGCGGGCCGGCGGCAACCTGTCCAAGGCGGCTCGTCTCGCCGGGATCGACCGGACGACGTTCTACCGCCTCATGGAGCGCCACGGGTTACAGCGCGACGACACGTGACCACATGTCACGGTCATGTCGCAGTCCTGCATCGTAGTTGTAAGGCGACAGTGTCAGGGAAACGGCCAACGGCGCGCCACGTTCCCGCGTAACCAATAACCCCACAATAGTTTAGGGGTGTCCGCCCCGGTTGCACAGGACGTGCCTTAGGCAAAGGCATGCGTCTCTCATTTCCTGCCGACTTGCCGCCCGAATTGGTCTCGTACCGCCGGGCGCTGATCCTGGCTGCCCACTTCATCCTCATCCCGCTCGCGTATTTCGCGGCCTTCGCGATCCGGTTCGATTTCCGCATTCCCGCCTGGGAGTTCAGCCGGTTCCTCGCCACCCTGCCCTACCTGGCGGTGGTCCGGTTGATCGTGTTCGAGCGCTACGGCCTGTTCCGCGGTTACTGGCGCCACGTGGGGATGCGCGACCTGGTCGATCTGATCGCGGCGACGACACTGTCGACGGCGCTGTTCGCCCTCCTGCTGTTGCTGGTCGGGTGGCCGTCGGGAATGCCGCGGTCCGTGTTCCTGCTCGACTGGCTGACGATGGTTTTCCTCTCGGGCGGCCTGCGCTTCGTGGCGCGCGCGTTCAAAGAGGGCCAGCTCCCGATGCAAGGGTCGCGCGGCGGTCGTCGCACCCTGTTGATCGGGGCCGGTGAGGCCGCGGAGATGCTGCTGCGCCACGTGCAGCACGACTCGCGCGAGGCGATCAGCGTCGTCGGGCTCGTCGATGACAACCCCGACACGCACGGCCGCGCCATCCACGGCGTCCCGGTCCTGGGCGCGACGTCCGATCTCGATCGGCTGGTCCACGAGCAGCGGATTCAGCTGCTCGTGATCGCCATCCGCTCGGCGACGGCCGATCAGATGCGCCGCATCGTCCAGCGCTGCACGGCGACCGGGACGGAATTCAAGATCATCCCGTCGCTCCAGGACCTCCTCGATGGCCGCGCGGGCATCGGCCAGATCCGGGAGATCCAGATCGAGGACCTGCTGGGGCGGGAGCCGGTACATCTGGACCTCGAGCAGGTGCGCAGCGACATCGAAGGTCGCTGCGTGCTGATCACCGGGGCGGGCGGATCGATCGGCTCGGAGCTGGCGCGGCAGATCGCCCGCTTCCGGCCGGCGCGTCTCGTGCTCCTCGAGCGGGCGGAGAGCCCGTTGTACTTCGTGCACCTCGAGGTGTCGCAGGCGGCGCCCGACGTCGACGTCGTTCCGGTGATCGCGAACATCACGAACGCCGAGCGGCTCGACGACATCTTCAGCACCTATTCCCCCGAGTGCGTCTTCCACGCGGCGGCGTACAAGCACGTCCCGTTGATGGAAGACAGCGTCATCGAGGCTGCCTGGAACAACATCGTGGGGACGCTGCGGGTCGCGCAGCGTTCCGTGCTCCACCATGTCCGCAAGTTCGTGCTGATCTCGACGGACAAGGCGGTCAATCCGACGAGCCTGATGGGGGCGACCAAGCGGATCGCCGAGCGCATCGTGCTCGAGCTCCCCTCGCTGCGCAACGGGACCGACTTCCGCTGCGTGCGCTTCGGCAACGTGCTCGGCTCCGACGGCAGCGTGGTGCCGCTCTTCAAGCGGCAGCTCGCCGCCGGTGGGCCCCTGACGGTCACGCACCCCGACGTGCAGCGCTATTTCATGACCATTCCCGAGGCGGTCGAGCTGGTGCTGACCGCCGCCACGCTGCCCGCGGCCGCCGGCCGCATCTCGATCCTCGAGATGGGCGAGCCGGTCAAGATCGTCGACCTGGCCGAGCAGCTCATCCGGCTGTCGGGCCTCGAGCCGTACAGGGACATCCAGATCGTGTTCAGCGGCCTGCGCCCGGGCGAAAAGTTGAATGAAGAGCTGGTGGCCGACGGCGAGGACACCATCCCGACGAGCGTCGAGAAGATTCGTCTCGTCGAGCGCAACGGCGGGAACCCCGCGACCGTCACGGTCGCGATGCAGCATCTGGTGGAAGCCCTGACCGCCGGCCGCATCACCGACGTGCTGCGGGCAGTAACGGCGCTCGTGCCCGAGTACGTCCCGGAGCGCGCGGCGCGCGTCTCCCCGCCGTTCGGCCTGCGCCGCCCTCTAATCCTGCCGCCCGCGGTTCCGGTCGGGCAGGCCGCGCCGGTCGGCGCATGAGCCGCGCCGCCTGGCTCCTCGCCGCCGCGGTGACAGCATGCACCTCCGCAGCGGCGGCGCAGCGCCTCACCAACCCCCTGACGACCGTGCCGCGCGACTCGCTCGCCCTGCGGCCCGGCGACGCCGTGCGCATCACCGTGTGGCGGAAGCCGGAGATGAGCGGCGAGTTCGCCGTGGCCGCCGACGGGTCGCTCACGCATCCGCTTTATCGGGCCCTGCGCGTGACCGGGATTCCCCTGGCCACCGCCGAGGCACGGCTGCGCACGTTCCTCCAGCAGTACGAGACCAATCCCGAGTTCGTGATGGAGCCGCTGTTGCACGTCGCGGTCGGTGGTGAGGTCGTGCGGCCCAATCTCTACACGCTCCGCCCGGAGACCTCGGTCTCCGACGCGGTGGCGCTGGCGGGCGGACCCACGGAGCGCGGCCGTCGCGACCGCGTGCGCCTGCTGCGTGATGGGAGCGAGGTCGTGCTCGACCTGACCACGCCCCAACCGGGCTACGCCACGACGCCGATCCGCTCCGGCGACCAGATCCTGGTGGACCGGAAGCGCGCGGTGTTCCGCGAGACCATCGGACCGATCGTCATGGTCGCGGGCGCCACCGCCGCGATCCTCAACGTCATTCTCCGCGCCGGACGGAACTAGTATGCGTGATTACGCGCTCGACCGACCCTCGAACAACGGCCACGCGCACCGCAACGGCGCCAACGACGGTCTCATCTGGGACGACATCGTCGTGGCGGTCCGGCGTCGCCTGTGGTTGGTGCTCGCGGTCCCGGCGGTGCTGCTCGCCGCCACGGCGTTCATGGTGTGGCGCGAGACGTCGATCTACCGGGCGGCCGCGGTGCTGCGCCTCGGGGACGCGCGGCGCGCCCTGACCTCCGGCCTCGAAGCGCAAGCCGAGCCCACGCGCCTCATGGACCCGCTGCTGTCGGAGACGCAGGTCCTCAAGAGTCGCGCCCTGGTCGGCACCGTCGTCGACTCCCTGGGCATGCGGCTCGCGGCCGACTACGCCCACTTCTCCGCGGCGCTGCTCGACTCCGTGCACGTCGCGCCCGAGGCCGCCGCCGACACCCTGACCCTGGCCTTCTCGGCCACGGGCGTGAGCGTGCGCGGCCTGGCGGATTCCACCACAGCGGCGTACGGCGACGTCATCGCCTTGAACGGCGGGATGGTCCGGTTCCAGGTCAAGGCGCGCCCCAAGGCGACCGAGGCCGTCT
This sequence comes from Gemmatimonadales bacterium, assembly GCA_036004745.1. Classification (GTDB taxonomy): domain Bacteria; phylum Gemmatimonadota; class Gemmatimonadetes; order Gemmatimonadales; family GWC2-71-9; genus 20CM-2-65-7. Next base: position 9,405 of record DASYRD010000042.1, on the reverse strand, counting down.
GGATCGTCCAATCGCGCGACGAGGCCATCGATCGCGTGCTCAAGCAGCTCCGCGTCGTCCCGCGCACGCAGACCAACGTCGTGGACGTGTCGTATACCTCGCATCGGCCGGCCGTCGCCGAGCAAGTCGTGAACATGATCGTGCGCACGTTCCAGATCATGGACGCGCGCAGCGCGCAGGACCAGTCCCGCCGCCGCCGTCTGTTCCTCGACGAGCAGCTCAAGCGCGCGGACTCCATCCTGGGGCAGGCGCAGTTGGCGTTGAGCGCGTTCCGCAGTCGCCAGGAGGTGTACAGCTCGCGCGACAAGCTCTCCACGCAGCAATCCGAGATCGCCGGCCTGGCCGTTCGCCGCTCGGACCTCGAGGCGCAGCGCGACGCCTATCGCTCCCTGCTCACGAAACTGCAAAGCCCGAGACCGGCGGAGCACGAGGAGGCGCTGCGCGCGCTCGTCTCGAGCCCCGGGGTCGCCACCAATCCCCTGCTGTCGCAGCTGCAGATGCAGCTCCTCAAGTACCAGATCAGCCTCGACTCGTTGACGAGCGGCGCCTGGGGCAGCTCCAATACCAACCCGGACGTGCAGCGCCTGCGCGACCTGATCGGATCCACCGAGGATCAGATCATGCGCGCGATGCGCAGCCAGTTGGCCTCGCTCGACGCCCAGATCGCCGCTGTCCAGGGCCAGCTGGGACGCAGCGCCACGGCGATTCGCGTCCTGCCGGCGGTCGAGGCCCAGGAAGTCCGTCTGGTCCAGGAAGTCGAGACCAGCCGCCGCCTGGGTGACCAGCTGCGGGAGGAACGGCAGCGGGCGCACATGGCCGAGGCTGTCGAAGTCGGCCAGGTCGAGATCGTGGATGTCGCGAGCCTGCCCTATCAACCCGTGTCGAGTTTCGGCGCCCTCAAACTCGTATTGGCGGTGCTACTCGGGCTCGGCCTCGGCGCCGGCGCCGCCGTCGCGATCGAGAAGCTCGATCCGTCAATCCGCCGCCCCGACGAGATCGAGGACGGCCTGCAGCTCCACTCCCTCGCCGTGATCCCCAAGGTCAATCCGGCGCGGGTCGAGGGGACCGAGGCCTACCGCGTGCTCCGGACCAACCTGCTCCTCGCCCCCGAGGCCGACCGCGCGCGGTCGGTCGTGGTGACGAGCGCCGTGCCCGGCGAGGGGAAGACCACGACGGCGGCGAACCTGGCCTGCTCGATCGCCTGGGAAGGCCGGCGCGTGCTCCTTATCGACGGTGATTTGTGGCGCGGACGCCTGCACCGCCAGTTCCGGGGGCGTCGCGCGCCCGGGCTCGCCGAGTGTCTGCTCAGCGACACGGCGATTCCCGAGGCGATCCGTCCGACCGACATCGCGATGCTCAGCTTCATGCCCAGCGGCAAGGGCGTCGGGACCCCGTCGGACATCGTGACCAAGTCGCGCATGCCGCGCCTGCTGGAACAGCTGCGCGACCAGTTCGACCTGGTGCTGATCGATTCGCCCCCGGTGCTCGCGACGGCCGAGGCGGTGGTGCTGGCGTCCAGCGTCGACGGCGTCCTGCTGGTCGTGCGCGCCGGCCAGACCAATCGCGATCTGGTGGAGCAGGCGATGCGCCAGATCAAAGGCGTGGGCGCCCGCCTGGTGGGCGCGGTCCTCAACGATCCGTCCGACGTCACGCGGCGCTACGGCTACAAGAACTACTACGGCAGCTATTACGGCACGTACACCCGCGAGGAAGTCGGCGCATGACGGCTGTTCAGGGACCATCGCGAACCGAGTTTCTGCCCTTCTCCCCTCCCTGCATTGGCGAGGAGGAGATCGCGGAAGTCGTCGACACGTTGCGGTCCAACTGGATCACGACGGGGCCGAAGACCAAGCGCTTCGAGACGGAGTTCGCCGCGGCGATCGGTGCCCCGGGCGCCCTGGCGCTCAACTCGTGCACCGCGGGCCTCCACACCGCCCTCGTCACGCTCGGCATCGGCCCCGGCGATGAAGTGATCACGACGCCGATGACGTTCGCGGCTTCCGTGAACGTCATCGAGCACGTGCGCGCACGCCCGATCCTCGTCGACGTCCAGCCCGACACGCTGAACATCGACCCGGACGCGATTGCCCGCGCGATCACGCCCCGCACCAAGGCGATCCTGCCGGTGCACTACGCCGGCCACCCCGCCGACCTCGACGCCATCCACGACCTGGCCGAGCGCCACAACTCGACGGTCATCGAAGACGCGGCGCACGCGCTGCCCGCGGCCTACGGCGGCCGCCGCATCGGCGCGGGCAAGAATCCGGTCGCGTTCAGCTTCTACGCCACGAAGAACCTCACGACGGCCGAAGGCGGGATGCTCACGGCCGATCCCGAGTTTCTCGACCGGGCGCGCGTGGTGAGCCTGCACGGCATGAGCCGCGACGCCTGGAAGCGCTACGACAAGGGCGGCAGCTGGCGCTACGACGTGCTGCTCCCCGGCTTCAAGTACAACATGACCGACATTCAGGCGTCGATCGGGCTGCACCAGCTCCGCAAGCTGACGGCGTTCGACCGCCGCCGCCGCGCCATCGTGGCCCAGTACCAGGCCGCCTTCGGCGCCGACGACGCCTTCGAGATCCCCGCCGAGCGCGCCAACGTCTGCCACGCCTGGCATCTGTACGTGCTGCGCATCCGGCCCGAGGTGCTGAGCATCGGGCGCGATCAGTTCGTCCAGGAGCTCACGCGCCGCAATATCGGCACGTCGGTGCACTTCATTCCCATTCACCTGCACCCCTACTACCGCGACAAATACGGCTTCGCGCCCCGCACGCTTCCCGTCGCGTTCGACAACTTCGAGCGCCTGCTGAGCCTGCCGCTCCATCCGGGGCTCACGGACAGCGACGTGTCGGACGTGGTGAGCGCCGTGCTCGACGTGGCGCTGGCGTTCCGCCGCTAACGCGATGCGGTTCGCCTGGATTGGCAGTCATCGCGAGGGTCTCCCGGCGTTTGAGGCGCTGCTGCACGCGCGCGCGCCGATCGTCGCCGCGGTGTCGCTGACCGCGGACGCGGCCGCGAAGCGGAGCGCCGCCGCCGACTACGCGCCGATCTGCCACCGCACCGGCGTCCCGCTCCACCGCGTCAGCGACATCAACAGCCCGGACTCCGTGGCGTTGCTGCGCTCGCTCGACCTCGACGTCTTGTTCGTGATCGGGTGGAGTCAGATCCTGCGCAAGGACGCGCTGGCGACCGCGCGGATCGGCGTGGTGGGCGCGCACGCGTCGCTCCTGCCCGCCAACCGTGGCAGCGCCCCGATCAACTGGGCGCTGATTCACGGGGAGCGCGAGACCGGCAATTCGCTGCTGTGGCTCGCCGAATCGGTGGACGCCGGTGCGGTCATCGACCAGATGTCGTTCGGCATCACGCCCTACGACACCTGCACGTCGCTGTACGACCGCGTGGCGATCACGAATCGCGACATGCTGGTCCGGCTGTCGGGCCGGCTGCTCGCGGGCGAGCGGCCCGGCGTCCCGCAGCCCGTCTCGACCGATCCCGTCCTCCCGCGCCGCCGGCCCGCCGACGGCCTGCTCGACTGGGCCGGCCCCAGCACGCGGGTCTACGACTTCGTGCGCGCCTTGACGCGCCCCTATCCCGGCGCGTTCGGTCAGCTCGACGGGCACCGGATCAAGGTCTGGCAGGCCGCCTTGCCCCCGTTGGGCGAAGCGACGGTCGCCGAACCGGGAACGTGCCTCGGTCCGGTGGTCAGCCCCGAAGACAATGCGTGCGGACAGCTCGTCGCCTGTGGTCAGGGCGCCGTGGTTCTCCTCGAGGTCGAGGGCGAGGATGGCCGCGTGTTACGCGGCCGCGCCCTGAGCGAAGAGCCGTGGCGCGGCCGGACGTGGACGCGTGAGTGACGCCGTCGTGGTCATCGCGGCCCATCCCGACGACGAGATCCTCGGGTGCGGCGGGACCGTCGCGCTGCACACGCGGCGCGGCGACCGCGTGACCTCGGTCGTCATGTGTGAGGGCGAGTCGCTGCGGTACGGACCGAACGGCGTGGGGCAAGCGGACCACATGCGCCGCGCCGCCGCCGAGCTGGGCGTGGAGGATGTCCGGCACCTCGGCTTTGCCGACCAGCGGCTCGACACGTTGCCGCTCACCGAGCTCATCACGCCACTCGAGAAGGTGATTCACGAGGTGCGGCCCAAGATCGTGTACTGCCAATGGGGCGGCGACATCAATCGCGATCACGAGCTGCTCTTCAAGGCGGCGCTCGTCGCGACGCGGCCGACCGAAGAGAGCCTCTCGACCGTCTACGCCTTCGATACCGCGAGCAGCACGGAGTGGGGATATCCCCGCTCGTTCGTCCCCGACACGTGGGTCGAGATCTCCAAGACGCTCGACAAGAAGATCGCGGCGATGGCGTGCTACGAGAGCGAAGTGCGGCCGTATCCGCATCCGCGCTCGCTCGACGCGCTGCGCCACCGCGCCCGCGCGTGGGGCAACCAACACTGCATGGACTCGGCCGAGGTCTTCATGACCGTGCGCCGCACGCTGCGTTGTGGTCAAACGCCTGCTTGACGTGACGTTCGCCGCCTTCGGGCTGGTCGTCGCCGCGCCGCTGCTCGCGCTGGCGGCCGTCGGCATCCGTCTGTCCAGCCCCGGGCCCGTGCTGTACCGCGCGCGCCGGGCGGGCCGCGGCGGCGTCCCCTTCCTTATGTATAAGCTCCGCACGATGCACGTCGAGCAGGGCGCGCACCGCAGTGCCATCACGGGCTCGGCCGATCCCCGCGTCTTCCCGTTCGGAGCCTTTCTGCGCCGCACCAAGCTCGACGAGCTGCCGCAGCTCGTCAACGTGCTCCGGGGCGACATGTCCGTCATCGGGCCCCGCCCCGAGGACCCACAGTTCGTCGCGGTGCACTACACACCCGTGCACTACGAGACGCTCGAGGTCCGGCCCGGACTCGCCAGCCCGGGCAGTCTCTACAGCACCACCCACGGCGAGCGTCTGCTCCGGCCCGAACACGCGGAGCGCGACTACGTCGATCGCCTGCTGCCGCTCAAGCTGGCGCTCGACGTCGTCTATGTGCGCCGTGCGTCCCCGTGGTACGACGCGGCGCTCACGCTCCGCACCGTTGGCATCGTCGCCGGCCGCATGGCCGGTCGTCGCACGTTTCCCGAGCCGCCCGAAATGCCGGCTGCCCGGCATTTGCTCGCAGGACCCACCGCCCAGGCTCTTAAAGGAGCTGTCCTGTCCGTATGAAGAAACTCCGGTCCGTCATGCTGCGAGCTGCGTTCGCTGCCATCATGCTGGTCGTGTTCGGTCAGTGCACCGGCGACCACCAACCGACGTCGCCACCCGCTGCCCCGGATCGCGAGCTGGGGTCGATTGCCCCGACGGGGCCGGTGGGCACCGAGATCCTCGTGGGCGCCGGCAACACCGGGCGTTGCGAAAACGTGACCAAGGACGAGGCCACGGCCCTGCTCCTCGACAACATCCAGGGGACGGTGTTCGCGCTCGGCGACAACGTGCGCCAGAACGGAACGTTGCAGGAATACAACGACTGCTACGGACCGAGCTGGGGCCGGCACAAGGCGCGCACGCGGCCCGCGGCCGGAGAGATCGAGTACAAGACGAGCGGCGCCCCCGGCTACTTCGCCTACTTCGGCGCGTCCGCCGGTGACCCGACGAAGGGCTATTACAGCTACAACCTGGGTGCGTGGCACGTCATCGTGCTGAACACCAGCATCGCGATGACCGCCGGCTCGGCCCAGGAGCAATGGCTGCGCGCCGATCTGACCGCCAACACGAAGCAATGCACCGTGGCCTACATGCACTATGGGCGGTTCAGCTCCGTCGGGACCGGCGTGCGGAAGGAAGTGAAGCCGCTGTGGACCGCGTTGTACGACTTCCGCGCCGACATCATCATGGCCGCGCACTACCGCCTGTACGAACGGTTCGCGCCGCAGACCCCCGACGAAGTCGCCGATCCGCAGGGCCTGCGCCAGTTTACCGTCGGCACCGGCGGCCAGGGCGTGGACAAATTCGCCGGGGGCAGCCGCGTCAACAGTGTGGTGCGCGCCGATAACCTGTACGGCGTCCTGAAGCTCACGCTCGCCGACGGGACCTATGGGTGGGACTTCGTCGGGCTCCCCGGCCAGACCTTCACCGATTCGGGAACCGGCACCTGCCATACGCGCGTGCTGGTCGCCTCGGTCGCCGTCACGCCCGCCAGCGCCAGTGTGCTGGTCGGCGCCACGCAGCAGCTCACCGCCACGCCCCTCGATGCCGACGGCAATCCGCTCAGTGGCCGCGTCGTGACGTGGGCGAGCAGCAATCCGGCGATCGCGTCGGTCGACGCGGCGGGCCTCGTCACGGCCGTCGCCAGCGGCGAACCCGTCACGATCACCGCCACGAGCGAAGGCAAGAGCGGCACGGCGGCGATCTCCGTCAGCACCGTCGCCGTGGCGACGGTCGAGGTATCGCCCGCCACCGGGTCGATCGAAGCGGGCGGTGACACCATCCGCCTCACCGCCGTGGCGAAGGATGCCGACGGCAACGTCCTGTCCGGGCGCGCGGTGACGTGGACGTCGGGCGACCCCGCGGCTACGGTCTCCACGAGCGGGCTCGTCACGGGCGTCACGCCTGGGGCGCCGACGATCACGGCGACCATCGAGGGGCAGACCGGCAGCGCGGACATCACAGTGGTGCCGGCCGCCGTCGGCTCTGTCGTGGTCACGCCTGCCACGCTGAACCTCGAAACGGGCGCGGGCTTCGTGTTGACCGCGACCCTGAAGGACGCGCGGGGCAACACGCTCACCGGCCGCCCCGTCCTCTGGACCTCGAGCGACGAAGCCGTCGCGATCGTCGAGTCGGACGACGGCGACGTCAACGGCGTCGCCGTGGGGACGGCGACGATCACCGCCACGAGCGAAGGCCAGAGCGGGACGGCGACCGTCAACGTCGTGCCGCCGCCGGTGGCTTCGGTCGACGTTACGCCCACCACGGCGAGCATCCTCGCCGGCAGCACGGTGCAGCTCACCGCGACGCCGAAGAGCGCGAACGGCACCCCACTCCCGGGCCGCGTGGTCACGTGGGCGAGCGGCAACCCCGCCGCCGCAACGGTGGACGCCAACGGGCTGGTCACCGGGGTCGGCGCCGGCGTCGCGACGATCACCGCAACGAGCGAAGGCCAGAGCGGCACCGCCAACGTGGGCGTCGGGCTCGTGCCCGTTGCCTCGGTCGATGTCAGCCCCGCGACGGCCAGTGTCGCGGTCGGCGGCAACGTGCAGCTCACGGCGACGCCGAAAGACGCGAATGGCAACCCGCTCGCCGGGCGCACCGTCGCGTGGACCCGCAGCGATCCCGCCGTCGGCTGGGTGGACACGAATGGGCTCGCCCTCGGCTTGTCGGCGGGGAACGTGACCATCACGGCCACGATCGAGGGGCAGACCGGCACGTCGGCGCTGACCGTCACGCCGCTCCCGCCGGGCAGCCCCGTCGTCCTGGTCGGAGCCGGTGATATCGCGTCGTGCCCCCTCCCCGGCGACGAGTTGACCGCCGACGTGCTCGACCGGACGCCTGGGACCGTCTTCCTCGCCGGCGACGACGCCTACGAGGACGGGACGATCGACGAGTTCAACACCTGCTACAACCCGTCGTGGGGTCGGCACAAGTCGCGCACGCGCCCCACACCCGGCAATCACGAGTACCAGACGCCCGAGGGCGCCGGCTACTATGAGTACTTCGGCGCCGCCGCGGGCGATCCGACGAAGGGATACTACAGCTACAACCTCGGCGACTGGCACGTCATCGTCCTGAATCCCGAGATCAACTCGGTCGCCGGGTCGCCGCAGGAGCAGTGGCTCCGCGCCGATCTCGCGGCCAACAGCGAGACGCAGTGCACCATCGCGATCTTCCACGAGCCGGTCTTCAGCTCGTCCTCGCGCGACGGCACCGGCGGTTACACGGTCGGGCGCGCCTTCTATCAGGCGCTGTACGAGGCCTACGCCGACGTCATCGTCAATGGCCACGACCACGTGTACGAGCGGTTCGCGCCGCAATCGCCCAGCGGGGTGCTCGATAACGTTCAGGGCATCCGCGAGTTCGTCGTCGGCACCGGCGGCGCCAGCCTCCACGGCACGTCGGGCACGGCGTTGCCGAACAGTGAGGCGCGCAACGGGCAGGCGTGGGGCGTGTTGAAGCTCACGCTGCGCGCCGGCAGCTACGATTGGGAGTTCCTCCCCGGAGCGGGGCAGATCTATTCGGACGCCGGCAGTGGCGTGTGTCACGCGCCGGTGCCCGTCCCGAACCAGCCGCCCACGGCGGTGCCGGGTGGACCATATGTGTCGGAGGGCGCGATCGCGTTCAATGGCAGCGCCTCGAGCGATCCTGAGAACAACGTCCCGCTGACCTACAGCTGGGACTTCGGCGACGGCACCACCGGCACCGGTGCGACGCCGACGCACACCTACGGCGTCGACGGCACCTATACGGTGACGCTGACGGTCACCGACTCCAAGGGGCTGAGCGGTACCCCGGCCACGACGACCGCGACGGCCGCCAACATCGCACCGACCGTAAATGCCGGACCCGACGTGTCCACGCTCACGGGGGGCACGCTCACACTCAACGCCAACTTCACCGATCCAGGGGTCGACGCACCCTGGTCGTACACGTTCGACTGGGGTGATGGGGCGACGAGCACCGGGAGCGCATCCGCCCCGGGAAGTATCTCCGCCAACCACATCTACGCGGTCGCCGGTCCGTACACCGCGCGGGTCACCGTCGTCGACAATGACGGCGGCAGCGGGTGGGACGAGGTCCTCGTGACGGTCGCGCCGTCGAGCACGCCCCAGGTGTTCATCGGCGCCGGCAACATCGCCTCGTGCAGCAACGATCGCGACCAGCTCACAGCGAACATCATCGACGCGAACCCCGGGAGCACGGTGTTCGCGCTCGGCGACAACGCCTATCCCAACGGGACGCTGGCCGATTACAGCAACTGCTACGGACCGACGTGGGGCCGGCACAAGAGCCGCACCCACCCAGCACCCGGCAACCGCGAGTACGCGAGCGGCAGCGCCGTCGGGTACTTCGATTATTGGGGTGCCGCCGCCGGCGTGGCGCTCAAGGGATGGTACAGCTATGACCTCGGCGATTGGCACATCATCGTGCTGAACGACCAGACCGCGTTCGGGGCCGGGTCGGAGCAGGAGGCGTGGTTGCGGGCCGACCTCGCGGCGAGCACCAAGGTGTGCACGCTCGCCTATTGGCATAACCCGCGGTTCTTCTCGTCCACGTCGCCGGGGTGGACCAGCGATGGGGCCCGCAAGATCCTGTGGGACGACCTCTACGCGGCGCATGCCGAGATCGTGCTCAACGGGCAACAGCATCAGTACGAGCGCATGGCGCCGATGCGCCCCGACGGCACGCGGGACGACGTGAACGGAATCCTCGAAATC
>DASYRD010000041.1:0-40153 GCA_036004745.1 Gemmatimonadales bacterium | reverse complement strand
AGGACTACGACTTCCGGGCGGTCGCGCTGACGTGACGGGCCCCCGGTCGGCTGAGCTGTTCGACCGGGCGAAAGGGGTCCTCCCCGGCGGGGTGAATTCTCCGGTGCGGGCGTTTCGAGCGGTCGGCGGAACGCCCTTTTTTGTGGCCAGCGCGGCCGGGTGCCGTCTCACGGATGTCGACGGCAAGTCGTACGTCGATTATGTCTGTTCGTGGGGTCCGCTGATCCTCGGCCACGCCCATCCGGCGGTCCTCGAGGCCGTGCGACAGACGGCCGCGCGCGGCTGGACCTACGGCGCGCCCTGCGAGGCGGAGGTAGCGCTGGCGGAGGCGGTGCGCGCGCGCATGCCGTCCCTCGAGGTCATGCGGTTCGTGAACAGCGGTACCGAGGCGACGATGGCCGCGGTGCGGCTCGCACGGGCCGCCACCGGTCGCGAGTTGATCGTCAAGCTCGACGGGTGTTATCACGGCCACGCCGACGGGTTCCTCGTCAAAGCCGGTTCGGGCGTCGCGACCCTCGGGCTCCCCGACAGTCCCGGTGTCCCCGGCGCCCTCGCGGGCCTCACGCTCACCGCGCCATTCAACGACGCTGATGCCGTGGCCGATCTCTTCGAGCGGCACGGCGATAAGATCGCAGCGGTCATCGTCGAGCCGTACGTCGGGAACGTGGGGTTCATCGCGCCGGACCCGACATTTCATCCGGCGCTGCGCGCCTTGTGCGACCGTCACGGCGCGCTGCTGATCTTCGATGAAGTGATGACGGGATTCCGCGTGGCCGCCGGTGGCGCCCAAGCGCGGCTCGGCGTCCGGCCCGATCTGACGACCCTCGGCAAGATCGTTGGCGGAGGATTCCCCGTGGGCGCGTACGGCGGGCGCGCCGATCTCATGCGGCGGATCGCACCGGAAGGGCCCGTGTACCAGGCAGGCACGCTGTCCGGGAATCCCGTCGCGATGGCTGCGGGTCTCGCGACGCTGCGGGAGACCGACGCCCCAGGATTCTACGACCAACTCGAGCGCCGCACGGCGCGCCTGCTGGCCGGCATCACCGACGCGGCTCGGCGTCACGACGTCCCGGTGACGGCCGGACACGCCGGTTCGATGTGGGGCGTGTATCTCGCGGCGGGCCCGATTCGCAACTACGCCGATGCCAAGCGGACCGACACGGCACTCTTTGCACGCTGGCACAAGGCGGCGCTCGCTCGCGGCGTCTTCCTCGCGCCCTCGGCCTTCGAAGCGGCCTTTGTCTCGAGCGCCCACACCGATGCGGATATCGACTTCACGATCGAGCAGCTGGATACGGCCCTTGCCGACGCGCGCGCTCGCTAGCACGGTCCTGGCCCTGCTGGCGCTGGGCTGCCCGCAGCCTGGGGCGGCGCCCACGCCGAGCGGAGGCGAGCCCGAGCTGCGCGTCGCGCTCGCCGTCGGCGTGCAGACCGTGGTCCTCGGGGGCCCCGAGAGCGGCGAGTTGTTCGTCACCGACGACGGCAATGGCCAGGCCGTCGGATCGATCCCCGCGGGAGCGCGCTGGATCGCCATCCCCGATTCGGCCACCCGTGGCGCCCAGCTGCGTCTCGTGAGGCCCGACGGGACTACCACCGAGCCGCACACCGGCATCGCCCTCGTCAACGTCACGGAGAACCGCTTCGCCATGGCGAATGCCCGCCGCTACCGCGGCCGCCTCCACGTGGTGGCGGGACGGGCCGGCGGCGGTCTGATGCTCGTCAATCGCTTGGGAATCGAGAGCTACATCGCGGGCGTCGTCGGTCCGGAAATCGGGGGACGGCGGCCTGACGAGCTGGCCGCCGTTCTCGCCCAGGCCGTCGTATCCAGGACCTTCGCGCTCGGCAACCGCGGCCGGTACGAGGCGCTCGGGTTCGACGCCTACGCCGACACGCGCGACCAGGTGTATAACGGCGTCGCCGCCGAGACCCCGCAGGTCTGGGACGCGGTACGTCGGACGGCGGGGCAGGTGTTGCGTTACCGCGGCGCAATCATCGACGCCTTCTTCCACTCGACGTGCGGATTCAGCACCGCTGGCGTCGAGGAGGCGTTCTCCACGGCCGGGACGCGTCCCTACCTGCGTTCCGTCTCGGACGAGTACGCGAAGGGGCGCTACTACTGCGACATCTCGCCGCGGTTTCGGTGGCGTGAAGAGTGGGACGCTCAGAAGCTCCGCGCTATATTCACGCGGACGCTGCCCGCGGTCATGCCGATCGGCGGCGACGGACTGCAGCCGATCACCGATGTCGAAGTCACGCGGAAGACTCGCTCCGGGCGCGTGGGGGAGCTGCGGATCGTCTTCGAGCACGGCGATGTGCGCATCCCGCTTGGCTCGGTCCGCTCCGTCCTGCGGCCCGAGGTCGATCGCGCGCTGAGCAGTACGGCGTTCCAATTGACCGTGACGAAGGATGGTGGCCGGCTCACCCGGCTCGTGGCTGCGGGAGCAGGATCGGGGCACGCCGTCGGGATGTGTCAGTGGGGAGCGGTGGGCCGGGCTCGCGCCGGCCAGGACCATCGCCGCATCCTGTCGACCTATTTCCCGGGGACGACTCTTGAACGCATCTACTAAGATGGAACGATGGAAAGTTGGAACGATGGTAGGGGTACTCCTTTCCATCGTTCCATCGGTCCAACTTTCCGCCCAAGGCGTCTTGAACCAGTTCTCCTATGACAATCTCCGCTTCTCGGGGATCCAGATTGATGCGGGGCCCCTCGCCTCGAGCGAGCTCACCGGCACGATCGCGGCCGGGTTGCGCATCGACTACGGCATGATCGCGCCGCACGTTCGCGTCCTGCTCGGGCTCTCGTACTTTCGGTCGCAGTTCGATAATCAAGCACGGGCGCGATTCGAGCAGCGCATCCGGCAGTTCGTGATCGATCCTGCCGGCGACGACACGATTCGTGTCGGCCGGATCTGGTGGAGCGACGTTACCGCCGACCTCGACCTGCAGTACGCAATCCCCCAGGGCCGCGGCATCATGACCTACATTGGCGTCGGGACGAGCGTCCACCTGCGGAACGGCAGTGGTGGCTTCATCAAAGGCACATTCGTGGAAGACGCGCTCGATGAAGTGAGCGCCGGGTTCAACATGTCGGTCGGAGCGGAGTTCTCGCTCTCTAAGGCGTGGCGCTTCACGATCGACGGTCGCGGCGTCGTGTCGAGCGGGTTGTCCACCGTCAGTTTGCGGAGCGGCATCATGTACCGGGTCGGGAACGGGGGGGGGAGAACCAGAACGCGGTGAACGATCCGATTCGCGTAGGGGTCATCGGGGCAGGGGCGATCGCGCAGGTGGCGCACTTGCCGGTGCTGCGGCGGTTGCCGGGCGTCGAGGTCGCGGCGATCTGCGACAACGACCTGGGCAAAGCCCAGGCGCTCGCGACACGATTCGAAGTGAAGGACACCTACGACGACATCGAAGAAGTGCTGCGCTACGGGAATGTCGACGCGGTCGTGATCTGCACGCCCAATCACCTACACGAGATCCACGTCACCGCCGCGCTCGCGGCCGGCGTCCACGTGCTGTGCGAGCGTCCCCTCGCGCTCAACCTCGCCGGCGTCGAGCGGGTGCTCCAGTCGAGCGAGAAGCACGGCAAGCGCGTGATGGTGGGGATGAACCACCGCTTCCGTTCGGACGTGCAGGCCGTCCGCGGTTTCCTCGCGGGCGGCGACCTCGGGGCCCTCCAGGCCGTGCGCGGCGGCTGGTACACCTTTCAGCCGAGTCGCCAGCTGCTCGGCTGGCGGCTGCGGCGCGAGCAGGCCGGGGGTGGGGCGCTGCTCGACCTTGGCCTGCCGCTGATCGATCTCGGACTCTGGCTCGCGGGCTGGCCCGCCCCCAAGCGCATCTCCGCCCATCTGACGACCGCGACGAAGGGGGGCGTCGAGGACATGGGCTCGGTACTCATCGTGTGCGAAAACGGCGTGTCGATCACCGTCGATGTCAGCTGGCGGCACATGGGCGAAGGCGAACGCTTCTGGTTTGACCTCGTGGGTGTGAAGGGGTCCGCGGCGATCCAGCCGCTCCGGATTTTCAAAGAGCAGCACGGGACGCCGGTGGACGTCACGCCGACCGGCGCCACGGGCCGTGAAACGCCGTTTACGCAGTCGTATCGCGCCGAGTGGATGTATTTCCTCGCGGTGATCAAGGGCGACGTAAATGCGCCCCCCCCCCGCGATCAGCTCGCCCTGCAGCGCGTGGTGGACGCGGTGTACCGCTCGGCCGACGAAGGCCACGACGTGTTGTTGTGAAGCTCGTCGCATCGGGGGCCCTGGCCCTCTTCCTGAGCTACCCGCCGTTCCCTCTCCCGCCACTCAGTTTCGTCGCGCTCATTCCCGCCCTCGTGCTCGTGCGTCAGGCCGTTCAGGCCGGCGACACCCGCGCGGCGTTCCGCTGGGGCTGGTGGTACGGCCTCGCCGCCAACGGCCTCGTGCTGTACTGGATGGTCATCGCGCTGTGGCGCTTCACGCCCTTCTCGGCGCTGGGGTACCTGGCCACCGTCGCGACCATCGCCCTGATGACCGCATGTCTCTTCTGGTTCGTCGTGCGCGTGCGGCTCAAGACGCCGGCGGTGCCGCTCTGGGTGATCTTCCCGGTGGCGTGGACGGCGCTCGAATGGGTCATCGGGCACATCGGCGACATCCGCTTTCCGTGGCTCGGGCTGGGGACGTCCCTCGCCGATGCCCCGGTGCTCGTGCAGTGGGCCGACCTCGCGGGCGCCCGCGGCGTGACATTGTGGCTGGCGTGGTGCAATGTGGTGATCCTGGAAGCGTGGATGGCGGGGCGTGGGGCGCGGGACGTGGGGCGTAAACTCGCGCCCGTCTTCACGACGCTCGTCCTGGCGCTCGGCTACGGCCTGTGGCGCGAGCGGACCCTGCCGGTGCGCGAGGTCGGCGTCGTCGCGCTGATTCAGCCGAACGAAGGATTCCGCGAGAAGTGGGACCCGGCTCGTGAGGACGCCGTCGTGGCCAAGCTGCTCGAGATGTCCGAGCAGTCGATGAAACTCGCGCGCCCTCAGCTCGTCGTCTGGCCCGAAGCCGCGATCCCCGGCTACCTGTTTCAGCAGCCCGAGTGGGACCAGACGATCAGCGGGTTGGCCCGGGTGAGCCACACGCCCATCGTGACGGGCGGCCTGCACGCGGAAATCCGGATGCCTCCGCCGGTGCCGTACTACAACGCCGCATTCTTCTTCGACTCCACGGGAAACCGCAGGACTCATCCGGTCTACGAAAAGCACTACCTCGTGCCGATCGTCGAGCGCGTCCCGTTCGTGCCAGTCCACTGGATGCGGAGGATCCCCGGGTTGGGTCGTTGGTCGGGTGGGTTCGCGCGAGGCACAGATCTGCCCGTGTATGCGGCGGGGATCGGGCGGTTCGGCGTCATCATCTGCTACGAGTCGGCGTTCGAAGACCTGCCGCGCAAGTACCGCGCGCTGGGCGCCGAGTTTCTCGTGAACGTCACCAACGACGTTTGGTTCGGCCGCACGGCCGCGCCGCGCCAGCATGCCTCGCACCTCGTGCTGCGGGCGATCGAGAGCCGCATGGGGGTCGCGCGCGCCGCGAATTCCGGCATCTCCGAATTCGTCGACCCGCTCGGCCACGCCTACGATGCCTCGGCGCTCGGGACGGAAGCGATCGTCACGGGGCGCTTGCGGACCAGCGACGTCACGACGCTGTACGTGCGCTGGGGGGACTGGGTCGGGGCCCTCGTCGTGCTCGCGACACTCGGCTTCGCCGTCGTGCTCGTCATGAATTCGTGGCAGGCCAGGTCGTCCCACTCACCACGCCACACGCCCCACGCCCCATCATGAGGGTCGGCGTCGACGTCGGCGGGACCTTCACCGATCTGATCGCCGCCCTCCCCGACGGGACGATACGAATCCGCAAAGTCGCCAGCACGCCGCGCGACCCGTCACAGGGCCTCGTTCGCGCGCTCGACGCTCTGGGCCCGCCGGGCACCGAACCGTCGGTCGACGTCCTGGTGCATGGCACCACGATTGCTACGAATGCGCTCTTGGAGCGTCGCGGCGCGCGCGTCGCGCTCGTCACGACGGCCGGTTTCGAAGACCTGCTGTGGCTCCGGCGCCAGGATCGTCCGTCGCTGTACGACCTCGCACAGGACCATCCCCCACCGCTCGTGGCGCGTGACGACGTCATCGGCGCGGGCGAGCGCATGGGTCCCGATGGCGCGTTGGTGGCGCTGACGGACCGCGAGGTCACGCGCGTGACCGACGCCGTGCGTGCCCTGGGGGCCGAAGCCGTCGCCATCGCGTTGCTCTTCGCCTTCCGTCACCCGGTCCATGAGCAGCGACTCGCGGCAGCGGTGCGCGCCGCGTTGCCCGGGATTCCCGTCGTCACGAGTCACGAGACGCTGCCGGTCTTCCGCGAGTTCGAGCGAACCAGCACGACGACCGCGGAGGCATACCTGCGCCCGGCCGTCTCGACCTACCTGTCAAAGACCGCTGACCTCGCGGCCGCGCGCTCGGTTGGCGCTTTGCGCATCATGACGTCGAGCGGCGGAACGCTGGCACCCGATGCCGCGGCGGCGCACGCTGCGGGCCTCGCCTTGTCGGGACCGGCGGGCGGCGTGGTGGGAGCCCGGCTCGTGGGGGAGGCGGTGGGCGTCCGGGATCTCCTGACGCTCGACATGGGGGGCACCAGCGCCGACGCGAGCCTGGTCACGGGCGGTGTCGCGCTCAGCGAGGGCGCCGAGTCGGTCGGCGGCGTTCCACTGGCGCTTCCCGCGATCCTCATCGAGACGGTGACCGCGGGCGGAGGGAGCATCGCGACCCTCGATGAAGGCGGGGCGCTGAAGGTGGGACCGCGCAGTGCCGGCGCGGAGCCCGGCCCCGTCTGCTATGGTCGAGGAGGGACGGAGCCCACGGTCACCGATGCGTGCGTGGTGCTCGGCTGGCTCGACCCCGCGCAACCCCTCGCCGATGCGGTGCGGCTCGATCGCGAAAAGGCCGAGAGCGCGCTGCGCCAGCTCGGCGAGCCCCGCGCCCGGGCAGCCGGGATCGTCGCTGTCGCCACGGCCGTCATGGCTCGAGCCTTGAAACGCGTGAGCGTCGCGCGCGGGATCGATCCTCGTGGCATGGCGCTCCTGCCCTTCGGCGGCGCGGGACCGTTGTTCGGATGCGCGCTGGCGGACGCGCTGGGAATGTCGCGCGTCGTGATTCCGCCCCATCCGGGCGTGCTGAGCGCGCTCGGTCTCGCCGCCGCCCCGGAGCGAGTCGAAGTGCTCGCGTCGCTGCATCGGCCCCTCGCGGGCGTCGATCGGAGCACGCTCAGCGCCGCGTTTCGTCCCGTCGTGGCCGCCGCTACCGCGGCGTTGCCTCCCGCGGGAAACGGCGCCGTGCTGGCGCGCTTCGCTGATTGCCGGTTCGCGGGGCAGGGCTACGAGGTCACGGTGCCGGCACCGGGCGACGATCCGGCGGAGCTCGCCGCGGCATTTCGGGCGGCGCACCAGGCGCGGTTCGGCCACGCCGATCCCGACCAGGCCGTCGAGCTCGTCAATCTGCGTGTCGCCGTCGAGCGGCCTGTCGCGACGCCGTCACTCGGGGGGCGCCGGGGCGTCGGAAAGCCGACGCCGCACCGCCGGGAAATCGTCACGCGCGACGGCGCCGCGGTGCGCGCCGACGTGTGGCCGCTCGGAGAGCTGCCAGCGGGGCTGAAGATCGACGGGCCTGCCGTCCTCGCCGGACCCGATGCCACGGGCTTGATCGAGCCCGGATGGCGCGGCGTCGTGCACACGTCCGGCGCGATCATCGTGGAGCGGCGATGACGCTCGACGCGGTGGGACTCGAGGTGATGGGCCATGCCTTCGCGTCGGTCGCGGAGGAGATGGGCCTCGTGCTGGTGCACAGCGCGCTCTCGCCCAACATCCGCGAGCGGCGCGATGCCTCGGCCGCGCTGTTCGATGCGGACGGGGAGATGATCGCCCAGGCGGCGCACATTCCCGTGCATCTCGGCGCTCTCGCCGACGCGGTCGCCGCGGTGCGCAAGGAAGATCCGCAACCGGGCGAGCTGTTTCTCCTCAACGATCCCTACGCGGGCGGGAGCCACCTCCCGGACCTCACGCTGATCGGCGCGATCGATGTGGACGGCAGCGTCGGCGGCTACAGCGTCGTGCGGGCGCACCATTCGGACGTCGGTGGGATGACGCCCGGCAGCATGCCGGCGGGGGCGCGCGAGCTGTACGCCGAAGGGATCGTCATCCCACCGGTGCGGTGGACACCCGAGGTGGAGCGTCTCCTCCTCGCCAACGTGCGCACGCCCGCGATGCGGCGCGGCGACCTGGCGGCACAGCGTGCGGCGGCTCTGCGCGGCGCGGAGGGTGTGCGGGCCCTGGCGAGCCGCCACGGCTGGCCGGCGTTGCGCGAGGCGGCGCGGGACCTCCTCGACTACGCCGAGCGACGGACGCGTGCGGCGTTGTCACGCATGGCGACGCGAGCGCCGCTGGCGGCGATGGACTATCTCGAAGGAGACGGCGTCTCGGACAGCGATATCGGGATCAAGGTCCAGATCACGATTTCGGGCGGCACCTTCCACGCCGATTTCACCGGGACGTCCTCCGCTGCTCGTGGCAACGTCAACTGTCCGCTCGCGGTCACGCGCTCGGCGGTGTTGTTCGTGGTGCGGACGCTCCTGGCCGACGACGTGCCGACGAACGGCGGCGTGCAGCGCGCGCTGAAGATCACCGCGCCGCCCGCATGTCTCATTAATGCCGAGCGTCCCAGCGCGGTCGCGGCGGGCAATGTCGAGACGTCGCAACGCATCGTGGACACGCTGTTCCGGGCCCTTGCCGAAGGAGGTCTCGCCGTGCCGGCGCAGGGGCAGGGCACGATGAACAACGTGACGTTCGGCGGCCCGGGGTGGACGTATTATGAGACGATCGGTGGGGGACAGGGCGCGAGTCGCGGCGCCGCCGGTCCGTCCGGCGTGCACGTCGGCATGTCCAACACGCGCAACACGCCGATCGAAGTGCTGGAGCTCGAACATCCGCTGCGCGTGAGGACCTACGCCTTGAGACGGGGAAGTGGGGGCGTGGGGGAGTGGGCGGGTGGGGACGGGGTCATACGGGAGTTCGAGGCACTCGCGCCGATGGAGGCCACGCTCCTCACCGAGCGGCGTCGACACGGGCCTGAGGGTGCCGCGGGTGGATCGGCGGGCGCCCCGGGAGCGAATCT
Source organism: Gemmatimonadales bacterium (assembly GCA_036004745.1). Lineage (GTDB taxonomy): Bacteria > Gemmatimonadota > Gemmatimonadetes > Gemmatimonadales > GWC2-71-9 > 20CM-2-65-7. The sequence continues at coordinate 30,972 of DASYRD010000041.1, read as the reverse complement.
GGTCAACGGTGCCACGCTCGCGGCGAAGGTGACGCTTCAGCTCGCTGAGGGAGACATCCTGCGGATCGAGACGCCCGGCGGCGGCGGCTTCGGCAGCAAACGATAACCCGGAGGAGGACTGATGGTCTGGTTTCTCGTGGCAGTGTTGGGACTGGTGGCGGGAGTCGTCTCGGGGCTCTTCGGCGTGGGCGGCGCGGTCGTGATCATTCCCGGCCTCGTCCTCCTCGCCAAGTTGCCGCAACACACGGCGCACGGGACGTCACTCGCCGCCTTGCTGCTGCCCGTCGGTATCCTCGGTGCGATGGAGTATTACAAGCGCGGGCAGGTCAACATCGCCTACGCGGCCGTGGTGGCCGTGGGTCTCCTGATCGGGGCGTACTTCGGGGCGCGGCTGGCGGGCAATATGTCGGATGCGACGTTGCGGAAGGCGTTCGGGATGTTCTTGCTGCTGATCTCGATCAAACTCCTGGCGACGCGTTAGGGTCGCCGTTGCGCTCGAAGACCTTGCCGTCGATGAACAGGCGGAACAACTCGGCGTCGAGCTGCCCCTCCTTCACTTCCTGCGCCATGATGTCGATCGCGCGCTCGATCGGCACGGCGCGTTTGTAGGGCCGGTCCTGCGCGGTGAGTGCGTCGTAGATGTCGCTGATCGTCATGATCCGCGTCTGAATCGGGATCGACTCCGCCGTAATGCGACGCGGGTATCCCCGCCCGTCCAGCTTCTCGTGGTGCCCGTACGCGATCGTTGGCACCTGCTGTAGCTCGCGCGTCCAGGGAATGCGCTGCAGGAACTGGAACGTGTGCGTGACATGGCTCTCGATCTCGAGCCGCTCGGACTCGTCGAGGCTCCCCTTCCGGATCGTCAGGAATCGCACCTCGTCGGGCGTCAGGAACGGCTCCGTCTCGCCATCGATTCCCAGGTAGCTCCTGCGCCCCCACGCCTGCAACTCCTCGAAGCTTCCCTCCGGGAGAATGCTCGGCTCGTTGGCTTTGAGGACGATCTCGAGGAAGCGATCGAGGTCCTTGAGTTCTTTGTTGTGCGCCTCTTCGAGGTCCTTGACGAACCCCGTGTACCCCTTCTTGCCGTGCTGTTCGAGGAACTCGGCGCGCTGGCGCCAGAACTCCCGCTCCGCCGTGCGCCGGATGTACGCGTGACGGTGGCGGACAAAGGCGAGATCCGAGGGATAGAGCTTCTTGGCCTTGACGAGGACCTGCTCGCTCACGCCGACCTTGCCGAAGTCATGGAGCAGCGCCGCGTAGCGCAGCTCCCGCACCTGTTCGCGCGTGAAGCGCACGTTGCGGTAGTGACCGTCGGGCGCGCGATCGACCACTTCGGCGAGGGAGACAGTCATGCCGGCCACGCGGCCGCTGTGACCGTACGTGGTGGGGTCGCGCTGCTCGATCGCGTGCACGGCGGCGAGCACGAAGCCCTCGAACAGCCGCTCGATGTCTTCGTACAAGCGGCTGTTCTCGATGGCGACGGCTGCCTGACCTGCGAGCGCCGTCACCAACTCGACCGTCCGTTTGGAGAACGGCACGACCCAGCGCTCCACGTCGGCCGGCGTCGTGAGCACCGCTTCCAGCGTGCGCTTCCGATTGATCAGCTGCAGCACGCCGATGATCTCGTCCCGGTGGTCCTTCATAGGGATCACGAGCATCGACTTGGTGCGATAGCCATACCGCTCGTCGAAGGAGCGGTTGATCGTGTACTCGACGTCCGGCGGCAGGAAGTACGCGTCGTCGATGACCAGCGGCTCCCCGGTGACGGCGCAGTACCCGGCGAGGCTGCCACGGTCCACGGGAATCGTGAACTCGACGAAGGGCGCCTCAGGCTTGGAGAACGTTTGCGCCAACCGGAACCGCAGCCGCTTCACGCCCTGGTCACTCGTCTCAACGAGGTACAGGCTCCCGGCGTCGGACTGCGTGATGCGCCGTGCCTGCGTGAGGATCAGGTCGAGCAGCGTCTTCAAGTCTCTCTCGGTGCCGAGCGCGACACCGATCCGCGTCAACTCGCCGATCTCGCGGGCGCGCTGCCCGGCCTCGCCCCGGGCGCGGGCCGTCTCGGCGCGCGCGGCCGCTTCGCGGAATCCCGCCCGAATGGAGACCAGCAGGCGCCGCGGGGTCGCCGGAGCCGTGAGGAATCCCGACAGGAGCTCGGTAGGGAGCCCCTCGGGCACGTCGGTCTCGCTTTCGCGCCCGAGCGCCACGATCGCGCCGCCCGCATCCACGAAGGCGCGCATCACGTCCACGGGAAAGAGCGACCGGCTGTCGGGATCGAGCAGGAACACGGTGGGGCGGTCGTCGCCCACGGCGAGATCGCGCGCGTGCGCGACGGGGCGGGCTTCGACGCGAGACGTCTCGAGCGCCGGGGCGACTTCGTCGGGTTGCCAGCGGGGCGGATGCAGGAGCAGGTATCTCATGGCTTGGCGCCCGTCGAGTCCCGCGGCAGCGGCTTGACGCCCGTCAGGGCGCGATAGGGACGGCGCGACATCTGATCCACGAAGTGGTTCAGCTGGCGCGAAGCCTCCGTCAGGTTCATCACCGTGGACCGCAGGTCGGCGCGGTTCTCGCTGGTCACGGCGCTGGCATCGCGCGCCAGGCTGTCGAGACGAATCAGGAGGCGGTTCGTGCCGGCGATCGTCGCGGCGATCGAGTCGGCGAACCCTCCGCGATGCAGTCGTTCGATCAGCGAGTCGACACGCCCCATCGTGGTTGCCACGCTCCCGAGGGTGCGCTCGACGTTGGGCGTCACGGCGCGCAGTGTCTTCTCGGTTTCCGTGACCGTCGACTGCACGCGCACCAATGTCCGGGTCGTCTGACGCAGGGCGTCCTTCAAATCGTCGGAGATGTCCGACGCGACCTGCGCGAACGCCTCGAGGGCGCCACCCTTGCGGCGCGAATCGATCGTATCACCCGCCTCGAGATACACGCGGGCACGGCCCAGCGTGTCCGGCAGGATCAGTTGCACTTCCATAGCGGGCGAAATCTGGCTCGGCTGTACGATCTCCGCACGCGTGCCGATCGGGAGCCGCAAGCTCGACCCGTCGGCGAAGCGTTCCTTGATCGACAGTTGCGCGAGGAACGAGATGCGGCGGGTGACCGAGTCGACGCGCGGTGACACCGTGGCGACGCGCCCCACGGCGAGGCCCTGCACGCTGACCTTCGTGTCCTGCGAGAGGCCGTCGGCGCTGGCCACCCGCAAGAAGAGGTCGTAGCGCCGCTCACCCCACCCGCTGGTCGCGATCAACGCGCCGACCACCAGGGCGATGGCCCCGACAATCAGCAACCCGACGTAGAAGTCCTGCCGTGTCTCCAAGCGCGTCCTCGGCTAGACGGTTTCTGGCTCGAGCGCCCCGGCTCGCGTGAGCCGGTATACGCGCTCGACCCGCCGGAGCAACAACGGCGGGATCTCCTGGCCGGTAATGAAGAGCGTCCGGCGCGCTCCCTCGGCCGACTCGCCCCCCCGCGCCAGCTCCAGCAGCTCCGACGCGACACGCGCGGTGAGGCCGTCGAACGGTTGCTCCAACACCAGCAGCGACGGGTCGAACGCGATCGCCCGCGCCAGCGCGGCCCGACGACGTTCTTCTTCGTTGGCCTGCGCGGGCCGCAGCTGGCCCGCGCCGGAGAGGCGGACCGCCGCCAGCATCACGTTGACGCGCCCGTCGATCTCCTTCGGGCTCGCGCCGCTCCCGAACCGGAGCGGCAGCGCGATGTTGTCCCGCAGCGACAGGTTCTGCAGCAGACCCTCGCCGGCGGGAAGGTACCCGACGCGCCGCCGGAATGCCAAACGCTCGCGCTCCGGAAGGGCGCCCACGTCCGTCTCGAAGGTCAATGCACGTCCCGCGGGGGGCCGGTCGAGCCCCATGGCATAGCTGCCGAGGGCGCCGAGCCCCGAGTCCTCATCCCCCAGCACCGCGACGGTATGGTGGGCCGGAATCTCCAGCGTAAACGACTGCGACGCCCCTCGGCCCAGCGGCACCTGCTCGAAAACCAAGGGGCGTGGGGCGTGGGGCGTGGTCATCGTTCAGCCCAGGGCGACGAATAACGCGGAGCACAGGAAGATGCCCACGATGGCCGAGACGACGGCGCGGCTGGCCGCGATCGGGATCTCCGTCGGGGCCCGCCGCACGGTAAGACCGAAGTAGCTGGGGACGACGCCGACGATGAACCCGAACGCGAACGCTTTGAGCACCGTCAGCCACACATCTTTGTAGCTCAGCGATGCCAGCACGATCTCGAAGTAGCGTCCGCCGTTCATGCCGTTGAGGGAGGCCGCGCCGTAACCGGCGAGTACGGCGACGAGGTCGAACACGACGAGCAGCGTGAACATGCTGATCAATGAACCTGCGAAGCGGGGGAGCACGAGATACTGCTTGGGGTCGATGCCCATCCCCTCGAGGGCTCGGACTTCGCCCAGCACCTGGTTCGTCGCGAGCTCGGCGGCGATCGCTGTGCCCGACCGGCCCGCGACGACGAGCGCGGTCATCAAGGGCCCGAGCTCACGCACGATGGCGACGACGATCAGGGTCCCGATCAGGTCGGTGGCCCCGATGCGTCCCAGCTCACGCGTCGCCTGCGAAATGACGAGGAACGACATGATGCCGGAGAGCAGGGTCACGAGGCCCACCGCGTGGACCGCGGTAAAGCGCACCTGATTGATGCCGATCCGGACCGCGACGGCTCGACCGGCGGCGGTGAGCTGCGTGGCGGCGCGCATGGCTCCAAAGCCGAAGCGCGCCAGCGCTCCCAGGCGGGAGAGCCGGCGCGCCGCGTAACCGCCCAGTTGACTCAGGACATCTACGATCGCTGCACCCGCTGGAGGCCTTCCTGCGCCTCCGCGTACTCGGGGAAGATCGCCAAGGCGCGGTTGAACATCTCCACCGCCTTGTCCTTCTGTCCGCGGTCCTGGAAGAGCAGGGCGCGCGAATAGTAGGTCAGCGCTTCCGTGGGCACCTGACGGCTCATCCGCTGATCGGACGCCTGGCGCGTGAGCGCCGGCAGGTTCGCGTCCTTCATCAGTCGGGCCGCGATGTTGCGGATGATGTCGAACAGGTGATCGCGCTGCATCCGCTCCGACTCGGTCTTGACGACCTCGCTCGTCTCGGTGTTGATGAGCCGTACGTCGACGCGGAAATCGCCGTAGAAGTCGACGAACGTCCCCATCACCATGTAGCGCGCGCCGACGAGCTTGCCGATCTTGGCCGCGGTCGCCGCGTCCACGCGGCCCTGCGCGCCGAGGTTCTGCTCGTCCAGCAGCTTCTGAATCTCCGCACGCTCCACGACGCGCGCCGCGGCGTTCGCGCTCAGCTCGGAAATCATCATGCCCGCGATGCCGCGCTCCAGCGCGTCGAAGTCTTCCTTCTGCTGACCGTAGGAGCCGCCGTTGTTGAACGGGAGCACGGCGATGCCCGGCCGCGTGTCCTGGCCGCGCTGTTGCGCGCCAAGCACCGCCGGGATCAGACTCAACACCGTCACCACTGAACGCAGACGCATATCGGCTCCTGGGGTCACAAGGTCAACTGCATGCCTTCGAGGGCGGCCAGAACTTCGAGCGGTCGCCCGTCTTTCTTCGCAAACGCGCGGGCCGATTTCAGCAGCCCGTCCATCATCTCGTCGCTGTGCTCCGGCTCGTGATGAAAGAGCACCAATCGTTTGGCACCCGCATCATGAGCCAGGGTCACGGCTTCCTCATACGTCGAGTGACCCCACCCGCGATGCTGCTGCAGCTCCGCCGGCGTATACATCGCGTCGTGAATCAACAGATCCACGCCGCTCAGGAACGTCACGAAGTCCTTGCGCCACGTGCCCGGGACGTCGTAGTGGCCGCCCGAGCCCAGCTCGTTGTCGGTCACGTACGCGAGGCTCGGGCCACCCTTCACGGGCGTCAGCCGGAACCCCAGCGTCGTCCCCGGATGTCGCAACTTCATCGTGCGGACCCGGAACTCCCCGATCGAAAACTCCGGCACGTCCACCTGCTGGACCGTCAACTGGGCCGACAGGGCATCGAGCGGCACGGGAAACACCGCTGGATCCATCTGCTGGCGCAGAATCGCCTCGAGGGACGTCGTGCCCTGGCGCGATCCCCAGATGCGCACGGCGTTGCCCGGCGCGAAGAACGGCTTGAAGTGGGGCAGCCCCTGGATGTGATCCCAGTGGGCATGCGAGAGCAGGATTTCCACTTTCACCGCGCCGTTCTGCTTTTCGACCAGCTGCAGGCCCAGCGCCCGGATCCCCGTCCCGGCATCCAGAATGACCAGCTGGCCCCCAGCCCCCTCGACGGCCACACACGGCGTGTTGCCACCGTAGCGCGCGGTCTGGGCGCCGGGGGTCGGGATGCTACCCCGTGTCCCCCAGAAGGTCACCGTGTAGGCCATGCGTTCGGTCACGCCGTAACTCGGGCTAAGTTACTGAAAATGCGGAAGGTAGAACAAGATTGGGCCTCACCCATCGACCGTGATGCGCCTCACGACCGCCCGGCAGCCTGCTCGAGCGTGCCGCGGTCGCGGATCAGGATGTCCTTGCGACTGACATCGATGAGCCCCTTGTCCACGAACTCGCGCATGGTGCGGGAGACCGTTTCGCGCGACGACCCGATCATCTGCGCGATGGTGTGATGGGTGAGCCGGCGCGTGATCCGCTGACCGTCGGTTTCGTCCGCCAGCTCGAGGAGCAGCTGGGCGACCCGACCGTGCACGTCGAGGAGTACGAGGCTGCCGACCTTTTCGTCCACGCGACGCAGGCGGCGGGAGAGTTCCTTGAGCAGGGCCAGCGCGATTCCGGGCGCGTGGATGAGGATGCCCTGGAAGTCTTCACGGCGCAGCACGATGAGGGCACTGTCCTCCATCGCGATCACGTGCGCGGAGCGCGGTTCGTCGTCGATCAACGCCATCTCGCCGAAGAACTCGCCTTCGCCCAGGACCGACAGGATGACCTCGCGGCCGTCCTCACCGATCAGCACGACTTTCACCTGCCCCTTGGCGACGACGTACAACGCGTCGCCGGGGTCGTCCTCAAACAGGATGACGGAGTTTTTCGGGTAGCTGCGTTCGCGGGCAACCTCCACCACGCGCTGCAGTTCGGCGGGGGCAAGTTGGCTGAACAGCGGCACTTTCTGGAGCACAACTGCTGACGACACGCGTGGACTCCCCCCCTCGGTCTGGCCTGGCTTCGGGTGGGGCAAGCTTACGGCTTCCCCTCGCTCGTGTCAATTCGGGGCGCGTCCCGCGTCTTGCCCCCAAGTTCCGACGCCAGTTATATTTCCGCTCTTCGTGCTGTTCGACTTTCAGTCAAGGATGCCAGGCTGTGAAACCCGGGATTCACCCCAGATACCAGCGCGCCACCGTGAACTGCGCCTGCGGCAATAGCTTCATCACGCGCTCCACCGTGCCCGCGATCCACGTCGAAATCTGCGCCCGCTGCCACCCGTACTTCACGGGGAAGCAGAAGCTCATGGACACCGCCGGGCGCGTGGAACGGTTCCGCCAGAAATACGCCACCAAAGGGAGCTGACCGTTGGAGGCCCGACTCCGCCAGGCGCTCGCGCGGGCGGAGGAGGTCGCCCAACAGCTGGCCGACCCCGAGACCGCGCGGAACCCGGCCAAGCTGAAGCAGCTGGGCCGCGAACACGCTCGGCTCGACGCCCTCCGCCAGACCCACCAGAAACTCGAGCGCCTCGAGGGCGAATTGGCTCAGGCGCGCGAGGTCCAGGCCGACAAAGACCCCGAGATGTCGCAGCTCGGCCGCAGTGACGTCGAACGCCTCCGTCCCGAGATCGAGCGCCTCGGCACCCAGCTGGAAGAGTTGCTCTCGCCTGCCGATCCCCTCGACGATCGTGATGCCATCGTAGAGATCCGGGCTGGTACCGGCGGGGACGAAGCCGCGTTGTTCGCGGCTGACCTGCTACGCATGTATACGCGCTTTTCCGAGCGGCGGGGTTGGAAGCTGGAGTTCCTCGATCTCTCCCAGGGAAGCATCGGCGGCATCAAAGAAGCCGTGTTCGCGGCCCGCGGCTCGAAGGCGTACGGGACGCTGCGGTACGAATCCGGCGTGCACCGCGTGCAGCGCGTGCCGGAGACCGAGGCGCAAGGACGGATCCATACCTCCGCCGCAACGGTGGCGGTGCTGCCGGAAGCCGAAGAAATCGACGTCAAGATCGAGGACAAGGACCTGCGCATCGACGTCTTTCGCTCCGGGGGCCCCGGCGGGCAGAGCGTCAACACGACCGACAGTGCGGTCCGCATCACGCACCTGCCGACGGGCCTGGAAGTAAAATGCCAGGACCAAAAGTCCCAGCTGCAGAACAAGATCAAGGCGATGGAAATCCTGCGCTCACGGCTCCTTGACCGCATGGTGTCGGAGCAGGAATCGGCCCGCGCGCGCGACCGCCGCGCCATGGTCGGAACCGGCGACCGCTCGGCCAAGATTCGCACGTACAACTTTCCGCAGAATCGTGTCACCGATCACCGCATCCATTTCACGGTGCATAGCCTCACCGACGTCCTCGACGGCAAGATCGACGACCTCGTTGCGGCGCTGAAGGTGGCAGGCGAGAAGGAGCGGCTCAGTGCCTGACGCGGCGGCGGTCTGGGCCGCGCTGTCCGGGACGACCATCGGCGACGCGTGGCTGCGTCAGAGCGAGCCGAAGTCGCCCGAGCTCGTCGCCAGGTATCGAGATGCCGTGGCGCAGCTCGAGCGCGGCGTGCCGTTCGCGTATGCGGTCGGACGTGCTGGGTTCCGGACGCTCGACCTCACGATCGACTCGCGGGCCCTCATCCCACGACCCGAGACGGAAGGGCTCGTCGACCTGGTCTTGCCGCACGCCGGAAACGGCGGCGTGGCGGCGGACATCGGCACCGGGAGCGGTTGCATCGCCCTCGCACTTGCCGTCGAGGGACGCTTTGAGCGCGTGGTCGCGGTGGAGCGTTCTCCGGGAGCCGCCGCATTGGCTCGCGAGAACGTTGCGCGGGTGCGCCCGCCCACGCCCGTCGAGATTCGCGAGGGAGACTTGCTTGCGCCTCTCGCGGGCGCGCGCTATCGGGCAATCGTCGCGAACCCTCCGTACCTGACGCACGCCGAGTACGACGCGCTGGATCCGTCGGTGAAGTGTTTCGAGCCGCACGACGCCCTGGTGAGCGGACGCGACGGCCTGGACGCCACGCGCGCGCTGCTCGCTGGTGCGGCGGCGCTGCTCGAGCCGGACGGCGTACTGGCGCTGGAAATCGACGAACGGCGCGGCGACGCCGTGCGCGCCCTCGCCCAGTCGCACGGATGGACGCGCATCGAGGTTCACGACGATATCTTCGGCCGGCCACGGTACGCGCTGGCGTTTGCCCACCCGAGGGAGGCGTGAGTGATCGACGATAAGGCGGAGGAGCTGGGCCGGATGCTCGGCCAGACCGAGGAATACAAGGCGTTGCGCCGCGCCAGCGACCGCCTGCGCGAGGATGCCGCGGTGCAGAAGATCATCGCCGAGGCGGAGCAGCTCGCGCAGGAGATCGAGCGCGCCGCGCAGCAGGGGCATGAACCCACGAAAGAACAGGTCGAGCAGTACGACAAGGCCTTGCAGGGCGTCCAGGGGAATCCGGTGTATCAGCAAATGGTCGCCGCACAGGCGAACTTCGAGAAGCTGATGTCCAAGATCAACGCGCGGATCTACGACGGCATGAAGAAGGGCTCCGCGAGCCCCATCATCACCCTGGGATGACCTTCATCGTCGTGGAGGGGCCGGAGGGGGCGGGGAAGTCGACGCTCACCCGGTGGCTCACGTCTCGGCTTCTCGCCGAGGGACGGCGGGTGCTGACGGTGCGTCAGCCGGGGGGCACGCCGATCGCCGAGGCGGCGCGCAAGCTGGCGCTCAAATCGAAGCATGAGATCACGCCGGCGGCCGAGCTGTTCCTGTTCCTGGCGGCGCGGGCGGACTTGGTCGACCGGGTCGTCCGGCCTGCGTTAGAGGATGGCCAGGTCGTCCTGGCGGACCGGTATGATCTATCGACGCTGGCGTATCAGGTGGCCGGCCGCGGGCTACCGCGGGCCGAGGTCGAGGCGGCGTTGCGACTCGCGACGGGTGGGCTGATCCCGGACCTGACGTTAGTGTTGGATGTACCCGTCGCCGTGGGGCGGGAGCGCCAGCGGCGGGCACAGAAGGAGCAGGATCGGATAGAAGTACAGGACGATGCCTTTCACGAGCGTGTGCGTGTGGCCTACCGCACGGCCGCCGGGGCGGGAATCGTCCATATTGATGCCAGTCAGACCAAGCAAGCCGTGCAGGACGCCGCCTGGCGCGAAGTCCAGGCGGTGACCGCACCTTCACTGCGAGGCGTTCCATGATGCGTCATAAAGTCGCCGTCGTCGCCGTCGTTGCCGTGGTCGCGCTCGCGACCGGCGGCTGGTTCCTGCAGCGCGAGACCGAGCCCGAAGGGTCGGTCTACCAGCAGGCGCGGCTCTTCGAGGACGTCCTCGCCCACGTGTCCGACTACTACGTGGATTCGATCGACGAGAAGAAGCTGTACGAGATGGCGGTCGACGGCATGCTCGACCAGCTGCACGATCCCTACTCCGTCTACTTGAAGCCCGAAGACTTCCGCCAGCTCACCGAGGCGACGACGGGCAACTACTCGGGGCTCGGCATCCAGATCGACGTGCGCGACGGATGGATCACCGTCGTCGCGCCGCTGCCCGACACGCCCGCGGAGCGTGCCGGCGTGCAGACGGGTGACCGCATCGTCGCCCTCGACGGACGCTCCACCGAAGGGTGGAAGCAAGACCAGGCCGTGAAAGAGCTGCGCGGTCCCGCGGGCACGCCCGCCGAGCTGACGATCCGGCGTTCCGGCGTCGACCAGGCGATCAAGTTCAAGCTCACGCGCGCGGCGATCCACATTCGCTCGGTGCAGATCGCGATGATGCTCGACGACCGCGTCGGGTACGTGTCGCTCTCACCGGTGAATGAGACGTCGGCGCAGGAAGTCGCCGCCGCCGTCGACTCCCTGATCAAACAGGGGATGAAGTCCCTCATCTTCGATCTGCGCGGCAACCCCGGTGGCCTGCTGGACCAGGGTGTCGGCGTGTCGGATCTGTTCCTCGATCCCGGCAAGGAGATCGTTGCGACCCGCGGACGGGCTCCCCTCTCGACGCGCGAGTTCCATGACTCGAAGGTGCAGCGCTGGCCCGGCCTGCCGATCGTGGTCGTGGTGAACGGCGGCTCCGCCAGCGCCGCCGAGATCATCGCGGGTGCTCTGCAGGATCACGATCGCGGCGTGCTCGTGGGCACGCCGACGTTCGGCAAGGGGCTGGTCCAGTCGTTCTGGCGTCTCACGCCCGAGTCGGGCCTCAAGCTGACGACGGCGCGCTGGTTCACGCCCAGTGGGCGCACGATTCAACGCGTCACGAAGACGGAAGCCGAGCAGGAGGCGCAGGTGCTAGCGGCCCAACGCGGGCAGGACGTGAAGGTCGACTCCGCGCTGATCTTCCACACCGACGGCGGGCGCGCCGTGTACGGCGGCGGCGGCATCCGGCCCGACTTGTTCGTCGCGCCCGATACGTTCACCGCGGCCGAGCGCGCGTTCACGCGGTCGCTGGGCGACAAGATCCCGGTGTTCCGTGATGCGCTGGCGACGTACGCGTTGGAGCTCAAGGACGGGCACCGGCTCGCGGCGCAGAACTTCACGGTGACCGACGGCATGGTGGACGAGATCGTCCGCCGCATCCGCGCCAAGGGCGCGCAGGTCCCGGACTCCGTGATCGGCGGCGCGCGCACCCTCATCAGCCAGGAGCTGTCGTACGAGGCGGCGCGTTACGTCTTCGGACGTCCCGCCGAATTCCGGCGGCGCATGAGCGATGATCGACAGATCCAACAGGCGCTCACCCTGGCGAAGCGCGCCAAGTCGCCGCAGGACCTGCTGAGTCTGGCCACGACGCCCGCGCAGATCCGGAATCAGTGACGGCTCCCCCGCCCCGGTCGGTGGTCGGGCTCATCGGGCCCGGCCGCGCGGGGATTGGCCTGGCGCTCGCCCTTGCCCAGGCCGGCTACACGGTGCGGCTGCACGGCCGCAAAAAGAAGAAGGTGCCGTCACCCCTCACGCTCACGGTGGGGGACGGTGAGGCACCGCCCGATTGGGTCGCCTCCGCCGGCATCGTAATCCTGGCCGTGCGGGACGACGGCATCCGACCGCTTGCCGAAGCGCTGGCGGAGGCGCGCGCCATCACCGCCGACCACGTCGTCCTCCACCTCTCCGGCGTTCAGGGGCAGGAAGCGCTTGGCCCGCTGGTCTCGAGTCGAGCGGCCCTCGGCTCCTTGCATCCGTTGCAGACGATCGTGGAACCCGAGCGCGCTCCCGCGCGGCTCAAAGGATCGTGGGCCGCCGTCGAGGGGATGCCGCGCGCGGTCGAGGCGGCGGAGCGGCTCGCGCAGGACATCGGCATGCGCCCCTTCCGCATCGCGACGAAGGCCAAGGCGATCTACCACGCTGGCGCCGTGTTCGCGTCGAATTATCTCGTCGTGGTCGAAGCGCTGGCGCAGCGGCTGCTGCGGCACGCGGGACTCACCGACGCGGACGCCTGGGCGGCGCTGCGGCCCCTCGTCGAGGGCACGCTCGAGAATCTCGGTCGCATCGAGCCGAAGGATGCGTTGACGGGCCCCATCGCCCGGGGGGACACGGCGACGATCGTGCGGCACCTCGAGTCGCTGACGTTCGACGACGGCAAGTTGTATCGGGAGCTGGGGCGCGCCGCCTTGGAACTGGCGCAGAAGAGCGGGATGGATGAAGCAATGGCCGAGCGCGTCGCCGACGCGCTCGCTACTGATCTACCACACGTAATCCGGCCGGCGGGGAAAAAGTAAACTCGCGACCGGGGACTCCCCGGTTCACCGCGAGTTGGCTGAGCACCAACGTCCGCTGTTGCCCCGACGTCTCTTCGATCTCCACGCGCCGCACCAGACCGTCCTGCCGATCGATCCACACGACCGCTTTGGAATAGGGCAAGTCGTCCGTTTTGGGGACCAGCTCGACGACGTCCATCCCCCGACCGGCGACGGAGTCGGACCGGACGTAGCGCGCCCGGTACCGCTCGCGCGGACGCTCGACGAATTGCCCGATGAAGTTCGGCCCGCCACTCGTGCTCGCGGCCGGGATGGTCGTGCGGATCACCTGCCCGGGCGTCGTACTGGGCGTGTAGAGCCACAGATGGCGCCCGTCGGCGACGATGCGATCCCCGCGCGGACGCGTGAAACGCATCGCAAAACGGCTGGGACGCATCTGATAGAGCTTGCCGCGAGTGGTGTCGGGCGCGCCGAGCATCGGGTTGGTGATGACCTGCGTGAACTCCGCCGAGAGCGTGCGGATCGTCTGGTAGGTCGCGGAAGCTCGATCGAGGGCTGGTCCCGGATCCTGTTGCAGGGCCAGGAGCAGGAACAGCGCGGGCGTCATGCGCCTACGGCGGCGGGCTCGGCGACGCGGCGGCCGATAGCCTCGGCGATGATCCGCACTTCGCGCATCAGCTGCGTGAACTGATCCGGGTAAAGCGTCTGCGCGCCGTCCGACAGCGCTTCTTCGGGATTCGGATGCACTTCGACCATGATGCCGTCGGCGCCGGCGGCGATCGCCGCGCGCGCCATCGGGATGACCTTGTCGCGCAGGCCCGTGCCGTGGGATGGATCCGCGATGATCGGCAGGTGCGAGAGCTTGTGCACCACCGGAATCGCCGTGAGGTCGAACAGGTTACGCGTCATCGTATCGAAGCTCCGCACCCCGCGCTCGCACAGGATCACGTCGTAGTTCCCTTCGGCCAGCAGATACTCGGCCGATAACAGCAGCTCGACGATCGTGGCGCTGATGCCGCGCTTCAGCAGAATGGGTTTCCCGCAGCGGCCGGCGACCTTGAGCAGAGAGAAGTTTTGCATGTTGCGGGCACCGATCTGCACGATGTCCGCCATCTCCGATACCCAACCCACGCCATCCGGGTCCATGGCTTCGGTACAGATCAAGAGGCCCGTCTCTTCACGCGCCTTGGCGAGCAGCTTCAGCCCGGGCCGCCCCAGTCCCTGGAACGAGTAGGGTGAGCTGCGCGGCTTCCACGCGCCACCCCGCAGGATCACCGCGCCTGCTTCCTTGACGACACGCGCCGACTCGAGCACCTGGCGCTCGGTCTCCAGCGAGCAGGGGCCCGCCATCGCCACGACCTCGTTGCCGCCCACCGTCACGCCGCCCGCCAGCTTGACCACGGTGGGCTCAGGACGCCACTCGCGGCTCACCTGCTTGTACGGCTTCGAGACGTGAATGACCTCTTGCACGCCCGGGAGACCCTCGAGGCGCGACGCGTCGACGCGGCCGTCGTTCCCGACGAGGCCGACGGCGGTGCGCTGCGCACCGGGCATTGGACTCGCCTGATAGCCCATCTCCTCGATGACGGAGACGACCTTCTGCACTTCGTCGGCTGTGGCGCCATGCCGCATCACAATGAGCACGTCTACTTCCCTCCGATGGTGAACCGGTCGCCGTCCCGGGCGGCCGTCACGGGCCCCGAAAAGCGCGTGGCCGCCCCTTTGGCCGGGTCCGAAGTCTCTACCGGAGGATAGAAGTGCGTCAAGACTAGCTGTTTCGCCTTGGCGTCTCGCGCCAGGTCGCCGGCCCGCTCGGGCGTCAGGTGAATATCCATGGCCATCGACTCGGGGAGCGAGCACTCCGCCAGCAGGACGTCGCAGCCGGTGGCCCACCGGGCCAGCTCACTGCTCGGCCCCGTATCGCCCGTGTACACCAGCCGCCCTTCGGGCGCGACGAGCGAGAGCGCGACGCTCTCGGTGGTGTGCGGGACGGGGAACGTCTCGAGGCTCAGGTCGGCGTCGAGGGGGAAGGGCTCGCCGTCGCGCACGTCCAGAATGCCGATCGGGAATCCGGGATCGAGGAGCCAGCTGCCGTACGCCTCCGCGACGACGCGCAGATGCTGCACGACGCCGGGCGGTCCGAGGATCACGAGCGGCTCGGTGCGGGGCGGGACCGTCGCGTACTTGAGCGCGTACACGAGCATCGGCAGCTCGCCCCAATGGTCGGGGTGGAAGTGCGACAGCACGACGTGGCTTACCTGGTGCCACGGCAGGCCGAACTCCGCGAGTCGATGCAGCGACCCGGCGCCGCAGTCGAGCAGCATGCGGATGTCCCCGCGGGCGACCCAGTGGCAGGCGCAGGTGCGATTGGCCGACGGAGCGACGGTACCGGTGCCGACGGTGACGAGATCCATGATCACTTTCCGCGGAACACGATCCGCTTGAACAGGACGATGCCGGGCGCCTTGAGCTTGTAGAGGTACACGCCCGCGGGCAACAGGCGTCCGTCACCGGCGCGCCCGTCCCACATGAGCCGGGGATCGCAGGTCGCGCCCCCGGCTCCCCCGCGGCCATAGCGGCCCGCGGTCAGGATCGGCGGAAAGTCTGGTCCGGGTACGAACCGCCGTACCGAGTTCCCTCGCAGATCGAGAATCTCCACTTCCACGAGCCCGGTGGTCGCGAGGTCGAACCACAGGCACGTCGAATCCCGGCCGGCGGCCGGAAACGGATTCGGGAAGTTCTGATAGAGCAGCGTGGCCGACGGAGTCGACGCGTCGAGCACGAGGAACGACCCCTGGCTCGCGGCCAGACTCGTGTCGCTTCCCCCGTGCGTCACGAGATACCAATGATACGCGGTGTTGCGCTCGAGAGGTTCGGGGATGCGGAAGGTGGTGCCCGTCAGGCCGGCGACCCCAAAGTCGGGGACGGGCTCCGACACGCGCTGCACGAACAGATCGTACGTGAACGGCCCCGGCGGCACGGTGATCGTCGGCGAGGTCCAGGTGAACGTCGGCTGTACCGAATCGGTTGTAGCGCCGGCGGGATCGCTGAGCGCGGTGAGGGTCGCCCACGGCGGCACGGCGATCGGCCCGATCACGCCGGTGCTGGCGGTGTCCCCTGTGGCGGCCGTGGCATCGACGCGCCACAGCAGCGGCCGTCCCGGCTTGAGGGGGATCCGCAGGGCGTAGGTCGTGACGTTCGTGAGCGTCGTGTCGATCAGGGGCACGCCCGCCGAGTCACGCGCGATGCGCAGCTGGTACGTGACGGGCGACGCCGCTGGGGGGACGTTGCCGACGGTCCATGAGAACGTCGGGGTGACCGACGACAGCGGGCCCGTGACCGGCGCGATCGGCATGACGCCGACGGGGAATGTTGCCGCGGCCGTCACGTCGGGGCGGCCCCAGCCGCGCAGCGAGTCGGGGGCGGCGCGATTTGCGCCCCAGCGCCGGAACGCCGCGCGCAGGTCCATCGGCGTCATCGCCGGATGCAGTTGCTTGACGAGCGCGGCGCTCGCCGCGAGGAGCGGGGTGGCGAACGACGTGCCGTTCAGGCGACGGACGGCTCCGCCCCCCGTGGCCACGCAAATGTCCACGCCCGGCGCGGTGAAGTCGGGCTTCATGCGACCGTCCGCGGTCGGCCCGCGCGAGGAGAAGGTGGCCAGGCCCCCCAGCGAGTCCTCGGCTCCCACCGCGAGCACCGAGTCGCCGTCGGCGGGTGTCCACAGCGTTCGGGTCCCGGGGCCCGAGTTGCCGGCCGCCGTCACGACCAGGATGCCGCGCTGGGCCGCGAGATCGGCGGCAACGGTCGTCACCGCGACGTCGCCGTTCAGCTGGGACGGCGTGTAGCTGAACCCATTGTCAAAAATCAGATAAGCGAGGCTCGACGACACGATGTCGACGCCGATCGAGTCGGCCCACTCGAGCGCGGCAACATAGTTGTCCTCTTCCACCCGCGTCTCGGTGCGAACGTCTTCGGTCTTCGCAAGCAAATAGCTGGCGCCGCGCGCCACGCCGTGCAGCCGTCCGGGGACGTCACCCGCGAAGAGCGACCAGACCGCCGTGCCGTGTGTGTGGGCGCTCGCGACGTCGTTGGTATCGTTGCGCACGATCGTGTCGCCGAAAACGAAGTCGTATTGCGCCGTGACGGTGATGCCCGTAAACGCGGGATTCTGGGTGTCGAAGCCGCCGTCGAAGATCGCGACTCGCACGCCCGTTCCGTCGACCCCGGCGTCGGTAAGCGGGCGCAGGCGAAGCAGGCGGTAGGGCATCTCGGATGGGCCGAGGATGGGATCGCCGCCGGCGGGGCAGGTGTCTCCGGGCGCCGCCGTCGTCGGACGCGGTGTCTCGAATACTCCGTGCGGCGCGAGACGGAAGCGGCCCAGGGGCTGGATGCGTCGCAGAGTGCGATCCTGAGCCAGGACGCGGAGGGCGGAGGTAGACGCATCGACGCTGATCGCGTGGAGCCACCGGCTGCGCACCCGGACCCGGGCGCCGAGGCTGGCGGCGCGCGCGGCCGTGGTCGCGAGCGGGACGCCGGGGCGTACGAAAAGCCAGACGGACAGGACGGTATCCCGCGCCCCCCCCCAGACGCGGGGCAGCACGGGAGAAACGGCGGGCCGCTGCGCCGAGAGGCTCGCCGGCAGGAGCGCGAGCCACAGCAATCGGCGCACGGCGCCTACACCGGTTCCATCTGACCGAGCCGGACGCCGACGATCGTCGAGACGCCGGGCTCTTGCATCGTGACGCCGTACACCGCGTCGGCCGCCTGCATCGTGCGCGGGTTGTGGGTGATCACGATGAACTGCGTCTGATGCTTGAACTCGGCGAGAAGGCGGACGTAGCGGCCGACGTTCGAGTCGTCGAGCGGTGCGTCCACTTCGTCGAGCAGGCAGAAGGGGCTGGGCTTCGTCAGGAAGATGGCGAAGAGCAGCGAGACGGCGACGAGCGTGCGCTCGCCCGACGACAGCAGGTGGATGCGCTGCGTGCGCTTGCCACGCGGGGCGGCGTGAATCTCGATCTCGCTTTCGCGCGGCTCGTCTTCATGGGCGTGCCGCACGTCGCACTCACCCCCGCCGAACAGGGTCTGGAACACCGAGCGGAAGTTGTCGCGCACTTTGCCGAAGGACTCGAGGAAGAGCGACTTCGCGGTCTGGTCGATCTCCCGCGCGGCCTGCTGCAGTGAATTGCGGGCGGCCACGAGGTCGTCCCGCTGGGTCATGAGGAACTCGAGGCGCTTCACTTCCTCGGCGTGCTCTTCCACGGCGAGCGCATTGACCGGGCCTACCGCGTCGATCTGCCCGCGCAGCCGGTCGTTCTCCTGCCGCAGCCATTCGATGTCGCCCGCGACTTCCGGGGCTTCGGCGAGCAGGCGATCGAGCGGCTTGCGCCATTCGGTCTCGACGCGCTCGACGAGCCCGCGGCGCCGGCCCTCGATCTCCGTGCGCTCGAGCTGCAGGCGATGCTCTTCCTCGCCCAACGCTTCCAGCGCTTTGCGGGCCTGATCGAGCGCACCCTCGCCCTGTGCCAGGTCGGCCTCCGCGAGGCCGACGTGCGCCTCGGCCTCCTTCGCGGCGGTCTCCAGCTCCACGAGCGCGAGGCGGCGTTCCTGGAGGGCGTCCTGCCACTGGGCGCGTTGCGTCGTCAGCGAGGCGCTGTCACGCTCGATGCGCGCGATTTCCTCGGCGCGCGCGGCCGCCTGCTCGCGCGATTCTCCGGCCTCGGCGGCCGCCCGCTCGACGCGCTCCCGCGCCGCCGTGAGCCGCGCCTCGACTTGCGCCGCCTCCACTTGCCAGCGTACGCGCTGCTCGCGGGCGGCTTCCTGCTGCGCCTCGAGGCCTTCGAGCCCGGCGCGCTGCGCGCCCAGCTGCTCGTCGGCCCGCACGCGCTCGACCTCCCGCTCCTGCAGCTCGGCGTGTAGTGTGCCCAGGCGCTCCTCCACCTCCGCGAGCCGGCGCGTCAGACGCTCCACCTGCGCCGTGGCTTCTTCGCTTTGGCGGCGAGCGTGGATCAGGGCCCGCTCTGCTTCACCCTTTTCGGCGCCCGCCTCGAGCTCGGCGGTCCGCGCGCCCTCGGCCGCGGTGCCCGCCGCCGCGAACGCCGCCTCGGCGGCCGCCAGCGTCTGCATCGTCTGGTCGAGGACCGCGCCGGCGCGGTCTCGCGCCGCGGTGGCGTCCCGGACTTCCTGCTGCAACGTCTCGAGCTCGGCGCGACGCTGGAGCGGCCCGGCGGACGTGCCGGTCGACGCATCCAGGAAGACCGCACCGTTGGCGCGCCGCAGCGCACCACCCGACATGACCTCGTGTCCAGCCAGCAGCGCGCGCACCCAGGCCGCCGCGGGCCCGTCGACGCGCAGCTCGTCCTTCAGCGGATGGCCGTCGGCCGCGAGCCGAGGACCCGGCACGCAAGGGAGGAGCACGAGCGGGCCAGGCTGGGCCTCGGCGTGCCACGTGCGGATCGCCTCGATCGCGGACGCATCCCGCACCAGGACCGCGTGCAGCCACTCGCCCAACAGCCGCTCGGCGAGCTCGGCGTCCCGTCGGCTGGTGCGAACGAAGTCGGCGAGCGGGCCAATGACGGCATCACCGAACCGCTGCTTCGCCTTGAGGAGGGCCTGGGCGGCGGGCGCGAGACCGACGCGCTCGCGGTCCAACTCGTTCAGCGCGTCGCGCCGCGCTTCGAGTTGGGCCAGGGCCGCTTCGGTCTGGCGGCGCGTGGCGCGCGCATCCATCTCTTGCTCCTGGAGCGCAGCGACCTGACGCCGCGCGTGCTGCAGCGCTTCGACGGCGCGTACCGCTTCCTGTGCTTCACGCGCGGCGCGTTGCGCCACGGTGTCGGCCCGACCCGTGGCGGTCTTCGTCGCCACCTCGCGGGCCTGGCGCTCACCGGCGGCGCGCGAGAGCTGCTCGCGCAACTCGGCGCCCTCGCGTTCCAGCGCCGCGCGCTCGCCTTCGAGCGCGCGCGCCGCTTCGGCTCGCCTTTGCAGCACTTCCTCCAGGTCGCGGACGGCCGTGCGTTGCGCGGCGAGCCGGCCACGCACGTCGTCCTCGACGCCCGCGCGCGCACCCAACTCACTCTGGACCGTGGCCAGGTCGCGGTCGGCCGCCGCGCATTCGGCGGCGGCCGCCTCGCGCTCGCGTTCGGCCTGCGCGGCGCGCCGCTCTCCCTGGGCCCGCTCTTCGACCGCGGTCTGACGGCGCTGGCCCGCGTTGCCGAGGCGTTCGGCCGCCAGGGCGAGATCGCTGTCGAGCCGCCCGATCTCGAGCTTCGCGTCGGCGAGTCGGCGCTCCACTTCGGTGCGCCGCGCCTCGGCGGTGTGCCGTGCCTGTACGCGCGTCTCCCGCTCGCGCTCGGCATCGGCCAGGCGCGACCGGGCGGCAGGCAGCGCTTCCGCCAGCTCGCGAGCCCGGACGCCCAGGGCGCCGAGCGACAGGTCGAAGTCCTCGATCTCGCGCCGCACCAACGTCAACGCGACGCCGAAGCGCTCCTCGATCATCTTGCCGTACCGCTCGGCCCGGCCGCGCTGCCGCGCCAGACTCCGCACCTGCGTCTGCACTTCGCTGATCAGGTCCTCGAGCCGCGCCAGGTCCGCCGACGTCTCTTCGAGCCGCCGCTCCGTGCTCTTCTTGCGATCGCGGTAGAGTCCGATCCCCGCCGCCTCTTCGAACAACGCCCGCCGCTCCTCCGCTTTTTCCGACAACAGCGCCTCGATCATCTTCGCTTCCATCACGACCGCGGCGTCCGCGCCGAGTCCCGTGCCACGCAGCAGGTCCTGGATGTCGCGCAGACGCACGGGCGAGCGGTTGAGCAGGTATTCGCTCTGGCCGGAGCGCGAGAGACGCCGCGTCACCACGACTTCTTGGTAGGCGATGGGGAGCGTCCCGTCCGAATTGTCGAAGACGAGAGAGACTTCGGCCACGTTCACCGGCCGGCGCCCCGTCGAGCCCTGAAAGATGACGTCTTCCATTTTGCCGCCGCGGAGCAGGCGCGGCGATTGCTCTCCCAGCACCCAGCGGACGGCGTCCGAGATATTCGACTTGCCGCAGCCGTTCGGGCCGACGATGGCGGTGACCCCGGGCTCGTACGGCAGCTCGACGGTGCCCGCGAACGACTTGAAGCCCGACAGCTCCAGACGGCTCAACCTCATGGCGTGGTCCCCACACGTGGGAGAAGAGTGGCGCGCACGCGGGCGCGCGTCAGCTTGCTTTCCGTGAAGGCGGCCTGCTCCGGCGTTTCGAACGCCCCAATCAGGACCCGGTTGCGCCAGCGGACCGCCGGAAGGCCGAGCCGGCGCAGGGCCGATAGGGACGTGTCTGTCACGGGCGCATAGGAGTAAGGAGCGCGCAGCAGATCCCCGATGCCGCGCGCCGTCGTGCCCTGGCGCCACATCTCATCGCGCGCCGCCGCTGCTGCTTCGCGCGTCTTGAACGAGCCCACCAGCACGCGGTACCAGACCGTCCGCGCGCGGCCCTGCTGAACGGGCGTGACCAGGGCGCCGATGCCGTGCTCGCCGGCGAACTGATCGGCGTGCGCGAGGGCTTTGGCCGCCGTTCCGTACGCGGCGAGTTGGATCGTCCAGGAGAGCGTGTCGGCGTGGACCACCGGTGCGGGAGCGGGCGTCCCGGCTGCGATCGCTGCGATCGGCGTGTCGACGGCCACAGACGGTGTCGATTCCTGAGCCGGCGGCTGCACCGCCTCGCGCGCGGTCGCAAAGAACGACCAGCCGCCCACTGCGGCCCCCGCCAGAGCGAGTGTGGCGACGGCGGCTCGTGCGCCGCGGTTGCGGCGACCAGCGGGGGGGGACTCGGGCAGGGGTGTGATCGCGGGCGTCGGACCCGGTGTCGGCATCCAACGGTCGCGCGCCACTCCAAGGAGCGGCGTGCCGCGCTCCACGACGGCCGCCAGCTCGACGCCGACCGTCGACGCCGGGTCCAGGCCCTCAGGGGCGAGCACGATCGCGCCGTCCGCCACGGCGGCCAGCTTGCCGAGCCCCGTGGCGGAGAGAAAGAGCAGGAGCAACGCGCCCTCCGACCGGAACCCCGCCTGCAGTTTGCGCCAGCGCGGATGCGCGTACAGGTCGCTCGCGCTCGCCGTGTACGAGCCCGCCGCGATGAAGAAGACGCCGTCGACTTCATGAGCGGCCTTGGCGAGCGACACGCCGTACTCGAACGCGTCCACGATGCCGTCGCTCGGCGACAGGCCGACGGTTTGGTGCAATGTCGGCTCTTCGACGCAGAGATCCACCAGCGCGACGCGGCGCCCACCGCGCGCGGCGATGCGGGCGATGTCCCATGCGGCCTTCGCGGCCCAGACGAGGTCGGCGGTCGTCGGCACCAGCGCGACGAGCGCCTGCGACTCCACCAGGGGCGGGATCAGGTGCCCGAGCCGCGACAGCGGCAGCTGGCGTGGAGAGCCTGTCACTGGCCGGGTTGGTAGATCCAGAAGGGTCGGCCGAGCTTGCGGCCGGTCGCTTCGGCTTGCGCCCGCGTCGCGTATGGGCCGAGCACGACGCGATAGCCGTCGTCGGGGCCCTGCGGCGGCAACACGCGGGCGGCGAGGCCGGCGCGCGCCAGGTCCTGTGCCAGGCGGCCCGACCAGTCGGGGTTTTGTGACGTCGACACTTGAACGTAGAGCGGACCTTCCGCACCGACCGTGTCCGCCGCGGCGGCGTCGGGGCTCGTCTGGCTCGACATCCCGCTGCCACGCGGCAGCCACGATGAGAGCACCCAGATATCGGCGGCGCCGCGATCGACGCGCCCGGTTTCGTTGAGCGAGTCGGGTCGCACGGCGACGACGTCGTCACCGCGACGGTACAACAGCACGCCGTCGGGGGAGACCGCGGGAAGATCCGCCTGCCACGACGTCGCGATCGCGCCGGTGTGACGCTTGATCGGCAGGTCTACGATCCACGCCGAATCGTCGAGCGCGGGACGCGCGAGCAGCCAGCGTCCGAGCGGATCGAGACGCAGGGCGGCGGCGGGGCCGGGGAGCGCAACGCCGTCGACTTCCTTGCGCTCGAACCGGTCGATCACCGCGAGCCCGAGCCCCGCGCGTCGCGCGACGTAGATGCGATGGCCCGATGGCGAGAACGCGAGCGCGCGCGGTTTGTCCGCGAGCGGCACGAACGCCGGATCGCGACGGCCGAGCGGGTCGTAGAGCGCGACGCCGGAGTCGCTCGCGACGGCGACGAGATCGCCCCAGCGCGTCGCCGCGACGTCGCCGCCGGCAGAGATCTGGCGGATCGCCGGCGGTTGATCGGCGGCGGCGATGAGGAGTCGCGGCGGGTCCTGCGGGATCACCGCGACCATGCGCTGATCGCTGGACCCGAACAAATCGCGCGGCACGCCCGCCAGCGGCTGCGGCCACGCGAAGCGCGTGCGCCGCGACAGCGACACGACGTGCTTCTTCGTGTCGACGGCGTAGAGCGTGCCGTCGGGACCGAGGGCGGCCTGCGCGATGTCTTTCGCGATCGTGTCCACGCGCCCGCTGCCGAGATCGAACGCGAGCAATTCCTGCTTGGCGGTCGCCACGAACAGGTAATCGGACTCCACGTCGAGGCCGATGACCCGCTCGAGAGGCGGGAGACGGCCGCGCAGGACCCCGGCGACCTCGGTCAGCCGGGGCAGCCGATAGAGCCGGGGGACGCCGCCCTGCGCGGCGAGCCGGATTGCGACTCCTGTGGTGCGGATCGGCGCGCGGCGCTGCTGGCTAACGTGTTGTGAATCTTGTGGTTGCGAAGACACGGATGGGACTGGGGACCCGCAGCCCCAGAGCGCTATGCTCGCGATCAGGAGGTACTTAACCGGAGTACGCAAAATGGCCTCGCCGGACAAGATAGACAACCGGCGAGGCCATTGCAAGTGTTTTAGCGACGCGGAGTTAGAACGTCGGACCGAGGCTGATCGTCCAATAACTCTTCTTTAACGGCCGATCGATCGGCTTCGTGTAATCGAACCGCAAGATCATCAGGCCGAGCATGTTGACCCGAATCGACGTGCCCCAGCTCTTGAGGGGCGCCCGCACGAGCACGGGATTCTCGGTGCTCGTGCGGTTGAGCTTCACGATGGAGCCTTCACTCCACGCCAGACCCGCATCATAGAAGAGCGCGGCCTCGATCGGCGGGAATCCGATCGGCAGGAAACCCAACACGAGGCTGCGCGTGAGCGGGAAGCGCAGCTCGACGTTGGCGACGGCGACCTTCGAGCCGATGAGTTGATCGAGCTCGGCGCAGCCCGTCTGCGAGTTGTTGCCGGGATCCGCGACGCACTCATTGTTCCGGAACGAGCCGTACGTGTAGCCGCGCAGCAGCTCCGTCGAGCCGAGGAAGACGGGGAAGCGCTCGGCGTCGCGTCCATAGCGGCCGAACATCAGGCCGCGAACCGCGATGGTGAATGGCCGCACGAAGATGTAGCGCCGGTAGTCGGCGAGTCCGGCCGTGAACTGCCACGTGCCGAACGCAGGCGACACCTGGAGGCGCGAGCGCGAGCCGGCGAACGGACCTGTGTAGCCGAACAGCGAATTGTCGTGCACCAGGGAGAATGACGGTTGCACGTAGCTGATCGACGGCCCCTCGAGCGTGTTGTAGTTCTGTCCGAGGAAGACGCCGCTCGCGGCATCGAACCCCGTCTCGAGTTGCAGCGTCGCGTCGGTGATGTTGACCGCGTGCAGGCCCAACTCCGCACGGCTGAAGCGGCTGAACGGATAGTACGACTCGACGAAGCCATCCCGCACCACGAAGCGCCGGATCGCCGTCGTGAACACGTCGGCGCTGTCCGTGCCGCCGGGCGCCCCGTAGTCCTGGCGCGTCCAGGAGCTGCCGGCGTAGAAGTAGAGAGGCTCCTGCGAGAAACCCGTCGCCCACTGGAAGCGATGCGCCTGGTTCACGAAGACTCCCAGGAACTGCGCCTCGCTGATGCGCCCGTTCACCGATCCCGAGAGCACAATCGTGCGGTTGCCCAGAATGTCCGACAGCGCGACCGCGGTGCCGCCGAAGAACCCGCGGCCGAAGTTGTCGCGCTGGTAGCCGACGGTGGGACGAGCGACGTAGTCGGGGGTGAAGCGCACGCGGTAATTCCGCAGCGTGAACTCGTTCGTGTCGGGGAGCGCGAGACTCGCGGAATCGAGGAGCTGCCGCACCGACACGGGCCCGGCAGCGCTCGTCGATTCGGCGGCCTGCGGTATCGCGGAAGGACGGAAGCCGCCCGAGGCGCGATACACCGACTGCGCTTCGCCGGGACGTTCCAGCGGCGCGGAGGTCCGGGCCGGCCCGGCTGCCAGCGCGGCCGCCGCCGCGCGACTCGCGGAGTCCCGCGCGGCGTCGCGCGCCGCGACCAACGAGGTCACCGCCCGGACGGCGGGCCCGCGGAACGGATCACGCTTGAGCGAGCGCGGGTTCTCGAGCGAGTACACGCTGTACTGGCCGTCTTCGTAGTAGACGAACGCGAGGCGATCGGCCTGCCGCGCCCACGACATCACGGGCGACAGCGGCGTGATGCCCTGAACGCCGGTGTACAGGTTCGTGATCTGGTAGATGTTGCTGTCGTTCAGATCGTACAGGTAGATGTCGCTGATCCCCGTGCGATCGGACACGAAGGCGAGCGACTGCCCATCCGGCGCCCATACCGGATTGATGTTCTTGCCCTCCTCCATGTGGCCAAGCAGCTCGATCGTGCCGGTCTCGAGGTGGTAGAGGGCGATCCGCAGGTTGCCGAAGCGGAGGTCCTCGAATGACGTATTGCTGCCACGGTCGGTGACGAACGCGATCGTCTTGCCGTCGGGGGACCAGGAGGGGTGCAGGTCGGCGTACTTGTCCGACGTGAGGCGCCGCATCCCTGTGCCGTCGCGGTTGATGACGTAGAGGTCCGAGAGCCCGCCGTCGAACCCCGTGAACACGATTTGCTTCCCGTCGGGGGACCAGCTCGGCGTCTGGAGGCCGTTGAGAGGAACTTTGATGCGCCGGTCCTCGCGATTGCGCTTCACATCCAGAATCACGAGGTCGTCCCGGTCGCGGCGCTTGGCGGCGAGCGCGAAGTAGCGTGCGTCGGGCGAGAACGAGCCCGCCGAATTGATGAACCGCAGGCTCTCGTAGTTCTTGTTGAGGGTCGATTTGACGAGGCGCCGCTTGACGCGGCCGGTCTCGGCGTCGGCGAGGAACAGGTCGATGAAGAAGCCGCCCTGATCGCCGAAGAACGCCATCTCGCGGCCGTCCGGGGTGAGGGCCGGGGCGAGGAAGATGCGGCCGTTCGAGCGCTTCCGCGTCAGCGACGCCTGCGCCACGCGACGCGCGCGATAGTGCTCGCCGAGCTGCGGCAGGAACGTCGTCTGTACGGCGTCGCGCCAGTCGGCGGAGAGCTCGTCGAGACTCAGCCCCAGGGCCCGCTTCACGGCTGCCGGGACGCCCGAGCTCGCAGAGGTCTGCAGGATCTCGCCGATGACCTCGTCGCCCCACTTCTCACCGATGTACGCCCAGATCGCGTGGCCGTAGCGGTACGGGAAGACGTCGCCGTATTCCAACTCTTCGATCGTGGGCAGGTGCCCCTCGAGCGACGCGTCGCGCAGCCACATCGCCGTCTCGGGATTGATCGGCCCGAGCGACAGGTACTCGGCCATCCCTTCCATGAACCAGAGCGGCGGGTTCACGCTGATCAGCGTCTGGACGCCGCCCCCGGGACGGCCGCGGCTGTACACATCGAACTGGAACTGGTGCACCATCTCGTGCTGCAGGACGTGCTCCAGCTCGGCGTACGATCCGGTGAACGGCAGCACCATGCGGTGCTTGAAGAACTCCGTCACGCCGCCGACGCTCTCGCCGCCGACGTCGGTCACATTTGTCTGTTGGAAGTCGGAGCCCGAGGCGTAGAGAATGATCGGCTTCCGGCCCTGGAACTGGTGGTGCAGGATCCGGGAGAGGCGCGCGTAGCCGCGTTCGGCCATGCGCGCGGCGTCGAGCGCCGCCGCACGCTCCTCGGGATAGTAGTAGACCTCGAAGTGCTCGGTCTGGATGATCTTGAAGTCGAAGGTGCGGTATTGGACTTTGTTCTGCCCGAAGTACTGCGCGGCGAGGGGACCTGCGCCCAACGTCGTGAGCGCCAGAATCGCTGCCAGCGAACCGCCGATCCTTCGCATGCTCCCTATCCTTTCGCGACCACCGGGGCATCGCCCCATAACCGCTCGAGCTGGTAGAAGTCTCGCAGCTCCGGGTGAAACACGTGCACCACGAAATCCACGTAGTCCAACAATACCCACCGCCCCTGCGCCATCCCTTCGACATGATGCGGCGCCACGCCCCGCGGCGCCAGCGCCGCCACCAGATGATCCGCCATGCCCCGAACGTGGGCGTCCGACGTTCCCGACACGATGACGAAATAGTCAGTGGCGGCGCACAGCCCGCGCAGGTCCAGCACCAACGCATCGACGGCCTTGCGATCCGCCAGCGCTTCGAGCACGAGACCCAATGCGACTGGTGTCGCCGGCGCGCGGCCGGCAGGGCGGGATCGTC
Organism: Gemmatimonadales bacterium; assembly: GCA_036004745.1. Classification (GTDB taxonomy): domain Bacteria; phylum Gemmatimonadota; class Gemmatimonadetes; order Gemmatimonadales; family GWC2-71-9; genus 20CM-2-65-7. Next base: position 3,665 of record DASYRD010000041.1, on the reverse strand, counting down.
CCCGGCTAGTCATAGCGCGCGCGTCATCCGTTTGTTCCGTCTTCTACCTGATAAAACACGCCCCACGCGCCGACACCGGCGTGCGCCGCGATCACCGGCGTGATCGGCGCCACGAGGCACTGCTTCGGCTGGTACCGAGCCACCAATTCAGCCCGTAACGCCTCGGCGAACTCCGGAATGTCCCCGTGCACTACGCCCAGTCGGACCTCGCGCGGCCGGCCCTGCTCGAAGGCGCGCTCGAGCAGCTCGAGAATCCGGCGCCGGGCGCCGGCCGCACCCCGGACCCGCGCGGTGGCCTCGATCGTGCCCTCGGGAGTAACGACCATCACGGGCTTGAGGTTCAACTTGGTGCCGAGCCAGGCCCGGCCGCGCCCCACGCGTCCGGAGCGGACCAGGCGGTCGAAGTTGTCGACCGTGAAGAACCCGCCCGACTGGCTGCGCACCCGCTCCAGCTCGCGGGCGATCGTTTCCGGGGCCCACCCGGCCGCTGCCAGCTCGACGCCGCGCAGCACCAGCATCCCCTCGCCCAGAGAGGCACTACGACTGTTGACGACGGTGACCCGCCCGCCGTTAAACCGGCGCGCGGCGGCTTCCGCGTTGGCGCAGGTTCCGGACAGCGCCCGCGACACGACGACGGCGATCACGTGGTCCGCGGCCCGCGCCGCGTCGGCGTAGCCATCGGTGAACGCCTGGGGCGTGGGCTGTGACGTCGAGGCATCGAGCCCCGCCCGAAGCCGCGCGAAGAACTCCGTCGCCGTCAGCTCCAAGCGGTCGCGGTAGGCCCGCTCGTCGACAATGAGCTGGGTGGGGACGAGCCCAATGTCGTACTGGACCACGAGGTCGTCCGGGAGGTCACACGCCGTGTCGCTCACGAAGGCGATGGGACGGCGCGCCTGCAGCGCCTGATGCTGGGCGCGCATGTCGTCGGCCTTCGTGTACTCGACGGTTCCCCAACCGGTCCCGAGCTGAAAGACCGCTTCGGGCGAGTCGGTGTGGACGTGCGCCTTGACCAGATCCCCGGTCTGCAGCACGACGATGGACCCGCCGAATGCCCGCAGCGCTTTGCGCACGTCGGCGGCGGGCGGCAGCGACGCCCCACGCACCATCAGCTCCGTGCAGTAGCGGTAGTCGCGATCGGCTGCGACTTCGGCCTGGGCGGCGGCGTTGGGGGTCAACCGATCGACGGCGCCTTCGGCCACGTGGCCATCCTCGATGAGACGTTTGACGCCCTCGAGGAAGCGCACGAACCCTTTCGCGCCCGCGTCGACGACGCCCGCCGTCTTGAGCGCGTCGAGCAGGTCGGGCGTGCGCGCGAGCGCCGCTTCCGCGCGGTTCACCAGGCGGATCATGAACAGGCGGAGGTCCGGTTCGTCTTTAGCGAGACACGCCTCATCGGCGGTCTCGCGAGCGACGGTGAGGATCGTTCCTTCGACGGGCTCGTCGAGAGAGGCTTGTAGGCGATCGAACCCGGTGCGGATCGCGCGCGCGAGGCCGGCGGCCGTCGCGCGGAGGCCCGGGCCGAGGCCCTCCTGGAAGCCGAGCAGGAACTGCGACAGCATCATCCCCGAGTTGCCGCGGGCCCCGCGCACGCTCGCCTGGGCCATCACCTCGGTGACGCGCGCCAGGGGCAGGGAGTTGGGATCAGACGCGCCGTCGAGCGCGCGCACGGCCTGCGCGACGGCGCGCAGGGTGAGGCACATGTTCGTGCCCGTGTCGCCGTCGGGGACGGGGAAGACGTTGAGGCGATTCAGCTCGTCGCGCCCGGCTGCTACCCAATCGGCCGCCGCCAAGAGCGAGCGGCGGAGCCGGGAGCCGTCGATGTAGCTGATGCTGATAACGAGCTACTCCTTCACCACCGTGATCACGATTTCGGGCCGGACGTCGGGGTGGATCTTGATGCCCACCCGGAACTCGCCGAGCGACCGGATCGGCTCGGGCAAATCGATCTTGCGCTTGTCGACGTGGATCCCCAGCTCCTCGAGCTTGCGCTGGATGTCGCTCGCGGTGACCGAGCCGTAGAGCTTGTCCTCCTCGCCAACCTTGGCGGGGAAGGAGAGCGCGACGCCGGCGAGACGGGTCGCTTCGGATTCCGCGGCGGCCTTTTCGGTCGCGCGCTGCTTGGCGAGACGATCGGCCTCGACGGCGATCTTCTTCTTATTAGCATCCGTCGCCAGATAGGCCTTGCCCTGGGGGAGCAGGAAGTTGCGCGCGTAGCCGTCTTTGACCTTGACGACTTCGCCGGCCTTGCCGAGGTGCTGTACGTCTTCGCGTAGAATGATCTCCATCGCCATCCTCACGTTACGTTTTGCCGGCGCGCCGCGAGGCGCTGCCGGAACTGGTACCAGGTATCGGTGATCCCCAACGTGCAGAGGCCGGGGAGGAACAAGGGGAGCGCGATCGTGGCCGCGGCCGTCGCGACGATCGCGAGGGCCGCCGCCGAAACACCCAACACCTGCGCGAAGGTCACGACGATCGCCGCGCCGCGCAGCACGTACAGCGTCCCGAGCACGAACCCGACGTTCGTACCGGCGAGCTTCAAGAGGCTCGAGACCGGGGCGATCATCAGCCCCAACCACAGGACGACGCCCCACACACACGCGTCGCCGATGCGGAACTCGCGAAACGGCGTGAGCGGGGCGCCGAGAGGCTGCTCCGTCAGGAGCCCGTGCCACTGCCATGCGAGGGCGAGCCCCGCGAGCGACTGGAGCGCGAGCATCCCGGGCGTCGTCGTGCTCACGAAGCGCACGACGGGCTCGTACAGCGTGAACGTATCGGGAAGGAATTCCACGATGATCCGCATCGTCAGTCCCGCCTGACGCGTGGCCTCCCACGCCAGCGCGCCCCAACCTGCCGAGCCCCACACGAGCTGGACGAGCGCGGCGGTGGCGGCGCCGCTGACCGACACCGCGCGCAGGGCCTGCCGCAGGAACGGAGCCGGGGCGAGGACCGCGCCCGCCGCGAACGCCGCGGTCAGGAGGACCGTATACGCCGCGATCACCGCCGACAGGCGCCCGCCGGGAAAGGCCAGCAGCGCGATGCTCGTGGTGCCGAGCAGCGCGGCCGCGATGCGCGTGCGCGCGGAGCGATCGGGGGAGACCGCGAGCAGCGCCGCGCACGGCAATCCCATCAGGCCGACGGGCGCCCATGCGGCGAACGCGATAACACCCACCACGAGGCGCCACCGGGGGGGGGGAGTCGCTCCCGCCGCGCGCATGCTACGCGGTGTGCCCCTTGATGTACGGAATCAGCGCCAGCTGGCGTGCGCGCTTGATTGCGGTCGCGAGCTGCCGCTGGTGCCGGGCGCACATCCCCGAGAGCCGGCTGGGCAGGATCTTGCCGCGCTCCGTGAGGAAGCGTCCGAGGGTCCGGTCGTCCTTGTAGTCGAGCACGCGCGCGCCGGACTCGCACACGGGACAGGTCTTGGCGGGCCGTCTCATGCTTCCTCCTCCTCGATCTCCTCAATCTCTTCCGGTGCGGGGATGACGGCGGCCACGACGGGCTTGGGCTGCTCGCGTGCCGCCTGCACGGTCATGTACCGCAGCACGCCTTCGTCGAGCTTCACCGCGCGCTCGTACTCGGGGAGCAGGTCACCCGTGGCGTCGAACTGCGCCACGACGTAGTAGCCCGTGTCCTTCTTCTTGATCTTGAACGTCATGGTGCGCTTC
>DASYRD010000040.1:0-1924 GCA_036004745.1 Gemmatimonadales bacterium | reverse complement strand
ACTCCGGTCGGCGCGGACATCGCCCACGCCCGCCGCAAGCTCCGAGCGACGCGGCCGTAAGGGGTGGACAACGGCGCGTGCTGGTCAGTCGGCGACCGGACGGGCTCCGGTGAGGAAGAGCCCAAGCGCGATTGAGCTCATGTCCTCCGATCCCATCCCGGCGGCTCTGCCGGTCCGCACGCACGCGCCGATGAGCACGAGCAGCGACTCGACGAGGGTCGCAAGCGGGAGATCGCCGCGGATCTGGCCGCCCTCGCGTCCCCGCTCGAGCAATGCAACGAGCGGGGCGGCGAAGCCAGGCTCGGGAGGGCGACGCTCGCGCAGTAGCACGATGAAGTCCTCGCCGACCGCGACCAGGGCGCGCGTCGCGCGCGCGAGCGCCTCGTCGACAGGAACCTGGTCGAGGTTCGCCTCCGCCAGACGTCGCCCTGCCTCTTCGTTCGCCGCCGCTTCGAGCGCCCGGAGCAGCGACTCGCGACTCGGGAAGTAGCGGTAGAGCGTCCCCCGCGCGATCCCGGCCGCGGCTGCGACTTCCGCCATGCCGGCCGCTTCCCGAGCGGCTAGCACACGGGCGGCTGCGGCGAGGATGCCGCGCCTTCTCGTATCCCTCGCGCTGAGGGTCATCAACAGCCACTCTGAGACATGTATGTCACCAAATCAGGACAGGCATTGGCGATAGGATGACAACTGTGATCTAACAGGGTCAGCCTCGGCGGATGGCCTCGCGAGGGCCTTCGGCCCCAGACGCCATTCGCACACCGGACACCAATGGGAGGAGTCGCCATGTTCACCGCTCGCAGGGTCTTCGAGTATGGCGGCATCGCCGCCAGCATCGTTCTGGTGGCGTTCGGAATCGTGACGATCATCCTCGGCCTGAGTGGTCGCAGCACCGTTCACAGCAACCTCAAGCAGGAACAGATCGTCGGCACGCCCGACATGACCAAGAGCGGGATCGCCGCCGAGGCGGCGCAGGCCAAGCTCCCATCCAGCATCAGCCTGCCGAGTTGCAACGTCGCCGGCAAGGCGATCACCGACGGCGGCCGGGCCCGCTGCTTCGCGCAGTACATGCGCATCCACGCGCTCGAGGCCTCTGGCGGCTACACGTACGCGCAGATGGGCCGCTACCAAGCGCTGCCCACGACGCCCGCGTCCCAGTTGGCCAGGGGCGGCGGCACCGACAATCCGAAGTACGCCGTCGTCGACCCGAAGACGAAGCAGCCCGTCGCCAACGGCGTCCGCAACGTCTGGGTCACGGAGACCGCGCTGGCGACCGCGCTCAACACCAGCTACATGGCCGAGCGACTTTCGCTCTTCAGCTTGGTCGTTGGCATCGCGCTGCTTCTGAGCGGCATTGGCTTCGCCGTCCTCACGATCGGCGGCGCGCTCCGACGGCGCCCCGACTCGGCGACCTGAGCTCCAACAACGTGCCACTAGAGCTCTCCCGCATGGCCCCACGGGTCACGATGACCCTCGCGCGCGCGTCTACTAGAAGTAGATGAGACGAAACGCAGTTGCAGCGCAACACTGGACTCCCCGGCCCGCCGTGCGGTCAGGAATTCGGGGTCGTGACCAGTCGCATCCACGCCCTACGTTCTTTGTTGTAAGAACAGACAACGAGCCCCGGACACAAAACGGACACATCAGAAACGACACGCACGACGTCTCGCGACGCATCTCCGGTCCTTCGAACGGGCCGATTTGCAGGAGAATGTGTGTCGCGAGTGATCGCGCGTGTACGCGCGTGACGCGCCCAAATGGTAAAGAGGGGGTCGATTATCGAAGCGGTGGTCGTGCCCCTTGACGGTTCGCCTGAAAGCAACCGCCTTGCGGGCCCGCTCTTCCAGATCCGCCCGGCGCTGATGCGAGCGCCACGGCTGGCCGCTTGACTCGAGCGGGAACTCGATCGAGCGGGGACGTACCGTAC
>DASYRD010000039.1:0-161449 GCA_036004745.1 Gemmatimonadales bacterium | reverse complement strand
CGACCCGTAGCCACGTGCTCCCCGTGCCCCGGGCGTTCGCCGCCGCGGCGGTCGCGACGCGGTACAACTCACGGCTGCCCGGGAGTGCCCTGTACGTCATCGGCGGGATCGATACGGCCGGTCGCGCCCAGGCCACGGTGCTCGGTGCCGACGTCACCGCGGATAGCGTGTCTCGCCGCTTCATCTTTCTGGAGCCGCTCCCCGCCCCCGTCGCCGGGGCCATCGCGGTCGTGCGCCGCGGGCGCATCTACGTGATCGGCGGGACCGACGACCTGGGCCGCCCGCAGCAGACGGTGTATGTCGGCCGCATCGGCGTGGATGGACACATCGACGGCTGGTACCAGCAGCCCTCCCTCCCGGGGCCGCGGGCGTATGGGGGCGGTCTCGTCCGCGATGGCCGCGTCATCGCGATCGGGGGAGTCGCCGACAGCGTACCGCCGGGCGGCGGGCTCGACGCCGCGCCCCAGCGGCTGGTGACGAGCGACACGGCATCCCTGAGCCTGGTGTCGGGATTCTTCACTGGCCCCTGGGCGTCTGGTCCCACCGTGTTGCCCGAGGGGCGCTCGCAGTTCGCCTTGCTCGACGTGGGAAACGCCGTTCTGGCGGTCGGCGGGATGTACGCCAGCGCCGGGATCAACGCCGCCGAAACCATCGCCGCGCCGGTTGTCGGCGACTCGCTCGGTACGTTCACGGGCCCGGTGGGGTCCCAGATCTGGCAGCAGACGTGCGGCGCGGTTGGCGCCGGCACGCTGGTGGGTCCCGCGGGAGTGACGTGGCGGGAAGTCGACGGCACGCCTCGGGGGCTCGTGTTGGGGGGCATCGACCTGGCCACAGGACTGCGCCGAGGGTGCTCCTGGGGTTTCTGATGGAGACACAGACTATTATGGTGAGGGGAGTCGTTAGCCCGTCACCTGAGGAGCCTACGCCATGCGCGCACGGATGACCTTGGTGCTGCTCGCGATCGCCGCCGTCTCGACATTGGACGCCCAACGGGCGAACCAGTTCGAAATCGGCCCCTTCGCTTCTTACACCCGGTACGACCGGGTCTTCAATCTCGACAACCAGATCGGCTTCGGCGGACGGATCGGCTATTTCTTCAGCCGCACCGTCGGCATCGAAGTTGACGCGGGCCACCAATCGCCGAGCGCCAAGACGGGGCCGGCGACGGCGACGCTCTCGCACGGTAGCGCCAGTCTGGTGCTGAACTTCGGCACCGAGAAAAACATCTTCTACATCCTGGGCGGATACTCGCGCCTCGACTTCGAAAAGACCGCGCCCTACCGCTTCACGGACAACGGAGTGCACGGCGCCATCGGCGACCGGATCTTCCTCGGCGACCATGTGGCGCTGCGCCTCGAAGCGCGCGGGATCTACGCACCCAGCACCGGCTTCACAGGTGGCGATTGGGCGGGTCACATCGTCGGCTCCGTCGGGCTGTCGATCTTCTCGTCGGGCGGATACCGCGATCTCGACAAAGACGGCGTGAAGGATAATCGCGACACCTGTCCGAGCACGCCGACCGGCGCGATCGTGGATACGCAGGGCTGCCCGCTCGACTCCGACCGCGACAAGGTCTACAACGGCCTCGACGCCTGTCCCAACACCGTCGACGGCGCGCAGGTAGACGCCAAGGGGTGCCCCACCGACAGCGACGCAGACGGCGTGGTCGACGGGATCGACCAGTGCGCCGGCACGCCGACGGGGGCGCGCGTGGACGCCAAGGGCTGCCCCACCGACGCCGACGGCGACGCGGTCGCCGACGGGCTCGACCAATGTCCCAACACACCTGCGGGAGCCACCGTCGATGCCGCCGGGTGCCCGACCGACAGCGACAAGGACGGCGTGTTCGACGGGATCGATAAGTGCCCCGGAACGCCGGCAGGCATGGAAGTCGATAGCGCCGGATGTCAGCGCTCGAAGGACACCGACGGTGACGGCGTGGACGATTCGAAGGACAAGTGCCCGGGGACCGCGGCGGGCACGCGAGTGGACGCCGCCGGCTGTCCGATCCTCTTCACGGAAGCGCGCACGCCGGTCATCCTGCGCGGCGTGATGTTCGAGGTCGGGAAGTCGGCGCTCAAGCCCGAGTCGTACACGGTGCTCGACATCGTGGCCGCTTCGCTGGTCGCGAACCCCGATATTCGCATCGAGATCGCCGGCCACACCGACAACACCGGGTCGGCCGCCACCAACCAGCGGCTGTCGCAGTCGCGGGCTGAGGCAGTGCAGATCTACCTAGCCAGCAAGGGCGTCTCGACAAACCGGATGGTCGCGAAGGGATATGGCCCGACCGTACCCATTGCTCCGAACACGACTGCCGCGGGCCGCGCGCAGAACCGGCGCGTCGAGTTGCGCCAGATCGTGAACTAAAGGGGATTCCGTGCGGACATTCGTGGCGGTTGGACTGGCGTTCGTGCTGGGCTCGTCGACGCTCGCGGCCCAGTACGAACGCCGGTACGAGGTGGGCCTGTTCGGTGCCTTCACCAAGTACGACAAGGGTTTCGGCCTCGAGGACAAGATCGGGGGCGGCGTGCGGTTCGCCTACGCGTTCGGACCCGCCATCAGTCTCGAGGTGGAGGCGCTCTTCCAACCGCCGCAGAACCCCCTGCCCTCCACGGAGCTCGAGCCCGTGATCGGCGGCGGCAGTCTCGTCTTCAACGTCATGAATCGGGACCGCCTGTCGTTTTACGTGCTGGGCGGCTACTCGGTGCTCGACTTCGGCAACACGAACCCGTACCACTTCACGGACGGCGGCTTCCACGGCGGCGCCGGCATTCGCTTGTTCTTGAGCGATCACGTGGCGTTGCGGTTCGAGGGCCGCGGCATCTACACACCCGACACGAAGTTCGACACGGGCGCGGTATCGGCGACGCACATGATCGGCACCGTCGGATTTGCGTTTTTCCAAGCTGATGCAAAACCCGCGTTGGACTCGGACCACGATCGCGTCGGCGACAAACGCGACGCCTGTCCCGATACACCGACCGGCGCGACCGTCGACAAGCGCGGCTGCCCCAGTGACGCCGACACGGATGGCGTCTTCAACGGCATCGACGGGTGCCCCGACACGCCCCACGGCGCGACGGTGGACGCAACGGGATGTCCGCACGACCAGGACAGTGACAAGGTGCTCGACGGGCTCGATCAGTGCCCCGATACCCCTGCCGGCGTGGCCGTCGACGACAAGGGCTGCCCTCCCGATTCGGACGGGGACGGCGTAAACGACGGCATCGATAAGTGTCCCGACACACCGGCAGGGGCGACGGTCGACCCGACCGGGTGCCCCATCGATTCCGACCACGACCTCGTGTGGGATGGTCTCGACAAGTGTCCCGCCACACCGGTCGGCGCCGTCGTCGATCCGAGCGGGTGCCCGCTGGACGGTGATCGCGACGGCGTCTTCGACGGCATCGACAGATGCCCCGATACCGTCACCGGAACGCCCGTCGACGCCACCGGCTGTTCCGCCGATAGCGACAAGGACGGCGTGTTCGACAATGCCGACCGTTGCCCCAACACGCCCGCCGGGACGGCGGTCGACGCCAACGGCTGTCCGCTCGCGCGCGACTCTGACGCCGACGGTGTCGTGGATCCGCAGGATCGCTGCCCGAACACGCCGGCGGGATCGAAGGTCGATCAATTCGGGTGCTTGCTGCTCTTCGAGGAGCGCGCACCGGCGACGCCGGGAGCGCCGGCGACTCCCGCGCGGCCGACCCTCATCCTCCAGGGCGTGACGTTCCAGACTGGACGGTCGGTGTTGACGACGCAGTCGTACGCGGTGCTCGATCAGGTGGCCGGATCGCTCATCGCCAACCCCGAGATCCGCATCGAGATCGCGGGATACACCGACAACACCGGCTCGTTGGCGCTCAACCAGCGGTTGTCCGGCAATCGGGCGATTGCGGTGCGCTTCTACCTCGCTCGCAAGGGCGTGAATCCGAGCCGGATGACGGCGCGCGGGTTCGGCCCGGCGAATCCTGTGGCAACGAATACGACGCCGGAAGGGCGAGCGCAGAACAGACGAGTCGAGCTACACAAACTGCCGTAAGCGCGGACCGGCAAGGGCTAGTGGCACAGGCGTCGGTGCGTCTAGCCGTTGCAGGTCCTGTTGATATCTTTCCTGCCCCCCGACTAGTGACGAGTCCTGGTATGCGTCTCCGTTCCTGGCTTTGGTCCGCGGCGCCCGTCCTGCTCGCGTTCCCCGTTTCGGCCCAGCAGGCCCGTCCCTGGCAAGCGACCGACTACTACAAGCTGACCGCCCTCGGCGATCCGCAGCTGTCTCCTGACGGCCGCCGCGTCGCGTTCACGGTCACGACCGTGGTCGAAGACAAGGACAAGCGCCACACCGAGATCTGGATGGTGGCGGCGGACGGATCGGCGCCCGCCTACCGGTACACGGGTCCCTCGACCGAAGCGTCGAGTCCCACGTGGTCGCCCGACGGGTCCCTGCTCGCTTTCGCGAGCCGGCGCGAAGGGTCGGAGGACGATGTGTGGTTTCTGCGGACCGGCGCCCCGGGGGGCGAAGCCTTCCAGCTGAAGGGCGTGCACGCCGTTCCGCAGTTCTCGCGGGACGGGCAGTGGCTCCTGTACGGGTGGCGCGGCGCCGAGCCGGACAGCCTCAAGAAAGAGACGTGGCGCACGCGCGTTTCTCCCGTCGCGATCACACGGGGACCCGACGTCAAGCGCTTCGATGGACGCGTCTACACGTCGATCCCGTTTGTCGCAGACGAGCGTGGATTCCTGCCACCGCGCGAGACACGCCGGCCAAATCATCTGTATCTGGTGCCCATAGGGGGCGGGGATCCTCGCCAGCTGACGAACGGCGACTTGAGTCAGGGCGCCGCGGCCTGGTCGCCGGACGGCAAGACGATCGCCTTCGTCCAGGACTCGACCGAGACGGTCGAGGTGCGCGACCAGGGGCGCCCGGACATCTACCTGCTGAACGTCGCGGACGGCGCGATCCGGCGGCTCGCGACGGGCTTCGTCGAAAACGGGGGACCGATCTGGTCCCCTGACGGCAAGACGATCGCGTTCACGTGTTCGAAGGGACGCGGCGCCGAGAACGACGTCTGCGCGATCCCGGTCACCGGAGGCACGCCGCGGAATCTCACGACCGACTGGGCGCTCGATCCGGGCTCAGTGAGCTGGTCGCCCGACGGCAAGTCGATCTACATCGACGCCGAAACTCGGGGCAACGTGCATCTCTTCGTCGTTCAGGCCGCCGGTGGTCCGGTTCGGCAAGTGACGACGGGGGAACGGCAGCTGCGCGGCTTTGCGAAGAGTCTGGACGGCCGCCTGGTCGCCTACACGTCCAGCGACGTGACGCATCCGGTCGAGCTGTGGGTGGCGCCGCTCGCGACGCCCGCACAGGAGCGGCGGTTGACGTCGTTCAACGACGCGCTCGTCGCCGGCATCACCATGATCCCGGCCGACACGCTCTGGTTCACCGGGGTCGGGGGGCTACGCATCGAGGGCTGGTTGATGAAGCCCTACGGCTACCAGCCCGGCAAACGGTATCCGCTGGTGCTCTCGATCCACGGCGGCCCGCACTCGAACTACGGCAACGTGCTGTTCCCGGAGTTCCAGATGCTGGCCGGCCAGGGATACTGGATGCTGTTCACGAACCCGCGCGGGTCGAGTGGGTACGGACATGCCTTCACGTTCGCGACGCGTGCACGCTGGGGCATGGAGGATTATCAAGATCTCATGCAGGCGGTGGACGTCGTCATCGCCCGTGGCGGCGTCGACACGACGCGCATGGCGGTCCTCGGCGGGTCGTACGGCGGCTTCATGACGAATTGGGTCGTCGGTCACACCGATCGCTTCCGCGTCGCCGAGACCGACCGGTCGATCTTCAATTGGTATTCGTGGTACGGATCGTCCGATGCGCAGGGTCTGACGGATTACGAGTTCCTTGGCGAGCCGTGGGAGCAGGATTCGATCTACAAGTTCTACTCGCCGATGACGTACGCCGCGCGCATCCGCACGCCGATGCTGATCGTCCACAGCGAGGACGATAAGCGCACGCCGATCACCGACGGTGAGCAACTCTTCGTGACGCTGCGCAAGCGCGGGATCCCGTCTGAATTCGTGCGCTACCCCCGCTCCTATCACGGCCTGTCGCGCACCGGCCCGCCCTGGTTGCTCGTCGATCGCCTGGAGCGGATCCGCACGTGGTTCGGGCACTGGATCGGAACGGGAGACGCGCCGCCCGCCGCGGCGGGCAGCCTGCGTTGAGGCGATCCCGCGCGGGGATCGCGCTCGCGGTATTGGGGCTCTGCGTAGCGCCGAGCGTGGTGGCGCAGCGCCCGTCGCGTCCCACTCAGCGGCGCGCGCGGCCGGCCGCGGTCGCGACCGTCATTCCGACACCGCGATCGATTCTCGGGTTCGAGCCCGGCGACGACCGCAAGCTCGCCGAGTGGCCGGTGCTGGTGCGCTATTATCAGGCCCTGGCGCGCGCGAGCGATCGGGTCGATTACCGCGAGCTGGGCAAGACGACGCTGGGGGCGCCGTTCGTCGCGCTGGTGATTTCGAGCCCGCGCAACCTGCGGGACCTGGACCGATACCGCCGCCTGAACGCCGGTCTCGCCGACCCCCGCACCTTCCGCACCAGCGCCGCCGCTCAGGAGGCGATGCGCGACGGCAAGACGATCGTCCTCATCACGTCGAGCATTCACTCCACGGAGGTTGGCGGGCATCTGACGCCCGTTGCCCTCGCGTATCGACTGGCGATCGACACGACCGCCGCCACGCGGGCGATTCTCGACAACGTGATTCTGTGGCTCGTCCCGTCGCTCAACCCCGATGGCGTGACCATCGTCTCCAAGTGGTACAACAAAACCCTCGGCACCGCGGCTGAAGGCACCTCACCGCCCGAGCTGTACCACCACTACACGGGTCACGACAACAACCGCGACTGGTACGCGTTCACGCAGGTCGAGACGCAGCTGACGGTCGACTCGCTGCAGAACGTGTGGCATCCCCAGATCGTGCACGACATCCACCAGATGGGATCGGACGGTGCGCGGCTCTTTCTGCCACCGTACCTCGACCCCGTCGAGCCGAACGTCGATCCGTTGCTCATCGACGGCGTCAACGCCCTCGGCACCGCGATGGCGTGGGATCTGGCCGCCCAGGGCAAGACCGGCATCTCGATCAATTCGACGTACGACGCGTGGACGCCGGCGCGCGCCTACCAGCACTACCACGGCGGCGTGCGCATTCTGTCCGAGACAGCGAGCGGCCAGCTCGCGTCGCCGATCGACGTGCCGTTCGACCGGCTGCAGGCCCGGTCGCGCGGCTACAACCCGCGCGAGCGCTCCTGGAATTTCCCGCATCCCTGGCCAGGCGGTCGCTGGACGATCCGGGATATCGTGTCGTATCAGACCGCGGGTGCCTACGCGCTGCTCGTCAATGCCGCCCGAGACCGCGACCGCTGGCTCTCGAGCTTTTTCACCGTCGAAATGCGTGCCGTGCGCGGCTGGCGCGACTGGCCGTACGCCTATGTGATTCCGGCGCACCAGGACTCGATCGCGCTCGCCGCGATGCTCGGCATTCTGCAGCGCGGACAAGTGGAGGTCCGCACTGCCCAGCAGGCGTTCACCCTGCAAGGCCAGCGGCATGCCCCGGGCACCTTTGTCGTCGTGCTGCGTCAGCCATACGCCGCGTTCGCGAAGACGCTCCTCGAGCCGCAGCGCTATCCCGACCGCCGTCTCTATCCGAATGGGCCACCGGAACGGCCGTACGACGTCACGGCGCACACGTTGCCGCTCTTGATGGGCCTCACGGCGATCGTCGCACCGGATTCGCTGCGTGTGCCATTATCGGCGCCGGTCGCCGCACCGCGCGCAACTCTCGGCTATCCCGGCTTCGTCGCCACGGATCTCAATCCCGTGCCGCGCGTCGGGCTGTACCGGTCCTACAACGCCACCATGGATGAGGGCTGGACGCGGTTTGTGTTCGACACGTGGAAGGTGCCGTACGTGTCGCTCGTCGATTCGACGGTGCGCGCCGGCAAGCTCAAGGAGAAGTTCGACGTCATCGTGCTCCCCGATCAGTCGCCGCGCGAGATTCTCGAGGGCCTCCCCGCGACGCGCTACCCGGCGCCCTACGCCGGCGGGATCGGCACTGACGGTGCGGAGGCGCTGCGGCAGTTCGTGCTGGATGGGGGGACGCTCGTCGCGTTGAACGAAGCCAGCCGCTTCGCGGTGCAAGCGCTCCTGCTCCCGGTGCGCAACGTGCTGGAGGCAATGCCCGACGAAGATTTTTACGCCCCCGGCTCAATCTTCCGGTTGGAGCTCGACGCGAGCAATCCCATTGCGCGCGGCGTTGGTCGCGAGACGGCGGCCTGGTTCCAAGGTGGGCCCGCGTTCGACGTGCTCGATTCGACCGTCGTGCGCGTGATCGGCCGCTGGCCCGACGCGCCCGAGCGCGTGCTGTTGTCGGGGTGGGTGCTGCACCCGGAAAAGGTGGCCGGCAAGGCGAGTCTGCTCGAAGTGCGGCAGGGTTCAGGGCGCGTGATCCTGTTTGGCTTCCGGCCGCAGTACCGGGGCCAGAGCCTGGCGACTTATCCCTTGTTGTTCAATAGCTTACAGGTGAGGTAGGAGCCGGAAGGGCTTGCTCGTTGAGGGCCGGTTTCCTATAGTGGTATCCCCTATGAAGTTGGCTCGGCAGGCAGGTGCTCTCTTGCTCTGGGCCGCGATCTTGAGTCGCGGCCTTTTTGCGCAGGGATTGCCCACTTCGGACGACAGCCTCCAACTGCGCGGCGTCGAGCTGCGCTACGTCCTCCCTGAGCCGCTGTTCAGCTCACCGCCTCCGGCGCCGCCGATCAAGGCGTTGTACGTCAACGCCTGGGCCTTCGGGTCACCAAAACTCTGGCACCTGGTGCGCCTCGCGGACTCGACTGAGGTCAACGCTTTCGTCGTGGACGTGAAGGACGACACGGGATGCCTGCTGTATGACTCGCGGGTCGAAGTCGCGCGGCAGATCGGCGCGACGCGCTGTATCCGCACGCGTGACGTGCGGGCCCGGCTCGACACGCTGAAAGCGCACGACATCTACGCCATCGCCCGCATCGTCGTGGCCAAGGATCCGCTGCTCGCCGAGCGGCGGCCGCAATGGTCGGTGCAACAGCGCGACGTCGGGGGCCTGTGGCGTGATCGGATCGGCACCGCCTGGGTCGATGCCTACAACGACTCCGTCTGGATCTACGCGGCCCAGCTCGCGGAGGAAGCGGTCCACCTCGGATTCGACGAGGTACAATTCGACTACGTGCGCTTCCCCGACGAGCCCAGGGAAGCGATGGTGACGGCGATTTTCCCTGCGCGCAAGAAGGGTGAGACGCAGCGCTCCGCCGTGCGGGCCAGCGTGGCGATGATCGTGCAGCGTCTCGAGCCGCTCGGCGTCCCGGTGACCTTCGACGTCTTTGGCCTCACGGCGTCCGCAACCGGCGACCTCGGGATCGGACAGGTGTGGGAAGACTTCACATCCGTCGCCGACGTCGTGCTGCCGATGGTCTATCCGAGTCACTACTATCCCGGCGCGTACGGCTACGCCCGGCCCAACGCGAATCCGTACGCCATCGTGAAGAACGCCCTGCGCGAGGCGATCGACCGGTCGCGGCCGCAGGCCAAGTCGGCGCTGATCCGGCCATTCCTCCAGGCGTTCACCCTGGGGCGGCGGCTGCCGCGTTATACGCCGCACGAAATCCGCGAGCAGATTCGCGCCGCCGAGGAGCTGGGGATCGAATCGTGGGTGCTGTGGAACCCCCGCAGCGTGTACCAACGTGACTCTCTGAGGCCGTATCGCACGGAAGTGCGGGCGGTATCTTCCGACGACCCGCAATAGCGCCATATTTCCGACATGCGAAGACTGCTGATCACCCTGACGGCGCTCGGCGCCGTGATTACCGCGTGCTCCGACGCCGGCGGCGTCGATCCCGACGCCATCAACGGCCCCGAGTTGGCCGCCGTCCGGCGCGCGCTCGACTCGGCCCTCGCCGGTGACACGCTGCTCAGCAGCGATACCACGCTCTATCCGACTCTCGCCGCGCTGGTGTTCCCCTACATCGACCGCGCGTCCAAGATTGCGTCCGGGAGCGATACGACGCGCGTCGTCGGCATTGAGATGGACATCCGCGTGCCGAGCGACACGGGCGATTCGCTCATCGCCGACTTCACGATGATGCTCGGTTGGACGGGGTTCGATACGCTGACGAAGACCATAGACTCCGTGTACTTCATCGTGGGGTCGGGGCGCGCGCCGATCAACGACTCGTTGCGCTCGCACTTCGCCATCGACACGGCGGGGGCCGGCACCGGCCTCGTCATCCATCAGGCACCCGACTCGACGGTCACGGTTTGGTTGGCGCGTGGCGGCCACCTCACCAACACGGCGAGCAGCTACGGCGCGGGGCACACACTGGGTGGCGCGGGGCTGACGTGGACCACGTACCGCGGCACGGTGAACGGCGAATTCGGGATCACGGCGAAGCTCGTGCCCGACTCGAGTACGACCGTGACGGCGTTGAAGAACTACGGGAATGGAGTGCGGGCCCTGAAGGTGCGGATCCGGGGCAGCTAGCTAATTGTTAGGCGGCTCCCAGGGCGTGATGTAGCCGGTGAGAGCCGACGCCGCGACGGTGTAGGGATTGGCGAGGTAGAGCTGGCCGGGCCCCGAGCGGCCCGGGAAGTTGCGATTGATCGCGCTGATCGTCACTTCATCCCGCGTCTTTGACACCCCCGGCCCCGCGTTGATGCAGGCCCCGCATGACGGCTCCAGGAACGTCGCACCGACCTGCCGGAAGATCTCGAGGTAGCCCCGCTCTTCGCAGTACCGCTTCACATCCTGCGATCCACACTGAATGAAGAACTTCACCCACGGGGCCACACGCCCGCCACGCGTCGTCGCCTCGCGCAGCACACGCGCGTACATGTCCATGTCTTCTTTCTTACCGGCCGTACACGATCCCGCGTAGGCGATGTCCACCTTGATTCGCGCCTCGCTGTCGCCGATGTGCAGGCCGTTTCCGGGGTCGCCGGGGAGAGCGATCATCGGCCGGATGGCGGCGGCGTCGATCTCGATCACCTCGCAGTACTCCGCGTCGGGATCGCTCGCGAGTCCCACGCCAAGTTGCTCCGCGTCGGCGCGCGACATGCCGCGGTAGTCCATCAGGTACTCGACGGTCTTGGCATCGGGCGCCACGTAGCCCGTGAAGCCGCCAACTTCGGCCGTCATGTTGGTCATGGTGGCTCGTTCGTCTACCGACAGCGACTCGACAGCATCCCCACAGTACTCCACCAGTTTCCCTATGGCCTTTCCGCTTTTCACGTAGGGATGGCGCAGGATCTCCAGCATGAAATCTTTGGCGGTGACGTTAACGGGCTTCTTGCCGCGAACGACGACCTTCACCGTTTCCGGGACCTGCAGCCGGACATCCTTTGTGATCCAGGAGTTGAAGATCGCGGTGGTCCCGACGCCAAAGGCCACGCAGCCGACGGCGCCCGCGTGGGGCGTGTGCGAGTCGGAGCCGATGATGACCTGGCCGGGGAGTGCGTGCGATTCGAGGATCTTGGAGTGACAGATCGCCTCGGAGCCGTGGTGGCCGAGGCGCAACTCGCCGTAGAGCTTGATCCCCTGCGCCTCGGCGAAGGCGCGCTGTTTCTTCTCGAGCTGCAGCGCGACATCGAGGAGGCCTTCCTTGATGCGCTCGGGCGTCATCGCCTCCGGCAGGAAGGTCAGGTGATCTCGGAACATGAGGATGGAGCTCGGGTCGTTGACCTTGGCGTCCTTGCCGACGAGCTGCTCGAAGAAGATCGCCGCCATCGGCGTCACGTATTCGTGGCTAAACCGGATGTCGGTGAGGACGAACCCTTCGTCTCCGGGCTTCACGGCGGGGACGCCGATCTTGCCCTTGGACGGATCGACGACCCAGCGACGCGCGAGGATCTTCTCGCCCAGGGTCATCGGCCGCTTGGCGGTGCCAGGCGGCGTGAGCACCACCTTGCCTTGGAGTCGCGCGACGTTGTAGTTGAAGAGCCCGCCGTACTCGACGATGCCGCGGGTGATTTCGCCCTCGCCATCTGTGAACGTCGAGAGCGGGATCTCTTCGCCCCGGCGGATCTTTTCCAGAATCCCGAAATCGGTCGTCGTGAAGATGCCGAGGTTCTGGCAATTCTCCCGGTAGATGCGTTCGATGTTCTCCGCGACGACGAGCTTCACGCCGGCGCACATTTCGGCGTAGGGCGATTGCTCGCGGGAGGATCCTTTGCCGCGCCGCTTGCCACTCACGGAGACGACGAACCCGCCGCGTTTCACCGAGCCGCGCGTGATGGGGAATTCCTGTCCGCATTTGAGACCGAGGTAGGGGAATTCGCCCAGGGTCTCGTCGTAGTAGTAGCAGATGTACGCGGGAGTGATTTCGTCGGTGGAGATGTCGTCGCGCAGCTTGATCGCGGGGGTCCAGGCGACGTCCTGGCCCGCGAGTTGGTCTCTGACCAGCGCGGCATCCTCGCACAGGAAGAGGATGCGTCCCTTCAGCCCAACGCGTGAGGGCAGTTTCTGGACGGGACGAGCCCGCAGCGCATCGAGCATTCGCGAATTATCACCCCTTGCCCGAGACCCAGCAAGCGGATTCTGTTCTGGCCATGTTCCTATCCGCATTACTCGTGCTTCAAACCACGACCGCCGTGCAGACGGGGCGGTTCGCGAGCCGGCGCGTCGTGGAGAGCTCTGGTGTCGCGGTCAGCCGCGCGCATGCGGGGATTCTCTGGACTCACAATGACTCGGGCGACGGCCCGTACCTGTACGCGACGGATGTGCACGGCCGTGATCTCGGATTCCTGCTTGTGCCGGGCGCCGGTGCCGTCGACTGGGAAGACATGTCGCTCGGCCCGTGTCCCACACGCGCCGGCACGTGCGTGTATCTCGGTGACACCGGAGACAATCTCGAAGCCCGTCCCTACGTCACGGTCTACGCCGTCGTCGAGCCCGACCCGCCGACGGGACCGGGCGATACGTTGCGCACCACCGCGGCTCCGGCGGTGCTGCGACTCAAGTATCCGGACGGCTCACACGATGTCGAAGCGATCTATGTATCGCCGCGGGACACGGCGCTCTACCTCGTGAGCAAGGGACGATCCGGGACCATCGCGGTGTATCGCGTGGCGCGCACCGCATGGAGCTCGCGGGCGGACAGCATCGTGCAAGCCGACCGCGTGCAGGTCCTCGATATCCGTCCCGATCCCGGCGCGGGGCGCCTGGTGACCAGCGCCGCCATTCAGACGAGCGGCCGAGTGGTAGCAATCCGGACGTATTCCGAGATCTATTTCTTCCACCCGGGCGTCGGTGGTCGACTGACGCCGGTGCGCGACCGCGCGTGCGAGATCGCCGGCTCAGGCGAGCGCGGGGCGGGCGAAGCGATCGACTTCCTCGACGACTCGGCGGTGGTGCTGACGAGCGAAGCACTGCCGCGTTATCCTGGAACCATCCATCGCGTGGCGTGCCTTTAAGAGTGCAAGGATCTGCACGTACAGCGTGATGCCGTAAACAGCACCACAACAATAGGTTATGCTGTCGCTGCCGCGCGGCGATTGCCTATCGCGCCGGTCTCGGGTAAGTTTGCGCCCGTTTTAGCCCCTGACCTCCCACCCTTGGAGTGCCTTTGGAGATTCCGTCCTCGCACAGGTTACCGCTCTCGTGGCTGTTCGAGGCCGCCAGTCTCCCCCTGCAATACCGGGCCCTGACGGAAGTGGCACCGGAATCGGCACGCGACCCCGAGCGGGTCATGCAGCTGCGGGCCGAGATTCTCTTGTACAAGGACGCGCTCGCGATCGCTCGCAAGCAGAAGGAGACCGGCTTATGGGGCGGGAACCTGCTCGCGCCCGAGGCGATCAGCGCCATGGGGTGGAAGGAGACCGGAACGATCTATCAGTACCGGCGTCTCCTGGAGCTGGGGTGGCTCGGGGATATGCGCCCGTTCCGTTTTGCCGACCGGTTCCTCTTCCGTCTACTCTCCCGGGACGAGGATCCGACGCTGCTCGTGGAATTCCAGCGGCCCGCGAAGACCGACCGCGGCCTGGGGCTCTGGGCCAGGAGCATGGGCGCGCAAGCGGCCGCGGCGGCTTTGGCCCGCGGGGCTCACACCGAGGACCCGCGGCTGCGGGGGGCGGCGCACCGCCTCGCCAGCGACATTTCTCTGTACCTGCGCAGCGAGCTCGCCCTCAAGCCGTTCAAGAAGGCCCATGGGAAGACCGTGCTCGATCCGCTCGCCTACCCGCCCACCGTCTTCTCCATCGAGACGCTGGCCTTCATGCCCGCGGTCCAGCGCGAGCGAGCGGCTTTCCTGGAGCGGTTGGCGAACTACTTCTCGGCGCCGGCTCCCCGCCGCGCCTTCTTCATTCAGGCGGGTAAGAAGATGCTTCGGCCGATCTTCGAGCTCCTGGGGGATCCGCTCCACGCCGACGCGCAGGGCCGGATCGACGACGTCCCGTTCGCGGTCTACTGGCTGGAGCTGCTCGCCCGCCTGGGCATCCTGCGGCGCATCCCCAGCGCCTCGAAGGTGCTGGCCCGGCTGTACAGCGAGTGCGACGACCAGGGGATCTGGAGTCCCAAGAGCCTGCGGGCCCAGCCCAAGTCGACGAACCCGGTCGTGGCGCACTACTTCCCGCTCGAGGGAGCAGGCAAGAGTCCCGCGCAGCGTCAGACCGACGTGACCTTCCGCCTCGGCCTCATTGCTCGACTCCTGGGGATTCCGATTGAAGTGATCTAGTAGTAGTATTTACTACTACATGATGAAGACGATAGACCTCACTCCGTTCGGCTTTACGCCCACGGAGTCACTCGTGTACACAAGCCTGCTGCGCCTCGGGCCTACTACGGGCTACGCTGTGGCCCTGGCGTCCCACCTGGCCCGAGCCAACGTGTACGGGGCGCTCGAGGGCCTCGTCACTCGCGGGGCCGCGACGCGCGTCTCTCCGGCGACTCGGCCCGTCCGCTACCGGCCCACCGACCCCCAGGCCCTCCTCGCGCACCTCGCCACGCTTCAAGGGGAAGCCCTCGACCGGCTGTCACGCGCCCTGCGCGACACGTCGCACCCGGGGGACCCCGCCACCAGGGAGGTCGCCGGGGCCCGCGCCGTGGCGAACCTGGTGCTGCAGCTCGTCGCGAGGGCGGGACGGGTGGGCGGCGTACTCGCCGCCGAGTTGTGGCGCCCCACGTTGCCGGCATGGCGCCACGCGTCGCGCGACGGAGGAGCGAAAGTCGACCTGCGGATTGCAGGTGACGTCCCGCCAGGCGCGGAGAGCATCGCCCAGGGATCGGTGCCCGCGGACGAGCCCACGATTCTTGTCTTCGATGAAGCGCAGGTCGTGGTCACGACGGGAACGGCAGATACGGTCGCCGGCGTGTGGAGCTCTCATCCATTGATCGTCATGCTCGCGCGTCGGGCGCTGGGGATTACATGAGCGCGGGGCGCGCGCTGGTCTGTCTGGCCGTCGCCGCCCTGGCGGCGTGTCGCGCGCCGCAGATTCCCCCCGAACGACGTTATCCCGCGGGGACGCCGTTCCGCGCGCAGTACCTCGTCGTGGATGGCACGCGCCTGCGCATGATCGACACGGGGCGCGGGGCGCCGGTCGTGTTCATTCATGGGTTCGCTGCCTCGATGTACAGTTGGCGCCATACACTGCCGCCCGTTCTCGCCGCCGGGTATCGCGTCATCGCGTTCGACAACCGCGGCTTCGGGTTCTCCGACAAGCCGGCGGCGCGGTCGGGCGAGGACCTTTACACCAACGCGGCCTACGCGCGGCTCGTCGTCGCGCTCCTCGATACACTCAACCTTCCGTCCGCGGTGCTCGTCGGTCATTCGATGGGCGGCGCCATCGCCGGAGAAGTCGCGCTGCGATACCCCGATCGTGTTCGTGGCCTCGTGTTGATCGACGCCGCCGGCTTCGGCGTGCGTTGGCCCGCCGCGTTGAAGGTCGGGCGCTGGCCAGGCGCTGGCAGTGTGGCGGCCGCGCTCCGAGGCCGCTGGATCACGGCGCAGACGTTGCGCTCGACGTACGGGGACCCCAGCAAGGTGACGGAGGAAGACGTAGACCAGTATTACGCGCCCGTCGCCGAGCCAGGCTACGATCGCGCCTTGCGGGGTGTGCTGCGAGAGTTCAGGTTCGACACTCTCGTCGGGCGGATGCGCGCCGTCGCCGCGCCCACGTTGGTCGTCTGGGGCTCGGCGGATCGCTGGATCCCCGTTCGCGATGGCGGCCGACTCGCGACGGAGTTACCGCGGGGCGCGTTCGTGGTGTTGCCGGGGATCGGCCATGTCGCGGCGGAAGAGAATCCCGACGAGGTCAACCGACTGCTGATCTCGTTTCTGAAGGAAGGCTTACCCCGCGTTCCGGAGAATCTGGTATGGCGCACGCCGTCCTCGCTTTCGCAATCTTGGCCCTTCAGCAACAACCGGTCGATTCCGCGTACACCGCGAAAATCCGCGAGCTGACCACCGAGCCTCGGTTCAATACGGAGCTCACCGATCACCTGCCCGCCGACGCCAACGTTCCGACGCCGTTCAAAGTGCTCGGCTACGTGCCCGGCACCGTGGGGCGGCTGTCGTACGTCGCCGACATCACGCGTTACTTCCGCGCGCTCGACGAGGCGTCGCCACGAGTGAAAGTGTTCGATCTCGGCACGAGCGATGAGGGCCGGCCGATGATCATCGCGGCCATCGCCGACTCCGCGACGATCGCCCGCCTCGAGTCCTACCGCTCGATCACGGCCGCGCTCGCCGACCCGCGCGCCCTGTCGCCCGACTCGGCGCAGCGGCTGATCGCCGCTGGGAAGCCGATCTACTGGGCGTCGGGATCGATCCACTCTCCGGAGACCGGGTCGCCTGAAATGCTGATGGAATTGGCCTATCGGCTGGCTGTGGAAGAGACGCCATTCATTCGACAGATACGTGACAGCATCATTACACTCGTGACGCCCGTGAGCGAAGTAGACGGCCGCGACCGCATGGTGGACACCTACCGGTACCGGAAGGCCCACAAGAACGTCGGGCCGGGGCTCATCTACTGGGGGAAGTACACGGCCCACGACAACAACCGCGACGGCATCGTGATGTCGCAGGTGCTGACCCAGACGATGCTGCGGGCGTTCTTCTCGTGGCACCCCACCGTGCTGCACGACCTGCACGAGTCCGTTCCCTTCCTCTACACGTCGACCGGCACCGGCCCCTACAACCGCGAGCTGGACCCGATCGTGATCGGTGAGTGGAACGAGATGGCGTTCCAGGAGATCACGGAGCTCACGAAGCGCGGGCTGCCCGGCGTTTGGACGCACGACTTTTATGACGGGTGGGCACCCAACTACATGTTTTGGGTGGCGAACGGCCACAACTCGATCGGCCGCTTCTACGAGACGTACACGTCACGCGGGGCCGACTGTCACACGGTGCGGCTCCCCGAGCGACAAACGTCGATCGAGTGGTTTCGCCCCAACCCGCCCCTCAACGGCGTTCGCTGGTGCATCCGCAACAACATCAACTACCAGCAGTCGGCGATCCTGATTGCGATGAACTACATGGCGCGGAACGGCCATCGCTATCTCGATCAGTTCTACCGGAAGGGCGTCCGCGCCGTGGAGCGTGGCCGTGCCAAAGAGGGTCCCAACGCGTATCACATTCCGGCGAATCAGGCACGCCCGGTCGAGGCGGCGAACCTCGTCAACATGCTGCGCTTTCATGGACTCGAGGTGCGGCGCGCGGACCGCGCATTCAAAGCGGGCGACGTAGACGTCGCGGTTGGCGATTACGTCGTGCGTCTCGACCAGCCGTACGGTCCGCTCGTGAAGAGCTACTTCAGTCGTCAGGATTACGGGGCCGACGATCCGCGCCCGTACGACGACACGGGGTGGACGCTCCAACTCGTGCGCAACGTCGCGCTACACGCGATCACGGACACCGCGGTGTTGAGGCAGCCGCTGACGCTGATTACGGCCGACATCCATGTGCGGGGACAGGTGTCGGGTGTCAGGAGTGCGGCGGCGTATCTCATCGCCCCCACAACGGAATCGGGGCTGATGCAATTCCGGCTCGCCCTCCGCGACGTCCACATGTGGGCGAGCGAGGACACGTTCACCGTCGAGCGACGGCCGTACGGTCGCGGTACGACGATCATTCCCGCGTCGGGCGCGGGCGTCCCAAGCGACATCACGCGGCGCGTCACGCAGGCCGCCGAGTCCCTCGGCTTGACGCTCACCGGAGTAGGCGCCGTCCCGCAGGTGACGCGTCACGAGCTCGACCTGCCGAGACTCGCGCTGGTTCACTCCTGGCTCAACACGCAGAACGAGGGATGGGTGCGTTACGCGTTCGACGCCCTGGGTATTCGGTACGACTACTTCAGCGTGCAACAGCTCAAGGATCGGGAGCTGCTCAAGCGCTACGACGTGATCGTCTTCCCATACGTGTCGAACAACTCACAGTCGATCGTGAACGGGCTCCCGATGACGGGACCCAAGGTGCCGTGGCAGCGGACGGCCGAGACGCCGAACCTCGGCGGTGTCGACTCGACCGACGACGTGCGGCCCGGGATCGGGCTCGAAGGCATGAGCGCGTTACGCGACTGGGTGTCGGCTGGGGGCGTGCTGATTACCGAAGGTGGCACCGCCGCCGTGTTCACGGATTACGGCGTCACACGCGGCGTCGATATCGCGCCGGCGCGCCAGCTGCGGGCATCCGGCGGGATCTATCGGGCCGTCATGAAAGACTCGAAGAGCCCGATCGCGTACGGGTACCCAGACACCCTCGCGGTCTACTTCAACCAGACGCCCCTCTTCCAGGTCGATACGAGCACCGATGTGCCGGAGGATCAGGACCCGGACCTGACCCGGGAGCAGGCGAGGGCGCGCCCGCGCGTGGTTATGGCCTTCCACCAAAAAAGGGACTCGCTCCGCCTCTCAGGGCTGCTCGTTGCGGGCGAGGAGTTGGCGGGCCGGCCGGCGGTGCTTGACGCCCCGGTTGGGCAGGGTCACGTCGTCCTGTTCGCCATCCGGCCCTTCTGGCGCTGGGAGACGCAGGGGAGCTTCGCCCTGGCGTTCAACGCCATCATGAACTGGAACGACTTGGGGGTCGCCTGGCCGACGGCGGCGAAGCCCAGCGCTCGGCCTGTGGCGGCGCCCGACGAGGGACATTAGATTTCCTCAACCAATTGGTTGAGGAAATGACGTCGTGCCGCCTAAGTTAACGAATAACAGAGCTTTACGGATTATCGCCGCTGCGCGCGAAGAGTACGCGAAGCGTGGGTTTGCCGGCGCGCGGGTAAATCACATCGCCCGTCGCGCCGGCGTCAACAAGCAGCTGTTGTTCTACTACTACCACTCGAAGCAGGGCCTCTTCCAGGCGGTGCTGGCGCAAGCCGCGACCGAGCTCGAAGCCGCGCTCGGCGCCCTCGCCCGAACGCCGGGCCGACCACTGGACCGGCTGCGGGTCATGCTCGCAGCCCTGTTCGACTTTTTGGCGCTCCACCCCGACCCAGGGGGAGCCTTCGCACCGGCGATCAAGCGTCTGGTGGTATTGCTCGCGGAAGGTCAGGGTCTGGGGCAGGTGCGGGACGACTTGGACCCGCACCTCGCCGCCGCGCAGGCCCTCGTCCTGATGGTTGGCTATCTGGGAATGGAATCCGCGATCGCCGCGAGCGCCCGCCCCCTCGGCGCCGATGAGCCGGCGCTGAGGGAGCGGTGGAAAGAAGCCGCCGTCGAGTTAGTGGTCGCCGGAGTGGCTGCTCGCTAGTTCTTCGACACCATCCTCGGCTCGATGGGGGCATCCCCTTCGAAGACGAGGTGGCCTGCTTCAAACCGCGCGCCCCGGAGCGCCAGCGTCAGCACGTCGCCGAGTTCCTCGACCAGGTGCACGTCGAGCGTCTTGCGGACGTCCTCGGGGAGATCCTCGAGGTCCGCCGCATTCTCCTTCGGCAGAATGATGGTCCTGATGCCCGCCCGAACGGCGCCGAGCACCTTTTCCTTCACCCCACCGATGGGGAGTACGCGACCCCGCAAGGTGATCTCTCCCGTCATCGCGATGTCGTGCCGCGCCGGCCGGCGAGACAGGGCCGACACGAGGGCGGTAGCCATCGTGATGCCCGCCGAGGGCCCGTCCTTGGGAATGGCACCGGCCGGCACATGGATGTGCACGTCGGCTTCCGTCACGGTATCCTCGTCGATGCCGAGCTGGTCGGCGTGTGACTTGGCGTAGGTGAGCGCCGCGCGCGCCGATTCCTTCATGACGTCGCCCAGCTGACCGGTGAGCACGAGCTCGCCCTTCCCGCGCATGATGCTCGCTTCGACGAACATGATGTCACCGCCGACTGGCGTGTAGTACATGCCCGTCGCCACCCCCGCCTGGTCCTCGCGCGCCTTGCGCTCCGGGTGCACGCGGGGCCGCCCGATGAGCACGGGAATCTCCGCGGGCAATACGGTGACGCGCTCTGCCTCACCGCCGGCGATCTTGCGAGCCACCTTGCGGCCGAGCTTGCCGATCTCCCGCTCGAGCTGGCGGACGCCGGCTTCGCGCGTGTAGCTCGATATGACCTCACTCAACGCATCATCGCTCACCGTGAGCTGTTCGGCGCCGAGACCATTTTCGCGCCGCTGGCGCGGTACGAGATAGCGCTTCGCGATTTCGAGCTTCTCGCGCTCGGTGTAGCCCGCGAAGTTGACGGTCTCGAGCCGGTCGAGCAGCGGTCCAGGGATGCTCTGCAGGAAGTTCGCCGTCGCAATGAACAGCACTTCGGACAAATCGAACGGCACGCCGAGGTAGTGATCGGTGAATGAGTCGTTCTGCGCGGGATCGAGCACTTCGAGCAGTGCCGAGGCCGGGTCGCCCTGGAAAGAGATCCCCAGCTTGTCGACTTCGTCCAGCAAGAACACGGGGTTCTTGGCCCCCGCCTGCTTCATGCCCTGAATGATGCGGCCGGGCATGGCGCCGACGTATGTGCGGCGGTGGCCCCGGATATCAGCCTCGTCACGCGCCCCGCCCAGGGAGATACGCACGTAGGGCCGGCCCATCGCGCGGGCGATCGACTTTGCGATCGACGTCTTGCCGACGCCCGGGGGCCCGACGAACAGCAGGATCGGCCCCTTGGCGGTCTTGTCGTCGTCGTTGCCGGGCGCGTCGGCCTCCGGCTGGCGCTGCCGCAGCTGCCGCACCGCCAGGAACTCGAGGACCTGGTCCTTCACGTCCTTCAAACCGTAGTGATCCTCTTCGAGGATCTCGGCGGCCCGCTTCAGATCGAGCGACTCCTCGGACCGCTTGCCCCAAGGCAGCTCGGCCACGGTCTCGAGGTAGGTGCGAATGACCTGGGCTTCCATCGACTCGCGGCCGGCCCGCTCCAGGCGGCTCAACTCCCGATCGACTTCCTTGCGGGCGGCCTCCGGCAACTCCAGCGCGGCGAGCCGTTTCCGCAGCTCGTCCACCTCGCTGCCGTCGTCGCCCTCACCCAGCTCCTTCTGAATCGCCTTCATCTGCTCGCGCAGCAGCATCTCGCGCTGGCGCTCGCCCAACTCTTCCTGGACCTGTGACTTGATGTCGTCCTGCGCGTCCGCGACGGCGATCTGTCGCTGAACGTGCACGAGGACCCGGCGCAGACGATCCTCGACCGACAGCATCTCGAGGAGCTGCTGGCGTTCGAGGGGTTTGATGTCGAGGTAGCCGGCGACGAGGTCCGCCAGTTTCCCTGGTTCGGAGACGCCCTCGAGCACCTGCTTCACGACATCTTCGGGAAGGCCGGACTTCTCGCCCAGCTCCGCGGCGCGCTGGCGCGCCTCGCGGTGCAGCGCAATGAAGGCCGCATCGTCGGGGTTCAAGGGTGGCAGGTCCGGCAACTCGCGGATCACCGCCTGGAGATGCCCGTTGTTCTCGGTATAGTGGATCGCGGTGCCGCGGGTCTCGCCGTGCAGGATGAGCTGGACCCCAGAGAGGCCCCGCTGCACCTGGCCGATCCGCGCGATCGTGCCCGTGTTATAGAGGAGGCCCGGCGTGACTTGCTCGACGTTGTCCTTCTGTGACACCGCGAAGATGAGGCGCTGTTCGTGCTTCAGTGCGGCTTCGATCGCCCGCAGGGTAGCGGGACGACCAGCGCCGATCGGCGTGCTGACACCGGGGAAGAGGACGGCATCGCGGAGCGGCAGCACCGGTAGGGTCATGCGTTCAGACATGAGGACTCCATTCTTCAAGAAGGCACACGGCGAATTGTGGTGCGGCAGAAGCACCGACCGTGCCACCCGACAACGTCGCTGGCGGCAGCGACGTTCCATAAAACGCCGCCAAAGCGGCGGAATCTGCCAACTCGGCCTAACAAATGGTCGCTGAATGGGTTGCAAGGCCGCTCCGATGCGGCTAAATCTTTAGCCGCGCATGCTTGCCGACTCCGCATGAACGACTCGCTGGCGACCCGCCTGTCCCAGGCGCTCGGCACCTCGTTTACCCTCGAGGGCGAGATTGGGCGGGGCGGCATGGGCGTCGTTTACCACGCGCGGGACGAGCGTCTTAAGCGGAAGGTGGCGGTGAAGGTGCTGCCCCCCGAGCTGGCGTTCCGCGAGGAGATCCGCATCCGGTTCCTGCGCGAAGCGGAGACCGCCGCGCGCCTTTCCCACCCGCACATCGTCCCAATTCACAGCGTCGGCGAAGGGCCCGAGGGGCTCGTCTACTTCGTGATGGCGTACGTGGATGGCGAGTCGCTCGGGGCGCGGCTCAAGCGGCGGGGACGGCTCCCGCCCGAAGAGGCCCGCCGGATCCTGATGGAGACTGCCGACGCCCTGGGAGCCGGGCACGCCCTCGGTATCGTCCACCGCGACGTGAAGCCGGACAATATCCTGCTCGAAGGCAGCCGCGGACGCACCGTCCTGACGGATTTCGGAATCGCCAAGGCGCTGACCTCGACCAGCGGGCCCGGCACGCTCACCGCGACCGGCGTCGCGATCGGGACGCCGCACTACATGAGTCCCGAGCAGGCCGCGGGCGACCGCGAGATCGACGGACGCTCGGATATCTACAGTCTGGGTGTCGTCGGCTACCAGATGCTGACCGGTGAACTGCCTTTCTCGGCCCCGACGGTGCCGGGGCTCTTGCTGAAGCAAATCACTGAGCAGGCGCCCTACCTGAAGGACAAGGCGCCGACGTGCCCGGACGACTTGGCCTCTTGTGTGATGCGCTCCCTGGAAAAGGAGCCGGAGGCGCGTTGGCCCACCGCCGACGCCTTGCGCCGCGCGCTCGAGTCGCGCAGCGCCCCGCCTTATCAACCCCGCCGGATGAGTCGGAGTACAAGGTTTTCCACCGGGGCCGAGGGGGGCAGGTACGGGGGGGGAATGGCCGAGGGACCGCCGGCCCGACTGCAGGGTCGCGGCCGACCCGATTCACCTACGGCACGTCGTCGCGGCAGCCGTGCTGCGTTGAGAGAAGCCAAACCTCAGCTCACGGCGAGCGGCGAGCCCAAGATGGTCGCCGAGTTTCGCGACCGAGTCGTCACCTGGGTCGGGATCTGCGGCGGCATGTTGGTCATCGATCTGATCACCGGTGGGGGAATCAATTTCGCCCAGTGGGTAGCGCTGCCGTGGGCGGCCTTCGGCATCCTGCCTCGCTACATGAAGCTGTGGCAGTCGGGCTATTCGTGGCGCGACGTGCTCCACCGGCCCGCGGCGCCCGACGGGGCCGAAGCGCGGCTCGGTCTCTCGCGCCGCGCCGCCAATCTCCCGGCCACCACCGAGGAGTTCGGCCATCAGTTGGATACGGTGCGGCAGGCGCGAAACGACCGCGAAGCGATCATGAAGATCATGGAACGCGTCCCGGCGTCGGAGCGCAAGCTGCTCCCCGACGTGACGGCGACGGTCGACGCCCTACTCAAGCGGGCCGAGGATCTGGCGCGCATGCTGCACGGCATGAGCGCGGATGTGGACGAGGATGCCCTGACGCGTCTCGACGACCGAATCGATGCGGTGCGGCAGCACGAAGAGGGCGTCGAGCGCGAGCGGCAGCTGAACCTGCTCGAGCGCCAGAAGCAGGCGTTGAGCGACCTTTTGATCCGGCGCCGGCGCGTTGAAGAGCAAATCGAGTCGTGCGTGATGGCGATGCAGAACGTACGGTTCGACCTGCTGCGGCTCCGCTCGGCCGGCGTGGCGGCGGTGCTGAGCGATCTGACGAACGCCACACAGCAGGCCCGGGCGCTGTCGCGCGACGTCGATCACGCGATCGCGGCCGCCGGCGAGATTCAGGACATTATGCGCGAGGGTCCGCGGCCCTAACTAACGGTTCGATTCCCCTCGGCCCTCCACCGTCCTCCAACACTCGCGCACCAGGGCCGGTGCGTTCTCCCGCTCAATGCCGAAGTCGATCAGCTCTACGAACTCCGCGGCAGCCGCATCGCAGTGCCCCGCGCGCAACGCCGAGACCGCCCGCAGCTCCCGGTATCGCGCGGCGGCCGGGCGGCGCGCGACCGCGTATTCGAGAACGCTGTCGGCTGTGGCGGGCGGTCCATCGAAGGCGAGTCGCGAAAGCGCTTCCGCGAGGAATTGCGCGG
This sequence comes from Gemmatimonadales bacterium, assembly GCA_036004745.1. GTDB lineage: Bacteria > Gemmatimonadota > Gemmatimonadetes > Gemmatimonadales > GWC2-71-9 > 20CM-2-65-7. The sequence continues at coordinate 136,892 of DASYRD010000039.1, read as the reverse complement.
GGAACGGGTGCCGGAACGTGCCCCGGGCAGCCGCGAGTGACGCCCGAGCGTTCGCAGCCGCATCCACCCACTGTGAGTCGCGTGCCGCGATCAACGCCAACCCTGCCCGGGCCTGCGCGGTGTCGCCGCCGGCGGCGAGTCCAGCGGTCAAGAAGCGACGCGCCTCGCTGGTTTTACGGGCGGTCGCAATGACGCCGCGCAGGAGCAGCGCATCTCCTCTGGGCCTGTGTGCGAGGGCGCTCTGGAGCAGCGAATCGGCGTGGGTCGTATCGCCCATCCCGAGACGAACGGCCGCGCTGCGCACCACCCAATCCATCTCGTTCGGCTGCGCCTTCCGCACCGCGTCCAGGTAGCGCAGCATCGCCGGGTCGCTCCGACGATCGGTGAGCGTCCGTACCAGCGAGAAGGGCGAGGCCGCGCCGACTCTGACGGCCGCGAGCGTCATCAGCGAGTCGAAGACGCCGGGAATGTCTTCGGCGAGGAAACTGCGCGCCGCGACGAATTCGAGCCGGGGCCGGTCATCTGTGTGGCTGAATTGCGCGCGCGCCACGAGCAGGCTCACACCGCTGTCGGCGAGGAGGAGGCGGCCCTTGTACTCCTGCACTTGATCGACGTGCAGCCACTCCCGTCCGACGTCACCCAACGCGCCGGTCGGACCGAGGAGGCGAGCGAGCCAGTCGTCGTTGTAGACGAGGGGTTTCGGGGACGCAAGCACGAGCAGGTCGTGCGACTCGCCGATCCAGACGTGCACGTTGGGGAAGACTTCCCGCACGTTGCGCACGATCCCTGCCACGATTGGCAATGGCAGCTGGTAGAGCTGGACCCACTGGCAGAAAACACCGTCGTCCGAGAGGCGTGAGCGCACAATGCGGAAGAACTCGGGCGTGTAGAGAGTCGCGACGCCCGCCAGCCACGGATTGGAGGGTTCCGACACGATGACGTCGAACCGTTCGCGCTGTAGCTGCAACGCGCTGCGGGCGTCGTCCACGATCGTAGTCACGTTGGGACGTCCGAGCACGCCGTCGTTCACGCGATGGAACAGGCTATCCATCGCGAGCACGGCGGGCTCGATCTCCACGACACGCACGCGAGTCATCCCAGGCACGGCAGCGAGAATCCGCGTCGTGACGCCGCTGCCAAAGCCGATGGCGAGCGCCGACGTCGCGTTGGGCCGGGCCGCGACGGGAGCGAGGCCGAGCATGATCTGGGTGCCCATGTCGCCGCGGTCTGAGGCATCGACTTTGCCGTTTACCCGCAGCGAGCGCCCAGCTTCTCCGTCCCACACGCTGACGGTCGCGTTCCACCCTTCACGGAAGGTGAGTTGCCGGACGCCGCGATGTTCGAGAAAGGCTCGCCGCTCGGCGGAGTTCATGTGGCCGCGCGCGTAGATCGTGGGGCCGAGGTCGATGAGTCGGGTGCTCCATCCCGGAGCCGCCACGGCGACGACGAGTGCGATCGTCGCGAGCACCCCGGCGCTGAGGACTCGGACGCGTAGGCGTTTGTCCTCGAGCGAGCCCTCCACGATGCCGCGCGCCGCCGCCCAGGCCAGCGCCAGTGCCGCCAGGCCGTTGAGGACAAGGCCGACGCGCAACGTCGCTTGCGCGCCCCAGGCCACGACGAAGACGAACCCCGTCAGGGTCGCTCCGAGGATGCTGCCCAGTGTGTTGAGGGCGTACGCGCCCCCGATGTCTTCTCCGCTTGCCCGATCGCGCGCGGTGAGCTCGGCGAGGAGCGGGAACGACATGCCCATGCCGATGGCCGGAATCAGGACGACAGCCCCGACGGCGACGCCCATCAGCAACAGGCGCGGTACGGCGCCGAGGGCTGGGATCTGGAAGACGGCGATGATGTAGGCCGGCAGGAGGCCGAAGAACACGAACAGCAGCGCCGCGCCGACGCCCGTCAGTCCCTGCGCGAGCGCCGCGGCGGCGGCGGTCTCCCCACGGGGACCGCTGCGGCGCGCGACGAGCACGCTGCCGAGGCCAATGCCGAGCAGAAAGACGAGGAGTATCAACGTGAATGCGTATGTCGACCCGCCGACAATCATGACCAGGACGCGCGTCCACGCGATTTCGTCGAGCAGGGAGGCGAACGCGGTGATCGCCAGCAAGGCGAGGGCGATGTTGCGAACGACGTCGGGAGGCGAGGGTTGGTTATCCCCGGGCTGGCGCCCGGGGTCAGCCAAACTCTGATCCCGCCCGAGCCAGAGCGCGGCGGCGCCGATGCCGAGGTTCACGATCGCGGTCAGCCACAAGCTCGCGCGGACGCCCACGAACTCGATCAGAAAGAACCCAGCCAGGGCCGTTCCGACGACCGCGCCCAGCGTGTTGAGGCCGTAGAGACGCCCGAGGGACGGACGGAGGCGAGCGCGGTCCTCGCCCATGAACGCCCGCGTGAGCACCGGCAGCGTCCCACCCATCAACGTGGTCGGAATCAGAAGAACGAGGGCGGCAAGTCCGAAACGCAGTGCCACACTCGCGCCCGTGCCGAGGCTCGCCGCCCCTGCGAGGGCGAGGTACGCGCGATGGGCCAAGCCGAGAATGAGGGGCGAGAGGATGCCAAACACGCCGATGGCGATCTCGAGCCACCCGTACAGCGCCGCCGGTCTCGGCCGCCGATCGGCGAGGCGACCGAGCAGCCAGGCGCCGAGGCCGAGGCCTCCCATGTACGCGGCGACGACGGTCGTGACCGATTGGATGGTGGAGCCGAAAGTCTGGTACAGCACCCGGACCCAGAGGAGCTCGTAGACGAGCCCGGTGGCTCCGGAGAGGAAGAACAACAGGGTGTAGGCGAGTGCTGCCTTAGAACGCATGCAGCTCGCGCATCGCCTGCGCGAGACCTTCCACCTGGGGCAGAATGAAATCCTCGAGGTCGGGGGCGTACCCGACGAAGGTATCGGTCGACGCGACGCGCTTGACCGGCGCATCGAGCCACGGGAAGCATTGATCGGCGATGCGCGCGGCGATCTCGGCGCCGTAGCCCCACGAGAGCGAGTCTTCGTAGGCGACGATCACCTTGTTCGTCTTGCGGATGGAACCCTCGATCGTCTCCCAGTCGACGGGCGAGAGGGAACGCAGGTCGATCACTTCCACGCTGACGCCCTGCTCCTCGAGCGCCTTGGCCGCGACGAGCGCCCGCTGCACGACCGCGCCGTAGGTGATCACGGTCAGGTGGGTCCCCTCCCGGACGACCTTGGCCTTGCCGAACGGAATCATGAAGTTCGGGCCCGGGTTCGGCGCTTTGTTGTAGGTCTGGCGGTAGAGGTGCTTGTGTTCGAGGAAGAGGACGGGGTCTTCGCAGCGGATGGCGGTGCGCAGCAGCCCGTTCGCGTCCAGGGCCGTGGCGGGGCAAATCACCCGCAGCCCCGGCACCGACGTGAAGACAACGGCACCAGTCTGTGAGTGATAGACGGAGCCACCCTTCAGATAGCCGCCGTACGTGACGCGCACGACGACGGGGGCCGCAAACGCGTTGCTCGACCGCCACCGCATGGTCGCGAGCTCGTTGCGCAGCTGATGGTACGCGGGCCAGATGTAATCGAAGAACTGGATCTCGACGACCGGCTTTAGTCCGCGCGTGGCGAGGCCGATCGCGCGCCCAACGATGTTGGCCTCCGCGAGAGGCGAGTTGTAGACGCGATCGCTGCCGAACTGGCGCTGCAGGCCCCACGTCACCTTGAAGACGCCGCCTTTTCCCTTCACGTCTTTCAGGTACTGCTCGCGGCTGACGTCCGCGACGTCCTCACCGAAGACGAGAATGCGCGGATCGCGCGCCATCTCGTCCTTCATGCAGCCATTCAAGAGGTCCACCATGGTGGTGGGCTCTCCGATGAAACGCGGGTCGTCCTCGGTGTCGAACTGCTCGGATGTCGGATCGACGTCGGGCGAGTACACCCATAGCAGCGCGGTCTCGGGCTTCGGCTGGGGTGAGGAGAGGGCCATGTCCACGGCGACCTGGATCTCTTCTTCCACCTGTGCCTTGATGGCCTCGATCTCGGCCTCGGTGGCCACGCCCTCGGCGATCAGGCGCTTGGGGAAACTCGTGACGGGGTCCCGCTTGGCCTCTTCCTCGCGCTCGCGCGTCGGCTTGTAGAGGACCTCATCGTCCGACAGCGAGTGCGAGTACGGGCGCGTGACGTGCGCGTGGACGAGCGCGGGGCCTTTGCGTTGGCGGCACCACTCGGCGGCCCGGACGATTGCTTCGTGTGATGCGATCGGATCGCAGCCGTCCACTTCCGCGACGAGCAGGTCGGGGAACGTGCTCACGAGCTTCGACACCGAGCCGCCGGCCGTCTGCACCTCGATCGGCACCGAGATGGCGTACTTGTTGTCCTCGATAAGGAAGAGGACCGGCAACTTCAGGTTGCTGGCGCTGTTCAACGCCTCCCAGAACTCCCCTTCACTCGTCGTTCCGTCGCCGCACGAGCAATACACGAGATCGTCGTCGACGGGGTTCTCGGCGCGCAGCCATGCCTCGGCGCACCCCACCGCCTGGAGGAACTGGGTTCCCGTGGGACTCGACTGGCTGACGATGTTGAGCGCCTTGTGACCCCAATGGGACGGCATCTGGCGACCGCCCGAATTGGGGTCTTCGGCGGCGCCGACCGCCGAGAGAAACATCTCGGTCGGCGTCATGCCGAGCGCGAGGCAGAGCGCCCGATCGCGATAGTAGGGATAGAACCAGTCGTAGGTGGGGCGCAGCGCCTTGCCGGCGGCGACCAGTACCGCCTCGTGCCCCGCCCCGGAGATCTGGAAGAAGATCTTGTTCTGTCGCTTGAGCTGGATCTCCTTATCGTCGATGCGGCGCGACAGGAGCATCAGCCGGTACATCTCGAGGAGGTCCGCCTTGGCTAGGCTGGTCTTCGCAGGCCGAGGGGCCTTGGCCGAGGAGCGGGCGCGAGTCGCCATGAACCCTAAACTTGCCCTACTTGGGCGTCCGGGCCAAGAGCCTCACCACCGCTCGTTTTTTACGTCTGCCAAGACGGAATGCAGCTCGTTGAAGATGACTCGTGCGGGCGGCCCGGGCAGAAGCGGACTCACATAGTCGGTTTTGTCGCCGCGGATGCCGATACGGAAGTTGGCGAAGCGATTGTTGCCGAGGTCGGCCGAGACCAATACCCACATCTGGAAGTCAGGTGGGACGTCTTCTTGGGTGACGCGGAAGCGCACCCGGTATTTGCCGTTGTCGGCAGGCTCCGTCGTCCATGCGACGTGATACGTCGGGATCGCGGTTCCCTTGACCCATTGATCGAAGAACCAATCCATGGGAATCCCCGCATGCTTCTCGACGATGCGTTGGAAGTCCTCGGTGGTGGCCGCCTTACCCCGATACGTCGCGTAGAAGGCTTGCATCATCGCTGTGAAGCGGTCTTCCTTCTGCGTCTGAAGATCGAGCATGAGCGTGCGCAGCATGTGGAAGACCCAGGCGCCCTTCTCGTAGATCATCGCCTGGTAACCATACGGCGCGGTGGGCGAAGCATTGCGATAGCCGAGCCAGATGGGCCCCGCGTCGCGGCGGTTGCCCCGGATGTCCAGCTCGTACTCGTCCAGAAACCTCATGTACTCGTTGTTCCGCTTGCGCAATGTCTGCAGGTACCAGAGGGCGGAGAAGGACGCGAGTCCCTCGCTCAGCCACGCATCGCGATACGAAGCGGGCCGGACGCCGTTGCCCCACCACTGGTGGGCGACCTCGTGAGCCCGGAAGAATTCGTCGAAGCCATCGAGAGACGAATTCTGGAACGTCGACCACGAGAGGTCGATCATTCCCGGGAATGAGACCCCTTCGTTGTATGGGATTTCGGTGACCCAGAAATGGTCCCAGGTACAGGGACCGAAGAGGTGCGTGAACCACTTCAGGCTGTTGGACACGTCGGCGGCGACGACCTCGCGCATGTTGCGCTGCTGGGGCATTCGTAGCGCACGATGTGCGTCCTCGGAGAGGAGCACGTCGAGCGGCGGCGCGTCCGGGTGCTGGACGCGTTTGGCATCGAAGAGGCCGAGGTTGAAGGTCGCGAACGGCGTCGGAATCGTCGTGACCCAATGCGTCGTGAGCACTTTTCCTTCGACGGTCGAGTCGGTGCGCTCACCGATGCTGGCGATCGGGTACCAATTGGGACTGTGATACGCGATGTCGAACGTCGCCAGGTCCTCACCCTGCTGGTTCTTCGGGTACCAGGCAGCCGTGGGGTCGATAAAGAACCAGTTCAGGAACCGGTCGATGAGGTTGCCGCGGTAGAACAGCGTCAGCGTCGCGGTGTCACCGCTCTGTAGCCGGTGGCCGAGCTGCACCCAGAGATCGTTGTCGTCCTTCGCCTTGAAAGTCTCGGCCTGCGCGCCGCGGCCCCAGCGCGCCGAGTCGACCTGCAGCTTCGGATGCAGCGAGAACCGGAGCCAGGGCCCGATGGCCTCCTGTGCTGTCAACGTCAGCGTCGCCTGCGCGACGAAGTCGAGGTCCGCGCTGCCGGTCGGCGTGAGCCGAACGTCCATCACGTAGTGCGATATGGCGAGGCGATGTCGATAACGCCACGTGGCAGCCGCGCCGCGGAGCGGTCGCTGCGCGGGGAAGCGCGTGACCACGGCCCAGTCTGTGCCCCAGCGAAGCTTGGCGACGGGGCGATAGACCTGCACCGCCTCGCTCATCTCCGGGTCGATCTCGAAGATGACGGGATCGCCGCGTGGGCGATCCATCTTGGCCAGGAAGAATCCCGTGGTGTCCCCATTGAGCAGGGGGCTCAACACGTCGCTCCAGAACGATCCGTCGTTGGCGCCCTTGAAGTTGCCGATCAGATCTCGCACGTGACCCCGGACGTCGCCGGGAATCTCGCCGGCCGCGTAGTTCAGCGTCTTGAGCTGCTCCGCGGTCGAATCGGCGAAGATGAGAATCGCTTCGGTGATCGTGTCGTCGAGCGCCGCGACACCGGCGACGCGCTGGAACTCGGCTCGTTCTGCCGGGAGAGTCGGAGTCAAGGCGAAGTGCCCCTGGCCGCGAAACACGGCGCCCACGGCTCGCCCGCCGACGAGGGAGAGGCGATAGAGCTGGCCTCGCTCCAGCGTCAGGCGACCGACGTCGCGCGTGATGACCAGGTGATTCACGTCGGCCACGCCCGAGATGGGGCTCAGGCCGACAACCTCGGCGAATCGATCGCGGTACGCAGAGGTGGCGGTCTGAGCCGACGCGGTGACAGGGAGGGAGAGCGCGAGCGTCAGCGCGATCCGACGAGGCATGGTGCGAACTTGGCTCGAGCCTCAGGCGCGGTCAAGGCTACTTGGGCGCTTGAGCCAAGAGCTCGCGGAGGCGTGGGAAGCGCTCGAGCGCGACACGGATAGTCCCGTCGTTCCGAACCAGGAACTCCTCGTAGGCGTCTGGCCCCCAGCGCACCTCTGCGACGCGTGAGGCGAGGATACGGGCGAGCCGACGCTCGAGGAGGCTGTCGGTCACGGCGGCAACCCCGAGTCGGGAGCGGACGCGCGCCAGGAATGGCGGGACCAGTGCGGTGCGCCAGTCGGCCGCGGCATTGAGCCATGCCGCGCGCGCGGCGGGGGTCGCAGCGAGTGTGTGGGCGACGCTGTCGGAGGCCGCGTCATCGAGTCCCGAGTCGGCGGCGGCGCTCCACCACACCGGCAGTGGCACGGTGATCGGGACGACCACATCGGGAGCGATGCCGCCTCCGCCTCGAACATCGCGTCCCGCGTCTGTCTTGTAGATCGTCGACGTGTCGTCCTCGGCGCCCGACCTCCCCGCGAAGCTCAGGTACTGCTCGTAGCCGATGCCGCGGTAGCGCCGCTGGATGAACCGTCCATTCGGCGTGAGCACGCGCCCGACCGTCAGCCAGACGTTGTCGCCCGAGGGGAGGAAAAAGATCGACTGCATGAGCGCCTTGCCGAAGCTGCGGCGGCCGACCAAGAGCGCTCGGTCGTGGTCCTGGAGCGAGGCGGCGAGGGCCTCCGACGCGCTGGCACTTCCATCGTCGATGAGCACGATCAGCGGCACTTCTCGAAAGTCTCCGTCGCGTTTCGTCACAAACGTCGTGTCGACGTCACGTTTGCGGCCCCGGGTCCGAAAAATGACCGTATTCTTGGGGAAGAACTCACTCGCGATCTCCACCGCCGAAATGACGCTGCCACCGGGATTGCCGCGCAGGTCAAGGATGACGCGCTGCGCGCGCATACCCCGTAACTTCTTCAGCCCGTCGTGCACCTCGGACGAGGCATTCCCGAGAAAGTTCTCCAATCGGATGAACCCGGTCGTCGAGTCCACCATCCGCACCATCGACACGGAGCGCGCCTCGAAGGGATTGCGCTTCAACGTGACGCTGAACGTATCGGGCTCGAGCCGAGGGCCCCGTTCCAGCAGGACCCGGACCTTGGAGCCACGCTCGCCGGCGAAGCGCAGTTCGAGTGTCCCCATGCTGAGCCCGGCGACCGAGGTATCGTTGAGCGCCAGGACGCGATCGCCAGGGAGCACGCCCCCTTTTGCCGCCGGGCTCCGAGGCGCCACCGACACAACCGTCGCGGCCCCCTCCACGTCCTCGAGCGACACACCGACCGTGAACAACTCGCCCTTTGCCAAAGCGTTTTGGCGCTCGAATTCCACGCGCGATTCAAAGCGGCTGTGCGGGTCGAGCGAGTGCAGGACGCCGCGAATCGCTGCGGCGACGAGCTCGCTGTAGCTCACGGAGTCGGGATAATTCAGGCGAATGTGGTTCAGGACGCCGGAGAACGTCTGCAGCTCCTCGTAGGCGGAGCGCTGCGCATGGACGGCGGCTGAGGGCGCGGCCGTCAAGAGGGCAGCCGCGAGTAATGCGAGCTTACTGAACCGCGGCAAGGCGTTGCTTAGCGTCACGCTTCCTCCTTCTTGTTATGGCCCGAGCGTGGCCAGGCGCTCTTTGGCGTCGGCGATTTGCGTGTCGTAGCGCCTCGGAGCCAGTGCGAGGAATTGTGTGAACGCTTCGCGGGCGCCGGAGGACTTCCCGAGCCCCATGCGTGCCAGGCCCAGCAAGTAAAAGGCACGAGCCTCCCTGGGGTAACCTGCCGCATAGCGCTCGAGCACCGGTTCCGCCTCGGCATACCTGCCGGCGGCCGTGAGCGTGGACCCGAGATTGAACACGACGCTGGCACCGTCGGGGTTGGCGTGAATCGCCCGTACGCGCTCCTCGACCGCCTCCGGCCAGCGGCTCTGGGCTTCGTAGATCTCGGCGAGATGTGTATGGGCCGCATCCAACGCCAGGTTCTCCTCGACCAACGCCTGGTAGCGGCGAATGGCCTCGTCCCAGCGGCGGGCCTGCTGGTGGACAAAGGCGAGGATGTATCGCAGCTCCTCACCCGCGAACGGGTTCCACATGCGCTCTATCGTGGAGTCCTGCATGCGCAACGACAACAGCCACTGCAAGTAGCGAAGGGTCCCGTCGAAGTCACCGACCTTCATCGCGCACCGCGCCCGGAACCACAGGGCGACGGGAGGAACCTTGGTCGAGTCATTGGACCGCGTGGTTCTGTCGATGACCGTCTGAAACGACGTGATGGCTTCCGACCACCGCTCGTGGTCATAATTGTACAGCCCTTGGCCGAGCGTCCCACGCCACGCCGACGGCAGCATATCACGGTTCGGCGGCTCGATCTCAAGAAGAGGATCAATAAGGAAAGCGCGGCGTCGGAGGAAGGTGTTTTCGTTGGCGTTGGGATCGAGACGCATGAAGACAATCCGCCCGCGACCGACGGCGAACGCGAGCGGCGAGTTGTTCTGAGCCTCGTTCGCGCGCGCCAGGAGCATGAGTGCGGGCGCGTACTGCGGGTCGATCATGAGAGCCGTGCGGAGGGATTGCTCCGCGTCGTGGTAGCGCCGGGCCTTGAACAACGCGAAGCCGAGGTTGAAGTGCGCCGCCGGGTCGTTCGAGTCGCTACGGGCAGCTCCCTCGAGCGAAGCGAGCGGGACGTCCGCCTTGGCGCGTTGCGCCACCGCCGGCGAGGCGGCGAGCATCCCCACGCAGCAGCAGGACCATATGGCCCATCTCATTTCAATGCGGCCCTTCGTTCGGTGAAAGCGCCGCCAGGCGTTGCTTGGCATCGGCCAGTAAACGTTCGTAGCGCGATTGGGGCGCGCGAGCCACGAACTGCGCGAGCGACTCTCGGGCCTCAGCAGGCTTGCCGAGCTGCACCTCCAGCACACCGAGGTGGTAGGCGGGTCGCGGGTCCCGTGGATTGGCCGACGAGGCTTGGTGCAACGTCTCCTCCGCCTCGGCGCTGCGGCCCGCTTCGGACAGGATGATGCCGAGCTCCAAGAGGGCAGTCGGATCGTCGGGGTTAGCGGCTGTCGCCCGCCGCGCCTCCTCGATTGCCTCGCCCCACATCTTGGACTCACGACGCAGCTGGGCCAAGCGCACGTGCGCCATGTACAGCCCGAGGTCGCCGGCCAGCGCGTCCTGGTATAAGCGCGTCGCATCGGCGGGCTTCCGCCAGGCCTGGTAGAGCACCCCGAGGAGGTACTGGTAATCGCTCGTGTGCAACGGAATCTGTATGAGGGTATCCGCACGCTCCGCGCGAAGCGAGCGGCGCAGCAGTGTTTGAATGTCTTCGGCCGCACGGTTCCACGCTCGGAGGTGCGCGTACGCGAGACCACGGTACCAGAAAAGGAAATCGGGCAACGAGTCCAGCGGTTGGTTGTGGTAGGCGCGCTCGGCCCACGTCGTCAGGGCGCTGTGGGCGAGCTCGTAGCGCGCTGCGCCGAACGCCCCCAAGCCGAGACCCAAGAGGTAGTCGGTCGTCGCACGTCCGTACTCAGGCACGACGACCATTTCCTCGGTGGGCGGCTCAGCCCCGATCACGCGAAAGTCGACCAGGGGATCGACTAAGAAGGCTTGGCGCCACAAGCGCTCTGACTCCTCAACCCCCGAGACTAGCTCGCGAGGAACCCGCCCCTTGCGGTAGTCCTTCCACAGACTGCGCTTCCGGTCGAACGGTAGATAGCCGAGCCACAAATACGCCGGTGCATAACGCGGGTCGATCGCGATCGTAACTCGAAGCTCGCGCTCCTCGTCGTCGAATCTCTTGAGCGTGTAGTAGCGCGTCGCGAGCCGGAAGTGCGCTTCCGCATCGAGCGAATCCTCGCGGGCGCGAGTCTCGAGCTGATCGAGGCTGGGTGCCTGAGCGGACAGCGTCGGTCCGACGAGCAGGATCAGCGACGCCAGTTGAGCGATTCGCATCACTTTGCAATCAACCTCTTTCACAAGGTCTCAGGCTGATGCGAACTTGGTCCGGCGGTTGTGTGGGGTCAATAGTGAGGTGTCGCGTCGTCGCAACACACCCCTCGCCTTCACGGTTTCGAGTAGACGACCTTCCCACCAACGATCGTATACCGAACCTTCACGCCACCGATAGACTCCGGGGGCACCGCGAACAAGTCGCGATCGAGCACGACGACGTCGGCATAGCGACCGGCGACCAACGCACCCCACCTCTGATCCATGAACATGGCCCAGGCGTTGCCGTACGTGTACGCCCGCAGCGCTTCGCCGACAGTGATCTTCTGATCCGGGATCCACCCGCCGGGGTTCCGTCCATCGATGGTCCGTCGCGTGACGGCCGCGTACACCCCCAGCATCGGATCGAGCGGGGCGACCGTCCAATCGGACCCGAACGCCAGCGGTGCGTCGGCGCCGATCAAGGACCGGAACGCATACGTGGTGCGAATGCGGACGGGACCGATGCGTTTCTGGAGCCAGCGCCCATCGTCGATCGCGTGATAGGGCTGCATCGACGGCACAACGCGCTGCGCACCGAACAGGGGGATCTCCTGCGGCCGCAGGTGTTGCGCGTGCTCGTCGCGGAAGCGGCGGTCGCGCGTCCCGTGCGCGCGCGCCACGCTGTCGAAGATGGCGAGGAGGAGCGCATTGGCGCGATCGCCGATGGCGTGGACAGCGACCTGCAACCCCGCCGAATCGGCGGCGCCGATCCACGTGCGCATTTCGTTCTCGGTGTGCTGCATCAACCCCGAGTAGCCCGCGGAATCCGAGAACGGCTCGAAGAAGAACGCGGTGCGGGATCCTGCCGAGCCGTCCATGTACCCTTTGACCCCACCGATACGCACCCAGTCGTCGCCCTGCCCCGCGCGGGCAACCGTGTCCGCCACGGCATGCCATTGGTCGAGGGGCAGATACACCGCCACCCGCAACGTCATGCGACCGGCCTGGTGCATCCGGCGATAGGCGGCCCAGTCGGCCCACGATGCGGACATGTGCGCCGTCGCCGTCACGCCCAGGGAGGCAGCGTGCGCCATGGCGCGCGCCAGCGCCGAGTCGCGCTTCTCCGAGGATGGGTCGGGGAAGGCCCGCCAGACGAGGTCCATCGCCTGGTCCTTGAAGACGCCCAGGGGCTCGCCGCTCGCGTCGCGCACCACCTCGCCGCCGGGCGGCGTGGCCGTCGCGCGCGTGACGCCGGCCGCGCGGAGGGCGGCGCCGTTGGCGAGCGCCATGTGCCCGTCGAGACGGTTCACGAACACGGGATTGTTGGGCGTGACGGAATCGATCCAGTCGCGCTGCGGCAATGGCGTGCCGCGCCACAACTCGTGGTCCCAGTCGCCGCCGGTGATCCACTCTCCGGGCTGGAGCGTGGCGGCGTAATCCTTCAACCGCTTGATGAACTCCTCAGGCGTGGCCGCATCGCGGAGATCGACCGACGCGAGCTGGAAGCCGCCATCGATGAAGTGCGTGTGCCCGTCGGCAAGTCCAGGCACCACGAGCCCACCGTCCACGCGCAGCACCTTCGTCTGCGCACCGACATAGCCGGCGACCTCTGCCGAGTCGCCGACCGCCAGGATCTTTCCGTTCGCGATCGCGACGGCCCCGGGGCGGCCGCGTCCGGTCGAGAGGCCCGTCCAGACGCTTCCGCCTTGAATGACGAGGTCGGCTTTGGGCGTGCATGCGGCCAGTGCCAGGGCCAATAACGACGTGGCAAAGTGCGGACGGCTCACTGCGCACCTCCTACCGGAGTCGGGTGATGCGACGGATCGTCTCGAGGGCGCTGACGGGATCGGGACCAGTAGACCGAGGCGCGCCGGAGGGGGGCACGGCGAGCGCATCGCGGATATCGAGCAGCACTTCGAGCAGCAGCTGCTCGCGCTGGTACGCGGCATCGAGATCTGCCATCAGCCGCGCGTCCTTCGCCTGCTCCGCGCGATCATAGGCTTCGCGGTACACGGCGTCGAGATTGTCGAGGATCTGCTGACGCTGACGTGGCATGATGCGGAAGCTATCCCTCCACCGGCCGCAGGACCAAGCCGCTCGGGACCTTTGGCGCGAAATACGTGGATTTGGGCGGCATCACGTCGCCGGCGTCCGCAACGGCAAACACCTGCGCGACGCGCGTGGGATTGAGCAGCACCGCCGTGCCCGCGCCCTGACTTGCCGCCGCCAGCGCTTCTCGCGCGTCCGCGGTGTAGCCGAGCGAGGGCGTGGACGCGTCGGCGCGGAGCAGCGGCCGCACGACGAGGGTCTCGACGCGCGCAACGTCGAGCGCCCGCACCGCGGGGCTCGCGCCCAGATCGCGGAACTCGTCGAGCCGTGCGTCGGGCTTGAGCGCGAGCCCCAGCACAGGTCCGTCGGGCGAGGCGACGAGGCAGGCGGTGCGGTCGCGACCGAGCTGGGTCAGATATGCGATGGGATCGACGCCGGTGGGCACGGGCGCGATATCGAACCAGGACTGCCACGCGGCCACCACGGCGTCGGCTCTGCGCCCTCCGCCGTAGATCAAGCGATGCGTCGGCAAGACGACGAGCCCCGGATCCTCGGCGGACACGAGGAAGGCCAGGACGCGATCCGCGGCGGGGTTCTCACGCGAGTAGGCAGACGCGGTCTCGTAGCGATGGTGGCCGTCCGCGATGTACAACGGCGCATCGGGAAGCGGGAAACGGGACAGCGCTCCGCCGCGCACCGCCCAGAACCGGATCTGCACGCCTTCGAGCTCCGCGGTCGCCTCCGGAGCGCGTTTGCCAACCTCCGCCAATGCATGCTCCAGCACGCGATCGCGATCGGGGGCGAGCAGGAAGATCGACTCGAGGTTCGTGCGCGTGGTCCGCATGAGCGCCAGCCGATCGGCCTTGGGTCCCGCATGCGTCTTCTCGTGGGGCCGCACGCGGCGCGCCTCGTACCCCTCGGCGGACAGCGCAACGAACACGCCGAGCCGCGCGCCTTGCGCCATGACGTAGACGGCCGGTTCAGCATCGCGCACCAGCGCGCCGCTCTTGCGCCACTGGGCGAGCTGCTCTGCGGCCCAGCCGTAGCGATCTCCCCTGGACGCTTCCGGCAGCATCAAGTGGACGATATTGTGTTCGTCGAGCGCCGCGAACCGCGCGCGCGCCGCCGCATCGATGACGTCGTAGGGTGGCGCAATCAGGCGACTGAGCCTCCCCCGCCCTCCGCCGGTCTCGCGGTATCGCTCTCCGCGGAACGGCACCACCAGCTCTTTCATCTGGAGTCCTCGTGAGCTTTCGCGAACCGCAAAACACCGTCGACCGCTGGGTCGGACAGTTCGAAGAGGGCTACTTCCCACCCCTCGCGAACATCGCGCGGCTCGCGGAGGAAGTTGGCGAGCTGGCGCGGGAGGTCAATCACCAATTCGGCCCCAAGACCAAGAAGGCCGACGAGCCGCCCGGCTCGATCTCGATGGAGCTGGCCGACATCCTGTTCGTAGTCATCTGCATCGCTAACTCTCAACAGATCGACCTCGACGACGCATTCGCACAGATGATGAAGAAGGTCACCGCCCGCGACGCCGGCCGCTGGACCAAGAAGGCGCGCTGATCTCTTCGTAGATCCGCTCGTACGAGACGAGCCGGTCCGCGTCGAAGGCCGCCGCCGCCGCCGCCGCCCTCACGGCGCACCCGGGCTCGGCCAGGTGGCGGCAATTGTCGAAGCGGCACTGGTCGAGATAGGGCCGGAAATCCGGAAAGCAGGCGCCGAGGGCGTCGGGCTCGATGCCCCACGTCGCGACTTCGCGCAAACCAGGTGTGTCCACCACGTACCCCAAACCCTCTAGCGGCACCAACTCGGCCGCCGTGGTCGTATGCTTTCCCTTGCGCCACTTCTCGCTGATCGCGCCGACCCGAAGCTTGAGCCCCGGTTGCAGGGCGTTCAGCAGGCTCGACTTGCCGACTCCCGACATGCCCGTGAACACCGATTGCCGGCCATTCAGCAGGTCCCGCAGCGCCTGGAGACCTTCCTCCGCTTTCACCGAAGTCGGCAGGACCTGGTAATTCGCGGCGGCGTAGCGCCGAGCCAGCGCAGCGGCGGCATCGCGATCGAGCTCCACCTTGTTGACGACGAGGACCACCGGAAGACTGTTGGCCTCGGCGATCACGAGGAAACGATCGACCTTGCGGGGGCTCGGCTCGGGATCGGCGGCGGAGGCGACGACAACCACCTGATCGACGTTGGCGGCCACCGGCTGCGAGCGTCGCGCGCCGCCGCCGCTCCCGCCCTGCGCGGCGCGTCGCGCCAGCACGGAGCGTCGGGGCTGGATGCCGGTGATTGAGCCTTCGGCGTCGAGCTCCACGATGTCGCCAGGTACGACGCGATCGTCGTCGCGGTGCTTGAGCTTGCCCCGCAGCGCCGCGGTGATCTCGCCAGCTTCGGTGTGGACGCGGTACACACCGCCCTCGCGCACTAGCACAACGCCGGTGGTCATGGCCGCCCCTGCGCGACGCAGCGATCGAGGTGTTCTTTCACCTCGCGCAGCGTGAGGGCCAGCACCGGTGCGAGCGCCGCCTCGGGTGTCGGACCGAAGGCGAGGTAATCGGTCTCGACGTGCCCGACCGGGCGTTCGCCCTCTCCCCAACGAATGAAGAGCAATGCGGCGCCATAGCGACCGGCGGCGTCCGGCTCATCGTCCGCCCACGCGGAAACAGAGTACGGTTGACCGTCGGCGCCGCCGAAGGCGGGCGGGCGCTGGTGAACGCTCTGATAGCCGCCGAGCGTGGTGTCGTCGATTACTTCCGCCGTAGAGACTCCTTCACGACGTTCCCGACGATGAAGACGATGTTGGCGGGCCGCTCGGCCAGACGCCGCATCAGGTACGGGTACCAGTGCGTGCCGAAGGGCACGTACACCCGCACGTTGTAGCCCTCGCGACGCAGCGCCTGCTGCAGGTCGCGCCGCACGCCGTACAACATCTGAAACTCATAGCGCTCCGGCGCGATGCCCTTGCCCTTGGTGAACGCCTTGGCGCGCGCGATGATTCTCTCGTCGTGCGTGGCGATGCCAGGGGAGTGGCCGTGTTCGAGGAGTCGCTCCATGCACGCGACGTAGTTGTCGTCCACATCGCGCTTCGCGGGGAACGCGACGCTCTCAGGTTCCTTGTACGCGCCCTTACAGAGCCGCACTCGCGTGCGAAGTTTGATCATCTCTTCTACGTCTTGTGCCGTGCGCCGCAGATACGACTGCAACACGACGCCCACCGTGCCGCCGAATTCGGGAAAGAACGTGTCCCTGAAGAGCTGCAGCGTCTTCTCGGTGTAGCTCGACTGCTCCATGTCGATGCGCACGAATGATCCGTGCGCCTTGGCCTTGCCGATGATCGCGCGCATGTTCGCGACGCACAGCGCCTCGTCGATGTCGAGCCCCATCTGCGTGAGCTTGACGGACACATTGGCATTAGCCCCTGCGGCTTTGATGCGGTCGAGCGTCTCCAGGTAGGTGTCGCGCGCGTGGACCGCCTCCTCGGCGTGCAGCACCGATTCGCCGAGCAGGTCGAGGCTCGCCGACAGGTGCGCCGCGTTCAGGTCTCGCAGGGCGACGACCGCCGATTCGACGGTTTCGCCGGCGACGAAGCGCGAGGCGAACCGGCGCGCCAGTCCATTGCGGCGGACGAAACGGAAGATCTGCGGCTGCTCGCTGAGCCACAGCAGACTGGCACGCAGCATCAGGGATAGAACTTCCCGTCACGGCGGGCGAGATCCTGCAACACTTCGCAGGGCGCGAAGCGCGGGCCGAGTCGTTCCGCCAGACGCTCCAAGTCGGCGACGAGCCGGGCGGCACCCAGGTCGTCGGCGTGGCGCAGCGGGCCGCCGCGGAAAGGCGGGAATCCGAACCCGAAGATGGCGCCGATGTCGCCGTCGCGCGGGCTGCGCACGACGCCCTCGCCGACCGCGCGCGCCGCTTCGTTCAGGATGCCCAGCACGAGCCGCTGCAGGACGTCGGCCGGGCGCGGGCCGCCGTTCGGATGGACGCCGAGCAGCTCGTAGGCGCTGGAATCGACGCCGCGCTTCTTGCCGCCCGAGTACTCGTAGAACCCGCGACCCGACTTGCGACCGAGCCGCCCCGCTTTCACGAGGGCCGCCACTCCGGCCGTGGGTTGCAGCCGGTCGCCGTACGCGGCGAGCATGACGTGCGCGACTTTCTCGGCGACGTCGAGGCCGACTTCATCGAGCAGCGTCACCGGCCCGACCGGGAATCCGAACCGCACCGCCATGCCGTCGATTGTTTCGATCGAGGCCCCCTCGGCCATGAGATGGCCGATCTCGTTCGCGTAGGGAGCGAGGATCCGATTCACCCAGAACCCGGGGCTGTCCTTCACGACGATGACGGTCTTCCCCATGCGTCGTCCAAATCCTACCGCGGTGCTCACGACCCCAGGCGCGGTGCGCTCTCCCGGAATCACTTCGAGCAACGGCATCTTCGCCACCGGCGAGAAGAAGTGCATGCCGATGACTCGCTCCGGAACGCGCGCGGCCTCGGCGATGCTCGTGATGGGGATCGTCGATGTGTTGGACGCGAAGACGGCTCCGTCGGGAGCCGCCGCCTCGAACTCGCGCAGCACCTGCTGCTTGACGCCGATCTCCTCGAACACGGCTTCGATCGTCAGCTCGGCGCGCCAGAAGCCGGCGTAGCTGTCGCCACCCGACAAGAGCGCCACGAGGCGCGCGTGCTCGTACTTCGCGATGCGGCGCCGTTTCAGGCGGTCGTCCAGGATCTCGCGCGCGGCCCGCAGTCCGCCAGCCACACGCGCCAAGTCGGAGTCCTTCATCCGCACGTCGACGGTCGCCTGCGCGACGGCGGTGCCGGCGATCCCCGACCCCATGAAGCCCGAGCCCACGATGCCGAGGCGCTGGACGGCAACAGGGGCCGGCGCGCCGTCGACGCCCCTGTCCTTCTTGAGCGCGTTCGTCGCGAAGAAGATCTGGACGAGCTTGCGAGAGACGTCGGTCACCGCGAGCTGGCCGAAGAGCTGGGCTTCGCGCTTGAAGCCTTCGGACATGCCGTGGCGCAGGCCGTACTCGACCGCCTCGAGTGCCGCGAACGGCGCCGGATAGTTGCCCCCGGTTTTGTCCTCCAGCTGTTTGCGCGCGGCCCGGTAGACCAGCATCCGGCCGAGGGGGTTCCCATCGAGCAGCCAACCGATGAAGCCGCCGGGGCGGCGGCGTTTGGGACGCCATCCGCCGGCCATGCGCCGTGCCGCGGCGATCGTGATGGAGCGGAGAATCGGCGGTGGCACGAGCTCATCCACCATGCCGAGGCGGAAGGCCTTCTCGGCACGCTCCGCCTTCCCGGCGAGGATCATGTCGAGCGCGGCGCGGGCCCCCACGAGCCGCGGGAGCCGCTGGCAGCCGCCGGCGCCCGGGAGGATGCCGAGCTGGATTTCGGGAAGGCCGATCTGCGTCTTGGGATGATTGCTCGCGACGCGGTAACGGCACGCCAGCGCGAACTCGAACCCGCCACCGAGGCACGCGCCCTGGATGCCCGCGGCGACGGGCTTCGGAAAGCGCGCCACCTGATCGAGCATATCCTGGCCATCGGCCGACAGGCGCTCCGCTTCGGCGGCCGACGTCAGCTTGACGAACTCCTCGATGTCGGCGCCGGCGATGAAGTTCTCCGGCTTGCCCGAGAGGAACGCCACGGCGTGGACGCTCGCATCGTTCGCCAACGTCTCGAAGCAGGCGCGGAACTCGTCCTTCACGGCGCGCGAGATCGTGTTGACGGGCTGGTCTGTGCAGTCGAGGACGACGACGGCGATGCCGTCCTGGACTTCCCAGGTGAGCGCCGGCGCGCTCCGCGACGGGCTCGGCATCAGCGGCGCTCCAGAACCATGGCGAATGCCATCCCGCCCTGAGCGCACACGGAGACGAGACCGAACTGCACGTCGCGGCGGCGCATTTCGTTCGCGAGGGTCGTGACGACGCGTCCACCGGTCGCCCCGAACGGATGGCCGATCGCAATCGAACCGCCCATCACGTTGATGATGTCCTCGTTGATCTCCCAGCCCTTTTGCGCGAACCCCTGGAGATTCGAGAGCACCTGGGCGGCGAACGCCTCGTGGATCTCGATGAGGCCGAGCTCTTTCCACGAAATGCCGGCCCGCTCGAGCGCCAAGGGCACGGCCCACACCGGAGCCTGGAGCAGCTGCCACCCCGGGTCGACGGCCGCGACGGCGTACGAGCGGATGTAGGCCAGGGGTTCGTATCCCCGCGCCCGGGCCGCCTCGTCGCTCATCAACAGGACTGCCGAGGCGCCATCGGTGAGCGGGGAGGAGTTGGCAGCCGTCACGCTGCCGTACTTGCGATCGAACACCGGCTTGAGCTTGGCCATCTGCTCGAGCGTCGAGTCGGTGCGGATGCCGTTGTCCTGCGCGACCACCGGGTCGCCGGGCCGCGCGGGGAACCAGGGAGCGATCTCCGCCGTCAGGCGCCCGTCGGTGGTCCCCTTAGCGGCGAGCTGGTGACTCCGCAGGGCCCACCGGTCCTGCGCTTCGCGCGTGATGGCGTTCTCCTTGGCCATTTTTTCGGCCGACTGGCCCATCGATTCCCCGGTCGATGGTTCGGCGATCGCGGGGGCGACGGGAATGAGGTCGCGCGGCCGGATCTTCAGGAACGTGCGCACCCGCCCGCCGAGCGACTTCGCCTTGCTCGCCTCAACGAGAATGTCGGCGAGACGGCGGGAGGCGAGGATCGGGATGTCGGAGAGGGCCTCGGCGCCGCCGGCGATCACCACGTCGTCGTGCCCGAGGGCGATTTGATCGTGGCCATTCGCGATCGCCTGCGTGGCGGACGCGCAGGCGCGGTTCACGGAATAGGCGGGAATCTCCTTGGGGAGCTGCGGCAGCAGGCTCACCTCGCGCCCGACGTTGGGCACGAGGGCCGATGGCACGACCTGGCCGAAGATGACCTCGTCCACGTCGGCGCCATCGAGATTCGTACGCTCGATCAGCTCGCGCGCCGCGTGGCGCGCGAGGTCTACGGCGCGCGCGTCCTTGAGCGCTGTCCCCGCTTTACAGAACGGCGTGCGGCACCCAGCGATCACCGCGACGCGCCGCCCGTTCCCAACCGGCATTAGATTGACCCCTCTCGTTGCAGGCTCGAAACCTACCACCGCTCGTAAGTGGAGGGGAGTTGGCCGCGGAGACACCGTTCTCCCATCAGACGCGCGCCGCCGCATTGTCGTCGATGGCGGCGGAACCGGTCGACGTTCTCGTGATCGGCGGCGGGATCACGGGCGCCGGCATCGCGCGCGACGCGGCGTTGCGCGGCTTTCGGGTCGCGCTCGTGGAAAAGGGAGACTTCGGCTCCGGCACGTCGTCGCACTCTTCGCGCCTGATTCACGGGGGCATCCGCTATCTCGAGCAGCGCGACTTTCGGCTCGTGTTCGAGGCGAGCCGGGAGCGGCGCGTGTTGCTGCGTATCGCGCCGCATCTCGTGCGGCCCCTCCCGTTCGTGTTCCCCGTCTATCGTGGTTCGCGCGTCCCCGGGTGGAAACTGCGCGCCGGCATGTGGCTCTACGACTTGCTCGCGGCGTTCCGCAACGTGAAGACGCACCGCTGGCTCAGCGCCAAGCAAGTGCGCCGCGCCGAGCCGGCGCTCAAGGATCGCGGGCTCACGGGCGCGGCCCTGTACTGGGACGCCCAGACCGACGACGCGCGCCTCGTGCTGGCGACGGCGCGCAGCGCCGCCCGCGCCGGCGCCCTGATCGCGAATTACGCAGAAGTCACGAGCCTGCTCACGCCCGACGGCCGGGTGCGGGGCGCGGCCGTGCGCGACGTGTTGAGCGGCGAGACGCGCACCGTCCGCGCGCTCGTCGTCGTGAACGCCGGCGGTCCCTGGGTCGATGCACTGCGACGCATGGACGACCCCGAGGCGCGGCCGTTGCTGCGGCCGACCAAAGGAGCCCACATCGCGGTGCCGCGGCGGCGCATCGGCAACGAGCGCGCCATCACGCTGTTCTCGCCGATCGACGGCCGCGTGATGTTCGTGTTGCCGTGGGGCGAGCTGTCGTACATCGGCACGACTGATACCGACGCCGATGCATCGCCCGACGCCGTGCGCGTCACGGCTGCGGACGTCACCTATCTGCTGCGTTCGGCGAACGCGGCGTTTCCAGAAGCGCACCTGAGCCCGAACGACGTCGTGTCGGTGTGGGTCGGATTGCGGCCCCTGCTGGGCCCGGAGAGGGGCACGTCAACGGCGGCGCCGTCCGAGGTTTCGCGCGAGCACCGCGTCGTCGAGAGCACGCAGGGCTTGATCAGCATCGCGGGGGGCAAACTCACCACGTATCGCGTGATGGCACGGGATGTCGTCGATCGGGTCGCGGCACGCCTGCACGAGCTGGACGGTCGCCCCATCGCCCCGCGGCCCCCCACCGATCGGCTCCCGCTGCCGGGCGGCGAGGCCGCGGAGCTCGACGTCTTGCGCGAGACGGCGCGGGCGCGGGGCGTCTCGGACACGACGGCACGCCATCTCGTCGCGAGCTACGGCAGTGAAATGGCGGCCGTGTTGAACCTCGTGGATCGCGATCGATCACTGGGCGAGCACGTGGCACTGGGCCGGCCGGAGATCTGGGCGGAGGTCGCGCACGCCGTCGAACGCGAAATGGCGCTCCGCGTGCAGGACGTGTTGGTGCGGCGCCTGCACCTGTTCTACGAGATCGATCAGCAGGGAACCGCGGTGGCGGCGCCAGTCGCGCAGCGGATGAAAAAGCTCCTCGGCTGGGATGAAATCCGCGAGGCCGAGGAGCTGGTGGACTACTTCAAGTTGGTGGAACGCGCCCGGGCGTTCCGCGCCGAAATCGGGCGCGGCAGCCGCGAGGTTACGATTTGATCCTGACGCGTGGCCGCACGCGCACGCGGACCCGCGGATCGTCGTCGTCATCGATCTGCCGCAGGGCCCAGCTCGCGGCACGGCGCACGGCGCCCGACGCGTCGGTCTGAGCGGCTTTCAGCGCGTCCAGCGCGAGCGGGCTTTCGATCTGACCGAGGGCCCACGCGGCCGCCACGCGCACGTCGATGTCGGCATCCTTGAGCGCCGCCACAAGCGGCTCCACCGCACTCGCGTCTTCGATTTCCCCCAGCGCCCACGCCGACAACACGCGTACATCGACATCGTCGTCCTTCAGTCCGGCGGCGACTGCCGTCACACCGCTCCCGGACTCGATCTCCCCAAGCGCCCAGATGGCAGACTTCCGGACTTCGATGACGGGGTCGCGCACCAGCGGCCCCAGCACCGCAATGCCCTGTGAGCTTTCGATCTCGCCGAGCGCCCATGCCGCCGCCTGACGAACCTTGGGCTCGCGATCCTTCGTCGCGGTCGTGAGCAACGGGACCGCGGATTCGTCTTCGATCTCTCCCAGCGCCCACACGGCCGTCAGTCGCACGTCGAGCGAAGCGTCACTCAAGGCCTCGCCTAACGGACCGACGGCACGCGCGTTTTCGATCTGGCCGAGTCCCCACGCCGCCACGCGACGCACTTCGGGCGCGCGGTCTTTGAGCGCACGGGTCAAGGGCTCGATCGCGGCAGCTTCTTCGATTTCGCCGAGCGCCCACGCCGCGCGGGCACGCACGGTCACGTCGGCGTCATTGAGCGCGTCGCCCAAAGGCCCGATGGCGCGCGAATCCTCCAGCTCGCCGAGCCCGATGGCCCCCGTTTCCCGTAAGCCAGGCTTCGAGTCGCGCAGCAGTCCAATGAACAACTCGTACGTCCCCGCCGGTCCGTTATTGCCCAAGACGCGGGCAGCGATGTTGCGGATGCAGCGGTTGTCATCCCGCAACACGGCGCGGAAGGCGCCGAGGGTGGGAGTGTCGATGCGGCGCTTGTGATCGAGATCCCCGTGCATCACGCCGCTCATGACGCCGGCTATCCCGCCCCCGCCTCCCGGCATCGGCATCGGAGTCGGCGTGGGCCGCGGCATCGGCATGGACGTGTAGGAGAAGTCGCGCACCCAGAAACCGCCGTAGTTGTTGAGCGACTGCCCCGCGAGGTCGCACACGACGGAGTCGCTGGCCTTCAGCAACCCGAGGACGCGGGCCACCTCCGCGGAATCGAGGCGGGTAGGGCCCTGGAACGCGAGCGACGCGACGATTAGAAGTGGAATACTCATAACGACCTCGACGGGAAGGGTGTGGGCAACTGATGAGACGCCAACTGATTGGATGACCAGGCCAGGGGAATGGTTGCCGCCCCCGGGAATGCCGGTATTTTCTGGCTTGGTGAGCCCCAGCCCCCGTCGCAGCAAACTCCCGACCCTACCCGTTGTGTCGCTCGTTGCGAGCCTCCTGGCCTGCCGGCAGGAGCCTGCGAAGGTCCCGGCACTCCCAGCCGCCGCAGAGGCCGCCGTCATTCCGGAGGGTGCGTACGGCGATGCCGTTCGTCGCGGACGCGCGCTGCTGATGGCGACGCGGGACAGCCTGCCGACGCAAGTCGGGAATCAGCTACGCTGCGTCAGCTGTCATTTAGATGAAGGCCGGCGGGAGACCGGCTCGTGGGTCGGGGTGTTCGCCCGCTACCCGCAGTATCGAGCGCGCAGCGGTGCGATCGAGACGATCGAGTACCGGGTGAACGACTGCTTCCGTCGCAGCATGAACGGCGCGGCGCTCGACCTGGCGAGCCGCGACATGGCCGACATCGTCACCTACCTGGCGTTTCTCTCACGCGGCACGCCCGTCGGGCCCCCACAGCCGGGCGCTCGCTTACAGCAGTGGGCCGCTCTCAAGGCGGACACGGCGGCGGGTCGGCAGCTTTTCGCGACGACGTGCGTCGGTTGTCATGGGCCCGACGGCCAAGGGTCGATCGGCGCGCCGCCGGTGTGGGGCCCGCAGTCGTACAACGTCGGTGCCGGGATGGCGCGCGTGCGGACCGCGGCCGAGTTCATCCGGCGCAACATGCCATTCGATCAACCCGGGACGCTGACCGATCAGCAAGCGTTCGACGTCGCCGCGTACGTGAGCGCGCGTCCGCGTCCCGACTACCGCGGCAAGGAAAACGATTGGCCCAACGGTGATCCCCCGCCCGACGTGGCGTATCCTACGCGCGCGGCTCAGCAGAAGAAGCCCCGTTAGTTCACTTACAGGAGGTTACCCTGATGTTCAGCATCGAGCAGATCAAGACCCACCGCCGTGGATTCCTCGGCACTCTGGCGGCGGCTGCGGCCACCGGCCTCGCGAGTCTGACGCCGCTGCGCGCTGAGGCCGAGGCCGCCCCGCGCCGGAACTCTCTGGGGAGCGCCGCTGCGGACCCCGCGTTCGAAGCGTGGCTCAACCGCATCACGGGCAGGCACAAGATGGTGTTCGACGCGCCCGAGGTGAACGGCGGCATGCCCGTCGTCTGGCCGCGCGTTTGGCTCAACACGAACAACGACAACTACGGCACGACCGACGCGCAGAATTCCGGCGTCGTGATCCTGCGCCATGCGTCGATCCCGCTGGCGATGGTGGACGCGGTGTGGGCGAAATACAATCTGGGCCAGGTATTCGACCTGAAGGACGGCGACGCTCCCGCGACGCGCAACGTTTTCGCGAAGCAGCTGCCGTTGCCGCTGCCCGGGACCGGCGTCGAGCAGCTGCTCGCCAAGGGCGTGATGTTCGGCGTGTGCAACGTCGCGCTGACGATTTATAGCGGCGCGGTCGCGCAGAAGATGGGAGTGGATGCCGCGACGGTGAAGGCCGACTGGGTCGCCGGCCTCATCCCCGGCTGCCAGGTCGTACCGTCGGGCGTGTTGGCGGTGAGTCGCACGCAGGAAAAAGGCTGCGCCTACTGCTTCGCGGGGTGATGCGCCTGCGCATCGCGTGACCTGAATCACGGGCACGCGGGTCGCAGCGCAGGATGCCCGAGAACTCCGGTTGCGGGCGGGGTACACACGAACGCACCGCAACCGGAGGATCGGACAATGATTCGACGTATCCTGACGGCGGTCGTGCTGCTGCTGTGCGCGGCAGGCGTCAACCGCGCCGCGGCGCAGCGCTCGCATTTTGGCCTGCACGGCGGCTACAACTTCGATTTCAAAGAAGGGCTCATTGGCGCGCAGCTCCACATGCCACTGTCGCCCGGGATCGAGTTGTATCCCTCGTTTGACTACTACCTGGTCGACGCGGGGTCGCTGGTTGGCTGGAACATCGACCTCAAGTTCCGGACGCCGGGCACGCCGCTCTACTTTGGCGGCGGCCTCAACGTCCTGAGCGGCGGCGGCTCCGACGCAGGTCCCGACTTGTTCGGAGGATTCGAAACGCGGTACGGCCGGACGCACCCGTATGTCGAAGGTCGCTTCCTGTTCCACGACGGGTCTACGTTCCAGTTGTTGTTCGGAATCAACGTGACGCTGTACTGAGGTCCACACCGAAGGGGGGTGGCGCGTCTAGCGCCACCCCCTGAGGGTCCGCACGAAATCACCCAGCACCAGAAATTTTTCGAAGACCGGCACGCCCTTCCGCTTCCGCCCGAATTCCGAGAACAGCTCGCGCAGGCGTCCGCGGCGCGTGACGTAGTACCGGAAGGTCTCCGCGAAGTCTTCCTGTGGATGGGTCGCGGCGTACGCCGTGACGTAGTTGGGGAACGTCGTCGTGACGCCGCGCATCTCGAAGTCCACCCACTTCGAGTCCGCGACGCGGTACGCCTTGCGCACTTCGCCGAACGCGCGGCGGAATCGCGCGGTACGCGTGAACGCCCAGTTGTGGAACAGGAACGAGTGACCGAGCTCGTGCAGGATCAGGCCGGTCAGCATGTTCCAGGAGATCTCGTCGCGGAACCGCTTCCCCGTCACGTACCGGGCCTCGACCTCGATGACCTTGGGCGAGCGGTGCGTCACGCCGGACACGCCGGGGCGCAGCAGCACCCGATAATCCCAGCCTTTGATCCGCGACACGACGAGCAGCCGGCGCACCCGCCGTAGCGCCCGCGCGATGAGATCTCGGCCCGTCGAGTCCTCGCCGCACCAGGGACACGTGTTCATCCAGTCGTCCACGCCCTTCGTGCAGTGCGGGCAGACGTTCTGAAAGGACTCGTAGCGCCATTTCTCCGATCGCCCGCACCACGGGCAGTAGCGCATCGGGTACATCACGCCGCCGCCACATCCCCAGCGGCAGCGCCGGTCGTACTTGAATCCCTTGGGGGCCTTGAGGGGCTCCGGGCTCGAGTGCAGGTCTTCGATGTCCCGGCCGCACCAGGGACACGACGAGAACGCGTCCGACACGATCCAGCCGCAGTAGTAACACTCCGCCCCCGTCACCTTCTGCGTGTCGCGCCAGTCGAGGTGGCGCCCGCAGTCGGAGCAGTAGGACCAGAAGCGCTCGAGCTCCGCCTTGCACGTCGGGCAGCGCAGCTCGGGCGTCGGGACCTCGCGACGACCCCTAGCGGCGGCCACGAGCCACAGCCTCCTCCACGATCCGCTGGATGAACTCGTTGTACTTCATGCCGGCTTTCTCGGCAGCGTCGGCCATCTCGTTCTCCGCCGCGAGGAAGGGGTTGGGGTTCACCTCGAGCACGTACACCTCGTCGTCATGCGCCAGCCGGAGATCCACGCGCCCGTAGTCCTGCAGCCAGAGGGCGTGGAACGCGGTAGTACAAATGTCGCTGATCTTCGCCGTGAGCGGCTCGGGCAAGCCCTTGGCGAAGACGTTCCGGATCTTTTTCCGCTTGCGATACTCCTCGTCCCACTTGGCCTTGTACGTCGCGATGCGGTGCTCGCCCGTCTCGGGCTCACCAAACGTGAGTTCGACGAGGGGAAGCACCTCGACCTTGTCGTTGCCGATCAGGCCGGCGTACAGCTCGCGCCCTTCGACGAGCTCCTCCACGATGGCGGCCTGCGTGAACTTCTCGTGAATGAAGTGCACACGCTCGGCGAGGGACTCGTCGTTTTCCACCACCGACGCCTGGGCGATGCCCACTGACGCGTCCTCGAGCAGCGGCTTCACGATGAGCGGGAAGCGCAGCTCGGACGGTCGCACCAACTCGTCACCGGGATGAAACTCGGCGAACGCCGGCACGCGGATGCCGTGATAGGCCAGGACTTTCTTGGTGAGCGACTTGTTGCGCGCGACGAGCAGCGCGGTGGGCGGCGAGCCGGTGTGCACGTATCCGTGCATCTCGAGCACCGCCGCCACCGCGTACTCATGACGCGCGTTGCCGCGGAAGGCCTCGCAGCCGTTGAAGACCACTTTCGGTCCGACTGCGTTGAGTCGCTCGAGCAGCGGGCCAAGCTCGGTCCCGATCCCCACCATCGTCACGTCGTGCCCGTTGGCGAGGAGTGCGCGCGCGACGTCGTACTCCGCTTCCTCGACTTTCGCCTCGATGTCGCGCTTGTAGTCCTCGTCGGTCCACTCGGGATGCAGGGAGTCGAACACGACGGCGATCTTCATGCGCGTACCCGTCCCATGTCCCGACCCACGGTTCGCAGCGCGATGAGGATCACCGCGCCCCCGAGCACGGCCACAGCCGGAAGCAGCAACATCGCCGTGCGCAGGCTCCCGGTCTTGTCGGAGAGATACCCGATGAGCGGTGGCGCCAGGGCGTCGCCCGCGAGGTGCGAGAACAACACGAACGCGCCGAGCACCGACGCTTGCACGGCCGGCGGCACGACGTCGAGGATCACGGCCGCGAGGGGGCCATTGTACCAGGTATAGAGGAAGTAGGTGGCCATCACCAAGGGCGCGAACCAGCGCAGGTCATCCACCATGATCAGCGCGACGCACACCGGGCCGCCGAGCACGAACCCCGCGCCGGACGCGAGCACGCGACCCCCTTTCCAGTGCTGCTGCAGCCGGTCGGCGACGCGGCCGCCGAAGAGCGCCCCCAGCACGCCGCCGGCGAGTCCCCACACGCCGAACTGCGCTCCCACCTGAGCGACCGAGATGCCGTGCTGCCGCTGCATGAAGGCGGCCGCCCAGGCGATGAGCCCGTTGGCGCCGAACGTCACCATCGCGCCGCCCAGGAAGATCCAGATCAATGTCGGCGTGCGCAGCACCAGCGCGGCGGCATGCTGAAACTCCCCGAGCGCGCCGGCGGCGACCTCACCGGCCTCGGTGGTGCGGCGCACGGCGGCGGGCACGAGTCGCCACACCGTCCAGGCGACCCCGGCGCTGATACAGACGCCGAACACCGCGGCGTCCACCTCGGATGGAATCCCCTGGATCAGGGCGAGTACGCCCGCGAGCAGCGCTCCCACGCCGGCCCAAATGGCGAGCGGCAACACGTAGCGGATCACGCCGCGGACGCCGCGCTTCCACCACAAGCGCAGCGCGTCGGCCACCGGCGGCGGGGGCCGGCGGTCGAGCTCGCGGAGGCGCGAGGCCAGCAGTGCGAGCACGATCCCGGGCACGCCCATGACGATGAATGCCCAGCGCCAGCCGTACCGCTCCGCGATGACGCCGCCGACCCAGATGCCGAGTACGCCGCCCAGCGCCATCCCCACGGAGTAGATGCCCATGGCGAAGGCCCGCCGCCGGCCTTTGTAGTATTGGGCGATGATCGCCTGCGACGCGGGCCCGTAGCCGGCCTCGC
The DNA here is from genome assembly GCA_036004745.1 of Gemmatimonadales bacterium. Taxonomy (GTDB): domain Bacteria; phylum Gemmatimonadota; class Gemmatimonadetes; order Gemmatimonadales; family GWC2-71-9; genus 20CM-2-65-7. The sequence continues at coordinate 108,155 of DASYRD010000039.1, read as the reverse complement.
CCACGCCGACGAGCGCGCGGCACGCGAACAGCTCCCAGAACCGCCGCGCCACGCCGCCGAGGGCCGTCGCGACGCTCCAGATCGCCACGCCCCAGGTGATGACGCTGCGGCGTGACCGCAGGTCCCCGATGACGCCGAGCGGCAGGGCGGCGAGCGACAGGACGATGATGTAGGCCGTGCCGAGCCATCCGAGCTGCACGTCGGTGAGGTGCAGGTCCTGCTTGATCGGCTCGAAGACCGCAAACACGACGTTGCGGTCGAGGTAGTTGAGGAAGTTGATCAGCGTCAGGAGACCCAGGACGTACGCCGCGTACGTCCTGGACCCCGCCGCCGAGCCTTCGCCGTTAGGAGGCGCGCCCGCCAGTTGCTGCCTCCGCGCGGGCGTCGCGATCGGCCTTCGCCTCGAGATACGACTCGGTCAACGCGCGCATCAGCTCGCCCCGCTGCTGGTACAGGCGCCGCAGGTTCCGCGGCTGGCGCCGGGCGAGGGCGTACGACGCGAGGATCGGGAAAGCGACGGTGTTGTCGAGATAACAGACGACGGTGTCCGGCAGCTTGTCGGGATCCACTTTCCCCCAGCTCACCGCTTCCGAAGGCGTCGCCCCGGAAAGACCGCCGGTGTCGGGACGCGCATCGGTGAGCTGCAGGTAATAGTCGTGCCCCTTCTCGCTGATCCCCAGGACTTCCTGAATCTGGGGCTCCGTTTGCAGCACGAAGTTCTTGGGACTGCCGCCGCCGATGATCAACACACCGCTCTTGCCGCCGTGCGTCTTCGCCCCGAACACGATCGCCGAGCTCTCGTTCACGTCGGCGCTGACATCGAAGCGCAGCTGGCTGCCGCTCAGCGCCTGCTCGGCCACGTTCATGCCGATGGATGAGTCGCCCGGCGAGGACGTGTAGATGGGCACGTCGCACGTGTGCGCGACACCGAGCACCGATTTGCGTGAGATGCCGAGCGCTTTCTCGCGCTCGACGATGTACCCGCCCAGCAGGTAGTGGTACTCCGCCGTGCTCATGGGACGCTGGAACTCGGGACGCGCCGAGACTTCGCGAATGAAGCGGTCGGTCGAGAGCAGCACGTCGTAATGGAAGAAGATGTCGTAGATGCGGACGACACCCTCCTCGCGCAGCACCACGTCGTCGGCGAAGGGCGTCCCCTTGTGCATCGCCATCCCGAGGCCGAAATGCGCGTCGTGATAGAGATTCGCGCCTGTGGAGACGATCCAGTCGAGAAAGCCGGCCTCGATGAGCGGGATGATCGTGGACATGCCGAGACCCGCCGGCGTCATCGCGCCGGTCAGGCTCATCCCGACCGTCACGTCGTCCTCGAGCATCCGCTCGGCAAAGAGGCGACACCCTTCCGCGAGCCGGCCGGCGTTATAGGCGAGAAACGCGTTCTCCACCAGCTCGGCCACGGTTTCCTTGCCGGTGATGGGCGTCGGGTTGATGCGCGGTCCGCGCAGGAACTCGTTCGTCATTGGCTCGGCAGTTAGGGGTCGATGGCTTGATGGGCGCGGCTGCGGCGTTCACGAGCGTCGACGATCCAGCGAACCGCTTCGTCGGGCTGGTCGGTGACGCGAATCAGTTGGAGGTCCTCGGTCGCGATCTTGCCCTCGGCGGCCACGCGGTCGCGCAGCCAGTCCACGAGGCCCTGCCAGTAAGCGCGGCCGAAGAGCACCACCGGGAACTGCTTCACCTTTCCGGTCTGCACGAGGGTCAAGGCCTCGAACAACTCGTCCATCGTGCCGTAGCCGCCCGGGAAGACCACGAAGGCGGTGGAGTACTTCACGAACATCGTCTTGCGGACAAAGAAGTAACGGAAATTGATCGACCGCTGTACGTAGGGGTTCGTGCCCTGCTCGAACGGCAACTCGATGTTACACCCGATCGAGAGGCCGTTGCCTTCCTGTGCGCCGCGGTTCGCGGCCTCCATGATCCCCGGGCCACCCCCCGTGATGATCGCAAACCCTTCTTTGGCCAGGAGCCGCGCGGTCTCGACGCCCCGCTGGTAGTACGTGTCGTTCGCCGGCGTGCGCGCCGAGCCGAATATGCACACGGCGTTGCGCACGTCCGCGAGCGTGTCGAAGCCCTCGACGAACTCCCCCATGATGCGGAGCACGCGCCAGGGATCGGTGCTCGTGAAGCTGGCGCGCCGCTCCGCCGGGTGCGGCGGCGGGAGGGGCGTGAGGAGCCGTTCGTCCTCAGTGACCGCGGTGCGTGGCGAGCCGCTCGAGCGCTGTGACATGGTCGTCCTGGATGTTATAGAAGAAGGGCGAGAGGCGCACGTGGCCGGGACGCGCATCGGCGACCACGCCCCCCTCGGCAAGATGCCGCACGGCGGCCGCCGGGTCGGACATTGGCAGCATGACGATCGCCGAGCGTCGCGCCGCCTGCGCCGCCACCTTTGGCGCGAATCCAGCGGCCCGCGCGCGCTCGATCAGATCTTCGGTCAGCGCCGCCGTCACGTCGCGGATCTTGGGGACCCCGATCTCCTCGATGTACTCGAGGCCGCCGAGCTGCGAGTAGATCGCGGCGAGTGCCGGCGTCCCCAGCTCGAAGCGGCGGGCATCGTCGTGGAATTCGAGCGCGTGGGGATCGAAGGCGAATTGCTGCCGGTGACCGAACCAGCCGGCCGTCGTGGGCTCGAGACGCCGCGCCAGCTCCTCTCGCACGTACAGAAACACGATCCCGGTGCCGCCCAGGAGCCACTTGAGACCGCCCGCAGTGAGGAAGTCGACGCCGGCGGCGTGAGCATCCACGGGGATCTGGCCGACCGACTGGTACGCGTCCACGAGGCACAGGGCGCCTCGGGCGTGCGCCAACTCGGCCACGGCGCGGATGTCCTGGATGGCGCCGCTGGTGAAGTACACGTGCGACGTCGCGACGAGTGCCGTCCGAGCGTCGACCGCGCGCGCGATGGCCTCGACCGGCACCGTCACGCCGTCGGGGCTCTCGACCACGACGACTTCGATGCCGCGCCGCTCCTTGGCGAGCCACTGGTAGGCCACGGTGGGGAAATCGAGCGATGTGACGACGACCTTGGGCCGCTTGCTGTAATCGAGCGCTTCGGCCACCGTGCTCACGGCCACGGAGATGCTCGGCGCCAGGGCGATTTCCGCGGGCGCGGCGCCGACGACGGCCGCGTAGCGGGCGCGCAATTCGCCCAGCGCGGCCCACCACACGTCGTACCAAGCGGAGGCGCCGCGGCTCTGCCAGAGGTCCAGGAATTCGGCTACTTTGCGGCGGGTGCGCTCGCCCAGCGGGCCGAGCGAACAGGTGTTCAGGTAGATGCGCTCCCGGAAGATCGGGAACTCGCTGCGGTAACGGGCGAGCGGATGCTGGGCCTGGCCGTGCACGGCGAGGCTGCCGGCGAGCGTCATAAGCGCTGAATATACAGAAGGAATCCAGACTATCGCGAGTTGGTCCGCGCTGTATCTGCGCTTGTCGCTGCAGGCGATCGTGCGCCCACGTCTCGCCGTCGATCTCCTCAGACTGGCGTGGAGTTTTCGCGCGCGCGACTGGTGGCGACGCCCGCCCTTTTTGCCCCTGCCTCCGCGCGAGTACATGCGCTGGCGCATGTTCACTGCGTACGGAGACGAGGACGCGGTCCCGCCGGTCGCCGATGTGGTCAACTTCGCGCGCTGGCGTCGAGAGACAATGGGGTTATGAGTAGCGTGGAAGTGAAGCGTCGCGGGGCGGCGCTGGGGTTCGATGCAGTCGGCGTCACGACGCTCGAGCCGAATGCACACGCGGGAGAGCTCGAGCGCTGGCTCGAAGCCGGGTACGCCGGCACGATGACGTACCTGCATCGACAGGCCGAGAAGCGCAAGGATCCGGCGCGCATCATGCCCGAGGCTCGGGCGGCCGTCGTGACGCTCACGAACTACTTTCACGAGACGGCGACGCACGGCGTCGCGCAGTACGCCTGGTCCCCCGACTACCACGACGTCCTCGGCGCGCGGCTCGAGCAGCTGGCCACCGCGATCCGCGAACTCATGCCCGGCGCCTCGACGCGCTGCTACGTCGATGCCGGCCCCGTTCCCGAGCGCGAGTTGGCGCAACGCGCCGGACTCGGCTGGATCGGCAAGAACATGATGCTCATCCATCCCGAGATCGGCTCGTTCACGTTCATCGGTGTCGTCCTGACGGACGCCGACCTCGCGCCCGACCTCCCCTTCGACGCCGACCGCTGCGGTACGTGCCGCCGCTGCCTCGATGCCTGCCCCACCGGCGCATTCCCCGAGCCTCACGTCCTCGACGCCCGGCGCTGCATTTCTTACCTCACGATCGAGCACCGTGGAGATTTCAACGCACAGCAGCGCGGGGACGTAGGGGAGTGGGTGTTCGGTTGTGACGTGTGCCAGGACGTCTGTCCCTGGAATGTCAGCTTTGCGCAGGCGACAACCGAGTCGGGGCTAGCGCCGCGTGCCGACGTCCAGGCGCCCGATCTGGCAGCGTTGCTCGCGATGAGCGAAGACGGATTCGCGCGCCGCTACGGCGACACGCCGTTCGCGCGGCCCGGCCTGGCGGGAATGCGCCGCAACGCCGCCGCCGTCCTGGCGGGATCGTCCCGTGAGTGAGACCATCAATGACCTGCAACGGCGACTCGCCGATGGGCTGGCGCGGATCGACCCGCATCACCGGCTGCACGGGCGGCCCGTCAGCTATCGCGTGATCGATGGCCAGACCCTCGAAGTCACGTATCGCGACGTCGCCGGGATCGCCGATGCCGAGCTGCAGGGCGTGAAGCGGCTGATCGGTCGCGACTGCTCGTGTACCGTGAGTCCGCAGACCGCCGAGTGCGTCACCGTGCGGTTCATCGTGCCCTTCAAATAGCGGAGGATTCGTGGACGATCGCGTCATCGGCATCGGCGGCATCTTCTTCAAGGCCCGCAACAAGGACCGGCTGCTCGCGTGGTATCGCGAGCATTTGGGCGTCGATGTACAGGATTGGGGTGGCGCGATGTTTGCCGGCGATGGACAGACCGTGTGGACCGTCTTCAAGCACGACTCGGACTACTTCGGGCCCGGCGAGCAGCGCTACATGATCAACTACCGGGTGTCGGACCTGGGCCGCATCCTCGCCCGGCTCCGCGCCGAAGGCGTGACGGTGGACGCTCGCACAGAAGAGTCGGAGTTCGGAAAGTTCGGATGGATCGTGGATCCTGAAGGCAATCGCGTCGAGTTGTGGGAAACGACTGGAGGTTGATCATGCGCCGCGTTTTCACCGTCACGTTCGCCTGCCTCCTCGGCGCCAGCCTGTCCGCGCAGGAGCCGTACAAACTGCCGCCGCGCGTGATCGTCGACATCCTCGACACGCCTCCCCTTCCGGGCGCGACCGTGTCTCCCGATCGCCAGTGGTTGCTGCTGCTCGAGCAGCGCAGCATGCCCACGATTGCCGAGCTCGCGCAGCCGATGCTCCGTCTGGCAGGCGCCCGCATCAACCCGCGGACGACGGGACCCCAGCTCCCCGGAGCGGTCACCGGCTTGGTGCTCAAGCGGATATCGGATGGGACGGAACGGCGCATCGCGGTGCCGGCCCCGGCCGCACTGTCGTTCGTGAGCTGGTCGCCGGACAGCCGCAGCATCGCGTTCGTGCAGACGCGTGACTCGGGGCTTGCCCTCTGGGTCGCCGACGCGGCAACAGGGCAGGCGCGCGCATTGACGCCCGCGAGCCTGAACGCCACCAGCGGTCCGCCATGTCAGTGGATGCCGGCAGGCACCAAGCTGCTGTGCGAGTTCGTCCCCGAGGGCCGCGGCCTTGCCCCGGTGGCGCCCCAGACGCCCGTCGGCCCGACGATACAGGAAACGCGCGGTCGCGCCGCGCCGGCCCCAACCTACGAAGACCTTCTGAAGAACGCACAGGACGAGCGCCTCTTCGACTACTTCTTCACCGAGCAGCTCGCTCTCGTCGACGTGGCGACCGGCGCGCGTACGCCCATCGGCCGCCCGGCGATCTTCGCGCGCGTCGACGTGGCGCCCGGCGGCGAGTACGTGCTCGTGGTGCGGACTGTGCGTCCGTACTCCTACCTCGTCCCTGGCGGTCTCTTCCCGCAGGAGATCGAAGTTTGGAACCTGAGCGGTGAGGTCACGCGCACGTTGGCCCATCTGCCCACCGGAGAGGGCATTCCGATCCGCGGCGTTCGGCCTGGGCCCCGGGGCGTGAATTGGCGCCCCGGCGTCCCCGCCACGCTCGTCTGGGCCGAAGCCCTGGACGGCGGCGACCCGCGCAACAGAGTCGAGCATCAGGACCGCGTCGTGACGTCGACGGCGCCCTTCACCGATCAGACCGAGGTGGCCCGTCTCAATAAGCGCTACGCCGGCATCCAGTGGGACGCGCAGGGCACGGGGGTGCTCGAGGAGTACGACCGTGAGCGCCGTTGGATCAAGACGTGGATCGTGGACGCCACGAAGCCCAGCGTGGCCCCGCGCCTCCTCTTCGATCGGAGTGCCGAGGACCGTTACGCGGACCCGGGGTCCCCGCTCGCGCGGACCACGCCGACCGGTGATTTGGCGATACAACGCCATGGCGACTGGATCTACCTCACCAGCACCGGCGCCTCACCGCAGGGTGACCGTCCTTTCCTCGACCGCCTGAACCTCGTGACGAAGAAGATCGAGCGGATCTGGCGCGCCGACACCGTCCATTACGAGGCGGTGGTGGCGCTGCTCGACGACGCGGCCAAGAGCTTCGTCACGCGCCGCGAATCGCGGACGGAGCCGCCGAACTACTTCGTGCGCCACGGCACGACGCTGCGCGCCCTCACGGCGTTCAAGGATCCCGCTCCACAGCTGACGGGCATCCAGAAGCGCCTCGTGACGTACACCCGTGAAGACGGCGTTCCGTTGTCGGGGACGCTTTATCTGCCGCCCGGGTATACGCCCGGCACCAAGCTCCCCGTCGTGATGTGGGCGTACCCGACGGAGTTCGCGTCGGCTACGGCGGCAGGCCAGGTGTCGGCTGCTCCCAACCGCTTCAACATCATCCGCGGACCCTCGCACCTCTTCTTCTTGACGCAGGGGTATGCGGTCTTCGACGACCCGAAGATGCCCATCATCGGCGGCGATACGGCGAATAACCACTATGTCGACCAGCTCGTGATGAACGCTCGGGCCGCGGTGAAGGCGGTGGTCGACGCGGGTGTGGCCGATCCCGACCGGATCGGCGTCGGCGGTCACAGTTACGGCGCGTTCATGACGGCGAATCTGCTCGCCCACTCCGACCTGTTCCGCGCCGGCATCGCGCGCAGCGGCGCGTACAACCGCACGCTCACGCCCTTCGGCTTCCAGAACGAGGAGCGCACGTTCTGGCAGGCGCGGGATATCTATCTGCGGATGTCGCCCTTCGTGTACGCCGACAGCATCAACGAGCCGATCCTGATGACGCATGGCGAGGCGGACAACAACTCCGGTACGTTCCCGATCAATTCCGAACGCTTGTTCGCCGCGATCAAGGGTCTCGGTGGGACGGCGCGCCTGGTCATGCTGCCCAACGAAGCGCACGGCTACGTGGCGCGGGAATCGGTGCTGCACACGCTCGCGGAGATGATCGAGTGGTTCGACCGGTACGTGAAGACGCCCAAGGCGAGGGGTGTATCAACGATTCATCAGTCCCGCGAGTGATTCACCACACTGCCGCGGGCGACGGCGGCACAGCGAGCCTTGGTCCGGTGGCGCGGTTTGTGCGTTAGTATTTGGGGTCCGCTGTTCCGCCACACCAGCTCAGGCGGTGTTTTATGAGAGTACTCGTTTCGCTCCTCGCGTTGAGCCTCACCGCGTGCATGATGACCACGAGGTACGCGCACTGGCCCTACCGCGGGCCGATGCTCATGGTCCAGAACCCCACGCAACGCCCGCTCGTGGTCAGCGCCCGTGACGGCGCCGGTCGAGAGCTGGTCACCGCGACGATCAAGCCGAACGGCAAGTCGTGTTTCCGGTGGCCCTTCGTGCACACCGTCGGATACCTGATCGCCTCCGGGTCGGATACGCTGACGACGCAAGCGTTCGAGCCGTGGACGGCCGACGGATGGGAGTGGTCGACGAAGTTCGAGCCGGTCGCAAATCCCAAGGTTTGCCGCTAAAGCTTTACTTCGCTGCGACGCGCTGCACGACATCGTAGACGAAGCGAACCCCGAAGCGTAACGCCTCGAGGCTGACCCGCTCATCGTTGCCGTGGACGCCGCGCGACTCGGACACGGTGAGCGGGAAGGGCCCGAGCCCATAGCTCGCGATCCCCAGGCGCCGGAAGTAGTGACTGTCGGTGAACCCGGCCAACATCGGCGTGGTCACGAGCGCGTTGGGATGGCGCCCGTGCACGGCCGCCTCGATCGCCCGGAACAGCTCCGTGTCCGTCGGGCTCTCCGTCGCGGGCCAGCTCGGCCCCTGCGGACGGAACGTCACCGCGGTGTCCCCGACCACCTGTTGTAGATCGGCGAGAAACGCCGCGGGCTCCTGGCCCGGAAGGAGCCGCACGTCGAGCACCGCCGTCGCGAGTGGCGGAATCACGTTGGTCTTGTCGCTGCCCTTGAGACCCGTGATCGACACGGTGTTTCGGAGCAAGGCGTTGTACGTCAGGTCCCCCGTGATCGCGCGCACCGCGGCGGAATCGCGGAGCGCGGTCTTGATGTCCGAAAACCAGCGGCGCCGCGTCGAGTCGGTCTCGAGGGTGGCGAGGTCGCGGAAGTAGCGGTCCACGCCGGGCGTCACCACCAGCGGCGTGCGCCAGTCGGCGATGCGGTCCAATGCGCGGATCAGACGATGCACCGGATTGTCCGGGGTCGGCCGGGACCCGTGCCCCGGTGTGCCGCGGGCCGTCATGTCGAGCCAGAACGGCGATTTCTCCGTGGTGCCCACGCCGAAGTAGTCCACCCCGCCTCGATCGTTGGCGCGCGTCGTGCCACCCTCGGTGATCAGAAACTCCGCGTTCCCGAGCAAGTCGGCGTGGTGCTCGGTGAACCACCCTGCCCCGACACCGGCCCCGATCTCCTCATCCGCCGTTGCGATGAAGATGACGTCGCGCTTGAGCGGTACGCCCGCCCGTTTGAGGATGAGCATCGTCATCAGCTGCGCGATCGCCTCGCCCTTCATGTCGAGCGCGCCGCGGCCCCAGACGTACCCGCCCTGCGTCACGCCGCTGAACGGATCGACCTGCCAGTACTCGGGCGAGGCCAGTACCACATCCATGTGATTGAGGAGGATCAGCGGGCGCGCGCTGCCGTTGCCCCGCAGGCGGGCGTACAGGTTGGCTTTGCCGGGAGCCGGTTCGAAAACCTGGGACTCGATGCCGTCGCGCCGCAGCACCGCGGCGAGCCAGCGCGCCGCGGCGATCTCGTTGCCCGGCGGATTGGTCGTGTTGATGCGCAGGTACCGGGAGAGCAACGACCCCGCCTCGTCGCCGAGGGCGTTCCACTCGGCGTCCCCCCGGGGGGCCGACACGAGCGCGACACGCGCCGGCGTCTCCATGACGGGCGCCGAGGATGGGCCTGCGAGGGGCGGGAGGTTCCCGGCGCAGGCGATGACGACGAGACAGAGGACGAGTGATGCGGTACGACGCACGACGGCGACTCCGGTGAAGAATGAGCGCGAAACTACGAGCGACGACGTGCCGCGGCTAGAGCATCACCGTCGCCCGCCGGCGAGCCGCGCGGCTTCAGGCCGCCGTCGCAGCGCGAGCATCGCCCACACACCAAGCGCCGGACCGATCGCGAGGACGCTCATGCTCCATCGCCACCCGATCGCGGTAGCCACCGCCGGCAGTAGATAGATCGTCGCGCACGTGAGCAGGAACCCCATGCTCGTTTGCAGCGTCAACGCGGTGCCGACGTAATCGGCGGGCGCGAGCTCACTGACCGCCGTCGAGAACTGCGCCGAGTCGGCGACGACGGCGACGCCCCACACGAGAAGGAGCGGCACGAGCGCGGCCAGCGGTTCCCCGAAGAGCAATCCCACAACGAGCGCGCAGCTCCCCGAGACGACCATGGCGAGGCTCGTCACGAGCGTCCGGCCCCAGCGATCGGCGGACTTCCCGCCGAGCCAGCACCCGATCGCGCCACTGCCCACGACCGCGAATGTGATGAGCGCGGCGAGCGTCGTCGTGTCGGCATCGACGCCGCGGCGCAGCCGCTCACTCGCGGCGATGTACACGGCCATCCAGGTCCACATCGCGTACAGCTCCCACATGTGACCCAGGTAGCCGAGGTTGGCGAGCAGCACGGCGCGGTCGCGCAGGATGCGAGGCGCAGCGGACCAGGAGAAGGGCGGGGACGGCGCGGTGAAGGGACCGTCGTTCGGGACCGCGAGAACGAGGAACCCGCCCACCAGTGCGCATGCCGCCGCGATGCCGAGTACGAATCTCCACGCGTCGGGGGGCGCGGCCCAACGCACGAGGTGGGGCACCGCCGAGCCGAGCGTCAGGGCGCCGACGAGAATCCCGATTGCCCAACCGCGCCCTTCGCGGAACCACCCCGCGGCGATCTTCATCCCCGGCGGATACACGCCGGCGAGGGCGGCGCCCGTGAGCATGCGGGCGGCAATCCCGATACGAGGACCAGGCGCGAACGCGACGCCCACCGTCGCCGCTGCGGCGAGCGCCGCCGCCCCGACGATCAGGCGTCGGGCGGACCAACGGTCCGCGAGCGTCAGCGCCGCACTCACCAACGCACCGGCGACAAAGCCCAGCTGCACGGAGATCGTGAGCCACGCGGTGCCGGTGGGGGTGAGGTGCCACACGCGCGTCAGCGTCGGCGCGACGGCCGACGCGCTGAACCAGGGGGCCATCGCGAGGAGCTCCGCGGTGGCCATGATCGCCAGCACCCGCCGCGGCGTCACAATCCAGTGGGGTGGTCGAGAAACGCCCAGGGGATCGAGTACTTCCGGCTCACGTGCTCGGCGAGCGCCTTCACGCCTACCGTTTCGGTGGCGTAGTGACCGGCAAGGTACACGTTGAGTTTCAGCTCTTCGGCGTCGAAGAAGCTCCAGTGCGGGCCCTCGCCCGTGATAAACGTGTCGAGCCCTGCGGCGGCGGCTTGTGGGATGAGCGAGCCCCCCGCGCCCGTGACGATTCCCACTTGGCGGACCTGTGTCGGACCGAAGGGGAGGAGGCGCGCGGTCGCGCCGAGCGTTCTTGCCAGCGAGCCGGCGAGGGCGTCGCGCGATACGTCGAGCTCGCCCCACACGCCGATCGGCGCACCGTGATACGAGCCGAACTCGCCGCGTAGTGAAACGCCCAGGAGACGCGCCAGGCACGCATTGTTGCCGACGTCGGGGTGGCGATCCAGGGGGAGGTGGGCGGCGTAGACGGCGATGTTGCGCGAAACCAGCGCGGCGACGCGGCGGTAGGCCGGTCCGACGAGGGGGCGAAGGCCGCCCCAGAAGAGGCCGTGATGAACGAGGAGTGCGTCGGCCTTCGCCCTGGCCGCCATCTCGATCGTCGCCTCGCACAGATCGACCGCGGCAGCCAGCCGGGTGACTTCACCGGCGTTCGCCACCTGCAATCCGTTCAGCGCTTCGGGAGGATCGGCGACTTCTTCCCGAAGGCGGAGGTAGTTATCGAGATAGGCGACGAGCTCGTCTAACCGCATCACGACACCGCGATGACAGTATCAAGCCACCGTTCGATCTTCCACACGGCAGAATCTCGTAAACTACTGCTATTAAATGAAATAGAGAATCCACACGCGTGGAACGGCGCCGTGTGGATAACCCTCAAGATCGGAGCGAACCTAGAACGTGCTCGGTGCCGGCTGCCGGGAAGGGCGTTGGCCGCGCTGCGGAGGCTGGCCCGCGTCCTCGCCCATCCGTAACACGCCGTTGATCTCGCCGCCCTCTTGGACGAACAGACGCTTGGTCGACACGTCGCCGTGGATGACACTCGTCGCCTGCAGCTCGACGCGCTCCTCGGCGTAGATCCCGCCGCGCACTTCCCCGCCGATGATCGCTTCGCGACTCACAACGTCGCCCTCCACTTCTCCGCCCTTCGCGACCAAGACTTGCTTCGCCGCTTGCACGGTGCCGACGACGGTGCCTTCAATCTTCACGACGCCTTCTGCCGAGATATCGCCTACGACTCGCATCCCGGCGCCGATGATCGACAACCCGGTGACTCCGTCGCCGCCGGCCCCGCCCTTTTCGGTGAACATCGCCATCTCAGGAGCCCTCCTTCACAAACGTGAGCGGATCGAGCGACTTCTTGTCGCGCCGGATCTCGAAATGCAGATGTGGTGCCGTCGACCGCCCCGAGCTGCCCGACAAGGCGATCACCTGCCCCGACTGGACGTCGTCACCTTCAACCACGAGGAGGCGGGACGCGTGCCCATACATCGTCTCATATCCTGACGGATGGCGCAAGAGGACGAACAAACCGTAGTCGGCATCATACCCCGCCTCGGCCACCGTTCCTCCTCCTGAAGCCCTGACCGGTGTTCCGGCAGGCACCGCGATGTCGATGCCGGGGTGCGATTCGGCGGCGTCCCCGGCACGCACCTGCCCTCTCGTGACGAACCCGGACACGTCGAGGGGCCAGTGCGAGGGCACCGACGCGCCCGCCTCGTAGCGCGGCGGCGCCGCCGGGGCGGTGGCGCGGATCGTCACGGCGCGCATCCCCGACGACGCGGTGGTGGCCGCGGTGGTGCTGCCCCCGCTGCGCGGCGCCGGCGGCGCCTTCGCGCCGAGAATCTGACGCAGCTCTTGGTAATTGGCTTCGGCGCGATTCAGGGCGGCAGCCAACTGCTGGACCCGGCCGTTCTCGACTCGCAGCCGCGCGACTTCCCGCTCGAGTCCGGGCACGCGCGCCGCGTTGCGCTCGATTGGCCCCACGAACGCGATGAACCCGACGACGAAGATCGCGAAAGCGATCGCGGCCCCCTTCCCCACCTGGAGGAGGCGGATCGGGACTTTGTATTGCCGCGAATTGAGATCGCCGTCCGTATGGACGACGATCGTCACGTTCCGCCCGCTCATCCGTCGAACGGCGCTCCGAGCATCAGCTCGAGCACGCGGGCCAGGTCTTCATTCGAGTAGAACGCGACGTGGATCTGGCCCTTCCCTTTCGCCCGAAGGGAGACGCGCACGTCGGTGCCGAGACGACGGCGCAGGGCATCTTCGACGCGCCGTACCTCGGGAGCGGGACCCACGCCGCGCTTCATCCGCGGCCGGCGCTCGGGTGCGCGTCCACCACGGACGCGATCCTCGATCTCGCGCACCGAAAGTCCTTGCGCCACGGCCTCGCGCGCGAGGTTCGTCGCGAGCTTCGGATCTTCGATCGCCAGTAGCGCGCGCGCGTGTCCCACCGAGAGCTGGCCTTCGTGCAGCATCTGCAGGACCGCCGCGGGCAGTTTCAGGAGACGCAGCGCATTGGCGACGGTCGAACGATCACGCCCCACCGCATCGGCGACGTCTTGCTGTGCGAGGCTGAACTCGGCGATCAGGCGATCGTAACCGCGCGCTTCATCGACCGGCGACAGATCGTCGCGCTGCAGGTTCTCGATCAGCGCCAGCGTCAGCAGCGTACGATCGTCGGCATCGCGCTGCACGGCCGGGATGCGCTCCCAGCCGAGCTGCTGGCAGGCGCGCAGGCGGCGCTCACCCGCGATCAGCTCGTAGGAGCCCGCGGCCCCCCCATTCGCCCGCCGCACCACGACCGGTTGCAGCAGCCCCGCCTGCTTGATGGAGGAGACCAGCTCCTCGAGGGCGGTGGGGTCGACGTCCTGGCGCGGCTGAAATGGATTGGGGCGGATGTCCTTGATGGGCAGCTCGACGAGGCTCCCCTCGCGCTCGGCTTCTTCGCGCGTGGGACCGAGTAGCGCCTCGAGCCCCCGGCCGAGGCGGCGACGTCCTGCAGCGGTCTCCGTCATGCTGATACCTCCGGCTGCGGTTCGGCGGCAGACAGGGCGGGGGACGACGAGCGTTCGACCCGGCGGATCAGTTCCTGTGCTACCGCCAGGTAGCTCTTGGCTCCCACCGACTGCACGTCGTACAGCACAATCGGCTTCCCGAAACTCGGCGCTTCGGCGAGGCGGACGTTGCGAGGAATCGTGACCGTGAACATCCGCGCGCCGAAGTATTCCTTCGCTTCTTCGGCAACTTGTTTGCAGAGGTTCAGGCGGGCGTCATACATCGTGAGCAGTCCGCCTTCGATGGCGAGCGCCGGGTTGAAATTGCGCTGGACGAGTTTGACGGTATTGAGCAGCTGCGACAGGCCTTCGAGTGCGTAGTACTCGCACTGGATGGGAATGATCAGGCTGTCGGCGGCGGTCAGCATGTTGAGCGTGATCAGCCCGAGTGACGGCGGGCAATCGATGATGATGTACTGGTACTCATCGCGGATGTCGCGGAGTGCGCGCCGCATCATCGTTTCACGCGACGACTGATTGACGAGCTCGACTTCCGCGCCGACGAGATCCTGGGTCGCCGGCACGACGTCGAGATACGGGAAGTGCACGTGGGGAAAGCGAGCGTCGGCGAGGGCGCGCCCATCGAGCAAAGAGTCGTAGAGCGAGTGACGAATGCGATCGCGCTCGATGCCGACGCCGCTCGTCGAGTTGCCCTGAGGGTCGGCGTCGATGAGCAGCGTCTTCCGCTCCGCGGTCGCGAGCGAGGCGGCGAGGTTTACGGCGGTCGTCGTTTTTCCGACGCCGCCTTTTTGATTGGCGATAGCGATGACGCGTGACATCTTGGAAGTCGTTTAATTACAATGGGTTATATAGTGTGTGCTGCGCGAGCGTCCAATATACGTTGGTTTCACGTGAAACGAAAGAGCAAGGTTTCACGTGAAACAGCGCGTTTTGAGGGTCTAGGCGACGCGGCGCCGCCAGCGCGTAGCCTCGAGAACGAGGTTGTGGAGGTCGCTGGGGGAGACCCCGGGGACGCGCGCGGCCTGAGCCAATGACGTTGGGCGAACCTGATCGAGCTTCTGTCGAGCTTCCGTGGCGAGGGTGCGCAGCTCGCGGTAGGGCAGGTCAGCGGGGAGAGAGAACGACGCCAGCTCCGCGAGCCGAGCCGCGGCCTCGCGCTCGCGCGCCAGGTAGCCGTCGTACTTGATCTCGATCTCCGCAGCCAGGACCGCCTCAGGTGCAAACGCTGCTGCCACGCCCACGGCCTCTAGAAGCGCGCCAAGGGAGACGCCGGGACGCTTCGCGACCAGCGCGATCCGCTCGCCGGCCGCGAGAGTCGTCCCGCTCGACTCGAGCGGACGTGCGGCCTGAGCCGGCGTGATTGTCGTCTCGCGGGCGAGGGCCAAAATCGCCACTTCCTCGTCGAGCCGGCGCTCGGCCCCCCGCAACTCGGCGTCGGTGAGCAGTCCCAGGCGCTCGGCGAGGGGGAGGAGGCGGCGCAGCGCGTTGTCCTGACGAAGGAGGAGCCGGAATTCCGAACGGGACGTGAAGAGGCGATAGGGCTCGTCGACTCCGCGAGTCACGAGGTCGTCGACCAGCACACCGATGTACGCGTCGTCCCGCCCCAAGACCACGGGCTCCTGTCCCCGGATCCGGCGCACGGCGTTGATCCCGGCTACCACACCCTGGCCGGCCGCTTCCTCATAACCAGTGGTCCCGTTGATCTGGCCCGCGAAGAAGAGGTGCTCGACGGTCTTCAACTCGAGCCAGGGGGTCAGCTGGGTGGGTGGGTAGTAGTCGTACTCGATCGCGTACCCGGGCCGCGTCATGCGCGCGCGCTCGAGCCCAGGGACGGCATGCAGAAACTCGAGCTGGACGGCGACGGGCAGGGAAGTGGAGAGGCCGTTCACGTACAGCTCGTGCGTGTCCAGTCCCTCCGGCTCGAGGAAGACCTGGTGCCGCTTGGCCTCTGGAAACTTGACGATCTTGTCCTCGACCGACGGGCAGTACCGCGGGCCCCGCCCACTGATCGCGCCGCCGTACAGTGCCGACTCCTTGAGATGCCGCTGGATGATCTCCTTCACTTCTTCCCCGGCCCAGGTAATCCAGCACGGCACCTGGCGCGGCCGCTCGGCACGCGTGTGGAACGAGAAGCGATACTCACCCTCGTCGCCGTCCTGGCGCGTGACCTTGGGCCAGTCGACGCTCCGGCCGTCGACGCGTGGCGGCGTCCCGGTCTTGAAGCGTGATACTGTAACTCCAAGTGTAGCAATGACTTGCGCAAGCTCGAGGGACGGCTGATCGCCGGCGCGGCCCGCCGGAATCTGAGTGTCGGTGCCAAGGTGGATGCGACCGCGGAGGAATGTGCCGGCGGTGATGATGACGGCGCGGGCGCGGAACCGGCGTCCGTCAGCGGTCTCGACGCCGCCAACCCGAGCACCGTCGAGGAGCAGATTTGTGACCATGCCCTGGGCCAGCTCGAGCGACGGGAAGCCCTCGAGCAGCTGGCGCGCGGCCCGGCGATAGAGGGTGCGATCGCACTGCGCGCGGGGAGCCCAGACGGCGGGACCCTTGGACCGATTGAGCATGCGGAACTGGATGGTGGAGAGGTCGGCGATGCAGCCCATCAGACCACCGAGGGCATCGACCTCGCGGACAACAGTGCCCTTGGCGATGCCGCCGATGGCGGGATTGCAACTCAGCTGGCCGATGGTTTCGAGGTTGGAGGTTAGCAGCAAGGTGCGGGCCCCGAGGCGGGCGGACATGGCGGTGGCCTCGGTACCGGCGTGGCCGCCCCCAACGACGATTACATCGTAGTCGAATCCCATCGGCTAATAATAGGGGGACTGCGGGCGCCTAGGCAGACGCCTAGGGGCCGAGACGCCTAGCGGGTTCTAGTCAGGAGGAGGCAGGTAATCTGGATGCGTGCGCGCTGATCTTTCTGAGCAGGCCAAAGAGCGTCTTGCCCGTCTCCGTGGCCAACGCCTCCAACCGCCCAAAGTCCGCTGGCGCCAGATACTCGAGTTCGCGTGCGAGCCCAAGCGCAGTTTCGACCTCCGCCAACGAGCCGTTCGCTGTGTCCAAGAATCTCCTGTATTCCCGCGAGCCTCGACGTGCGCTCCCCTCCGCGATGTTCAGAACGACGCTGTACGACGCTCGCCGCAATTGATCCGCTAGGCGCGTCTGCTCGAAGTCGGGGAACCCTCGGCATGCTTTGGCGCATTCGATAGCTAACCTCTGTGCGTGTTGCCAAGCCTTGAGAGTTCGATATGGAGGCATGGGAACATCCTAGTCACGAAATCGAAAGGCACGACACCGAATTCGCGCGTGTCGTGCCTTTCCTATGCAGTCAGCTAGACCTTCACGACTGCTAGGCGTCTCGGCGTCTAGGCGTCTGCCTCGGCGTCTGCGCGTCTAGTAGTTGCATGTCCTCGCCGTGCTCATGCCGTCCTAACCCACCTGACGAGCTCCTTGATGCTCGGTCTCTTCCCCGTCATCAATATCCCAACCCGATAGATCCTCGACGCCACCCACGTCACTCCCAGTATCGACACCGCCAGTATCCCGAGCGACAGCGCCACCTCCGCAATCGGCAGATTGCCGGCTGCCCACCGCACTGGCATCGCGATCGGCGCGCTGAACGGAATCATCGAGAGTGTCACGGACAGGGTAGATCCGGGATCGTTGAGCATCGCGAACATGCTGATGAACGACGCGACGAGCAGCATGACGACGGGCTGCTGCGCTTGGCGGGCCTCCTGTTCGTTGGAGGACATCGCGCCCACCGCAGAGAACATGGCCGAGTACAGCAAGAATCCACCGAGGAAGTACAAGCCGAACACGACCGCGGTACTGGCAGTGACATGTGGCATTTGGAAGATACCGCCCGCGTCGCTCGCGCCGCCCCCGGGCAAGTGCCGGCGCTGCGACAGCAGCAGCCTCGTCGATACGCCCCAGATCAAGAACTGGAAGATCGACACGGCCCCGACGCCAAGCACCTTGCCGAGCAGCAGTTGGAACGGCCGCAACGAGGAGACCAGCACCTCGACGATCTTGGTGGTCTTCTCCTCGAGGACGGAGCTCATCACGTTGATCCCATAGAGCAGGATCGACATGTAGAGGATGATGCCCATGAAGTAAGCGAGGGCGAACGACTGCCCCGCGCTCTCACCGGTCTCCTTGCCGCCGGAGATCTTCTTGCTGTCCAAATCGACCCTGATGCGGGCTTTCTGCACGAGAGTCGGATTCACGCCTTCGCGCTCGAGCCGTGCCGCGTTGACGGTCTCGCTGATGATGTGGTCCAGGGATCCGATGGTGACGGGCGAAGACACGTTTGACGCGCGGTACATCGCCTTCCCCGAGTCGACCGCCGCGTCCCCGATGATGAGGAATCCGTCGATTTCCTTGCGGTCGACGGCACCTCGCAGGGAGTCAATCGTTCCGGGGCGAGGCACGACCCGCACCGCGACAAATAAGGCCGTATCGACGTTCAAACGCGCCGTCAGGATCGCTCCGAACGTCGATGTCGTGCCGTCCACGACGGCGATGTGCTTCACCCCGGTCTTGCCGATCAGCAAGGTCGGCAGGATGAAGAGCGCCCCGAAAAAGAGCGGGCCGAGAACGGCCATGGCCCAGAACCACTTCTGACGCACCCGCTCCACGAACTCGCGGCGAATGACGGCGAGGACCTTACGCACGGGCCACCTCCGCGTCCGGCCGGGCCGCGGGCGTCGCGGCGTCCGGGCCCACGAGATCGACGAAGATCTTGTTGAGCGAGGGCTCCGCCAGCTCGAAGCGCGACAGCCGCGCCCCCGAGCTCACGAGCGCCTTGAGGATTTCCTGCGCGTCCGCCTGGGGCGCCACCTCGAGCTCCGCGAACTGGCCTGAGGCATCGGCCTTGGCCACCAGCCGGCGGTCCGCGAAGATGCGGTCGGCATCGCCGCGCGCTCCATCGAAGTTCACGAGCACGTGCTTCCCGCCATGCGTCCGCTTGATGTCGGCCAGCGTGCCGTCCACCAGCTTCTTGCCGCGCGCAATGATGCAGACGTAGTCGCACACCTTTTCCGCCTGCTCCATGATGTGCGTCGAAAACAGGATCGTCTTGCCACGCGAGCGCAGTTCGAGAATCGTGTCTTTCAGGACTTGGGAATTCACGGGGTCGAGGCCCGAGAAGGCTTCGTCCATCACCAGCAGGTCCGGCTCGTGCAGGATCGTCGAGATGAACTGCACTTTCTGCTGCATGCCCTTCGACAGCTCATTCACCTTGCGCATGCGCCAGTCGGAGAGCCCCATGCGCGCCAGCCAGTCCAGCGACTTGATCCGTGCGGTGCGGCGGTCCACACCTTTCAGCTCCGCCAGGAACAGCAGCACGTCCAGCACCCGCATCTTCGGATAGAGTCCACGCTCTTCGGGCAGGTAACCGATTCGGGCCGAGTGGTCGCGACCAGTCCCCGTCTCGCCGAAGAGCCGGACAGTGCCGCTATCCGGCGCGTAGATGTTGAGGATCATGCGGATGCTCGTGCTCTTCCCGGCGCCATTCGGCCCGAGCAGACCGTAGATCACGCCGGGCGGGACCGAGAGCGAGAGCGCGTCCACCGCCGTATGACCGGCGAATCGCTTGGTGATGTGATCGACTGCGACAATGGGTTGTGACATGCACCGAAACTACCGAGGAAGGGCTACCGGGGAAGGGGGACGCCGAACAACTCACCAGCCTTGCGCACCGCAGTGACGAGCGCGTCGATGTCGTCGACGCCGTTATAGATGTAGAAGGACGCCCGCGCCGTCGCGGGGACGCCGAGTCGCCGCATCAAGGGCTGCGTGCAGTGATGCCCCGCCCGAATGCACACGCCGTCGCGGTCGAGAATCGTGGCAAGGTCGTGAGGATGGATGTCGCCGTACGTGAACGGCACGACACCGGCGCGATGATCCTTGGGGCCGTACACCGTGATCCCGTCGATCTCGCTGAGTCGCTCGATCGCCGTGCGGGCGAGGGCCTGCTCGTGTTCCGCGATCGTGTCCATCCCGATGCGCTCGAGGTAGGCGATCGCCGCGGCGAGACCGACGGCGCCCTCCACGTTCGGCGTCCCCCCCTCGAACTTGTGCGGGATCATGT
This sequence comes from Gemmatimonadales bacterium, assembly GCA_036004745.1. Taxonomy (GTDB): domain Bacteria; phylum Gemmatimonadota; class Gemmatimonadetes; order Gemmatimonadales; family GWC2-71-9; genus 20CM-2-65-7. The sequence continues at coordinate 88,211 of DASYRD010000039.1, read as the reverse complement.
TCCAAGTTGAATGGTCGTCCCACACGCGTTCGATCATCTCGCCGCCGCCATGATAGGGTGGCATCGCCTCGAGTAGCTCCGGCTTGGCAATCAATGCTCCGCTCCCCATCGGCCCGAGCATTTTGTGACCGGAGAGGCAGTAGAAGTCGCAGCCCAAGGCCTGGACGTCGACCTTTAGATGCGGCGTCCCCTGCGCCCCATCCACCACGACGACCGCCCCGGCGGCATGGGCCAGCTTGGTCAGCTCGGCGGCTGGATTGACCGAGCCCAGGGAGTTCGAGACGTATGGGAAGGCCACCAGGCGGGGCCGGGCTTCCAGTGCGCGGCCGAAGTCGAGCAGGTCGATCCGCCCGTCGGCCGTGACCTCGACCATCCGCAGCGTCGCCCCCTTCTCGGCACACAGGATCTGCCAGGGGACCAGGTTCGAATGGTGGTCCATGGCCGTGACCACCACGGTGTCCCCGGCCTTCACGTTCGCCCGCCCCCACGACCCGGCCACGAGGTTGATGGCTTCCGTCGTCCCGCGAGTAAAGACGACGCCCTCCACCGCCCAGGCGTTCACGAACCGGGCAACGGCGGCGCGCGCCGCCTCGTACGCCTCGGTGGCGGCCACGGCGAGTCCATAGGCGCCGCGATGGACGTTGGCGTTGCTGGTGCTGTAGTAGTTGAGGATCGCGTCGAGGACCTGCCGCGGCTTTTGCGTCGTCGCCGCGTTGTCGAGATAGACGAGCCGGTGGCCGTGCTCCTGGCGCGCCAGGATCGGGAAGTCGGCCCGGATCTTGGTATCGAGCATCAGAAGTCCCGCGCCGATTCGGTCGTGACCGGATCGGATTCATTCTGGAGCGCGGCGTGCAGCGCGTGCCACGCGAGGTTGGCGCACTTCACGCGGGCAGGGAAGGCGCGGACGCCGCCGAACGCGGCGAGCTTGCCCGGAGCGATCGCCCCGCCCGACAGCATGTCCCGAAACGCCTGGAACAAGGTCTCCGCTTCGGCGACGGGCTTCCCTTTCACCGCGGTCGTCATGAGCGACGCCGAGGCCTTGGAGATCGCGCACCCCGCGCCGTCAGGCATCTGAAAACCGATGTCGCTGATCGTATCGCCCTCGACCTGGACGTACACCTTGATGCGATCGCCGCAGTTCGGGTTGTGTCCCTCGGCAGTGCGATTCGCCGTCTCGAGCCGCCGGAAGTTCCGCGGGTTCCGGTTGTGGTCGAGGATCGTCTGCTGGTAGAGGTCGCCGAGGTCGCTCATTACTCCGCCAGGCGCGCCCGCACGATCTGGTCGAGCTGCTCGCGCAGCGGCGCGATATCCATGCGGTTCAGGATCTCGGCGGCGAAGCCGTACGTCATGAGCCGACGCACCTCGTCTTCACCGATCCCGCGGCTCTCGAGGTAGAAGAGCGCCTTCGGATCGAGCGGGCCGACGGTCGAGCCGTGCGTGCACTTCACGTCGTCGGCGTAGATCTCGAGCTGGGGCTGCGAGTCGGCGTGCGCATCGCGTGACAGGAGCAGGTTGTTGTTCGTCTGCTTCGAGTCGGTCTTCTGCGCTCCGGGACGCACGATGATGCGACCGTTGAAGACGCCGCGCGCGTGATCGTCCAGCACACCGTTGAAGTACTCGTGGCTCTCGCAGTGCGGCGCCGCGTGGTCGATCGCCGTGTGGTGATCGGCGTGCTGCTCGCCCGTCAGCGCGTAGAGACCGTTCAGAATCAGATAGCCACCGGGTCCGGCGAGCGTGCCGCGCAGATCGTGCCGCGCCAGTGCGCCACCGAAGGACACGGCGTGCACGTTCGCGATGCTGTCGCGGCCCTGGTGCACGTCGGTCACCGCCACGTGGAAGGCGCGGTCGCTTTCGCGCTGCACGCGATAGCAATCCACGCGCGCGCCGTCACCCACGACGACTTCGGTCACGGCGTTGGTCCAGTAGACGCCTTCCTTACCCGTTGGCAGCGCCACGTACGTCTCGACGACGCTGGCGCGAGCTTCGCGCTCGACTACGATCAGGTTGCGCGGGTGCGAAACGAGCGGTGCCTTGCCGGTCGGTACGGCCAGAAAGAGCAGCTGGATCGGCTGCTCGAAGACGGTCCGCGCGGGTACGTGAACGAAGGCCCCGTCGTGCACGAACGCCGTGTTGAGGGCCGCGAAGGGTCGATCGGCGAAGGCGGCATACTTCGTCAAATGCTGACGGACGAGGTCAGGAGTATCGACGAGGGCCTGGGCTAAACCGTCGAGACGAACACCGTCGAAAAGAGGCGTTGAAAGAGACCGTACAAGAAAACCGTTGACGAAAACGAGACGCGGACCGGTACCGAGCAGAAAGGGCTCGATTTGGGCAGGTGTTAGGTGTCGGGTGTCAGGGGTGTGCGCGAGCTCGAACGCCGTATCCGCGATTGCTGCGACGCTCGTGAAGCGCCACGCTTCTTGCTTGGTCGTGGGGAAGCCGAGGGCGCCGAACCGCGCGATGCCGCCCTCGCGCAGCTCCTTGAGCCACGCGGGCGCGCCTGAGGCGCCATTCGCCGCAAAAGCTCGGTACGCCTCGACCAGCCGTTCGACCGCCACCATCACGACACCAAGGCGCCAGTACGCAGCCAGTCGTAGCCCTTGGCCTCGAGTTCATGGGCCAATTCGGGCCCTCCCGACTTGACGATCCTGCCGTCGGCGAGGACGTGGACCACGTCGGGCGTGATGAAGTTCAGGAGCCGTTGGTAGTGTGTGACGATGACGAAGGACCGGTCGGGCGCGCGCAGTTTATTCACGGCGTTCGCGACGGTCTTCAACGCATCGATGTCGAGCCCCGAGTCGGTCTCATCGAGCAGCGCCAGGCGCGGCTCGAGCACGGCGAGTTGGAGGATCTCGTTGCGCTTCTTCTCCCCGCCCGAGAAGCCTTCGTTCACGGGGCGGTTCATCAGCGTGTCGTCCCAACCGATTGCCTTGAGCTTCGCCTCGAGCACCTGGAGGAAATCCATCGGATCGAGCTCCTCCTGCCCGCGATGCTTCCGGACCGCATTCACCGCCGAGCGCAGGAAGTAGGAGTTCGTGATGCCGCGAATCTCGACCGGGTACTGGAACGCCAGGAACACACCCTCGCGCGCGCGCTCCTCGGGCTTCAAGGCGAGTAGGTCCTTGCCGTCGTACATCGCCGTCCCCGCGGTGACCGTGTACGCCGGATGGCCCGCCAGCACCTGGGCGAGCGTGCTCTTCCCGGATCCGTTCGGTCCCATGATGGCGTGCACTTCGCCAGTGCGCACCGACAGATCGATCCCGCGCAGGATCTCCGTCCCGGCGACCGAGACGCGGAGTCCTTTGATCTCCAACATCACCCAACACTCCCTTCGAGACTGATGCCGAGCAGCCGCGTCGCTTCGACCGCGAACTCCATCGGCAGCTCCTTGAAGACTTCCTTGCAGAAGCCGTTGACGATCATCGATACGGCGTCCTCAGCCGAGAGACCACGCTGCCGCAGATAGAAGATCTGGTCCTCGCCGATCTTGGACGTCGATGCCTCGTGCTCCATGATCGCAGAGTTGTTGCGCACGTCGATGTACGGGAAGGTGTGCGCGCCGCACTGGTCGCCGATGAGCATAGAGTCGCACTGCGAATAGTTCCGCGCGCCCTCGGCGCCCTTCATGATCTTCACGAGACCGCGATACGTATTCTGCCCGCGCCCCGCCGAGATCCCCTTCGAGACAATCGTCGAGCGCGTGTTCTTGCCGAGGTGGATCATTTTGGTTCCGGTGTCGGCCTGCTGCTTGCGGCTCGTCACCGCCACCGAGTAGAACTCGCCGATCGAATTGTCGCCCTGGAGAATGCAGCCGGGATACTTCCACGTGATCGCCGAGCCCGTCTCGACCTGTGTCCAGGAGATCTTGGAGTTCTTGCCGACGGCCTTGCCGCGCTTCGTGACGAAGTTGTAGATGCCGCCCTTCCCCTCGTCGTCCCCCGGATACCAGTTCTGGATCGTGGAGTACTTGATCGTCGCGTTGTCGAGCGCGACAAGCTCGACGACCGCGGCGTGCAACTGATTCTCGTCGCGCATCGGCGCCGAGCAGCCTTCGAGGTAGCTGACGTAGCTGCCCTCATCCGCGATGATCAGCGTGCGCTCGAACTGGCCCGTGGACGACGCGTTGATGCGGAAGTACGTCGACAGCTCCATCGGACAGCGCACGCCCTTGGGGACGTACACGAAGGAGCCGTCGGTGAAGACCGCGGTGTTCAGGGCCGCGAAGAAATTGTCGTTGTGCGGCACGACGGTGCCGAGATACTTCTGGACGAGCTCGGGGTGCTTCTTGATCGCCTCGGAGATCGGACAGAAGATCACGCCGAACTTGGCGAGCTCCGCCTGGAAGGTCGTCGCAACCGAGACGCTGTCGAAGACGGCATCCACCGCCACGCCGGTGAGACGCTTTTGCTCCTCGATCGGAATGCCAAGTTTCTCGAACGTCGCGACGAGCTTCGGATCGACCTGGTCGAGCGAATCGAGTTTGGGCAGCTTCTTGGGGGCGGCGTAGTAGCTGATCGCCTGGTAGTCGATGGGCCCGTACTGAACGTTGGGCCAGTGCGGCTCTTCCATCTTGAGCCAATTGCGGTACGCCTTCAGCCGCCAATCGACCATCCAGGCCGGTTCGCCCTTCTTGGCCGAGATCAGCCGCACGACGTCCTCGTCCAGGCCAGCCGGCACGACATCGGATTCGATGTCCGTGACGAACCCGTACTTGTAGGGTTGCTGGACTTGGGCTTCGATACCGGTCATCGGACTCCCGGAACTCCTTAGTAGACAGCAGGTTGGGTGGCGGCTAGCCAGCCAAGAAGCGAATCCTAAGTGAGTTTGTCGGGATTGTCAATCGAACTGCGAACTGCGTGAAACTGCGTGTAATAGCGTGAAAATGGCGTGGCGCCCACGTCGTTCCACGCCTCTCCACGCAGTTCTACGCCGCCTTGGCTTAGTAGATGTCTCGATTCACCTCCCGCACCAGCCGCTCGTAGTCCTCCGGCGTGTTGAGGTCGTCAATGACGGCTGGATCGTCGACCGCTACGGAGGCGATTTCGGTGGCGTGAGCGTGGAGCACGGCCCGCGCCCCATGGCGAGTCGCGGCATCGCTGGTCAGCAGCTCCTCAAAGAGTGCCGATCCCCACAGGACGGGATGCCCACGCCGCTCGGCGAAGGTGGGCACGACCGCGGAACCCTTCCCCCCGGCTCGCCTAAAGGCTTCTAGTAGGCGATCTACGGTGGTGACGCGGACATGAGGCAGGTCCACCGGCCAGGCCAGGGCACAGCTCGGCTGCACCCCATGGAGCGCCCGCAAGGCAGCCCGAAGGGAGGCGATCGGCCCGCCGTCGACGTCGCTGTTTTCGACGATCATGCAGTCATGGCCAGCGATGGCGGGCCTGACGCGGGGCGCGTCAGGGCCCACTACCACCACCCGGGTCTTGATGTCGAGGGCCTCCAGGGCTTCCAGGATTCGGACCACGAACGGCTGGCCCCGGAAGTCGAGCAGGGCCTTGGGAGACCCCATGCGGGACGACCGACCCCCAGCCAAAACCACGCCGGATATGGACATACGCGTAAAGGATAGGATATTAGGGCCCCCATGGCTATTCGCCGTATTCGCCAGCTCGGCGACCCGATCCTCCGGGTCCGCTGTGAACGGGTCCAGGACCCGAAGTCGCCGTCCGTGCGCCTGGTGGCGGACGATCTGCGCGACACCCTGCGGGCGGCGCGCACCAAATACAAGATGGGCCGCGCGATGGCGGCCCCGCAGATCGGCGCGCCGGTCCGGGTGGTCTTCGTCGAGATCAAGGGGAAGCAGCGCTGGGTGATGGTGAACCCGGAGATCTCGGACGTGGGGTCTGAAGACTTCCTCGTGTGGGATGACTGCTTCTCGTTCCCCAACCTGTTGGTTCGCGTGACCCGGGCCTACCGCGCCACGCTGACCTATCAGGATCTCGACGGTGAGAGCCACACGATGGAGCTCGAGGGACCGATGGCCGAGTTGTTACAGCACGAGATCGACCACCTGGATGGGATCCTCGCGGTGGACCGCGCCAGCGGGAACGACCCGTTTGCGTTTCGCTCGGAGTGGGAGAAACTGCACGACGTCGCGGAGCGTTACGGCCCTCCCAAGCCACGAGAGGTGTAGGGCGAAGACCTGGGCGTCTCGGCGTCTAGGCGTCTAGATTTGTCATTGACAGGGGTGCCCGCGCAGTGGCGGGCTGAGATCACACCCTCAGAACCTGATCCGGTTAATACCGGCGAAGGGAGTCCGTATGACCTGCCGCACTCAGATGTACCACGCCCGTCAGGGCACGATGACACCCGAAATGCGCCGCGTCGCCGAGCGGGAGAATCTCCCGCCGGAGACGATTCGGGACGAAGTCGCGATTGGCCGTCTCATCATCCCCTCCAACGTCAATCACCTGGCCCAGCGTCTCGATCCGATGGCGATCGGCAAAGTCGCCTCGGTGAAGATCAACGCGAACATCGGTAACTCCGCGGTCGAGTCGAACATCGACGGCGAGCTCGAGAAGCTGCATCACGCGGTGCACTATGGCGCCGACACGGTGATGGACCTCTCGACCGGCGGCAACATCGATGCGATCCGCGAGGCGATCATCGCCGCGTCGCCGGTGCCGATCGGCACCGTGCCGATCTACCAGGCGATCGAGATCACCGGCGATATCACGACGCTGACGGTCGATCACATCTTCGACAACATCGAACATCAAGCGAAGCAAGGCGTCGACTACATCACGGTGCACGCGGGGATCCTGCGTGAGCACGTGGGTCTCGCACTGGGGCGCGTCACCGGGATCGTGAGTCGCGGCGGGTCGCTCATGGCCTACTGGATGACGCAGCACGGCAAGCAGAACCCGCTGTACGAGCACTACGATCGTCTCCTCGAGATCGCGCGCGAATACGACGTGACGTTGTCGCTGGGCGACGGGCTGCGGCCGGGTTCGATCGCCGACGCGACGGACAAGGCGCAGCTCGCGGAGCTGAGCGTGCTCGGCGAATTGACGGAGCGGGCCTGGAAACGCGACGTGCAGGTGATGATCGAGGGACCCGGGCACATCCCGATGCATCAGATCGAAGTGAACGTGCGGCTCGAGAAGGAGCTGTGTCACGAAGCGCCGTTCTACACACTCGGGCCGCTCGTTACCGACATCGCGCCCGGCTACGATCACATCACGTCGGCGATCGGCGCGGCGATGATCGGCTGGTTCGGCGCCGACATGCTCTGCTACGTCACCCGCAAAGAGCACCTCGGACTCCCGAACGCCGAGGAGGTACGGGAGGGCGTGATCGCGTACAAGATCGCGGCGCACGCCGCCGACATCTCTCGCCGCCGGCCAGGGGCGACCGACCGGGACGACGCGCTATCGCGGGCCCGCTACGCGTTCGACTGGAACGAGCAGTTCCGGCTGTCGCTCGATCCGGACCGGGCGCGTGAGCTGCACGACGAAGCGCTCCCCGCCGAGTACTTCAAGAGCGCCGAGTTCTGCGCGATGTGCGGGCCGAAGTTCTGCTCGATGCACATCACGCGTGAGATCGAGCGGTCGCTGGGTCTCAGGGAGCCGCAGCAGCACAACACACGGGAGGCCGTACCGGCCGACTAAGAGGGGACACGTTATGGCCGTGCCGTGCTCTTCCCGTAAGAGCTACTGGAGGACCACCTTGAAGCGATAGACGCCGCTGCCATACCGGTCTGACCCACCCTCCACGCGTATCGTGTAGGCGCCGGTGTACGGAAGCTCGATCGGCCCAGTAGACTGGTCCTCCAAGGCCGGCGTGTTGTTCAAACTGGCAACGGACCCCAGGACAGCACCGGACGTCGTGTCGATGACCCTGAGTACCACGCCCGGATAGTAGCTGCCCTGGGGGGTCTGCAGGTATGCGATCAAGTGCTGCCCTTGCGTGCCTGTCACAGTGAACTCATCGACGTCACCACGCGGATCTACCGCCTCTCCGCTGACCGTGTCCCCGACGACCACCGTGCCCGACACATTCTCGGGGGCGCGATTGATGATGATGCTCTTCAGGAAGTACGAGCCGAGCGCCTGGGCGGTACCACAGCCGCCAAACTCACTGCTGATCTCAGTTGGACAGGGCCTCGGCGAGTAGACGCGAATCCCGGCGGCGCCTGAGGCCGGGAGACGGAACCGCCCAGTGGACTCGAGCCCGACGAAGCTCGGCGTCCCATCAATGATGTCTCCGGTGACGGTGTCGTACACGACGACGGTCAAGGCCTGCGTCTCACCCGAGAAAAGGAAGACGGCCAATTCTTGACCCGGGCTCCCCGTCAAAACGAACTCGTCCACGTCTTCATCACTGTCGATGCGCTCTGATATGATCGAATCACCGGGCAGGAGAGTCACCGGTGCCGTCTCGGGCGCCGCGGGCACGGTCACGATCGCGAGCCGATAGGGCCCGGCTTCGTCGAGCAGGGACCCGGTGTGCCCGGAATTGACCGTCAGGCGATACACGCCGGTCGTTGGCAGGTCGATGCGGCGCGTCCGGTGTTCGTCGAGGCTCGCGGACGAGGCGGGGGAGCTCACCCACGCCAGGGCCTGCGGTGGCGTCGTTCCGCGGATGTCGGCAATGAACCAGAACTGGCTGGAGTCGAGCCCCGTCGCGAGGCCCTGGAAGTGCACATCAACGTGCTGACCCTTCCGCCCCGAGAACGTGAACACGTCGTAGTCCCCCGGGAGGCCGAGCGACTCACCACCGACGGTATCCGGGATCCCCATGCTGTCGGCGGCGATCTCCGGCATCGAGTCGAGAGGGAACGTCACGATGCGGTACGGTCCAGTGTACCCCGCGCCGGTGCTCCCGACGCCCTGCACGCGCAGCGTATGCGAGCCGCCCGGGATGGTGAACGGTCCCGTCCCTAACGCCACCTCGGTGGTGGTGCCGCAATACTGGGGGATGCCCTTGTCCAGAATCTGGTGACTGTCGTTCGCGACCAGAGCGACACGCAAACACTGCACGAACGTCAGGAGCGGTGGGCCCGTTCGCGTAAGCGCGAAGCCAGCGAGCGTCGTGTCGGCCGCGGTGAAGGTAAACTCGTCGACGTCACCCGGCAGATCGATGGCTTCGCCCGTGACACTGTCGCCCAGCGCAAGCGTCGCGGGGACGCTTTCAGGAGCGCGATTGATCCGATAGAGGAAGAATCGGTACGGCCCTCGACTCCGATCCATGAATGTGCCTGGTGCCCGCACGCGGATTCGGTATGTGCCGGTGCTTGGAAGCACCATCGTACCCGTCGCTTGGTGCAGCAGGCTGGTATCCGTCCCGACACTCTGCACGCTGCGGAACATCGTCCCTGCCGGTTCGAGGAGCTCAAGCTGCAGCAACGTCTCCTGCGTTCCGTCCTCAGCTTGGAAGAACGCGTTGATCTCCTCGCCGGCGGTCCCGGAGAACGTGAACTCGTCGACGTCCCCCGGCAGCTCGATCTGCTCGCCGGACACCGTGTCTCCAATGGCGATCGCAGCCGGCACGTGCTCAGGTCGGCGATCGATGGCGTAGACGTAGACGCGATACCTCCCGGTATCCGCAACCTGGTGCGACCCGCTCCCTGACATCCGCAGGACGTACGTCCCCGTCTGGAAAGCCGAGAAGCGGCCCGTCGAGTGGAAATACAGCGCGGTATCGGCGGGGACCGCCGTCGCTGAAGCGAAGGGACTGGTCCCCGGCCGTGCGAGTTCGAGCTGGAACGCACGCGGCGCCTGTACGAACACGTTGAATTCAGCCCCCGTGGTCGCCTCGAAGGTGAACTCGTCGACGTCGCCTTCTCGGTCGATTGTCTCGTTGCCGATCTCGCTATTGAATGGGACGGACGCGGCGCGGTGCTCGGGCGCGCGATTGATCTGGTAGGACCAGAACCGGTACGGGCCGTGGTAGCGCGGGTAAGTGTTGCTGATGACCGACGAAGCGGAGAGCCTGTAGTCCCGCGTCGCGGGGAACCGCATGCGGCCGGTTGTCAGAGTGGGTACGCCGGCGTCAGCGAACACATATCCGAGCAGACCGACGCCCCCCGTATCGACGACATCAAAGGCCACTGACCCCGAGCCGGGCGAGCCTTGAGTCTCCCCGACGACGACGAACTCCTGTCCCGCGGTGCCGTGCACAAAGAACCGGTCGATGTCGACGATCGGGTCGATCGTCTCGCCGCTCACCGTGTCGCCGACAGCGAACACCTTGTCGTGCACCTCCGGAAAGGTGTTGATGCGGTAGACGACGAACGTGAATCGCGCGTATGACCCAGGCTCAAGAGGGAGGAAGCGCATCTGGTACACGGTCCCCTGCGCTCCCGCAAACGTCCCGGTGGCGTTCTCGTACAGCGGCGGTGAGCCCGGACCCGATACCTGGTTCGCGACCAGGAACCCATGTGCGGAGTCTGTGACGTACAGCGCTACGCCACCCTCAAGCGCTGAGACGAATACGACGTACGCACTGCCGGTTTGGGCTACGAAGGAGTACCGTCCGCCGACGTCGCCACTCACGTCATCGGTAATCTCCTGCCCGACAGGCACACGCTCGCCCTCCCCGCGCGGCTCGAAGGGAGACTCACACGCGACGAACGCGAGAAGGGCAAGCGCGGCGGTGCGGAAAAAGGTCGAACGGCTCATGCGAATGCGCACGTCGATCAAGCTGCGCGATCCTTCAGCGACCCGGAAGGCTTCGCGCACCAAACGTCATAACCCTACAGGAGCCCTAAAAGTCATAATCCACCCGCGATATCTTTCGGAATGCGACTCGCCATCATGCCCCGCACGCGGTGGGGGAAGATCCGCATGCTCCTGCTCGCCAGCTTCCTCCCCCTTCTCTTCCTCGTCATCTGGTTCATGACGGTGCGCATGCCCGGCCCCGCTTTCACGGGAACCCTTCCGCCCCTCACGCCCGAACAAGAAGTGCTGCGGACGCGCCTCGAACGGCACGTGCGCGCCCTCGCCGCTGACATCGGCGTCCGCAGCGACGACGAGTACGCGAAGGTGCAACGGGCGGCTGCGTACATCGAGCACGAGTTGCAAGCGCTCGGGTTCAGCGTGGTGTCGCAGGAATTCAGCGCGAACGGCCGCACCTACCGCAATCTCGAGGCAACGCTCGGCGGGACGACGCTCCGTCAGGAGGTCGTAGTGCTGGGCGCGCATTACGACAGCGCCGAGGAAGCGCCGGGAGCGGACGACAACGCGAGTGGCGTGGCGGGCGTGCTGGAGCTGGCGCGGCTCTTCGCCAGGACGCCGCAGGCACGGACGGTGCGCTTCGTGCTCTTCCCGAACGAGGAGCCGCCCTGGTTCGCCACGTCCGACATGGGGAGCCGGCACTACGCCGCGGAGGCGCGAGCGCGCAACGACCAGATCGTGGCGATGCTGTCTATCGAGTCGATCGGTTACTACGACACCGACCCCGGCACGCAGCGCTATCCATTTCCGTTGAATTACGCGTATCCGGACGTGGGGGACTTCATCGGGTTCGTGTCGAACCTCAAGTCACGCGGGTTGCTGCACCAGGCGATCTCCGCGTTTCGTGCCCATACTCACTTTCCCACGCAGGGGGCGGCGGCGCCGGCGTGGGTTCCAGGCGTGTGGTGGTCGGATCACTGGTCGTTCTGGAAGGAGGGGTATCCGGCGATCATGATCAGCGACACGGCGCCGTACCGGAATCCGTTCTATCACACGCCGCAGGATACTCCCGATCGGCTCGACTACGATCGCACGGCGCGCGTCGTGGACGGGCTGGCCCACGTGGTACGCGCCCTCGCGAACTAAGGCTCGATTCGCGCGAACGCTCGGACGGGGAAGCTCCCCATCCCCTTCACCCTGGGCGGCACCGCGAAGAACCGAAACCCCGCATCAGGCAGCGCCCCCAAGTTCGTCATGTGCTCGACGATTGGAATCCCCGCGCCGAGGAGCAGCGTGTGCGCGGGCCGAGTGCCGTCCTTGTCGTCGTCGATGTTGAGCGAATCGATGCCCACGAGCGCCGCGCCCGCCTGGACGAGATGCTCGGCGGTGGCGCGCGTCAGGAAAGGATGCTCGCCAGCCGAATACGTGTCGGTGCGCCAGTGCGCGTCCCAGCCGGTGTGCACCAACACCGCCTTACCGCGCACGTCTTGGCGAAACCACGTCGGGTCGAGACCGCGCGTGGCGCGCTTCGTCGCGCGCACGACGAGACCCTCGAGATCGGCCACCGACTCGAGCGCATAGCCCGCGACATCGGCGCGGTCGCCGAACCGATGGAAGGGAGCGTCGATATACGTGCCCGTGTTCGCCAGCAACTCGATCTTCCCGATCTGGAATGTCGTGCCGGCAGCGTAGCGCGTACTCGAAGCCTCTCGTGACAGCCAGTCGCTGATCGTGGGCGCCAGGAGCCCGCGATACGTGACCATCCCGTGCTCGATCTCGTGACTCAGGTCTATGAGGCGGGCCATATCCGGGCGAGTGCCTTCAACAGGTGACCGTCCGGGGACCCGCCGTCGGAAGCTTCAGCGAGCACGATGGCGAAGCGGCGCCTGAGGAGGGGGTCCCGCGTCGCCTGGGAGGCGAACTGAATCGTCAGAGGGATGAACCAGGGAGCCTGCCGCGCCGCGGACCCGGACCGGGCGACCGCGGCATATTGCTCGAAGAGACCGAGGAGAAAGGCGCCCTTCGATGGGAAGTGGCGGTATATCGCGCCTTTCGTGAAGCCGGCGGTCGCCGCGACATCGTCCAGAGTGGCGAGCTCAATGCCGCGCTCCGAGAAGACCTTGAGGCCCGCCTCAATGAGCATCGCCCGCGTCTCGACTTTGCGCTTCTGACGGATGATTCCCACTGGTATCTACGATACCAGCAGGAATCCCGATTGCAAGACTGCTCTCTTGACACAAACGAACGATCGTGCTTTTTTGCACCCATGGTCACAACCACAAAAGGCGCCGTCACCAAGCACGCTGTCCTCGAGCGCGCTGTCGCTCTCGCCAGCCGCGTGGGACTCGGCGGCCTCACGATCGGCACCCTCGCCGACGATCTCGATCTCTCGAAAAGCGGGCTCTTCGGTCACTTCAAGTCCAAGGAAGCGCTCCAAGTTCAGGTCTTGGACCACGCCGCGGAGCGCTTCGTCGAGGCGGTCATCCGGCCAGCACTCGCCCAGCCCCGCGGCGTACCGCGCCTCCGCGCCATCTTCGAAAACTGGCTCGACTGGGCGCGTTCGAGCCCGATGCCGGGCGGGTGCTTGTTCGTCGCCGCCGCCACAGAGCTCGACGACAAGACTGGACCCGTGCGCGATCGACTCGAGCAGCTGCAGCGCGACTGGCTCGGCGTCATGGCGACCTCGTACCGCAAGGGAATCGAAGCGGGTCAATTCCCGGCCGATGCCGACCCCGATCAGTTCGCCCACGACATGTACGGCGTGATGCTCGCTTATCACCACGCGCACCGTCTCCTGCGGGACCCGAGAGCCGAGGCCCACGCGCGCCACGCATTCGAGGCGTTGCTCCCATGAATCTCCAGCTCCAAGTGACCCGCGTCGCGATGCGCGCGCTCGAGCGCACTGCCCCGCGCCTCGGCGCCGCCCTCGCCGAGCGCCTCTTCTTTACGCCGCCGCGTACGACCCTCACGCCCTCGGTCCGCCAGATCCTGGCGACGGGCCGCCCGTTTCGCGTCTGTGTGGAGGAAGGCTTGGTCTCCGCCTGGGCGTGGGGTTCCGGTCCTGTGATCGCCCTGGTCCATGGCTGGGGGGGGCGCGGCGGCCGCCTCGCGGCGCCCTTTGTCGAGCCCCTGGTCGCGAACGGGTTCTCGGTCGTCACGTTCGACGCGCCAGGTCACGGCGCCTCGGACGGGAAGCTCAGCTCGATGCCCGAGTTCGCCCGCGCCCTGGGCGCCGTCGCTGCCGAGGCTGGGTCGCTCTACGGGATCGTGGCCCACTCCATGGGCGGCTCGGCGACCACGTTGGCGATGGCCGGTGGTCTGCAGGTCGAGCGCGCCGTCTTCATCGCGCCGGCGGCTGACCCGGCGCGGTTCGCGCAGGACTTCGCCAAGCTCCTCGGCGTCGGACCGGTAGCCCTCGAGGCCATGCGACGCCGGAGTGAAGCCCGTCTCCGCTTCAGCTGGTCGGATCTGAACGTTCCGCGCCTGGCGGCGGGATTCAGGGCACCCTTGCTCGTCTTCCATGACCGCGAGGACGCGACGGTCCCCTACGACGAGGGAGTGGCGATCGCCGACGCCTGGCCGGGCGCCGAGCTCGTCACGACCGCAGGATTAGGCCATCGCGACATCGTCCGCGACCGGGAAGTCGTGGCCCAGGCCGTAGCCTTCCTACGCGCTAACTGAGACTCACCGGTATCTCAGATACCTGACAGTATCTCAAAAAAGAGAGTCTTGACTGCGATATCCGCCTGTCTAGGTTTGGCGGACAACATGCCCTACATCATTGCAGAGCCCTGCATCAATGTGAAGGATCGGTCCTGCGTGGATGTCTGTCCGGTGGACTGCATCTACGAAGGCGAGGACATGCTGTACATCCACCCTGACGAGTGCATCGACTGCGGCGCCTGCGAGCCGGAGTGCCCTGTCACCGCGATTTTCCCCGAAGAAGACACGCCGCCGCAGTGGAAGGATTACATCGCGAAAAACCGCGACGTGTTCACGAGCGCCACCCCGCCCGGCAAGCCGCAGCGGAAGGGTTCTTAACCGACCAGTCGTCCCTCTTTCGCCGCGACCTCACGCAACCCGGCGACCAGTGCCTGCATCGCCTGTTGGATCCGATCTAAGTCGGCGCGCGCCCGCTTGGGGTCCGCTTCGCCGGCGGCCGAGCGCACGGCGATACGGTTCAGTGCTCGCGCTTTTTCGATCAAGTCATCCATGATGGCGCGCAACGCAAAGTAGCGGCGCCGGTCGTCGTACGACGCGCGAAAACGACCGATCAACTCTTCGGCGGAGACGCTCCGCGCCTGGCGCAGCAGCTCCTCGGGGCTGCGCCCGAAGATCTCCTCCTTGTCCCACACCTCGGTCCCGCCGGCTTCCGAAAACCAGAGGCGGCCGCGCCACCACGCCTCGTCCTCGAGACGCAGCCGCACCATGACGCGCCACTGTAGTCCCTCGACATTCATGTAGCCGACGAATCCTTGTCGTGCCGGCTCGCTGTCGGGGCTCTGGGAAGAAGACATTGTGGAAGCCTACCTCAGCGGACTGCGTCGAGGAAGTCCACGACGACGCGGCTCGTCGCGAGCGGCTGCTCGAGCGGCGCCAAGTGCCCCGCAGCCGGGATGACCGCGAACTGCGCGCCCGGAATCGCCGCAGCCATCGCTCGCATGACCTCCACCGGCGCGATCTTGTCCTCTGCACCGGCCACGGCGAGCACCGGCATTGCGATCGAGCCGAGCATCGGTGTCGAGTCGGGTCTGTCGCGCAACGCGCGCAGCGCTCCCACGAGCCCGGGAACCGGCGTCCGGCCGATCATGTCCTTCACGTGTGCCACGACGTCGGGTTGAGCGGCGACCGTAGCCGGCGCGAGCAGCTGCGGCAGTAGCCGCTCGGCGACGGCGCCGACTCCTTCCCGCTCCGCGAGCGCGGCCATCTCATCGCGGCCGCGCTTCGCTTCGGGCGCATCCGCGGTGGCTTTCGTGTTACAGAACACGGCAGCGCGTATCCGCCCGGCGTGGCGACGCAGCAGATCGAAAAGGATGTACCCGCCCAACGAAAGGCCGCAGACGACCGCGCGATCGATGCCCAGCGTGTCGAGCACTTGCACGACGTCGTCGGCGTAGCGCGCCACTGAATACCCGTCCGCCGGCGCGCTCGAGTCGCCTGCACCCCGTAGGTCCAACGCGATCCGCTTCCACCGTGAGAGCCCGGCGAGCTGGTGACGCCACATGGTCCGGTCGAACGGGAAACCGTGGATGAACACGACCGGCGCGCCTTCGCCCCGCACTTCGACCGCCAGCTCCGCGCCGTCGGCCGCCACCCGCAGCGCGTCTCGAGCGGTGCCGCGCGGACCACCCAGCGCGCGCGATACCTCTTCGGGAATCGGCGTCGGCCGGCCCACACGGTCGATGCACACGAAAACCAACGATGCCTCGGCGATCAGCACTCCGTCGGAATGCCGTTTGGCCACGTGTTGCATCGTGAAGCTCGTCGTGCCCCGGTTCGTCAAGACCGTCTCTACGCTGAGCACATCGCCGGGGAACGCCGCGGCGCAGTAGTCCACGGTCGCCTTGCGGACGGCGGGCCAGACGTGATTGCGCTTGAAGAGGTCCATCCCGGGCCCCTTCGCTAGCGCATCCCAGCGCGCGCGTTCGAACAGCGCGAGGAACGACGCCTCGTTCAAGTGCCCGAACGCATCGCACTCGAATGGGTAGACAGTCAGGTCGACGGTGGGGAGCGCGCTCACGGCCATGCAAACGTATTCCAAAATACGACGCGCTGCTTCGCCGGAATCGCAGCAAACGCTTTCGCGCCGTACGTCGGGTCGAGCCGGAGGCCATGCCCCGCGGCCACGAGACGAGCGCGCTCGCCCGCGGGCGAGGGCTCACCGTAACCGGCGCCCAGCCCGTCCACCAGCTCAATGCGGAACGCGGAACGCGGCATGCGGAATTGTGGATTCAGTGGTTCCAGGAGCTGAGCCGCCCTCCATGCCAGGCGATTCGTACGCCACCGATTCGCGACAAAGCGGGGCGCCACGCGCACGGCCACTACCCGCGTCGGCCACCCCAGGTACGCGACGCCCAACACAATCCCCGCGGCGGTGCCGCCGGTGCCGAGGGGCACGACTATCGCATCGGGGGGCGCGATCTGTGCGGACAGCTCGAGTGTCGCAAGCAGATGCCCGACCACGGCGCGTGGATGCGCGCCACCTCCCGGAAGCCAGCGGGGCGCGCCCCCCCCCAACCTCCGCGCGTGAGCCAAGGCGCGCAGCACGGCCCATGGCAACGTCAGCGGCGACCCCGCATGCACAACCAGATCAGCGGCGCGTGTCGTCGCCTCAGCGACCCCGCGACTCGCGTCCGTTTCGCGCTGCGGGAATTGCGCCAGCACGATCCGAGCCCCGAGCCGGCGGGCGTGAATCGCCGTCGCGAGACAATGGGACGATCCCGTGCCGCCCACGGTGACGAAGACGGTCTCGGGACGGGCGTGGGCGAGCAGGAATTCGAGGCCGCGCACCTTGTTGCCGCCCGCGAGATCCTCGCGCTTCAGCCACAGTTCGGCGGCACCGGTCGCGCGGGCGAGCGCCGGTACCGCGTCGAGCGGCGTCGGCCAGGCGCCCAGACTACATGGCGCAAAGGCGCTACGTATCTTTGAAGCGAACGCTGCTGCGTCCACGACATCCCCTGAAGCGGAGTTGCGCGATGCACATAGCGACCGACTACATCCGACATGCGGCTCGAGCGGCCCGCAAGTGCGCGGGCGACCCGCTGGGTGGCGCACCGCAGGCCCCCGACGCCGAATTCTACAAGACCCTGGCCAAAGCGCTGGAAGAAATCGCCGCCGGCATGGAACGACTGGCGAAGCCGGAGTAAAGCGGGCAACGCGTGGATAGCTACGTAGCGCGGCCCGATGCCCTCGCCGAGCTGATCGCCGCGGTGCGCCGGGCGCCGCGCATCGCGGTGGACACCGAGGCCGCCAGCTTTCACCGCTACCGCGACCGGATCTACTTGATCCAGATCTCGACCGCAGACCGCACGGCACTCATCGATCCCCTGGCCGTTACCGATCTCTCCCCCGTGGGGGCCGTGCTCGCCGACCCGGGGATCGAGAAGACCTTCCACGACGCCGACTACGACCTGCGGGTGCTCGACCGCGACTACGCCTTCCGGGCCGCGCGGCTCTTCGATACGCGCATCGCGGCGCAGCTCGCCGGCGAACCGGCGATCGGCCTCGCCGCCCTGCTCGAGAAGTACGCGGGTGTGAAGCTCGCGAAAGAACACCAGAAAGCCGACTGGTCCCAGCGGCCCCTGCCACCCCCGATGCTCGCCTATGCCGCCGAGGACACGCGCCACCTGCTCGCGCTGCGCGACGCGCTGGAGCAGCGGCTGCGCGAGCTGGGCCGTCTCGAGTGGGCCAGGGAGGAGTTCACGCGCCTCGAGAACCTACGCTGGACCGGCGTCGCCGAGGGCGACACCGACGGATATCTGCGAGTGAAGGGCGCGAAAGGCCTTCCAGCTCGCGCCCTCGCCGTCTTCAGGGAGCTGCACCGCTGGCGCGAGACCATCGCGCAGCGGGACGACAAGGCGCCGTTCCGCGTGATCGGGAACGACTCCCTCCTCGCCATCAGTAAAGCGATGCCCGCGACGGCGGCGGACCTCGCGAAACTCAAGGACGTGCCTGCGTCCCTGGCGCGGCGTCACGGTCCGGCCCTGCTCGAAGGTGTGGCGCGGGCCCGCGCGTTGCCCGAGAGCGAGCTGCCCCGACTCGAGCGCTCAGCGCGGGCCCCCAAGGACCCGGAGTTCGACGGCCGAGTCGAGCGGCTCAAGGCGGTCCGTAATCGATTTGCCACAGAGATGGGGCTCGATCCGGGCGTGCTGTGCGGCCGGACGACGTTGGAAGCGGTGGCGCGCGCAGCCCCAAAAGACCGCGCCGGGCTCGCCCAAGTCGGGGAGCTCCGGCGCTGGCAGGGGGACGTCCTGGGCGACGCGATGCTCGAAGCGCTGCGCTAAAACCCCATCATCGCGCGGACCTTCGGCTCGATCTTCTCCGGCGTCCAGTAGGGCTCCCACACGATCTCGATATTCACATCCTTCACGCCTTCGAGCGCGCGCACCGCCTTGTGCGCGTCGTTCGTGATCATCGGCCCGGCGGGACATCCGGGGGACGTGAGCGTCATTTCGATGCGCACGTTCCCATCCTCCACCTCGACGTCATAGACCAATCCCAGGTCCATGATGTTGAGATCGAGCTCGGGGTCTTTCACCTGGCGGAGTGCCTGGCGGACGGTCTCGGCGTTTACGGCGGTAGACATTACGGCTGCCTCCTGACAGCGAACCTAGCGGGGCTGCACGCCGCGCACCAGACAATGGCGCCGTGCGGCGATCCTCGCGTACAGACGACGCGCCAGCGGCAGCACTCCCGGAATTCGAAACCACACCGCGAGCCAGCGCTTGCCCGGCAACAGCGGGAGCAGCTCGGGCACCGCGTCGGCACCGGCGAAGACGCGACCATCCGGGAACACGAGATGCATCGCCGCCGCGAGCGCGGGCAGCGCGATGCGGAAGCGCGCCACGGCGGCCTCGTCCTGAAACGGCACATACCGCAGCGCGTGTTCCCGGTCCCAACGCTTGAGCAGGTCGACCGACTGCTGGCAGATGCTGCACTCGCCGTCGTAGATCACCGTCGGGGGGGGACCCGCGTCAACGCCCATCGGCGGCTTTCGCGGCGGCATCGGCCACGTGACCGCGAACCTCCTTCAACGTCGTGAACGAGCGGCCGCGCGGCGCGTATGCCCGATTCGTGAGCAGCAGGACGAACAATCCGCGATCGGGATCGATCCACAGCGAGGTGCCGGTCCAACCGGTGTGCCCGTAGCTCCGCGGTCCAAGCAGCGTCCCGGCGCTCGACACCTCCTCGCCGGTCGGCAGCGCCTCCCACCCTAACGTCCGCGCGCTCGCACCGCGCCGCGCCTGCACCGCGACCCTGGTGAACTGGCGCACCGTTTCGGGCCGGAGCAGGCGCGGTCCACCGAGCAGGGCGCCTTCTCCCAACATGAACTGCGCGAACCGCGCGAGGTCGCTCGCGGTGGCGAAGAGCCCCGCGTGGCCCGCGACGCCGCCGAGCCTCGCCGCGTTCTGGTCATTGACCACACCGCCTACCGGGTGGCCCCGCCAAACGCCGGTGGGTGCGGCACGTCGCGCGAGACTGCGCGGCGGACGGAACGTCGTCGACCGCATGCCGAGAGGACCAAAGATCTCGTGCGTCGCGAAGGCGTCGAGCGGACCACCCCACCCGGCCCGGCGGACAATCTCGCCGAGCAGGATCGCGTTGAAATCGGAGTACTCCATCCGCGTGCCCGGCGGCACCTGCGGCGTCTGTTGGTACACGATGCGCATCGCTCCCGCGGAATCGGTCGCCAGCCGATTGAGCGGCAGCCATGCGCGCAGGCCTGAGGTGTGCGTCAGCAGGTGGCGGACCGTCACCGTGGCGGTGCCGCGGCCGTTGAACTCGGGCACGTAGCGCACGACCGGCGAGTCGAGGCCGACGCGGCCGCGCTCGACGAGCAGCATCATCGCCGTCGTCGTCGCGATGACCTTGGTGAGCGATGCGACATCCCACAGGGTGCTGTCGACGTCCGGTGCTGCGCTCCCGGTCGACCAGGTGAGGTGGCCATAGCCCTTCGCAAACAGGATCGAGTCGCGGCGACCGATGACGAGAACGGCGCCCGGATAGGCGCCGCGCTGGATACCGTCCCGCACCAGGGGATCGAACGTCGCCGCATTGAACGCGGCGGCCTGTGCGGCAAGGACGAGCGCTAGGACCAAATGCCCGGGATCCTCCGGCTGCACGACGGGCAGCGCCCGTCCGCGCCGATGCGTTGTCGTTTGATCACGTATCCCACGCGCTCGATCAGCAGGTCGCCGCAGTCGGGGCACCAAGTGTGCTCCCACCGGCCGACGCGCCCGGGCAGGTTGCCCGCGTAGATGAACTTCAAACCCGCCGCCGCGCCGAGCTCGCACGCGCGCACCAGCGTCATCGCGGGTGTGTCGTCGGGGTCCGTCATCTTGTAGTCCTTGTGAAACGCGGTGACATGCCACGGGATCTCGGGTGACACGGCCGCGATGTACTCCGCGGCGCGTTGCAACTGCGCGTCGTCGTCGTTGAAGCCCGGCACGATCAGCGTCACGATCTCCAGCCAGAAGCCGCGCTCGTAGACCATGCGGACGGCGTCGAGCACGTGCTGCAGCACACCGCCCAGCTCGCGATAGCGCTTATCGTCCATTGCCTTGAGGTCGATCTTGTAGCAGTCGGTCAACGGGCGGATGTAGTCGAGCACTTCGCGCGTGGCGTTGCCATTCGAGATGAACGCGGTCTTCAGGCCCTCCGCCCGCGCCACGCGGAACACATCCATCGCCCATTCAGCCGTAATGAGTGGTTCGTTGTAGGACGACCCCACCATGCGCGCGCCCTGGCGCCGGGCGAGGCGCACGAGACCGTCGGGCGTGACGTCGGTGGGCAGGACACCGGCGCTGTCGTCGCGCAGCGCCTGCGACGTCAACCAATTCTGGCAGTACCCACAGTGGAAGTCGCACCCCAGCATGCCGAAGGTGAGCGTGTCGCTGCCCGGCAGGCAGTGGAAGAAGGGCTTCTTTTCGGTGGGATCGCACTGCAGGGCCGCGACGTAACCAGCGGGGACGAAGAGTGTCCCTTCCTTATTGAAGCGCACCTTGCAGATGCCGCGCCGGCCCGGCTTCACGAGGCAGCGGTGCCCGCACGCGAAGCAGCGGACAGCGCCAGAGTCGAGCCGCTCGATCAACTCCCCTTCCCGCACCCGCGCGTCGAGGGCCTGCGCCAAGGTGGCCGCTCCACCGTCCGTCAGCGAATGCTCCCGGGACTGAGCTGGTAGAGCAACAACACGGTGCGCACGTCGCGGTCCGACAGCTCCCGCACTTTGGCGGTCGGGAACATGAGATCGGTGGAATCGGGAGAGTGATCGAGCCCCAGGACGTGCCCGATCTCGTGTTCCGCGACCACGCGGATGTCGTCCACATCCATCGCGCGGCCCTTCGGGTCGAACGTGGCGAGGGTGACGACGGCGGACTGAATGTGGCCGTCTTGGTCCCAGTGGAGATCGGTCTGCCCGCTGCGCTCGATCTCGAATTGCGGTTTCCAGCGGAACACCACTTCGGCGGAGCTCGAATCGGCGCTCAAGTCGAACGCCACGGGCACACCGGCGGCCGACCACAATCCGAACGCGCGGCGTATCGCATCGATGAAGGTGGGTTGAAAGTTCGCGGTCTCCGTTGGCGCGAACCACACGTGCACAGGCGACGACGCCCGGTCGTCCCAGCGGCGCAGCATCGAATCCCCGCTCGCCGCGAGCATCTCGTTCAGATACGTGCTGCCGGCGCTCGCGCGGATGCGGCGGCGCGCCTCGGCGCGCGCCAGCGCCTCGATGTAATTCGGCTCGCGGGATGACGGCGTCGGAGCCGGCGTCGCCGTCCCCTGCGAGCTGGAGTTGCCTTCGGGAGGATCGCTGTGCGTGACGATGACGTCGGGTTCGGGCGGGGCAACAGGGTGGGGCGCGGGCTTGAACATATCCCACAACACCATCAACACAATCAAGACGCCCGCCGCCGCGAGCATCCCCGTGAGTCGCCGTTCCACCATGCGCGCAATATGCTCGGACGCGTGCCTCAACCGCTAGCTTTGGCGCAGTGGCGTCTCTATGATTGTGGCCTGCTTATGCTTGGACAGTAGGTGATCGCGTTACCCGCGAGGCCACTCATCCGCTGGCGCGGTTGGGTCATCGCGGCGTGGGCGGCGCTCGCGCTGCTGTTCGCGCCGCGGGCGTGTCACGTACAACGAGTCTTGGCGGTGCGCGGGGCCTTCGTCGAGGCCACCGAGTCCGCGCGTGCCAACCAGCTCATCCGGGCCGCCTTCCCCAACCCCATCGCCGATTACGTCGCCATCGTGGTGCACGGCCCGGTCCGCTGGACCGACCCGCGCTTCGACGCCGTGCTCGATTCCCTCTCGGCCGCGATCGCCCGCCGCGCCTACATCAGCCAGGTGGTCTCGGTCCGCACCATCGGTGAGTCGAGCTTCGTCAGCAAGGACCGCCGCACCACGTTCCTGATCGCCGCCCTGACCCCCAACAGCACCAGCGACTTAAACCGTTCTGTGGTCCCGGACCTGCGCTCCCTCGTGTCCGCGACGATGGAACGGCTGCCGCGCGGGGGCGAATTCGAGGTCATGGTCACCGGCAATCCCGCCCTCGACCACGACGTGCGCACGATCAGCGCCGAGGACACGGAGAACAGCGAAGAAACGGTGCTGCCCGTGACGTTGGTCGTGCTGGTCATCGCGTTCGGCGCGCTCGTCGCGGCCACACTCCCGATCATTGTGGGCTTTGTCGCGATCACCATCGCCCTGGGGCTGGTGACGGTCGCCGCGCAATTCCAGACGATGTCGGTATTTGTGCTCAACATCACCACGATGGTGGGATTGGGTGTCGGCATCGACTATTCGCTGCTGATTGTGACGCGGTTTCGCGAGGAGCTGAATCGCGGCCTCTCGCCGGCGGATGCGGCCGTTCGCACGATCGAGACGGCCGGCTCCGCTGTCGTAACCTCGGGTCTCACGGTCGTCGTCGGTTTCGCGGCCCTCGTGAGCACGCCGCTCACGGAAACCCGTTCGGTCGGCATCGGGGGACTCATCGTGGTCGCGGTGGCGGTGCTGCTCTCGACTACGTTGTTGCCGGCGGTGCTGGCGGTGCTGGGCCGCAACATCGATCGCCCCAAGTGGCTGGCGCGCCTGCTGGTCCGGATCCACGCGCCGAGCGGCTGGGAGCGGTGGGCGCGCTGGCTCGGCCATCGTCCGTGGCGGGCGATCGCCGGAGGCGGCGTGATTCTCGCGGTATTGACGTTCCCGCTCACCCAAATTCGCATCGGTCTCCCGGCCCGGAACTGGTTCCCGCCGCAGTCGGAGTCGGGGCGCGGGCTTGCGGCGTTACGCGACATGGGCGCGAGCGGTGTGATCATGCCGATCCGCATCGTGGTCCAGCTGCCCGAGGGCGAATCGGTGCTCGCCGGACGCCGACTGCCCGGGCTCAAGGCGATCAGCGACTCGATGCGCAAGGATCCGCGCGTGCGCGAAGTCCGTGGCGTCGCGACCCTGCGACCGGGACTCTCGACGCTGCAGCTCGCAATCTTCTACAGTGATGCCGATGCCGTGCACGACCGCTACCCCGAGTTCTTCAACGCCTACTTGAGCGCCGACCGGCGCACCACGTTGATCGACGTCATTGCCGCGGATACCGTGTCGCTCACGGGGATGATGGATCTGGTGCGCCATGCCCGGCGCATCATCGGGGGCGGCATGCGCGGGATGCAGGGGACCAACATCGTGGTCGGAGGGTTCGCGGCCTCGAGCGTTGATCTGCAGCACGATCTACTGAAACGGTTCCCCGCCATCGTGGGGATGATTCTCGGCGTCACCGCGATCATGCTGTTCATCGCGTTCCGCTCGCTGCTCGTGCCTCTCAAGGCGGTGGTGCTGAACTGCCTCTCCGTCGGCGCGGCGTTCGGTGTCACGGTACTCGTGTTCCAGCACGGCTACGGGGGAAGTTTCTTTGGCCTCGATGGGCCCACCGAGGCGATTTTCGTCGTAGTCCCCGTCCTCGTGTTCGCAACGGTGTTCGGGCTATCGATGGACTACGAGGTCTTCCTGTTGACGAGAATCAAAGAGGTGTTCGACAAGACGGGCCGCAACGACCACGCGACCATGGAAGGGTTATCGGCGACAGCGTCGACCATCACGTTCGCCGCCACGATCATGATCGCGGTCTTCGGGGTGTTCGCCTTCTCGCGCGTGCTAGCGGTGCAGTTCATCGGCTTCGGGCTGGCCCTCGCCGTGCTGCTCGATGCCACGCTCATTCGCATGGTGCTGGTGCCCGCGATCATGCACATCGCCGGGCGCTGGAACTGGTGGCCGGGCGTACGAGCCCCCAAGCTCGAGGCTGGAGATTCGGACTAGCGCCGCGACGCCTAGGCGCCTAGGCCCCTAGGCGTCTGAGTTTCTCCCCCCACAGGTCCCAATGCCACGCCGGCACGCGGATACCGGTGCGCGGATCCTTGAGCGGTTTGTACTGCAGCCAGGCCGGGTGGAGTCCGAGGGAGCGCCCCAGGTCGAGGAGGCGCTCCTTGTCGGCGCTCACCAGGTGCGCCATCGGTTCATCGTGGATCTTATGGTGATGAAGCCAAACGCCGCCGTCGAGGGCGAAGCACATCCCCTCGCGGCGGCGTTCGAACTCTTGATACGGCGGCGTCGGTGTTACGTGCAGGTGATCTTGCCGGCGACGGTCGCGTTCCCCACCGCGGCGGCGTTGCCGTTGAAGAGGTAGCATTGCCGCGTCGTCTGGCCGTGCACCGCCGTCGCGGACCACCCCATCGGCGTCCCCTCGTTGACGGTGAGTGTCACACCCGTCGAGGAGCGGAAATTGTTCAAGGCCGCAAGACTCGTCGTGTAGGACGTCGAGTCGTAGAAATACGCCTCTTCGGCCGTCGCCAGATTCTTCAAATCGGACTTCATCTGGGCGACGTACGCCTTCTGTTTCGTGTTCGCGAACTTCGGGATGGCGATGGCCGCCAAAATCCCGATGATCACGACCACGATGAGCAACTCGATCAGCGTAAAACCACGCGACTTCACGTCGGTACCCTCCGGGCGCCAAAGGGCGCCGACCCAGGGGAAACCCCCGAATCGACGCCCCAATGTTGGGCTCCGGCCCTGTTCCTGCAAGAGGCGTGCTTAATCCTTCGCATCAACCCAATTCTTTCCGGCACCAATACTTACGACGAGTGGCACCCGCAGGCGCGTCACCCCCTCCATCTCGCGTTTTACAAGACCTGCGGCAGCAGCCTGCTCCGCGTCCGGGACCTCGAAAACCAGCTCGTCGTGCACCTGGAGCAGCATTCTGGCGCGCAATCCCGCCGCCGGGAGCGCCGCGTGAATGCGGATCATCGCGATCTTGATCAGGTCCGCCGCCGAGCCCTGGAGCGGCGAGTTGGTCGCGGTGCGCTCGCCGAAGGCGCGGACGTTGAAGTTCTTGTCCTTGAGCTCGGTGATGTAGCGGCGCCGGCCGAACAGTGTTTCGACATACCCCTTCTGGCGCGCTTCCTCCACGACCGCATCGAGCCACCGGCGCACGCCGGCAAAGCGCTCGAAGTACTGCTGGATGAACGCCTTCGCTTCGTCCTGTGTGATGGTCAGCATGCGCGACAGCGCGAACGAGCCCTGACCGTAGATCGTGCCAAAGTTGATCGTCTTGGCCCGCGCGCGCATCTCCGCCGTCACCGCCTCTTCCGCGACACCGAAGATCACTGCGGCGGTCTGGCGGTGAATGTCGCCGCCGCGCTCGAACGCCTCGACGAAAGCGGGGTCTCCCGACAAGTGCGCGAGGAGGCGCAGCTCGATCTGTGAGTAGTCGGCGGTAAGGAGCACGTGGCCCGGCGGCGGGATGAACGCGCGCCGGATCTCCTCCCCTCGCGGGGTGCGGATCGGGATGTTCTGCAGATTCGGATCGGACGACGACAGCCGTCCCGTAGCCGCGCCAGTCTGGTTGTAGCTCGTGTGCACGCGACCTGTCTCGGGGTGGATGAATCCGGGCAACGCGTCGATGTAGGTCGACTTGAGCTTCGACAGCTCGCGGTATTCGATCAGCAGGCGCGGCACATCGTGCCCCATGGCCGCGAGCTGCTCGAGCACCTCGAAGTCCGTGGAGGCGCCCGTCTTCGTCCGCTTCAAGACGGGAAGCCCGAGCTTGTCGAAGAGGATCGTGCGGAGCTGCGGCGTCGAGTTGATGTTGAAGTCGCCGCCCGCGGCTCGATGGATCTCCAGCTCGAGGCCCGCCAGCTCCTTCGCGAACGCGCGGCCGATCTCGCCCAGCAACGCGCGGTCGATCAGGACGCCCGTCGACTCCATCTCGACCAGGACGGGCACCAGGGGCATCTCGATCGTCTCGAGCAGCGGCACCAGGCTGTGGTCCTCGAGCTCGGGCCGGAATGCCGCCTCGAGTCGCAGCACCATCTCGCTGTCGGCACAGCAATAGCGCGCCGCGTCGGCGATCGGGACCTCGGCGAACGGGCGCTCGCGGCGGCCCTTCCCCGCGACTCCTCCGTACGTCTGCATCTCGATGCTCAGCCGCTCGCGCGCCAGGTCGTCGAGCGCGTGCGAGCGCCGCCCCGGATCGAGGACGAAACTCGTGAGCATCGAGTCGTAACGCACGCCCCCGAGCTCGGCGCCCGCGCGGCGCAGGACCAGCCAGTCGAACTTCACGTTGTGGCCGGCCTTGGGGACGCTCGCGTCGGCGAGGAGGGCGCGCAGCGGCGCGAGCGCCTCGGTCGTCAAGGGCGGGAGGTTGCGCGGCGTCTCTCCGCCCGCGAGCGGACCGTCGGGGGGCAGGTGTGCGAACGGCAGGTACCAGGAGCGTCCCGGCGCGACAGCGAAGGAGAGTCCCACGAGTTGGGCGCGCATGGGATCGAGACCCGTCGTCTCGGTGTCGAGGGCCACGAGCGGCGCCCGCCGCACCTCCTCGAGCACCGCGGCCAACTGCGCGGGATCGTCCACGATCAAAGCCGGCGCGGCCGCAGGCGCGGAGACGCTCGGGACGGCGGGCGCCCGCGGGGCCGCCACGTTGGGCGGAGCGGGCGATTCCTCGCCTGGGGCCGCGAAATCCTCGAGCTTCGGAATAAGCGAACGGAACTCGAGCTCGGTGAAGAGCTCGGTGAGTCGCGCAACGTCAGGGGTCCGGACGCGCAGCGCATCCAGCTCGAGCTTCACGGGGGCATCACGCCGGATCGTCACCAGCTCACGCGAGAGGCGCGCGAGGTCGGCGTGCTGCAGCAGCGCTTCCCGCGCCCGCTTGCCCGGCAGGTCGGCGGCCCGCGCGAGGATCGTGTCGAGGTCGCCGTGCGCGGCGAGCAGCTCCAGCGCGGTCTTCTCGCCCACCCCCTTCACGCCGGGGATGTTATCCGAGCTGTCGCCGACCAGGGCGAGGTAATCGACGACGCGCTCCGGCGGCACGCCGAGCCGATCGCCGGCGTTGCTCGGGTCGACCCACTGCTCTTCGACCGCGGCGGGCCCGCCGCGACCGGGGTTGAGAAGCGCGACGTGGGGGCCGATGAGCTGGTAGAAATCCTTGTCCCCCGACACGATTACCGTTTGGAGCGTTCCGCCCTGCCGCGCCGCCTGGTCCGCGAGCGTACCGATCACGTCGTCGGCCTCGAAGCCCTCGACGCCCAGCACGGGAACCCGGAACGCGGTGAGGATCTCCCGGATGCGCTCGACGGAGCGATCGAAGTCCTGCTGCAGCTGCTCGTCGAGCTTTTCGCGCGTGGCCTTGTACGCGGGATACTGCTGGTGGCGGAACGATTCGCCGACGTCGTGCACCCAGCCGAGGTAGTCGGGGTGGTGTTTGGCGCGGAGACGCAGCAGGAAGTTCGTCACGCCCCACGCCGCCGAGGTATTCTCGCCGCGCCGGGTGGTGAGGGGCCGCGCGATCATCGCGAAGAATGCCCGATAGATCAGCGCGTAGCCGTCGACGAGAAAGAGCCGCTCCGCCATGGGCGAAAGAATAACCCCGCCCGGAACCGCTCGGGCGGGGTGGATCAACGGCGGATGCTTTTGGGGGACGCGCTAGGCGCGCATTACGTTCGCGGCGTGGAGCCCCTTGTCACCCTGCTTCACTTCGAACTCCACCACCTGGCCTTCGGCGAGCGTCTTGAAGCCGTCCATCTGGATGGCCGAGAAATGCACGAACACGTCCTCGCCACCCTCCTGCTCAATGAAGCCATAGCCCTTGGCGTCATTGAACCACTTCACCTTTCCCTTGGTCATGCGCGGGCGCCTCCTGCAGAGTCCGTGACGTTGAAACTTGCATGTCGAGCGCCATAGAAATGAGGCTCGCCGGGAGGGCTGTCAAGCAGGGCTAAGGCGTCGTGTACAAGATGCGATATAGCTCGCGGTTGCGGATCACACTGCGCACGTAGCCGCGCGTTTCCGGATACGGGATGAGCTCGATGAACTGGTCGGGATCGTCGGCGCCGTCGCGCTCGAGCCAGCGGCGCACCGGCGACGCGCCCGCGTTGTACGCGGCGATCGCGCTCTCGAGACGTCCGAAGCGGCGCAGCAGCTCCGCGAGGTGGGCGGCTCCCAGGTGCAGGTTGAGATCGGGAACGGTGATCCACTCGGGATAGAACGTGACGTCGAGACCTCGCGCCGTCAGCGCCGCGGTGCCCGGCGTGAGCTGGGCGAGGCCGCGCGCGCCCGCGGGCGAGAGCGCTTCGACATCGAAGACGCTCTCCTGACGAATGATCGCGACGAGGAGCAGCGGATCGACCTCGAACTCCTTCGCCTCCGCCTCGACGGCCGCGCGGGCCGGCCACGGGTAGATGGCGCGCAGCACGCGCGGCTCGCCGGGCGCCTTGACGAACGCCTGCCACCCAAGACGCACTGCCGCCGAGCCGAACCCACGCAGCCCCAATCCCTCGCTCCAGGCGAGCAGGCTCTCGACGTCCTGCGGCGGGCGGCCAAGGACGGCGCGCACTTCCAGCTGCGCCTCGCTGTCGAGTCCCGCGAGCATCAACGTGTCGAGTCGCGCCAGGCCGTTGACCACCGCCGCGGGAATCCCCGGGGGCGTGGTCGCAGCGGGAACCGCCGGGCGCGGCATGTCGGTCTCGCGCCGCGCGCGCAGGCCGTAGTAGCCCAGGGAATCGTCGCGCGCGAGCGCGCGCCAGGTCTCGCGCGCGCCGGCGGAGTCGCCGCGCGACTGCGCGATCCGGCCGAGCCAGAAGCGGGCCCCCGTGCGCTGCGGTCCCGCGGCCATCACCTCGCCCTGATACAGGGCGGCGGCGCTGTCGAGCTGGCCGTCGCGATACGCGCGCGCCGCGAGCCGGAATCGGGCGAGGGACGAGCGCGTGTCCGACGGGTAGCGCGCGATCAACTCGCCGAACCAGCGCGCCGCGCCGGCCCAGTCGCCGCCATCGAACAGCGCGTCGCCGAGCACGTACAGCGCCGTAGGAGCGGCGGTGTCGGACGGATAGGTCTGCGCGAACCCGGAAAGCGCAGTCGTCGCGCCGGGATCGGCGAGGCGCACCAGCACTCGCGCCCGCCGATAGATGGCGAGGGGCCCGAGGGCAGAATCGGTGGCGGCGGCGCGGTATGCTTGGGCGGCCTCGGCGTAGCGCCCGGTTGCGACGAGCAGCTCGCCGTAGAAAACCATGGTCGCCGCGCTCGAGTCGCCGCGGCGAATGGCGTGCTCCACATGAATGCGGGCGTCTGCTGCCGTGCCGCGCCGGTTCAACGCGCGTCCCAGCGCGACGTGCTCGGCGGGCGCGCGGGGCGGCAGGGGACCGAGCGCGAGCGCGACCGCCGCGGCCGCGTCGTCGCTCTGCGGCGCGCGCGCCATCAGCTCGTACAGCGCCGCGCGCGCCCGCGCCGAGTCTCGAATGGCGAGCGCCAACCGCGCAACGTCGAGCCCCTTCCCCGCTTGCGCGAACGCTTCAAGCGCGCGGGCCGTGTCGCCGGCGAGAACCAGCGCGCGCGCGCGCGCCAACAGCACTTCGCGGGCGGCGGGTGGCGGCGCATCCGCCAGCAGCTTGAACGCTTCGGCGGTATCGCGACTGACGCGTGCCTGCCGCACGCGCAACCATGCGTCGATCCCTTGGAGTCCTCCCGCCCGGGCCGCGGCAAATGCGCGCGCCGCGCTGTCCGCCTGTCCCGAGGCCTCGTGCGCCAGGCCGGCGCGCACGGCGAGCAGCGCCGCGCGGGCGCCCGAGGACCGCGCGCGGGCGGCACTGAAGTGCGCGGCGGCGGCGGCGTACTGTCCCAACCCGCTCTCCGCCTGCCCCAGCACGGCCAGCGCTTCACCGCCGGCGTAGTCTTCGAGCCAGGGCTGGCCCGCGAGCAGGCCGCGCGCGCGATCGAAGCGCCGCGCGTGGACCTCGGCCTTGGCGCCTTCGACCACGAGAAACGCGTTGGGATGGGAGTCGCGCGCGGCCGCCGCGAGCATCGTCTCGGCGGCGTGCCAGGGGCGTCCGGCGAGGCGGAGCGATTCCGCTGTGAACGTCGCCGTCCGGTCCAACGCTACCTGCGCCGGTGCGAGCGGCGGCGCCGCGAGCGCTGCCAACAGGAGCGCCGCGACGCGCCTCACCGTGAGCGTCGCACCCGCGCCCGCACGCGCTGGTACTCCGCGCGAGACGTCGGCGTCAGCTTAAAGTGGCTGAATCCGCTTTGGTCCTGGAAGTACAGCACGAGCCTCAGGTTCGAGTAGGTCCACCGAATCGCCCGCAACCCGCTGCGATCCATACCGCTCGACAGGTCGAGGATCTCATCCGGCTCGCCCAGCGTGATCAGGACCTCGCCGCGGTCGGTGAGCCAGCCGGCTTCGCCTTCGTCCGGGAAGCGGACGTTCGCCTGCTGCACGCGGCGGAAGTAGTCGTCCAACGCTTCGTTTTCGGGCGTAATCGCCACGGGGTCCGTGGCCTTCCAGAACTCCCGCCACACCGCCGAGCGCCGCTCGGGGGTCGCCTTGCGGAGCGAGTCCACCCACTCCCCCTCGTCGAAGTAGCGCAGCAGGCTCAACATCTCCTCGAAGTTCGTAATCACCCACTGGTTCGAGAAGCTGACGAGGAAGCGCGCGCGTGTCGTGTCGCCGCCGGCGACGGGCGACGTCTGCAGCTCGGCTTGACCGACCGGGAGACGGTCGGGGGCCACGGCGATGTCGGTCCCCGACAGTCCCGCATCGCCTCGCAGGGCGACCGTGTCGCGCCACAGCTCGCGATCGTTGCCATCCACGACGCGCGCGACGAGACGCGTGCGCTCCGTCATTCCGTAACCTTCGACGTAGAAGCGGAGCGTGTCCGAGCCATACGGCAGCGTGGCCCGCGGATTGGCGAGCAGTGTGGGCAGTGCGGCGGCCTGCGTGCGAACGGTGGCCTGGTAGACGGCGATCGGCGCGGTCAATCCCGAACGCCACAAGTTCGGCGCCGTGTCGACGCGCTCGGCGCGCGAGAACGCGGGTCCGTTCCGGTCGCGTACCATGACGCTCACCGTGTAGGTGCCCGGTGGCAGGGTCACGAACTGCTGGAAAATGACGCTTTCGTCGCCGCGCAGCGTCTCCTGGAAGGAACGCACCCGCACCTGCTCGTCGCGCGCGATGTGTCGCGTCGGCACGAGACCGCTGTCGCCCTTGAAGATCACCTCCAGGCGATACTCGGCCACGAACTCGGCGCCGCTGCGCTGGAAGGTGATGGCCGTATTGGCGAGTGAGAGGGAGAAGAGGGCGAGCGTCGAATCGGGGCCTGGACCGCGGAGGTAGCGAACCGACGCCACGAAGGGCAAGGGACCGCTGGTCGCGAGGAAGCCCATGGAGCGATACATCGACGTCGCGTCGAACAGCCGCGGCATGGTCGTGCCGGGGGCCGGGGCATCGGAGCTGCCGACCCGCTGCCAGGTCCCGCACCCGCCCCCTGCAATCACCAGCGCCGCTACGGCTGCCGCACGTCGTATCACTTGCCGAGCCTCAAATCCGCACGTTAGTTTCGCGCCAACCCCAATGTCCAACGAGAACCTTGCCGGCCGGTTCGTGGCCGGTTACCGCCTCCTGGAGCGCGTGGGCGAGGGCGGCACGGCCGAGGTCTATCGCGCCGAGCACCCCGAGCGCGGGGCCTGTGCGTTCAAGGTATTGCGCCAGCGGCTCAGGGGCGACCCCACCGCGGTGAAGCGATTCCTGCGGGAGGCAGGGTACGGCTCCCGCGTCGTACATCCCGGTGTGGTGCGTACTTACGATTTCGGCGAGGCGGACGGTCTCCATTACCTCGCCCTTGAGTGGGCCGACGGGGAATCACTCGCCAGCTTCCTACACCGCAATGGGCCCCTCGCTCCCGCCGACGCCGTCAAGCTCGTACGCCAGCTGGCGGACGCCCTGGCCGCGGCCCACAAGGCCGGCATCGTGCACCGCGATCTGAAGCCCGAGAACATCATGTACGACGCGAAGGCGGGCTCCGTGAAGTTGCTCGACTTCGGGATCGCGCGGGACGCCGAGCTCCCGCCAGAGGAGCGGCTCACGCGCACGGGGTTCTTCGTGGGGACGCTGCAGTACGTCGCGCCTGAAGCACTGTCGGGCGAGCTCGTCGACGGTCGAGCGGACATCTACAGTCTGGCGACGATCACGTACTACCTGCTCACGGGGCGGCACCCCTACACCGGGCGGAGTCCGCGCGAGTTGTTCCAGCAGCTGCTGAGCCAGCCGCCGCTTCCCCTGTCACAGGCGGTCAAAGGGCTCAAGGTTCCGCCGGGTGTCGAGTCCGCCGTGATGAAAGGCCTCGCCCGCCAGCCCGCCGATCGCCAGCCGACGGTGACGGAGTTCGCCGCCGACCTTGAAGCCGGCGTCGCTGCCGGTGGCGCGTCCGGCGACGACCCGAAGAGCGGCTTCTTCACTGCGATCAAGAAGTTCGTGAGCAAGCGGAAGTGAATAGTAGTAGCGACTACTACTACCTCAAGCAGAAGCTCAAGGATCTGCTCCTCGCGCGCTCCGTGCAGCGCGGTGACTTCGTGCTCGCGTCCGGTAAACACTCCTCCTTCTACGTCGACGCACGCCTCACCACCATGTCCGGCGAAGGCCTCGCCCTGATCGGCGCCCTCGGCCTCGACCGCCTCGCGGCCCGGGGCTGGAGCCCGAAATCGGTTGGGGGCCTGACTTTAGGGGCTGACCCCGTGGCCTACGCGCTGGCTGCCGCAGCCCGCGCCAAGAGCCTCCCGCTCGATGCCTTCACTGTGCGGAAGCAAGCCAAGACGCACGGCACTGGAAAGCGCATCGAGGGGTGCTTCTCGGCGGGCACGCCGGTCGTGGTGGTCGAGGACGTGATCACCACGGGGGGCTCCGCCCAGGAAGCCATCGTGGCCGTCGAGAGTGAGGGCGGGAAGGTCCTCGGAGTCCTGGCCGTCGTCGACCGCGAAGAGGGAGGTCGTGGAGTCCTCGAAACGGCGGGCTACGAGGTCGAGGCGCTCGTGACGGCATCTGACCTCCTAGGTAAGATGGAACGGTGAGCACTCCCCACCCCCTGCCCCGGCGTTCTTTCGCCGCCCGAATGCGCGGCTGGCACGACGACGCCACCAGCCTCGAACAGCGTCTCAAAGACCTCGACACCTTCGAACGAAGTCACCGGCGCCGTTGGGCGATAACCGCGGGGCTCTTCGCGCTGGGGATCGTCGGGCATTACGCCGACGCCATCAAGACATCGGTCGGCACGATCGTCCTGTTAGCGGGAGCGGGGGCGGTAATCAACGCGCTCGTCGGCATGATCAACGAGCGGGGATGGTACCGCTGGTGGTTCATCTATATGCTCGCCGTCCTCGATGTCGGCTTGGTCATGGTGCTCGTGGTGTGGTTCGGGCACGGCGGCGTCGTGGCGGCCCTGTTCATCGCCGTCCTGCCCTATGCCTTTGATCAGGGCCAGGCGGTAGGCGACTTCCTCGTCTTGGTCACCTCGGTCGCCTATCTCGGCGCGTCGTGGCTCCACGGCGAGGTGTACGCCGGCGGGACGGGGCTCGATTCCACGGCCTATTTCGAGACGGTGCTGTTCATCGTCGTCGCCATGGCGCTGAAGCGCATCCCCGCGACACTGATCTCCCGCATCCGGCTTGCCCGCAGCGTGATGGGCGAAGCAGAGCAGGGGTTCCTCGCCGTGCGCGCGTCCGCCGCGGAATCCGACGAGCTGGGGTTCTTGGAGAAGAGTCTCAACCGCATGCTCGAGGAGATCGGCACCACGATTTCCGGCGTGCAGCACGAGGCCGACGAAGTGGCCGCCTTCGCCGAGGAGTTGGCGGCGGCGGCGCAGCAGCTGCACGCGACGACCGAAACGCTGACCGATACGTCGAAGCAGCTCGCGGGCGAGCTGGGACAGCAGCGCGGCCTCGCGGATGGCGCGCGCGGGGAGAGCGCCAAGGCGTCCGATCAGGCCGAGTCCCTGCGGGTGCGCGCGGAGCTGATGCAGGTGGACTCGGGGCGTCTCGTCGCGACGGCGGAGCGGGGCCGCGAGCGCGTGGCCCGCGCCAGCTCGACGCTGCGGTCAGTCGGTGAGGAAGTGCGGGCGACGGCGACGACGGTCGCCGGGCTCTCCGGCATGTCGGAACGGATCGGCGTGTTCGCGCAGACGATCGCACGAATCGCGCGGCAAACGCACCTGCTCGCGCTCAACGCCGCGATCGAAGCGGCGCGCGCCGAGGAGCACGGCGAGGGCTTCGCGGTCGTCGCCGACGAGGTCCGCACGCTCGCCGCCGAGGCAGGGAAGTCGGCCCGGGAAGTAGCAGAGCTGGTGAGCGACCTGCGGGCCGGCATCGAGGCGGCGGGGCGGGCGATGCAGTCGGGCGAAACGAAAGTCCGCGACATCGGCGCGGTGGCCGCGGAGGCCGACGGCGCGCTTCAGGAGCTGCACCAGGGCGTGCAGTTGATGGGGGATCTGGTGAACGCCACCGCCGAAGTGTCGCGCAGCCAGGCGCAACGGCTCGCCGAGTTGGCGAAATCGCTGCAGAGCGTCGCGAGCATCTCCAGCCGGTCGTCCGAGAGCGCGAACAGCACGGCGGCGGCGACCGAAGCCCAGATCACGTCGATGGGCGAGCTGACGGCGACGTCGCAGCAGCTCGCGCAGCTCGCCGAGCGGCTGCGGTCCGGGATGGCGCGGTTCTCGATGCTGCGGCGCGATCAGGCGACCGCCGAGCATCGCATCCGCCCCGCGGCCGACTGAATCACCCCGCCCGAAAGGCCACTGCGGCGTTCGATCCTTGGTCCCACAGCCCCGCATTGAGGGGGTGAAACGCGCGCAGGGCCTCCCGGTACGGGGTGATGAGCAGATCGACGTAGCGCGCCAACGCGACGTCAAAAGGAAAGCGGCGGCGGAATTCTCCGGCGGTCACTCCCAACACGGCTTTGAGATGGCGCCCGAAGCTCTGGGGCGACGAGTAGTCCATGCGATATGCCACGTCGGACACCGACAGGCCGGGGTTCTGGAAAAGGTAGGCCGCGTGCAGCAGCCGCATCGCCGCGAGGTAGCTCTTGGGGGAGGGAACTCCCGCGCGGTGGAAGCGGGACATCAGCGTCGACGGCCGGACGCGGAGGTGTCGCGCGAGGCCGCGAACGGTGCTGAGTGCGGGCGCCAGACGCGCGACGGTCTCGAAGAACAAGCGCGTCTCGACCGATACATCGCCGAGGGCGGGGACCAATCGCGCCAGTATGCGGGCGGCGACCGGCGAGGCCGGGTGCCCGACGAGATCGCGGAGCCGGCGCCAGCCGTCCGGATGCGTGCAGTCGACGGCGGTCCGTACGCCGGTCGCGCCGAGGCGCAAAAGGGTCTCCGTGGCCTCATGATCGTGTCGCGACACCAAGGCGACAGCCGGGATGGCGGGGAACTCGCGGACGAACCGCGCCACGGCGGGGAGCTGCTCGCCGTGACAGCGGTGCACGGAAATGACGACCGCGTCGACGCGACGCGTGCGAGCGACGTGAAGTGCTTCGCGAAGCGAATCGGCGTGCAGCGTGTCGAAGCAGCCGTCACCGACGGCATCGATGCGGGGCCGTTCGGGCGCGGGGAGAACGGTGCAGACGGTCACCATGACGCGGCTATGCTAACGCCGGGCCGTCAAGGATGAGTCAATGCCGCCGCGACTTGTGGGCAAGTCCGCTCAATGCGAAGCTACGGGATGACCGTTCCGCCGCGCCGCCTGATCATCGGATTCGGGAGCCTCGTGCTGATCCTGATGGTGGGAGGCGCCGTATCGTTCGTACGCTACGCGCGGACGCACGCCCCGAACCCCGCACTCGTCGCCGTCGCGCCCTTCGACATCTTCGCGCGCGAGGGGGCCGGCCTCGACCGCTGGCGCGTCGGCCTGGCGACGGCCCTGACTGATCGTCTCAACGGCGCACCGCTCGCCGCTGTCCCGCAGACCGTCGTCGCCGCCACGTGGCGCAGCGCGCCGACACCTGAGATCTCCGCCGTGGAGCTGGCGCGCCAGACCGGCGCCGGACTCGCGGTGTACGGACGGGTCGACTCGCTGCCGGGACGGCCCGACTCGGTCCGCGTGAGTCTCCTCGGGATCGATGCGACGACGACCAAGGTCCTCTTCGGCGTTCTGGTTCGCTGGCCCGCTACAGATCCCGACGGACTCGCCGCGCACCTCGCCGAGCACATTCGCCACAACCACCCGCTGAAGCCGGCAACGTAGCCTTCGTTTTCGGGCGTATATTCTTGCCCATGTCCTCGCGCGACCTCATCGAGCGCGTGCGCAAGGCGCTGGGAGACCGCTACACCGTGATCACAGCGGTGGGTCGCGGTGGTAACGCCACCCTGTTCGGCGCCTTCGACGCCCAGGGCCAGAAGGTCGCTATCAAGGTCCTCCATCCGGAGCTCGCGGTTTCCGTCGCCGCCGACCGCTTTCTGCGCGAGATCCGGTACGCTTCGCAGCTCGACCACGCGCACATCGCGCCACTCCTCGATTCGGGCGAGACCGACTACCTGCTCTGGTTCGTGATGCCCTTCGTCGCCGGCGACACGCTCCGTCAGGTGCTGCGGCGCGACCGCCGCCTCCCCGTCGACCGCGCCGTACAGGTCGCGACCGAGATCCTCGACGCGCTGCAGCACGCGCACAGTCGCGGGCTCGCGCACCGCGACATCAAGCCCGACAACGTGGTCTGTTCCCCGTCAGGTGCCATGCTGGTGGATTTCGGGATCGCCCGGGCGATCGCCACGTCGGGCGAGGATCGGGTGACGCGGAGCGGCTTCGTCGTGGGGACCGAGGAGTACATGAGTCCCGAGCAGGCGAGCGGCTCCCCTGACATCGACGGCCGGACCGACATCTATTCGCTCGGCGTCGTCCTGTTCGAAGCGCTCACGGGGCGGCCGCCCTTCTCGGCCGCGAGCGCCGCCGCGGTGCTCGACATGCAGCAACACCACGCCCCGCCCGACCTGCGCGGTATCCGGCGGGAGGTCCCAAAGCCGCTGAGCGAAGCCGTGATGAAGGCCCTGACGAAGTCGCGCGAGGCGCGCTGGCAAACGGCGGACGAGATGCGGCGGGCGCTGCTTCCGTTTGTATTGGCGACCTGACTCCATGCGATTCCTGGCAGCGGTCCTCCTCGTCACGTCGACCCTTCATGCCCAAGAGCGTCCCGGCTCACGCCCCCGCGCTCGCGACCTCGGTGTCCCCTTCGACGGCGCACCCGGACCCCTCAACGCCATCACCGACGTCGCCGGGGTCACCGTCGGCCAGACGACGATCATCGCGGGGCAGGGCAAGCTCGTCGTGGGGCAGGGCCCCATCCGTACGGGCGTCACCGCCATTTTCCCGCGCGGTAAGACCAACGGCGATCCGGTCTTCAGTGGATGGTTCACGCTGAACGGCAACGGTGAGATGACGGGCACCACCTGGGTGGAGGAATCGGGGTTCCTGGCAGGGCCCGTCCTGATCACCAACACCCACAGCGTCGGCATCGCGCGTGACGCGGTGATCGAATGGCTGGTCGCCAAGGGGTTCGCCTTCGATTGGTCACTGCCGGTCGTCGCCGAAACGTGGGACGGTGCGCTGAACGACATCAACGGCTTCCACGTGACGAAGCAACATGTCTTCCAGGCACTCGACAGCGCCCGCGGCGGGCCCGTCGTCGAGGGCAACGTCGGCGGCGGCACCGGGATGATTTGCAATCAGTTCAAGGGTGGCATCGGCACCGCCTCGCGCCGGCTCAGCGCCGCACGCGGCGGATACACCGTCGGCGTGCTGGTGCAATGCAACTACGGGCTGCGGGCGCTGCTTTCCATCGCCGGTGTGCCGATCGGGCAGGAGATTCCCGACCTGCTGCCGACTCGCGATACGGTCCCGACTGAGCGAGGCTCGATCATTATCGTCATCGCGACCGACGCGCCGCTCCTCCCGCACCAGCTCAAGCGCATCGCCAAGCGCGCGTCCCTCGGCGTCGGGCGGCTGGGCGGCACCGGCGGGAATACGTCGGGTGATATCTTCATCGCGTTTTCGACCGCGAATCCGGGGGCGGCGAAACCGGACAGCACGCGCGCAATGACCATGCTCCCCAATGAGCGCATCTCGCCACTCTTCGTGGCCACGATCCAAGCGACCGAGGAAGCGATCGTCAACGCGATGGTGGCCGCCGAGACGATGACCGGCGCCGACGGCCTCCGGGTGTACGCGTTGCCCCACGACCGTCTCCGGGCGGCGCTGCGCAAGTACAACCGGCTGGCGGAACCGCCGAGATGAGGCGGGTCTCGCTCCTCGCCGTAGTGCTCGCCGTCGCCGCCTGTCAGACGCAGTCCCGGCGCTTGCTGCTGCTCGATCTCGCGATGTCCGACCCCGTCGTCCTCGACGCGACGGCCGCCCCGTGGCACGAGGTCGGGTACACCGTCGAGTATCGCCGCTTCTATCCGCACGTCACGCGGGCCGATCTCGCTCGTTATCGCACCGTCGTCGTGCTGGGTGGCCGTGAGCCCGAGGCGCCATCCGACGCGCTGACCCTGGGCGACATCGCGCTGCTCACGGAATGGACGCAGCAGGGCGGTGTCGTGGTCTTCGGTTACGCGGGTGACGGCGAAGGTTTCCTCGATCGCTGGATCATGAATCGCTGGCTCGCCGCGCTGGGCACGGGGCTCGTGATCGGGGATTTCCCGCTCGAGGATTCCGTCGCCGGAGCGGGAGCAGAACCGCAGCCGACCATCTTCCCGTTGCCCCAATCCGCCCTGCACAGCGCGGGGTTCGAGCCCTTCGCCGCCGGACGGAACCACGTCGTGCTCGTGCAGCGCGAGAGTCAGGCGCTGGCGCGCAGCAGCGCGACAGCGTTCGTGCGGCCACCGCGCGAAGGACCGGGGGCGCGCCCGCGCGCCGCGGTGGTCGCCGCCGCTCGCGTCCGCGAAGGCCTCGTCCTCGTCCTCAGCCGCCACGCCCTCGCATCGCTCGGTACCGACCTCCGGCCGAGCACATTCGCGCCCATCATTGGCTCGGCCGATGTCACGCGCCGTCGCGACTTCCTCGACGCCCTGGCGCGCTGGACGCTTCGTCCCGCCGAGTGGGCGTCGGTCGCGCCCGCCTCCGGCCATGGTCCCCTCGTGTTGACGAATGCCCCGCACGCGGTTCGGTCCCGCCCGCCGCGCCTGGCGCCGCCGGAGAGCGCCGCGGTCATCACGCTCCCGCAGCCCCCGCCGGCGCGTGACTCGGCGGCGCGCGCCGGCGTGCCGGCGTGGATCAACCGCCAGGGGATGCGTGTCGCATGGACCCGCGCCCTCGGCACGCAACGCGGACTCGACTCGCTGCTCACGTTCGTCGACGTGAGTGCGCTGAACGTGCTCGCGACCGAAGTGTCGTCACCGGGGCGAACCGATTCGCTCGGCCTGCGCAATTTCTGGCGCCCGACTGCCGTGCGCCTCGAAGCGACGAGCCTGCGGTGGTTCCCCGCGATCACTCTCGCTGACCTCCGCATGGACGGCGAGCCCGCCACGCGCGAGATCGACGTCCACGGTGATACATCCGGCACGTGGTGCGGACTCGATTCTCTCTTCTGGCGCAGCGCGTTGCGGCCCGCCTATCGCGCGCTCGCGCGGCTGGGCGGCGACAAGACAGCCGACCTGGTCGCCGGCGTCGCCCTCGACCTCGACGTGCCCCAGGATGGATACGCCGCCGCGGGTTTTTGCGACGCCGATTACCGTGAGGGGATCCGGGCGCTCGGCCTCGATAGCGCGGAGACGAGTCGCCTAGACAGCGTGACGGCAACGGGAGGCGCGCGGTACGAGGCCTTGCTCGAGAGCGGGCTCCTCGGACGATACGAGTCGGCGCTCGAAGGGCGCGTCGCGGAGCGGGCTCAGGCGCTGCGCGCGGAGGTGCGCCGCCTCAATCCAGAGCTGCGGTTCGCCTTTCGCTCGGCTCGAGTCCCGAGCGATTGGTTCTCCCTCGGACTGCTCCGGGGATTGTCGGCGCCCGATTCCCCCGTCTTGTTGTGGACGCGCGAACCGCGCGTCCGGGACGTGCTGGCGCAGTACCGGGCGCGCGGCATCTACGCGCTGTCGGCGATGGGCCTGACCCCGGAGCGCGCGGCCCCAACCGATTGGCCACGCCTGCGGCGCGTTGCCTTCGTGGAACACGACGGTTTCTGGCTTTCCGGCGTGCGTGCCGACAGCCTGGGGCGCTTGATACGGCGTCTGTCGCGGTGAGTCTTGCCCGGGGGGGCCGGCGGCCGGTAGCTTTCGACGCAGGAGGGTGGTGGGGTGCGTTGGTCGCGGTTGGCCGGCTAGAGGGGCCAATCGAGGAAAGTCCGAGCTCCACAGGGTAGACCGCCAGGTAACGCCTGGGCGCCGCAAGGCGACGGAAAGGGCCACAGAGAACAGACCGCCCTGTATCCAAGGGTAAGGGTGAAAAGGTGGGGTAAGAGCCCACCGCGCGCCTGGTAACAGGCGTGGCACGGCAACCCCCGGTCGGAGCAAGGCCAAGTAAGCAGCGAGACCCGGCCCGGGTCATTTGAGCTGCGGGTAGGCCGCACGAGGTGGCTGGCGACAGCCATCCCAGAGAGATGACCATCTGCTCGCACCAGCGAGTAAACAGAACTCGGCTTATGGCCCCACCGCTTCCCTCCCAGTGACGAGCAGTAAGCCTTATCCCGCTCACTGGGAGGCCGTGGCCGACCTCCGTGTGTTCCGTACTACCAACGAAGAGTGGGAGAAACTCTTGGGGTGGCGGGCCGACATGCGGAAGCGCGGCTGGAAACTGCTGCGCGTGTCGAGCGACGGGCCCGAGATGGTCGCGATCTTTGGCCGGACCAAGAATGACCGCCCCTCCGTCCCCTAGGAGACCGATGCAGCGTCGCGTTCTGACCGCCGCAGCGATTTGCGTATTGACCGCGTGCGGACCGAAGAGTGGCACAGTTGCGTCGCCGGGCGCCGTCACGCCTACTCCCACGCCCGGCCCCGTCGCTCCTCCCGCCGTCACGGCACCGATCACGCGCGGGGGCGGGGACGTCGTTCGCCTGGGGCCGAGCGCGCTCCGCTACGTGGTGCACCAGTCCTTCCACGTCGAGCAGACCTTCCAGGGACAGACGCAGACCATCGATCGGGCCATCAAGGTGTTCCTTGCCGCCACGATCGTTGGTCCCGCCGACAGCGCGGGCTACCCGGTGACGGTGACCGTAGACTCGATTGTCCCGGACTCCGGGTCGGTCATTCCGCCGACCGTGAACCTCGGCTCCGCACGGGGCCTCCGCTACATCGGCCACCTAAAGCCGACAGGGGAGTTCCGGCAGGCGGCGACATCGGACTCAGTCGTCGCACAGGCCTTCGTCCAGATCATCGGATCGCTCCGCACGTTCTTTCCTCGGCTCCCACCCGCCGGCCTGACGCTCGGTGCCGAATGGACCGACACGAGCACGACCAGTGACCGCGCAGGGATCGACGTCACCGTGAAGGCCATCGCGCACGCTCGCGCCGCGGCGTGGGACCAACGGAACAGCTCGCGCTGCCTGCGCGTCGAGGTCACCTCATCGTACAGCGTCGCCGGGTCGGGGGAGCAGGGCGGCCAGCCGTTGGAGGTCACGGGATCCGGGACTCGGACCAGCGTGCAGTTCGTCGCAGTCGATGGTCGGTACCTGGGTGGTGAGGCGCACGACACCTCGGCGATTACCGTCGGGCTGCCGATGCAAGGCATGACGGTCCCGGTTCGCCAGATCACGCACTCGACCGTCACGGTGCTGCCGTAGTGCGGATCGCGGCGCTCGCCGCCATCCTCGCGGTGCCCGTGAGCACCGCGGCGCAGGAAGTAGCCCAGAATCGCTCCACCGCATATCTCCATCCCACCGACGTGCGCGACGCCCGAGCCGTGTGGGTCAACCCCGCCGGCCTCGCGATCCTGCGCGAAGCGTCGATCTATGCCGACTTCGCCGTTCAAGACCCGGGCAGTAAGGGCCGGCTGCGGCAGATCAGCGCCGGGTTCAACTCGCGCGGCCTCGCGTTCGCGTACCAGCGTGATGTCTTCGACGGCGGCCGGCGCGGACACACCTATCGTCTGGGGCTGGCGGGCGGGGCGCAGCGGCTCTCCGGTGGGGCCGCGATGGCACTCTATCGCGGCGACACCAAGGCGACGGGCTGGGACGTGGGCGTCACCTACTCGATCGAAGGCGCGACGAACCTTACGTTGGGGGGCGTCATCGCCAACCTCGGCCAGCCCGTCGTGCGTGGCCTGCAGCAGCGCGTGACGTTCATTCCCGGCGCGACGTGGCGGCCCTTGGGACCCGCGTCGGCGGTGTCGATCCACGCGCGCCTCACGTCCGACTCGGTGATGGGATATGCCCTCGGCGTGAGTTGGCAGGGATCGCGCGGCAGTTGGCCCCTGGGCGTGCTCGCGCGAGTCGACACCGACGGCGGCTTACGCCGCGGCGCCTTCTCGTTGGGGATCAGCCTCGGCGGGCCCGACCGGGTGGGCGTGGTGGCCTCGACGCCCGGAGACCTCTCCGGGGTGGACGCCGTCAGTTTGTGGGGACTGTCGACGCGGCAGCCGGCCGCGCCACGCCGCTAGCGCGGCCCGACGCGAACGCCGGTGCGGCCACGGCGCACGCGGATGCCGCTGCGAGTCTCTTCTGGAAATAGCTTGTCGAGCCGCGGTCCCAGCTCGAGAAAATCCCGAAATGACAACGCGCGAAACACGGTATCGGGGGGCAGGGGACTCCGCCGCAGCACGAACCTGAAGAAGAACCCACCGCGAAAATCCAGATCGAGCCCCGGCCGCACGCTGTCGCGCGCGTAGGTCCGCACCTGGTGCGGCGTCAGCACCACCGTGCGTCGACGCGTGACGAGGAGCAACGTGGTGTCCTCCTGCCCTCCCGGCTGGAACGCGTAGTCGGCGGTGTCACCCGCGCCCAGGGCGCGACGCTCGCGCAGCACGCGGGCGAGGGTGTCGGGGATCGGGTAGGTCGCCGCGACCTTGGGCGGTTTGCTGAACACGGTGTAGGCGACGACCGCAGCCCCGGCCACGAACGCAATGAAGGCGAGGCACCCCGCCACGCCCAGGCCGATGAGGGACTTCATGGCCATGGAGGCGAGCCGGCGGCGGAACGGCATGCGCACGCTGTCGCGCGCCGCGGTGGGCAGGGCGTCGACCAGCGCGCGGCTCAGCTCCGCGGCCGATTGCATCCGGCGCGCCGGATTCTTTTCGAGCATCCGCTCGAGCACGAAGCCCAGCTCCTCGGGCACGTCGGACCGGCTGCGGCGGATCGGCGATGGCACCTGGGTGAGCTGCTTGGCGAGGATCGATGCCGACGAGTCGCCGTCGAAGGGGGGCTCCCCCGACAGCATCTGGTACAACACGATGCCGAGCGAGTAAATGTCGGAGCGGCCGTCGACCTTGTCTCCCGCCGCCTGTTCGGGACTCATGTACTGGGGCGTCCCGATGATCATCCCCTCGGTGGTCAGCTGCTGTGCGGTCGCGGCCTGCGCCGCCTTGGCGATGCCGAAGTCGGTGACCAGGACATGGCCGCTGCGGTCGAGCAGGATGTTGTCGGGCTTG
Organism: Gemmatimonadales bacterium; assembly: GCA_036004745.1. Lineage (GTDB taxonomy): Bacteria > Gemmatimonadota > Gemmatimonadetes > Gemmatimonadales > GWC2-71-9 > 20CM-2-65-7. Next base: position 44,004 of record DASYRD010000039.1, on the reverse strand, counting down.
ATGTCGCGGTGGACGATGTCGTGGCCGTGCGCATAAGCGAGGGCGTCGGCCACCTGGCGCACGATGCGCGCCGCGTCGCCGACCGAGAGCCGTTTGTGCGTACCGAGGAGCTGCCGCAGCGACGGGCCGTCGACGCAGCGCATGATGATGTACAGGACTTCTTCGTGCCGGCCCACCTTGTAGATCGGCACGATGTGCGGGTGCTCGAGCCGAGCGATGGTTTGCGCTTCGCGGAGGAACCGCTCGGCGAGCGTGGGGGAGGGCGCGAGGTCGAGATCGAGGACCTTCACCGCGACGTCGCGGTTCAGCGTCGTGTCACGGACGCGGAAGACGGCCGCGAAGCCGCCCTGCCCGAGGAGCGGCCCGACAGTAAATTCCTGACCCAGGGCCTGTTGCAGGCGTTCCTGGAGAGCTGCGAGATCCATGGCGGTCGCGAAAGCTAGGATTGCTCGGCGCGTTGTGCTAGGGACTGCGGCGCTCGCCGCGGTCTGGGTATTCGGAGTGTGGCCTCCACCGATCTGGTGGCGCGATCACACGCCGCGCTGCACGGCCATGATGCGCCTCCACGCGCCGGCATGTCCGCGCCTCAAGTGGACGAAACTCGACGCCGTCGCGCCGATCGTGCCGCGCCTCGTGATCATCGGCGAGGACTCGCGTTTCCGAACGCATCACGGCATCGATTTCGCGGAGATCGGCGACGCGCTCGGCGTCGAGTCGGGACGCGGCGTGTGGGCGACGGTGAGCGCCGCCTGGCGCCATCGCGACCGGCTGCGCGGGGCCAGCACGATCACCCAGCAGCTCGCGAAGAACCTCTACCTGTCACCGTCTCGCAACCCGTTGCGGAAGGTCAAGGAGGCGGTGACCGCGTGGCGACTCGAGCTCGCGCTATCGAAGGATCGGATTCTCGAGCTGTACTTGAACGTCGCCGAGTGGGGTGCGGGTGTGTGGGGGGTGACGGCGGCCAGTGAGGAGTACTTCGCGGTCCCGCCATCGCGGCTGACCGAATGGGAAGCGGGAGCCCTCGCCGCGACGCTTCCGTTCCCGCTCAGCTCCAACCCGGTACTGCGGCCGGCGCGCATGCTTGCGCGTCGAGACTTGATCTTAGCCCGCTACCACGGGGCCGACGTCTACATTCCGCCTGTGGACGAGATCGAGATTCCCCCGCCCGAGATTCCGCCGATCGACGTGCCCCTCATCCCGGTGGTCATCGACACGCTGATGGATTCCATCAAGGTCGTGCCCGATTCGACGCGGGATACGACCAGGGATACGAGCTCAGTCCACCAGCCGTAGCGGCATCACGAGCGCCATGTAGGCCGCGGGGTCGCTCCAGCCGACCGGCTCCACCGTCGAAGCGCGCTCCGGCGCCTTGAAGGTCAGCCGTACCTCGTCGGTGGGCATGTACTTGAGGATCTCCAGCAGGTACATCGCGTTGAAGCCGATTTCGAGCGGCTCCCCTTCGTAGGTCACGGCGAGCTCGTCCTGTGCTTCGCCGAGATCGGGCGTCTGCACCGAGAATTTCACCGCGCCACCCGAGAAGGCCAGGCGAATGCGGTGGGTCTGATCGCTCGCCACCACGCTCATGCGCCGCAGCGCGGCGGCCAGGGCCGCTTTGTCGACGGTGGCCTGCTTGTCGTTCTCGCGCGGGATGACCTGCTCGTAGTTCGGGTACGGGCCTTCGATCAAACGTGAGAAGACATGGGTTCCCCCCGCGCGGAACCCGATGTGGTTGTCGCTCTTGGCGATCTCGATCTCCGCATCGGCCGCGTAGAGCCGGCGGATCTGCTCCAGCGCCTTGGGGGGCACGATGAGGTCCGCCGCCTGCCCGCCCGTCGCCGGCACGTCCATCTTCGCGAGGCGGTGGCCGTTCGTGGCGACCATGCGCATGCGGTCGGGCCGCAGCTCCCAGAGGACGCCGTTCAGGATCGGCCGGCTTTCCTCGGTCGACGCGGCGAAGGCCACATGGCCCACCAGCTTGTGTACGACTCCTGCCGCGGCCTTCCAGGCCTTGTCGAACTTGACCGTGGGGAAGGACGGAAACTCTTCTTTGGGCAGGCCCAGCAGTTTGAATTTGGACCGTCCCGACTCGATCGAGACGCGGGCCTCGCCGGCCGCCGTCACGCGCACCGGCCCTGCGGGGAGCTCGCGGGCGATATCAACGAGTTTTTTGGCCGGGAGGGTCACCGCACCATCGGCATCCACATCGGCCGGCACCGTCGTGCTGACCGCGATGTCCAGGTCCGTCCCGGACAGCCGCAAGCCTTGCTTGGTCGCTTCGACCAGAACGTTGGCGAGAACGGGCAGCGTCGTCTTGGCAGGGATGGCTGCCGCCACCGCCGCCAGACCTTCCTGCAGTTGTTCCCGCGTGATCGTGAACTTCATGCGTCCTGAATTCGTCTCGCGCAATGAGGGAAAGTCTTACTGCCTCTCCTCTATATCTAATACTAGTAGTAGTAGTAGAGACCGGGGATATGTGGGAACTGTGGGCTAACTCGCGGCTCCCACAGGCTCTCTCACCCCTCACCCGATGTTGGCGCGCTGTATGTCGTGTTGGCTCGTTGCGGATAAGCAACAGGTTTTCCCAACAACCCACACGCTGCGCCGTTTTCCCCAAACCACAAATGTTAGTTACAGCGCGGACAATTCCTGGCGCGCCATTTCCACGCGCTCCTTGAACGTCCGATCGCGCATCATCTGCCGTTCGACCTTATCCACGCTGTGGATCACTGTGGAATGGTCGCGGCCCCCGAACGCCTGACCGATCTCCACTAGCTGCATGCCCAGCATGTCCCGCGCGAGGTACATCGCCACCTGGCGGGGGATCGTGAGCGTCTTGGTACGGGCCTTGGAGCGCAGTCCCTCCGGCGTGACACCCCAGCGACGCGCCACCACTTCCTGCACGCGGTCGATGCTCGGCGTGGACTGGTTGCCGTACCCGGCGCCCTCTTCGCCCTGGCGGATCTTGTCCGACAGCGCTTCGCGGGCCAGCTCGATCGTCACCTCCCGGTTCTTGAGGGAGGCGAAGAGGAGCAGCTTGATGATGCAGCCTTCCAGCTCCCGCACGCTCGACCGGATGTGCTCGGCGATGAAGCGGAGCACGTCGTCCGGAATCGTCAGCTCGAGATGATCCTGTTCAGCCTTCTTGCGCAGGATCGCGATACGGTGCTCGAGGTCGGGGTGCCCGATGTCGGCCACCATTCCCCACTCGAAGCGGGAGATGAGCCGGTCCTCGAGACCCGGGATCTCCTTGGGAGGCCGGTCCGACGTCAACACGATCTGTTTGTGGGCCTCGAACAGGGCGTTGAACGTGTGGAAGAACTCCTCCTGCGTCATTTCCTTGCCTTCGAGGAAATGCACGTCGTCGACGAGGAGGAGGTCCACGTCGTTGCGGTAGCGGCGCCGGAACTCCGGCATCGTCCGCGCGTGGATCGACTCGATGACGTCGTTGATGAACTGCTCGGCGCCGAAATACTGCAGCCGCGTGCCCGGGTTCTTCTGGAGTACCGCGTGCGCGATCGCCTGCATCAGGTGCGTTTTGCCGAGCCCTGTGGCGCCGTAGATGAACAGCGGGTTGTACGTCTTGCCCGGCGCCTCAGCGATGGCGTGCGCCGCCGCCGCCGCGAGCTCGTTGGACTTACCGATGACGAACGTTTGGAAGGTGTAGCGCTCGTTCAGGGGCGTCGTCGCGACCGCGGAGGCTGTCGCCGTCGCCGCGCTTTCGCGCGGGGCGACGAAGAAATCCATCTGCGGGCGCTGTTGGCGATCTTCGGTCACGCGGAAGACGACGGTCGTGGGCCGGCCGAGGACGCGCTCCGCGGCGCGGGCCAGGAGACCTGCGTGCTTCGACTCGTTCCACTCCGCGGCGAATTGATCGGGCGCGCCGAGGATCAGGCGGCCGTCATCGAGCGCGATCGGCTCGGCTGGCTCGAGCCAGGTCCGCACCGTCGCTTCGGGAAGTTCGCGCCGCGCCTCATCGAGGAGGCGCTTCCAGGCTTCTTTGGCTGACTGCTCCATTACGATTTCAGAATTAGGAAGGACTTGTTGCAAGGGCGGCCCGAAAGTACGGGCCCTATGTGGAAAAGTCAACCTTGACCGGCGCTCGGACGCCGGGGTAAGTTTCCCGGCCTTACTTCGCCTTACTTCGAGGAAATGTATGGGTCCGACGTACCGGCCGCGCAATCGGCGGCGCATCAATAAGCATGGGTTCCGGGCGCGCATGAAAACTGTGTGGGGGCGTGCCACGCTCTCGCGTCGCCGGAAAAAGGGGCGCAAGCGCCTCACCGTGCGCCTGCCGTCGAAGCACCGGAGCCGGTAACGAGCGAGCGGTTCCCGCGCCGCGCCCGCCTGACGCGCGGTTCGGACATTACAGCCTGCTGGGAGGCGGGACGCCGCCGGCGCACCCCGCATCTCGAGCTGGCTTGGCGGCCCAATGCGACGGGCCATGCGCGGATGGGGATCATCGTTCCCCGGTTTCAGTCCTCCGCCGTGGCCCGTAATCGTTTGCGGCGCCGGTTGCGAGAGATTCTCAGACGCGACGTGCTCCCCTTCCACCAGCTGCCGCCGATCGACGTGGTCATTCGGGCGAAGCGCGCGACGTATTCCGCCCCCTTTGCAGCCCTGCGCGCCGAATTGACGGACGTGGTGAGCGCGCTCACATGACACTCGGTCAGGTGCCGCGACGTATCATGATGGCGCTCATTCGCGGCTACCAACTCACGCTGTCGCATCTGGTATTCACACAATGTCGCTTCGTGCCGTCGTGTTCGCGCTACACGCACGAGGCCGTCGAGCGGTACGGTGCGCTCAAAGGCTCGTGGTTGGGCATCCGTCGGATCTTGAGATGCCATCCGTTTCACCCGGGCGGATACGACCCGGTACCCTAGGGGATCGATAAGTGGAACGTCGCGTGATACTGGCGATCGTCCTGATGATGATCGTCGCAATCGCCCCCAGCCTGATCTGGCCGCCGAAAAAGCGGGTAGCTGGGCCGTTGGGCGGTTCGTCGGATAGTGCGCGTGTGACCCAGCCGCAGGCGCCGGAGGCTAGGGCGACGCCCGCACCAACCGCCCAACCGCCTAACCGCCAAACCGCTGCCGAGCCCGCCGAGACCGTCTGGGTCTCGTCGCCGCTCTATCGGCTCGGCTTCAGTACTCGCGGGGGCGTCCTCGTCTCCGCTCAACTCTTGCAATACCAGTCGTTTGCGCCGGGAGATTCGGCGCAGCGCGTGCAGCTCGTCCCCATCGAGCGGCCACTCCTCGTCCACCAGCTCGTGCCGACGGGCGGCGAAGATACCGTGTCGCTCGCCGATTGGTCGTTCCGGCCCAGCGCCTCCACGGTGACGGTGCGCGACTCCGCGATCCTGAGTTTCGAGGCGGACCAGGGCGGCGCCCGCGTGACGATCGAGTATCGCTTCCGGCCCGACGAGTACCACTTCGACGTGCACGGCAGCGTGATCGGCCTGGGAGGGAGCGGCGCCCTGCTGGTGGTGGGACTCTCCGACGGTTTGCGGTCGGTCGAGGCCGATTCGCTCGACGACTATCGCCACTACGGACTGGTCACCAAGTCCTCGAAGGCGAGTCGCACCGACTTCTCGTCCCTCGATGCCGGCCAGCGCCGCGTGCTGGACGGGCCCTTCGAGTGGGCGGGCGTTAAGTCGAAGTACTTCTTTGCCGCCGCGCTGGCCCTCGAGGAGAACCAGTCCAAGTTCGGCGGCGCGATCGCAGTGGGGTTGCCACGTGCCAACAAGCGCGCAGCGCGCGCCACCGTCGTGCTCACGATGCCGGTGCCGCCCGCCGGCGACTTCCGGTACGGCCTGTACCTGGGACCGCTCGACCATCAGCGCCTCGCCGCGCTGGGGCACGGGCTCGACGACGCGAATCCCTATGGCGGATTCCTCCGCGGCGTCATCCATCCGGTATCGATCTTCGTCGTCAACGTTCTCGTCTGGATCCACGCGCATCTGTCGCTCGCCTACGGCTGGGTGCTGATTCTGTTCGGTGTGGTGATCCGCCTGCTGCTCTGGCCGCTGAACCAGAAGGCGATGGAGTCGGGAATCCGGATGCAGGCCGTCGCGCCGCTGATCAAGGAGATCCAGGAGCGCTACAAAAACGATCCGGAGCGCCTGCAGCGCGAGATGCTGCGGATCTACAAGGAGCACAAGGTCAATCCGTTTGGCGGCTGCTTGCCGATGTTGCTGCCGATGCCGGTGCTGCTCGCACTCTTCTTCGTGTTCGCGAACACGATCGAGTTCCGCGGCGTGCCGTTCCTCTGGCTCCCCGACCTGTCGCGCCACGACCCGTATTTCATCATCCCGATCGTGATGGGTCTGTCGATGTTCGGGTTATCGAAGGTGGGACAGATCGGCGTACCGCCGAATCCGCAGACCAAGATGATGGTCTACTTCATGCCGGTCATGATGACGATGTTGTTCTTGAATTTTGCCTCGGGGTTGAACCTCTACTACGCGGCGCAGAACCTCTTCAGCATTCCGCAGCAGTACATGATCGCGAAGCGCCGCCTGCGGGAGGCGCCGGTCGCTCGCGCGCCCGCGAAGACCTAGGCTGCTCTCCGATCCCATCGTCGCGCTGGCGACGCCCCCGGGCCGCGGCGCCCTCGCCCTGATCCGGCTCTCGGGCGCCGGTGCGTTCGCCCTCGCCGCCGGCTGCCTCCATCCGTTTCACACCGATCCGCCGCGCACCGTGTTCCGGGCGCGGCTCGCGCATCCGGGCACCGGCGAGCCCGTCGACGACGTGCTCGCGGCCTGCTTCCCGGCGCCGCGCTCCTACAGCGGTGAGGACAGCGTTGAGATCTCGACGCACGGCGGCCTGGTGGTGCCGGCGGCCGCCGTCGCGGCGTTCGTGGCGGCGGGCGCGCGCCCCGCCGAGCCGGGAGAGTTCACCCGGCGCGCGGTGTTGAACGGCAAGATGGACCTGCTGCAGGCGGAGGCGACCGCGGATCTCGTCGACGCCGGCTCGCCGGCGCAGCGCCGCCGGGCGCTGCACCAGCTCGATCGCGCGTTGTCTGACCGGCTCAGCGCCCTGCGACAAGAAGTGCTGGACCTCGAGGGGCTGATCGCCTACGACATCGATTTCCCGGAAGAGGATGAGGGGCCCGTGAGCCCCGCGCGCGTCGAGCGCGCCTGGCGGCTCGCGCGCGATTCGGTCGCCAAGCTCCTCGCCACGGCTCCCGAGGGCGAGCGGCTGCGTGAGGGCGCCCTCCTCGTGATCGCGGGCCGCCCCAACGCCGGTAAGTCATCGCTCTTCAATGCGCTGCTCGGCACCGAGCGCGCGATCGTGACCGAGATCCCGGGCACCACGCGTGACGCCATCGAGGCGCACGCCGTCATCGAAGGGTTCCCGTTCCGGCTCGTGGATACGGCGGGGTTGCGGGACAGCGCGGAGCGCGTCGAGAAGCTGGGGATCGAAGTGAGCCGCAAGTATCTCGCTGCGGCGGATCTGGTGCTGTTCTGCGAGGAGCGTGACGATCCGGAGCGTGCGGCCTTCCTCGCGCAAGTTCAGGCCCCAGTGATCGTCGTCCGCACCAAGACAGATCTTTCCGGCGGCGCCGGCGTCTCGGTTGTCACGGGTGCGGGGCTCGATGCCCTGCGCACGCAGCTCGCGGAGGTCGCGTTTGGTCAGCTGCTGGCCATCGGCGATGTGGAACCGGTGGTCACGCGGGCGCGCCATCGCGCGGCGCTCGAGCGGGCGCTCGCCGAGCTCGACGCCTTTTCAGGGGCACGCGCCGCGGGCGTGGATGCAGCCGCCACCGCAACGCACCTGCGTGCTGCGGCGCTGGCGCTCGACGACTTGATCGGTGTGGTGACGCCCGACGACGTCCTCGACCGGGTGTTCGCGACGTTCTGTATAGGGAAATGAGAGGAGTCTCCTAGCTCCTAACTGGCTGATGCGTCAGCGCATCGATCAGCGCACGGGCCTTGGCGAGTGTCTCGTCGTACTCGGCCGCCGGGTCGGAATCCCACACGATCCCCGCGCCCGCGTGAAACGACGCGATACCACCCTGCAACGTGACGGTGCGAATCGGAATGTTCATGTCCATCGCGCCGCTCGCCGAGATGTACCCGATGGCGCCGCAGTAGACGCCGCGCGGCGCGCGCTCCAGCTCCGCGATGATCTCCATCGCGCGAATCTTCGGCGCGCCGGTCACGGAGCCGCCTGGAAACGCCGCTCGCAGCAGATCGAACGCGTCGGCGCCTTCCCGCAATTCACCGGTGACCGTCGACACGAGGTGATGCACCGTGGGGTGCGACTCGAGGGCGCAGAGCTCCGGGACGGCCACCGTGCCCGGCCGGCAGACCTTGCCCAGGTCGTTTCGCAACAGATCGACGATCATCACGTTCTCCGCGCGGTCCTTCTCACTCTCGGTGAGCGCGCGAGCGAGGGCGGCGTCCTCGGTCGATGAGGCGCCGCGCGGGCGCGTCCCCTTGATGGGCCGCGCTTCCACGCCGCTCCCGGCGTCGACGCGGACGAACCGCTCCGGAGAAATGCTCGCGATGACCACGCCATCCAGCGCGAGGTACGCCCCGAATGGAGCCGCGCTGCGCGCGCGCAACCGGCGATACAACTCCAGAGGCGCGCCCGCGAACGTCGTCTCGAAGCGCTGCGCCAGGTTCACCTGATAGACATCACCCGCGGCGATGTAGTCGCGGATCCTCGCCACCGCGGCTTCGTACTCGTGGCGCGCGAAGTTGGAGCTGGGAGCCAAAGGCGGATCAAGGCGAGGGAAGGCGCGGCGGGTGTAGGGTGCGCGCAGTCGCTCCTCGACCCACACCAACCGTTCGTCTGACCACGCGACGATCCACGCGCGCCCTGCGACGTGATCCCAAGCGATCACCCAGTCGTAGAGGCCGAGTCCCGCATCCGCGGCGTCGCGCTCGCGCCTGGCTGGACGCACCCGCTCTTGCTCGGCGCCCCACTCGTAGCTCAGGTATCCCGCGATGCCGCCCTGGAACGGCGGCAGGCCCTCGAGCGCGGGCCGGCGGTGCGGCGCGAGCAGTGCCCGGGCCGCCGTGAGCGGATCGCCGCCCGGGCCTACACGGGCGACCGGATCGGCCGTGAGAAACGAGTAGCGGCCATGAGGGCCGCGCGCCGAGCTATCGAGGAAGCAGAGGTGCGGGAGTTCGGCGAAGCGAGCGCAGGTGTCGAGCGGGTCGGGTGCGGGGGTGAGCTCGACTGCCAGCGTCACGAAACGAACTTCTTGGGCGTGCCGCGGAGCGAGCTACCGGTGGGGGGCCGCCACAGCGCGGTCTGCTCGATCAGGCGGGCCAGCTCCGCGTCACTCGCCGTCACGCCGCCGGCGCTGTGCGTCCAAAGGCGCACCACGACCTTCCCCCAGCTCACGGCGAGGTCGGGGTGATGGTCGGCCGCTTCGGCCACGAAGCCGATCGCGTTCACGAGCATCAACGTGGTCGGCCATCCGTCGGTCGGATACTCGCGCTCGAGCGCGCCTTCCACGTGGCGCCAGTTGGGGAGCGTCTTGAGGCGATCGGCGATCTCGGCGGCCGAGAGCGGTGTGGGCTTGGCCATGGATCCTCGGGTCTCAGTCCAGGGTTTCGCGATAGCTCGCCGACTGTCCGAAGTTCTCTTCCACTTCGATTTCGATCGCCGTCAGGTTGACCGCCGCGAGCTCGTTACGCACGCGTCCCGCCAGATACTGCGACAGCATTTCGACGGTCGTATTGGGGATCGGGAGGATCACGCAATCGCGCGCGGGGAAGACGTAACGCGCGCGCCCGTCGAAGGCGACACGCACGGTCTCGCTGTCCGCGATGATCGTGAGCTTCGGGTTGTCGCGGGGCAGGAGCACCCGGTGGTCGAGCTCATCGGTGAGGCGCTTCATCAGCTTCTTGAGGGCGGCGAAATCGAGCACGAACCAGGTGTCCGGCTCGAGGCCCCCCTCGACGACGGCGCCCGCGCGGTAGTTGTGCCCGTGCAGCGTCTCGCACCGGTGGCCGGCAAACGTGATGAAATGGGCCGACGCGAAGACGAGGTCTTCTTTCGTGACCGTCACTTTGAATGCGCCGCGGGTGCCCATACCCGGGGAATCTACTCTGGTGGCGCCGTCTCGCCGGTGGCGACGCGCCATACCTCGTCAGCCAGCCATTCCAGCCGTTGTTGGGCGTAGTCCAGCTCCGCCGGCGTCATCGCCTTGGCGCGGCGGGCGATCTCACGCGCGTGCGACAGCAGGTCATCCAGGACTTCGCGCAATGGACGGTTCTGCCGCCGCTCGGGGGGCTTCTTCGCCTTGGGGCTCATGCCGTCTGAATGCCGAGGGCCCGGTCGTCAGACTGCTTCAACTCCTCCACGCTCGCGCGGATCGTCGAGGCCGCGCCGTGCTCGGCAAGGTAGTTCTCGACCAGGCGCAGGCCCAGGTAGTACCCGGAGCGCTCCGGGAGCACCTTGCCGCTCACGAGACGCGCCGCGGGGCTCATGCCGCCGGAGAGGTACTTGAGGCGCAGGCCGAGGCCGCGAGCATCGAGGTCACCGGTGGCAGCACGGCGCAGAAACGCATCCAGCTCGCGCAGCCGCCGATACTGGCGGCGGTTGTACCCCAGGTACTCCCACGGCTCGAACCCGGGCGCGACCGCTTGGGCCGCCGCGACGGCGGCGCCTTCGTTCGCCAGCAGCTCGCGCAACGTCGCCCGCGAGCCCGTCTCCCAATAGTCGTAGTAGCCGCCCAGTTCTCCGACGAGGCGCCGCAGGTCGGCGCGACTCGACGGTGACGTGTAGCGCACGACGTGCGCGACCTCGTGCGCGATCCACAGCGGCAAGAGCTGCGGTGCGAGGCCCATGCCGTAGGTCTGCGCGTTGGCGCGCCCGGTGAAATGCTCGAGACACACGAACGCGATGCCTCGGCCGCCCACCACGAGCTCGCCCGCATTCGCGGCGCCGACGCCCACCGTGAGATACAGGTCCACGGGACAATCGGCTTCGAGCAGCTCCGTCGCGCGCCGTAACGCGTCCTCGGCGATGGCGACGACGTCCACGTCGTCGAGCAGCCGCGTCAGATCGCTGCGGTCCGCTCGCAGCGCCGACGCGATGATCTGCTCGGCGTGCGGCGACTCGGGATCGAGCACGTAGTTGTGCCAGTACGCGGCGAGAACGGGACGATGACGATCGAGATACTCGTGGTATGCCGCGGCGCGATCGGACGCGGCCAACACCGAGAGGAATTCCGGAATGAGATTGACGAGCATGGAGCCGTTGGGCCGTCCCAATCTGGGAAGGCGCGGGCTCCAAGACAAGCGTGCGTCAGCGAATCGTTACGTCGAGTGCAGCGGAGGTCGACTTGACATTTCTCTGCAGGTCAGTCACCACCACCGTCACGCGATACCGTCCGGGCGGCACCCGATCGGCTTCGATGACGAGCTGCTCGGTGGCAGGTGTCGCGAACGCACCGCGGTCGAATTCGAACACGACCGGTCGCGATCCGCTCAGGAGTCGCGCGGGCAGCGATCGCACCGGAGCAAACTCGTAGCGCACGCGGTACTGTGACCGGCCGCTCGGGTCGGCCGACAGGCCGTACACTTCCAGGTACGCGGCGAGCGGCGCGCCCGCGCGATATACGAGATCGGCCGGCATGCCGCGCAGGGCCGCTTCCCGATCGAGCAACACGGCCGCCGGCGCGAGCACCAGGCTCGACAGCCCGAGATCCACTTGGGAGAAGCGCGGGATCTTCACATCACTGCGCGCGCGGCCCAGCGCCCCGCCGGCGACCACGTCCAGCCCCATGCGGTAGCCGCCGGGCGGCACTGAGATCTGGAGGAGACCCGCGCCTACGGCGCGCACCGGCGAGTCGTTCGCGTCCCAGAGCACGACGGCGGCCGAGTCCCCCTCGGCCCGGTAGTACGCGTCCGTAAGGCCAGGCTCAGCGTCCTTGAAGAACGCGCTCCACGCGAGGGCTTCGAGGGGCGCCGGGAGCGTGGAACGGTCGGTCTCGAGCGCGATGCGCGTGCTGGCAGCCTGGCGTCGGTTCGCCGGCAGGAAGATGAAGTCGCCACCCGGCATCGTTGCAATGAGACTGCCGGTTCCTCGCCGGAACCCGATGCTCAACGTCCCCTGTGTGGTGTAGTAGAGCCAACCCTCGGCGTCCAGCGGACTGTCGGGCGCCCCGAAGGTGCGCAGCGGATCGAGATAGCCCCGCAGCAGCACGTCTGGTGGTCCGTAGCGCATGAAGATGAGACCACGGGCGTCGACTCCCGCGAGTGCCGGTGCCGTCGCCTCGCCGGCCGCGACGTCTGGCAGCTGCCGGCTGGCGGCGAGGGCGCGGTCGAGCTCCGCGCCGGGATACGGGTCCGCCTCGAGCTTTGCTCGAGCCTCGAGGTAGTCCTTCTGCGTCGCCGCGATCAACGCGCGGTAGCGCGCCGAGCGGTGATACAGGTTCATCGGGTGGAGGAGGCGGAAGTAGCGCCGGGCATAGACGAATCGCCGGAAGTGCTCCGCGATACGCTCGTTTCCGGCCGTCAGCAGGTTCGGGTCGCGCGTCGCCCAAAAGCGCTCGAAGAATTGCCGCCGCTCTCCGGGCGCGGTGGCGTCCTGGCGGCGGATCTCCTCCGGCGTCGCGATCATCCACACGGCGTCCCACATCGCCCCCGTCGAGTCGATGTCGGCGAGCGCGAGGGCGGAGTCGTACCACGCAAATCCCAGCGAGTCGCGCCCGGCGTCGAAATTGGCTTCGGCGCGCGTCAGGTAGACCGGCACACTCGGCGGCACCTGGACCAGGAGAGAATCGGCGCGGCGCGGCTCCTCGAGCGCGATCGCCAGCTCCGCCCGGCGCGCAAGCGCGACCACGTCGTTCGGGTGCCGGGCCAGCGCCTGGTCGGCGCGCCGCCAGATCTTGGGATTGTGGTAGACCCTCTCGAAGCGGTCCCAGACATCCTCGTAGTCGGGCGTCAACGCCAGGATCTTGAGGATCGCTTCCCGGGCCAACACGTCGCCTTCGTCGCTGCCGAGGTAGAACCCCACCTTCATCTGCCAGTAGAGAGGCTCCGGATCGTCGGGGACGAGACGAGCGGCGGCGCGGAAGGCTTGGAGGGCGGGGTAACGGCCGATGACGGGGCGGGCGAAGTGGGCGCGGCCGACGGCCATCAACGAGTCTGCGCGCGCCCGCGCGGCCAACGTGTCCTGCCCGATGTCGCTCCCCCCCCCTCCAACCAGCACCAGCAACAGGGCGAGCAGGACGCCTCTACGCTTTGGTCCGCAGGTGACGGCTCATCTCGACGAGGAACTTCCGCTCGGCGGGCGTGAGGCTCTCGATGCCGGTCGCCGAGATCTTGTCGAGCACGCGATCGATCTCGGCGTGCGCCCGAGCGTCAGGGGGGGGAGCCGCGTGGGGCTTCGCCTGTGGCGCGCTGCCGCTCCGACCGCGAACGGTCCTTCCGCGCGGCACCGGCGTCGCCAGGACGCTCGGCTCCGATACCCGGCGCAGGTGCCGCTCTGCCTGTCCCAAGCGCAGGTCTTGCGCCTTCAGGTACAGGAACCCCGCGACCATGCCGCCGAGGTGGGCGAGATGCGCCACGCCACCGCTCCCGCTGAGCAGCGCGAGCACTAGCGAGACCGCGAACGCGAAAGTCACGAGCCACTTCGCCGGGATCGGCACCGGCAAGGGGAACATGTAGATCGGCGCATCGGGCCAATGCCAGGCAAAGGCAACCAACACGCCGTAGATGGCGCCCGAAGCGCCAACGATGGGCACGCGAATGGCGAAGCCCTGGACGAGCAGCAGCGACAGCAGGGCTCCACTCATGCCGCAGAGCAGATAAAACCAGATGAACGCGCGGCTGCCGAAGCGGTCCTCGACGGGGCCGCCGAACATGAAGAGGGCGAGCAGGTTGAACGCGAGGTGCAACGCGCCGCCGTGGAGGAACATGTACGTCACGAACGTCCACGGATGCTGCGCCGCTTGCAGCGGAATGAATCCGAACGTTTCGATGGAGCCCTGCAGGGTCAGCAGCGTCAGCTGCAACAGGAAAACAATCAGGTTCGCGACGAGGAGGCGTCGCACCCAGGGGGTGAGGACGTACATCCGCTGCGGGCCCAACGTGTCTTCGGTCATCATCTGGCGCTCGGTGCGTCTTTAGTTATGCCCTCGCGCTGGCCCATTGTTCCGGGCCAGCTTGCAAATCCGCTCGCACATCTCTGGAAACTCGATCCCGGCCGCCCGCGCGGCCTGCGGATAGAGACTGGTCCGCGTCATGCCGGGGAGGGAATTCGCTTCCAAGCAGAAGATGTCGTCGTCGGGGCTCACGCGGAAGTCGATGCGCGAGTAGCCGCCGAGTTTGAGCGCGCGATGCGCCACAAGCGCGTATTCCTGGAGTTGTCGTGCCAGACGAGTCGCAATCGCCGCCGGAAACGTCTCCACCGACATCCCCGGCGTGTATTTCGACTCATAGTCGAAGAGCTCGTGCTTGGGGACTATCTCGCCGACGGGGAGGGGCACGTCACCGAGCACACCCACGGTGAGCTCGCGACCCGGAATGAACTGCTCCACCATGACCTCGTCGTCGTACTGGCGGGCGAGATCCACCGCCGCCGCGAGATCGGCCGGCTTCCGCACCAGCGTGAGGCCCACCGACGATCCTTGCTTCGAGGGTTTCACGATCACGGGCCACCCCAGTCCCGTCTTCACATCCTCCGGGGCCACCGGCGCCATGAACCACGCCGGCACAGGCACGCCCGCAGCACGGAAGAGGCGCTTCGACAGATCCTTGTCCATCGCGAGGGCGGATCCCAGCTGACCGCTGCCCGTGTAGGGCACGCCGATGACGTCGAGAATCGCCTGCAAGGTGCCCCCCTCGCCGGCGCCACCGTGTAACGCGAGGAACAACACGTCCGAACCGCGGATGACCGCAAGCTCCGCGAGCCCCTCGGAGAGCATCTTGCGCTCCTGCTGCTCGAGCTCGGCCACGGAGGGGGGCGTGGTGCCGACGGCGCCGCCCAGCACGTTCGCCTCCTCGGCATCATCGAGCAGTCCGGTGCACGTGTCCACCACGTGGACGTCGTGCTCGCGGCTGCGCAACGCGGCGACGATTTGGGAGGCGCTGGCGAAGGCGACGGCGCGTTCTGCGGTGGCGCCGCCGGTGAGGACCGTGACGCGCATCAGCGAATGCCCGCCAACTGATGCAGCAGGTCATAGCGCGTGACGATGCCGACGACCGCGCCGTCACGACGCACCAGCGCCGCCGGCGTGGTGCGCGAGAGCAGCGTCGCCAGCTGGGCGATGGGAGAGTCGCTGTCCACCACCGGGAAGGGCGGGTCCATCACCTCGCGCACGGGCCTGTCGAGGACCTTCGCCTGTCCGATTGCCCGGGCCATCAGCGCCTGCTCCGACACCGCGCCCACGCCGTCGCCCTCGGCGAGGACGGGTAGCTGTGACACGTTGTACGTGCTCATCAGGTTCAGCGCCTGGCGCACCGACGCTTCGGGCGCCACGTGAATCACGGCCGGCGCGTCGCCCTTCTTCGCCGCAACGAGCCGTCCCACCGTGGGGCGCTCGTCGTCGACGAGCTGGTTCTCCCGCAGCCATTCCTCATTGTAGACCTTCGTCAGGTAGCGCTCGCCGGTGTCCGCCAGAATCGTGACGACGTACGCCTTGGGGTCGTCAACCCGCCGCGCCACGTCGAGCGCCGAAACCACATTGACGCCGGTCGAGCCGCCCACGAACAGGCCCTCTTCCTTGGCGAGGCGCCGCGCCATCTGCATCGCGTCTTTGTCGGTGACGAAGATCCACTCGTCGATCAGGTCGAAGTGCAGCGATGTCGGGATCTTGTCCCCTCCGATGCCCTCGACCTTGTACGGCTGGCCTTCGCCCTTCGTGTGGGTGCGCGCGTACTCGGTGTAGATCGAGCCCACCGGGTCGCCGGCCACCACGCGGATCTTCGGATTCTTCTCCTTGAGAAAGCGCGCCACGCCGCTCACGGTGCCGCCCGTCCCCGGCGCGCACACGAAATGCGTGATCTTGCCCTCCGTCTGCTCCCAGATCTCGGGGCCCGTGGTGCGGTAGTGCACCTCGGGGTTCACGGGGTTGTAGTGCTGGTCCGCGAAGATCGCGTTATCGTGCGCGGCGGCGATCGCGCGGCCCTTCATGAGGTAGTTGTCGGGGTGATCGGGAGGCACCGCCGTCGGCGTGATGATCACTTCGGCGCCCAGGGCGCGCAGCAGGCGCGCTTTTTCCTGTGACATCTTGTCGGGCATCGTGAAGATGCAGCGGTAGCCTTTGACCGCGGCCGCGAGCGCGAGCCCCACACCCGTGTTGCCGGAGGTCGCCTCGACGATCAAGCCACCCGGCTTGAGACGGCCCTCGCGCTCCGCCGCCTCGATCATCGCGAGGCCGATCCGATCCTTGACCGATCCACCGGGATTGAAGAACTCGGCCTTGGCATAGACCGGCGTGCGCAATCCACGCGTCACTTTGTTGAGACGGATGAGGGGCGTCCAGCCGATCGTCTCGAGGACGTCGGCGTAGGGTTTAGTGTGCTGCGCCACTGCCGTCCGGCCGGATGCGCGTGGTGTCCGTCGCGGGACGCGTGGTGTCCGCCGGATGCTTGGTCGTATCAGCCGGGTGACGTGTCGTGTCCGGGGGAGGACGCGTCGAGTCGGGTCGGGGTCGCGGCACGACGACACGCGGGGGAGCGGCGGGCGTCGGCGTCGTCACCGCCTTCGTGGTGTCAGGCGTAGCCCGGCGTGGCGCGGTTTGCACGGCCGCGGGCGGTGAGAGCGTTGTGCTCGTGGCGTTCGTGCCGGGATGGTGGAACTCCACAGGCTGCAGGAACGACGTCGCGACCGGCACACCGCGCCGCTTTGCGGGCGCGAAGCGCAGCCGCGTCGAGCCCGCCAGCGCCGCGGAGTCGAGCGCCGGATAGTTGCTCGACTCTGCGACGCGCGTCGATTCCGGAACCAGGCGGCCCGTCGAATCAGTGAACAGACGCAGCACAACCTCGCCCTCGATGTTCTGCTCGAAGAGCGCGGCGGGATAGGCGATCGGCACGTCGGGGTTCAGCGCCACGGGCGCCTCCGACTCGGGCGGCGGCCCCGGTTGGGCGCTCTGCGGATCCGCCGGCGGCGCCGATCCCCCACAGGCGAGTGTCCCGGCCATCATCGTGGCGAAGGCCGCGGCAAGTCTGCGCACTTAGCTCTCCTCCAACTGTTTTTTCCAGGCCGCCAACCGGTTCAGTGCTTCGATCGGTGAGAGCCGGTCGAGATCGAGGCCGTCCAGCTCGGTGAGGAGCGGGTGGGGCGTCGCGGCGCCGAACAACGGGAGCTGCGCCGCGTCGGGGGGCAGGGGCGCCCGCTGCCGCGCCACATGATGGCCCGCCTCGAGCAGCTTCAGCACCTCCCAGGCCCGGGCCACCACCGGCGCCGGCAGGCCCGCCAGCCGCCCCACGTGGATGCCATACGAGCGGTCTGCGCCCCCCGGCTCGAGCCGGTGCAAGAACACAATCTCGTCGCCGACTTCGCGCACCGCCACGTTGAAGTTGCGCGCATGCGCCAACTCCTCGGTGAGCTGAGTCAACTCGTGGTAGTGGGTCGCGAAGATCGTTTTGCAGCCGACCGCGTTGTGCAGGCACTCGGTGACCGCCCACGCGATCGCCACGCCGTCGTACGTCGACGTGCCGCGGCCGATTTCGTCGAGCAGCACCAGGCTCCGAGCCGAAGCGCCGTGGAGAATCGCGCTGGTTTCGCTCATCTCCACCATGAACGTCGACTGGCCGCGCACCAGGTTGTCCGACGCGCCCACCCGCGTGAAGAGCCGGTCCACCACTCCCACCGAGGCGCGCCGGCACGGCACGTACGCCCCGATTTGCGCGAGCAGCACGCACAGCCCGACCTGCCGCAGCAGCGTCGACTTGCCCGCCATGTTGGGCCCGGTGAGCAGGATGATGCGGCCGGCATCATCGAGTTGCACGTCGTTCGGGATGAATGTCTCGCGGGGCATCATCCGCTCGACAACGGGGTGGCGGCTTCCCTCGAGATGCAGTGTCGAATCCGCCGTCACCTCGGGCCGCACGTAGCGCTCGCGCTCGGCCACGTCGGCGAGACTGGCCCACACGTCGAGCTGCGCGAGCAACGCCGCGGTGGCCTGCACCCGGCCGATCGCCTCGCCCACACGGCGGCGCAAAGCGTCCACCAGCTCGGCCTCGCGCGCCGCGATGCGCTCTTCGGCGCCGAGGACCTTCGCTTCGTATTCCTTGAGCTCGGGCGTGACGTAGCGCTCGGCACCCGTCAGGGTCTGGCGACGCTCGTAGTCGGCGGGCACGCGCTCGCGGTGAGCGTGCGTGACTTCGATGTAGTACCCGAACACGCGGTTGTACCCGACCTTGAGCGACGTGATGCCGGTGCGCTGGCGCTCCGTGGCCTGCAGCGACGCGATGTACTGCTTGCCGCCGTCGCGCGCGTCCTTGAGGCTGTCGAGCTCGGCGTCGTATCCGGGTCGGATCGCGTCGCCGTCAGCGAGCTGCGCCGGCGGGCGGTCGACCAAAGCGCGGGCCAGGGCTTCGCCCACATCCGTGAGGAGATCGCACTGGTCGGCCGCGGACTCGAGCAGGAGCGCACGGTCCCGGCCCTCGAGCCCGCCCAAGGCGCCGGCGGCGTCGGGGAGTCGCAGAATCGAGTCGCGCAGGGCGCCCAACTCCCGAGGCGTCGCCCGGCCCAGCGCCGCGCGCCCCGCGAGGCGCTCGAGGTCACGCACGCCGTCGAGCGCTTCACGCAGCCTTTCGCGGCCGCGGCCATCGCGCACCAGTACGTCGACCGCATCGAGGCGGGCGTTGATCGCCACGGGGTCGACGAGCGGCGCGAGGATCCAGCGCCGCAGCAGCCGCCCCCCCATCGGCGTCAGCGTCCGGTCGAGGACTTCGAGCAGCGTCGCGCCTTGCGCGCCGGTCCGCAGGGGCTCGACCAGCTCGAGGTTGCGGCGTGTCATCTCGTCGAGCGGGAGCACATCGCCACGCCGGACGAGCGTCGGACGGGCGAGGTGCGGCAGGCCACCCGGTTTCAGCTCTCGCGCGTAGCGCAGCAGCGCGCCGGCGGCGCCCAGCGCGGGGCCGTCCTCCGCGGCGATGCCGAGTCCGTCGAGTGACGCGAGCGCGAACGTGCGCGTGAGATCCTCGCGCGCCAGCTCCGGGTCGAACTCCCACGCCTCGCGCTCGGTGAGCGTCGCTCCGCGCGCGGTGGGAGGAATCGGTGGCGCGGCGCCGGCGGGGACGACGTACTCCAGGGCTTCGTAGCGCGCCAGGGCCGATTCGAGCTCCTCCGGCGTGACGGCCTGGAGCACGAGCTCTCCCGTCGTCACGTCGAGCGCGGCGATGCCGCCGTGTCCCACGGCGACGAGGTAGTTGTTCCGGCTTTGGACCAGCCAGTCGTCGGTGAGCACGGTGCCGGGGGTGATCGTCTCGACGACCTCGCGACGCACCAGGCCCTTCGCGAGTTTCGGGTCCTCCACTTGCTCGCAAATGGCCACGCGGTGCCCCTTGGCCACGAGGCGGCGCAGGTACTCGGTGGCCGCCTTCACGGGCACGCCGGCGAGGGGCACTTCCGCGGCGCCGCCGTTATTGCGTGAGGTGAGCGTGAGGCCCAGCTCGCGCGCGCCCAGGCGGGCGTCGTCCTCGAACATCTCGTAGAAGTCGCCCATCCGGAAAAACAGAATCGTGTGCGGGTACCGGGCCTTGATCTCCCGGTACTGTTGCATCAGCGGGGTGTCGGTCCCCGATCCGCCGGCCACGCGCTGCGTCACGGCTCTTCCACCACGAAGGGCTGACCGCCGAGGCGCGTGCGCAGGCGTTGCTGCGTCTGCTGCGCTTCCTCGCGCGTGTTGTAGTGCCCGACACGCACCTTGAAGAAGCCGCTGGTATCGCGGACGACGCGCGCATCGAACCCCATCACCTTGAGACGCGTGAGCATCTCGTCGACCTGCACCGCGCTCTTCACCGCGAGCACCTGGACGGCAAACGTCTTCGGTCCCGCCGGTGGTGCGGCGCTGTCGACAGGCGGCGGTGGCGTCGTAACGACGCCGGCGCAGCGCGAGGCGTAGAAGTTGACCTGGTTCGTGAACTCGACTTCACCCACCGCATTGGCGCCGGCGAGCGACTCCTGAATGAGCTCGCAGCCCCTTGGTTCGTTTTTGAGCTCGAAATACGCGCGCGCGGCGGGGAAGTCGGCCCGGTAGCGCAGCGGCGAGTCGGGGTAGTCACGCCGCAACCGCTCGGCGGCTTGAATCGTCTGCGCGGCGTCGCGTTGCGCAAAGTAGAGCTGCGTGAGCAGCAGCAGGGCGTCGTCGGCCCATGGCGAGGAGCCGTATTCCAGCACGATGCGATTCAAGTTCGTGGCGACCGTCGCCGCATCCGGAGCGATCTTCGCGCCGGCGAGGAGTGCCTGCGGATAGACGGAGTCCGTGGGGGGCAGCGAGGTGAGCAGCCGCCGAATCATGTTCCGCCCCGAATCGACCTGGCCATTTTGCGCGAGCCGAAGCGCCTCTACGAGCCGGGCGTCGGTCTGGGCGCAAAGACGGAACGTTGGAACGATGGAAAGGAGAATGACAAGCGTTCCGACTCTCACGCACCCTCCCGGCGCGGCGCCGCGTAGCTCAGCACCAACTGCGTCACGATGCCCCGGTCGTCCGTCACGGTCGTCCCCTTGAGTGCGCGGTCTGCGGCGAGCGTGGCGCGAAGCGCGGCCGACAGCTCGGCTGCGGTCCACAGCGTGCTCCAGCGCGCCCAGCGCGCGGCTTCTTCTTTGTACCCGCGCAGGCCGTAGGGGCGCGCCGCCAGGAGCTGGCGGAAGATCGCGTCTTCGACGTGTGCGGTACCGCGGTCCCGCTCCGCGCGGGCAAGGGCGGTGCCGACGAGGAGCGTGCCGAGGGACGTCACGATCTTCACGCCGCTCATGCCGGCCTGTTCGAGCACCGGCTCGACGAGCTGCGCCGCCCGGGCCGCGTTGCGTTCGAGCGCGGCGTCCACGAGGTCGTGGATCGTCTCGCCGCGCCGCACGCCCACAAGCGCGCTCACGTCCGCGGCCGTCGCGGGCCGATCACCCGCCAGCGCGGCGATCTTCTCGAGCTCGCGCGCCAGCGCGCTCAAGTCGTTCCCCACCGCGGCCACGAGCAGCTCCACCGCCTCGGGCTCCAGCGTCAACTTGAGTTTGGTCGAATGGTGCGCCACCCAGCGCGGGACGCGTTCCGGTTCGAGCGCCCCCAGCGCGACGTTCGTCGTCTGCTTCGCGACCTCCGGATCGGGGTCCTCGCCCGCGGCGGACACCAGCACCAGCAACGTGGTGGGATTGGGCGCGCCCAGGTAGCGGATCAACTCGTCACGCAGCTTCGACTTGCGCTTGCCGAGCTGGTCGACTCCGCGCAGCACGACGGCCCGCCGGTCCGCCAGCATCGGCGGCGTATTCACGAGAGCGTGGAACGCCTCGGCGTCCAGGTCGGCCGCATAGCGGCTGTCGAGGTTGAAATCGCGCGCCGCGGGATCGACGGCGGCCTCGAGCAAGGCGCGGACGGCCTCGTCCTTCAGGACGTCTTCGTCACCGTGCAGGAGATAAACGGGGTCGGGCGCGTGCTTCTTGAGGCCGCGAAGCAGCGCATCCAGCGTGAGCGGGGCCATACCCTGCGGAAGTTACCCCCGGGAGCGGGGGAGGGGCTAGCGGCCCGCGGACGCGGGCTCGATTTGCGTGACTGCGGGTTGCACCAGCGCCGTGCCGTAGGGATACGGATTCCCATCCACGACGCTGGCGCGGGGATCCTGGAACGAGACGAACGGCAGTCCGGCGTTGGCGACGGGCTTCGGGAACGCCGCGGGGGGCAGCGGCAGCGCCTGCGCCATCTGCGGGCGGCGGCCGGCTTCGACGACGAGCAACGACAACGCGACGAGCACCAGCATCGCCGCCACGAGGCCGGCGCTTGCGGGCACCGCCGCGGCGCGCGACCGCTCTGCGGCGAGCCGAGCATCGAGCTTACGCCGGAAATCGGCGGAGGGCTCGATGGTCTCGACCTCCTGCAACGCGGTCACGCCGCGGCGCAGCGCGGCGTCGTAGCGACGGCACCCGGCGCACTGGGCCAGATGGCGCTGGAAGCGCCGCAGCTCCCGCGGGGAGGCGATGAGGCCGTCACGGAACTCGGTATAGCGGTCGAGGAATTCCCGGCAGATCATAACGGGAGATTGGTACCACCCGGGCCGCGGGGTGTTCCCGGGCCCGGGTTGAGGGAGCGGTCGGCGGGCACTATTCCAGCATCGGGCCGATGAGCTGCGCGAAGCTGTTCCGGGCCCGGTTGAGACGGCTCTTCACGGTGCCGAGGTTGCAGCCTGTGATCTCGGCGATTTCTTGATAGCTCTTCCCTTCCAGCTCGCGGAGCACGAACACCTCACGGTGGTGCTCGGGAAGCTCGTGCACGCAACGATCCACCGCGTCCTTCAGGAAACGCTTGCGGTACAGGTCGTCGGGACGGGCCGTCGTGTCCTCGAACTGGAGGGGCCGGTGATCGGCGTCCCAGTTCTTCTTGATCGTCTGGAACAGGACCAGGGGGTTCCGGCTGCGATTGCGCAGCTCGTTCTTGGCCAGGTTCGAGGCGATCGTGTAGATCCAGGTCGAGAACTTCTTGGTCTGGTCGAACCGATGGAGGTGCCGGAAGACGCGGATGAAGACCTCTTGAACCAGGTCCTCGGCCCGTTCGCGGTCACCAATCGTGCGGTTGACGAAGTTGAGCAGGCGGGTTTGGTAGCGGTCGACCAGGGACCCGAACGCCTGTGGGTCACCAGACAGATGCCGCATCACGACATGGCCGTCGTCCAGCTCGTGCAGCGCCTCGCGCTGCACCGCGCGCGGCGATACGGCAGTTGGAACGATTGAGCCCTTAAGTTGAGTCCCCATTGGTCACTCCTACGTTTCAGACAGAAACAAGAAGCTAGGCGAGACCCTTCGGCTTACGGGCGTCACAGCACGGCACGAAGCATGCCCCCTGGACTTCAGACGCTAAGTAATTCTATGACAATCAGTTGCACATGCAGAGGCCTATGTCTTTGCCAATATCGTCTCACCCGGGAGACACCGCAAGTGTCCATCTGGTCACAATTGAGTCTCAAACACCCAGGATGAATCCGGCCATATAGAGGATAGCAACGACCGTCTTTCCGTCGCAGATCTCCCCGCTCCGCACCATCGCCAACGCTTCCGACAGCGGTTTCGGCACGACCTCGATGAACTCGTCGGGCTCCCGAGCGTGCGCGCCGGCCGCCAGATCGGTCGCCCAGAACAGATGGATGCGCTCATCGGTGAAGCCGGGCGTCGTCCAGATAGTAGTAAGACGCTCGAGACGGCCGGCGGTCACACCAACCTCCTCCTTCAGCTCCCGCCGAGCACACTGTTCCGGGGCCTCCCCGGCGTCGAGCCGACCGGCGGGGATCTCGAACAAGGAGCCCTCGGTCGCGTAGCGGTACTGTCGGATGAGGAGCACGGTCGGATCGGCGGCTCTCGGGTCCGAGGCGAAGGGAATTACTGCGGCCGCCCCCGGGTGGCGAAGCATCTCCATCTCGCCCGTCGATCCGTCTGGGTACTGCACCGAGTCCACGTCCAGGTGGACGACCCGCCCGGTATAGATCCGCCGGCGCGCGAGCTGCATCGACGCCTCCTAGTGCTGGAACAGCCAGGTGAGAGGAACCTTGAATCCTTCGGCGAGGTGGTATGCGGTGTTGCGGCGGAGGCTGGCGCGGATTGGGGACCCGGGCGCGGGAGACGTCAGCGGCGCCAGCCCGAGCCGTCCCGCGATGATCCGCAGTCGCAGCATGTGGAATCCGTCGCTCACGAGCAGCACGCGGCGGTTCTCCCGGCCCTCGAACCAGTGCTGCACCTGGACCAGCGACGCGTAACTGTCGTCGCTGGCCGGCAGGGGGATGACGGCTTCGCCCGGCAAGCCGAGGCGCGCGAGATAGTCGCGTCCCACGTTCGCCTCGCTCAGCACGTCACCGACACCAACGCCCCCCGTGACGAGCACCACGGGCGCAAACCCGCGCTGGTACAGGGCGGCCGCGTGGTCCAAGCGAGCACGGAATACCGGGGAAGGACGGCCGTTGTACTGCGCCGCGCCGAGCACGACGATCGCGTCCGCCGTCCCGGCCTGCTCGCGCGCGCCCTGCACGGCGACGGCGACCACCACCGCGGCCCAGCCCAGGAGCAGCAGAACGACGAGGAGGACGGCCGTCTTGAAGACGCGTCGGACGGTCCAGAAGGGCATGCGCAAAGATACAAAGGCATGCCCTTCCGGCTCAGGGCTTGGTGAGCAGCTCCTCGAACAGCGCCAGGGCCCGCGGGTCGTCCGACTGGCCCAGCCAGAAGATCGCCTTGCGGCGGAGCTCGGGGTCGGGGTTCTCCCGGGCGATGCGGATCAGGGCGGGGACGCCCTCATCGTGGGGCCGCTGCGACAGGGCGAACACGGCCGACTCCCGTACATCACGATCGGTGGCCTTGTCGTCCACGATGTCGGTGAGGCCTCGAGTCGCCGCCTCGCCCGCTGCCTGGCCGAGCCAGAACACGGCCTGACGCCGCGCGCGGCGCGAGACGCGGGTGTTCTTTGCGAGACGGAGCAGGTCGGGCCACACCGTCACGCTGTCGGCGATGATCGCGGGGAACACGGCGTGCTCTGCCGCGGCGTCGGAGTCTTTGGCCGCCAACGCGAGGAAGTAAGCCGCCGCCTCGCGCGCCCCGACGGTGCCGAGGTCGGTCACGCCGTCCGCAGCGGTCCGCCAACGCCCGCCCACGTAGGTGCGCAGGCTGGTGATGTGACCTCCCGCCACGCGCATCGATACCCGCACCGGTCCGGGATCGCAGTCGTATTCGACTTCGCTGCGGTCCCGGTTCCCGACGGAAACGGTGTAGCGCCCGCACGTGCCATCATCGCAATCCATGGAGATCGAGCCGCGGCCGTCGCCGCAGACACCCGGCCGGGCGGCGAAACTGAGCCGCACCGTGCCGTCGGGCGCCGCCGCGATGCGGCGCTCGAGCGGCTGCTGCAGCAGCGCGAGCGCCAGGAGGAGAGTGGTCATTGGTTGATCAGGTCCTGGAGGTACTGCGCGGCCCGCGGCGAGCGCGACTGGCCGATCCAGAAGATCGCCTTCTTGCGGAGCTCGCGGTCGGGATCGTTCCTCCCGATGGCGAAGAGCTTGTCGAGCGCCGCGTCTTCGCGCCGCTGCGAGTACACGAAGATCAACTGCTCGCGCATCTCGCGGTCCTTCATGCTGTCGTACAGCCGCACCAGGTCGGCGACGTCGACATTGTGCGCCTGGCCCGCCCAGAACAGCGCATGCTTACGGATCTCGGTAGACTCGCTCTGGTTCAGGGCGATGTCCATCATCCAGCGAGAGTTGTCGGCCCCGCCCATTTGGGACAACGAGAAGATCACCTTCTTCTTCAGCTCCTCGTTCTCCAGCTTCGCATACAGCCCTTTGAGGAAGTCCGCGTTCTCCGGCGAACGCCGTTGTCCCAGCCAGAAGATCGCGTTCTCGCGGAGCTGGGTCCGGACATCACGACGCTCGGCGAAGGCCCGCAGGGTCGCCGCGGCGCGCGGGTTGTTTTGCTGCGACAACGCGAAGACCGCCTTGTCCTGAATCTCGGGATCGGACCTTGGATCGCGCAGGATCGAATCGAGCGCCGTGACCGCTTCTTCGCCGCGCACCTGCGACAGCCAGAACACGCCCTGTTCGCGCACGTCGAGGTCCGGATCCGTGCGGACGGAGTTGAGCAGAATCGCCGCAGTCTCCGACGAGTTCTTCTGCGACACGAGCCACACCGCCTTGCGCCGGAGGCACACAGACCCGGCGTCGCGCCGCGCCAACACTGACTTCAGAATCGGCACCGCACGCTCGGCGTCCATGTTCATGAGCCCCTGGATCGCCGCCATGCGGACGTCGTCCTCGTCATCACAACTGTCTGTGCGATGCCCACGTCCGCGTGGTCCCTCGGCCGGCTCTGGGGCCTCTGCAGGCTCTGCAGGCTCCGCCGGTTCGGCCGGCTCCGGCACATCGGGCGGCTCCGCGATACTGTCGGCTGCGGCGGAGAGGTCTTCGGCGGCGTCGCGATCGCCCTGTCGGGCCAGCTCGCCTTGGACGCGGCGCAACAGCACTTCGGCATCGTGCCGCGTGGTCGCCTTGGGATAGCGAGTGCCCTGGGTCTGCAACGCTCTCCGGGCTGCTCGCAGGGCGTCGGCGGATCCAGTCCGATAGAGAGCAAACGCCTGCCAATAGTAGGAGTCGGGGGTGTACGTCGAACGGGGGTAGCGCTTCTGGATCGACTCGAAGAGCTGCGCCGCTCGCGCGTACTCGTTGCGGTTCAAGGCGCGGCGCGCGGCGCGATAGAGCGAGTCGGCGGGGTCCTGCTGCACCCATGGGGCCGGCGGCGTCACATCATCCAAATCAGCGACGTCCACGGCCACCGCGAACGTCGGGAATGCGGCCACGGCCTGCTGGATCTGCGCGGCTGCCAACGCCATTACGGGAGCCTGCAGCTCAAGGGCCTGCACGTCGACCTGCGCCGCCGTGAGGGCAGGGACGGCGCTCTCGAGGACCGCCGCCGCGGCGGCGAGTGGCGCGACTGACACCGCCACGAGTGGGCGACGTGGATGCCGCGCTCGCGGGGCCGGCGCCGTCGAATCCTGCATGGTGAACGTCGTGACGGCGAGCAACAGCGGTAGCACGAACATCAGGTCGCTCCTTGGGTGCGCACGGGAACCGGCCCGGCGGGAATCGCCGAGCGCAGCTTGGGCAGCACGTTGCGTTGGTCCATGTTCTGGGTGATCAAGTCGGCGTTGCGCCGGTCGCGCCCCGCCTCGAGCTGGGAGATCTGCACGAGGACCAGCTCCAAGTCCTCGAGCAGCGCCCGCATCCGCGGGTCGTCGGCCGCCGGTGAATCGAGCAGCAAGCGGCTCGTGGCGAGGAGATCACGGGCCTGGCTGGGGAATGCATCGACCCGGCCGGCCCGAAGGTCGGCGCGGAATCCCGTGAGGAACGTCTCCGTTCGCGAGAGATACTGCGTCGCGGCCAGCTGGTAGACGACAGCGCTACCGGTCGTGTCCGGGCGGTCGGCCAGCGTCCCGCCGTTTTTCGCCTGCTCATGCGCGGTCCAGCGGCCGATCCCGATGCCGACGAGCAACACCGCGGCGGCGCCCAGACCCCAGCGCAACCAGGGCCGTAGCGCCACGACCCGGTGGCCGCGTTCGGCACGCTCCGCCTGGATCCGTGCCCACATCTCGTCGCGGGGCGTGGGACCTGGAGCGTTGTACTTCTTGGCCGCTTCCTGCAGCCACTGATCGAACCTGCTGTCTTCGTTGTCCATCATGCGATCCATTCTCCCGCAAAGTCCGCGAGCGATTCGCGCAGTTTGGCGCGCGCCCGGGACAGCTGCGCCTTCGATGTTCCCGTCTCAACGCCGAGGGCCACGCCGATCTCCTCGTGCGTAAAGCCCTCGATGTCGTGCATCACGAACACGGTGCGATAACCCTGCGGCAGCGCATCGATCGCTTCACGCAACCGCACCTTCAAATCCGGCTCCGACTCGCGCCGCCCACCGCCCACCCCGTCTGCCGCCTCGAGATCCGCCTCGCGGCGATGGAACCGTTTCACCTTGCGGAGGCCGTTCAAGACGACCGTCGTGGTGATCGTGTGCAGCCACGTGGACAGCGCCGAGTCACCGCGGAACGTGTCGAGCTTGTCGAACGCTCGAATGAACGTTTCCTGCGTGAAGTCCTGCGCGAGCGCCTCGTCCCCCGCCAGCCGGTAGGCCAGGCGGTAGACGCGATCGACATGTGCGTCGTATAAGGCGCGTTCGGCGCTGCCATCCCCGGCGCGGACGCGTTTGATCAGATCTCGTTCGTCCACGGAGCTCCGAGGCGACAGGCCACGCTCGTAACTACCCGTCTGACACGGGGAAGCGGGAAAGGGTTACGCGGGAAAGGCTCAGCGCAGCAGGGCTTCCAGGCCGAGGCCCCCGGCCAGGGCGAGGAGCAGGGAGGCCAACGTGCCGATGAGGAAGTATTCAGCAAATTCGCGGTCTTCCAGGGCCTTGAAGCGAGCGACCGACTTGGCGGCCACGATGAGCCCCAGGGCCCCGTACTGCCCCAGCAAAA
Source organism: Gemmatimonadales bacterium (assembly GCA_036004745.1). Taxonomy (GTDB): domain Bacteria; phylum Gemmatimonadota; class Gemmatimonadetes; order Gemmatimonadales; family GWC2-71-9; genus 20CM-2-65-7. The sequence continues at coordinate 15,888 of DASYRD010000039.1, read as the reverse complement.
CCAGGGTCAGGGCGATGGCCCGCTCCAGCGAGCCGATGGTGCGGCCGCGGGCGATCTCGATGGCTCCGGCGGTGCGATCCTCGTCGCGCCGCATCTGCAACGCGGGGAGCTCGAGCACAGAGCGCACGAGGACGATGCCGCGGATGCAGACGTAGAGGTAGCCCGTCGCGAAGAGTCCGACGGCGCCCCAGCGATATCCCGCGGCGCTAGGCGTGACGAGTTTGGCGAGCTGTTGACCGACGACAATCGCCGCGAGCACGATCACGGCCTCGACGAGGAGCAGCATGCGGCCGCGACGGTGGCCGTCGATCTGCGCGGGCCAGAGTACGGCGACGATCGTGTACGCGAGCAGCGGGACAAGCGCGAGTGGATTCACCGACCCTCCGTGGTAGCGATGGCGGCGCGCAACATTCTATCGCCCTCGGCCACGAGCGGCCAGGCCATACGGCGTTTCATGTGGGAAATCGCTGTGGGATGGACCTTTGCACGCTCGACCTGTGGCATGCCGGCCTCGTCCAGGCGCTGCTCGGCGGCCTGGCGGCGCTGCCGGGGGGTCCAGCTCCAGTAGAGCGCCGAGTAGTACACCGACAGCGCGTCCACCGTGGGGGGAAAGCCGCGAAAGGCGAAGATCTGGTGCCGTTTCTTGGCGTCGTCGAGCGCCGCGCGGGCGGCGTGGAAGCAGGGGCCGTCGACCTCGACGGCGCTGGGCGCGAGCGCCGTGCTGATGGCGCCCAGCCCACTCGCAATGATCCAGTCGACGCCGGCGAAGGCCGCGCGCAGCCAGTGCGCGATCTCCCAGAGGAGCGCGGCGTCCTTCAAGAGACCCTGGATCTCATCGCCGCGGGAGATCGCGAACGCGGCCGCGATCTTGGGACGCCACGCCGTGCGCCGGTTAAGTGCGCGCAACGCTTCGCGCAGGTCGTCCTGCAGGCGGGCGCGTTCTTTCGGCGGGAGGAGGCGCGAGCCGACCACATCGGCGAGCACGGCGACGTAATTGACGTTTTTCGTCATATTTGCAAGTTATGACGTATTACGTCACTTTGTCAAGATGTGACAGATTTCGTCATCTGGTGCCGAACAGGCGGTCGCCGGCGTCACCCAGCCCGGGGAGGATGTAGCCTTTGGCGTTCAGCTCGCGGTCGAGCGCCGCGGTGTAAACGGGCACGTCGCGGTGGGCGTCGAGCATCGCCTGCACGCCTGCGGGGGCGGCCACGAGACAGAGGAACCGCACCCGCGGCGCCCCGGCGCGCTTCAGCGCGCTCACCGCGGCGATGGCCGAGCCGCCGGTGGCGAGCATCGGGTCGAGCACGAAGAAGGTCCGGTCCTGCTCGCCCGAGGGGATCTTGAAGTAGTAGTCGACCGGCTGCAGCGTGTCGTGGTCGCGGTACAGGCCGATGTGTCCCACCCGCGCCGAGGGGATCAACTGTGAGATCCCCTCTACCATGCCCAGCCCGGCGCGCAGAATGGGCACGAGCGTGAGCTTCTTGCCGGCCACCTGGCGCCCCGACGTCTTCTCGAGCGGCGTCTCGATGTCGACGGGTTCGAGGGGCAGGTCCTGCGTGACCTCGTAGGCCATCAGCATCGCGATCTCGTTGACCAGCTGCTTGAAGTCCCGCGTGCTGGTGCGGCGGTCCCGCAGGATCGTCAACTTGTGCTGGATCAGCGGATGGGCGAGGACCGTGAGGTTCGCGAACGCGGGTGTCTTACCCATCCCTGAGAAGCTAGGTATTTTCGTCGCCCCCGCAAAGGAGCCCTTCCGCACGTGACCACCAGCAGCGACGACTTGGGCCGGCGCGACGCGCTAAAGCTGATTGCCGGCGGGCTCGGCATGACCGTACTTGGCGACGCCGCGGCGTGCGCGCCCCTCCCAAAGACGCGCGCCGCCGCCACGGGCGCGGAGCCGTTCTTCGCCGCCCCCCCCATGGAGACGGTGCGCATTGGGTTCGTCGGCGTTGGCGGACAGGGCAGCGCGCACGTGGAGAACCTGCTGCGCATCGAGGGGTGCGTGATCAAGGCTGTGGACGACATCGTGCCCGAAAAAGTGACGAGAATCCAGGACATGGTGGAGCGGGCCGGGTTCCCGCGGCCGAACGGCTACTCGCGCGGTCCCACCGACTTCGTCCGCATGTGCGAGACTGAGGCGTTGGATCTGGTATTCAACGCCACACCGTGGGAGTGGCACGTCCCGATCTGTCTCGCGGCGATGCGGAGCGGCAAGCACGCCGCCACCGAGGTGCCGGCGGCCTACACGGTGGATGATTGCTGGGCGCTCGTCGAGGGTGCCGAGAAATACCGCAAGCACTGCGTCATGATGGAGAACTGCAACTACGACCGCATGGAGATGATGGTCTTCAACATGGTCCGCCAGGGTCTCTTCGGCGAGATCCTGCATGCCGAAGGCGGGTACCTGCACGACCTGCGGTCGGTGAAGTTCAGCCCCGAAGGCGAAGGCCTGTGGCGTCGCGCGCATTCGATGAAGCGCAACGGCAACCTGTACCCCACCCACGGCCTCGGACCGGTGGCCAACTGCCTGGACATCAACCGGGGCGACCGGTTCGCGTCGCTGGTCTCGATGAGCGGTCCGTCCCGCGGGCTCCAGCTGTACGCCCACGAGCACTTTCCGGAAGGCTCACCTCAACGCCGCGAACAGTACGTCCTGGGCGACGTGAACATGAGCCTGATCAAGACGGCAAACGGGCGCACGATTTGCGTCAGCCACGAGACGAACCTCCCGCGCCCCTACAGCCGGGTCCACGTGGTCCAGGGCACGCGCGGGTTGTTCCAGGGGTACCCCCACCGCGTCTACATCGAGGGGCGGAGCAAGGAAGACGAATGGGAACCGGCGGACGCTTATCTCGCCGAGTTCGATCATCCCCTCTGGAAACAAATGGAGGAGAAGAGCCGCGGGGCCGGGCACGGCGGCATGGACTTCCTGGAGGATTACCGGCTCATCAAGTGTTTGCGCGAAGGCGTGCCCACCGACATGAACGTGTACGACGCGGCGGCGCTCAGCGTCGTCACACCGCTCTCCGAATGGTCGGTGGCAAACGGCGGCCGCCCCGCCGACTTCCCGGACTTCACCCGCGGCCGCTGGAAGACGTCGCCGCGGCTGGGAATCGTCACGGCGTGATCGATACGGGTGCACGCGCGTTGGTGACGGGTGGAGCGGGATTCGTCGGCTCGCACCTCGTCGATCGTCTGCTGGCGGACGGCTACGGCGTGTGCGTCGTGGACGATCTGTCCACGGGGTCGGCGAACAACGTGTCGCCGAAAGCGGAGTTCCAGCGAGTCGACATCTGCGATCCAACTCCACTGCATGACGTCGTCGCGCGATTCCGGCCGGACGTGGTGTTCCATGCGGCGGCCCAGACGGACGTGCGCCGCTCGGTTCGCGAACCAGACTACGACGCACGAGTGAACGTGGTGGGGGGCCTCAACGTGCTGCGCGCTGCCGCCGCCGCGGGAGCCCGGCGCATCGTATACGCATCGTCGGCCGCCGTGTACGGCAATCCGGCCCGAATCCCAGTGCTCGAAACCGAGCCGACGCGTCCGATTTCGGAATACGGTGCCAGCAAACTCGCGTTCGAGCACTATCTCGGCGCGTACTCGGCCCGCGGGCTGATCGAGTACGCGGCGCTGCGATTCGCCAACGTCTATGGTCCGCGCCAAGGGTCCACCGGCGAGGCCGGCGTCGTCTCGATCTTCACTCGTCAGATGATGGCCGGCGAACCGGTGACGATCTTCGGCGACGGGTCGAAGACGCGTGACTACGTCTACGTGGGTGACGTGGTCGAGGCGACGGTCCGAGCGGCGGCGGGACCGTCGGGCGTCGTCGCCAATCTCGGGTGGGGGCGCGAAGTGTCAGACCTCGAGTTGTTTCGTGCCGTGGCGGCCGCTGCGGGATATACCGCCAAACCGACGTACGCGCCCGATCGCCCTGGAGACGTCGCACGGAGCTGCCTCGATGGCGCCGTCGCACAGCGGACCTGGGGCTGGCGTCCATCCGTGACTCTCGCGGACGGGGTGCGGCTGGTCGTGGAGTACGCGAGGGCTTGAGCTCGCCCGCACTCGTCATCCTCGCGGCGGGAGTCGGGAGCCGCTTCGGCGGTCCGAAGCAGCTGAGCCCCGTCGGGCCGTCGGGTGAGACGCTGCTCGATTACGCGATCTACGACGCCATGCGCGCCGGTTTCACGCGCGCCGTGCTCGTCATCCGGAAGGAGTTGGCGGTCCCTCTGAGAGAGCACGTCGCAGACGTGACCGGAGGGGCGTTGCCCGTCCAGTACGTCGAGCAGCGTGTGCCCGAGGGGCGCGTGAAGCCGTGGGGGACCGGTCACGCCGTGCTCGCCGTCCGGGACGCGGTCGACGTCCCCTTCGCGGTGTGTAATGCGGACGACTATTACGGCCCAGGCGCTTTTCGCCTGCTCGCCCAGCACCTGAAGGCCAAAGCGAGCACGCCGCCGCTACACGCCGTGGTGGGGTACCGGCTCGATGCGACGCTGTCGGACCACGGCGGTGTGGCGCGCGCGGTGGCGTCGACGGGGGCGGGGCCCGACGCGCTCGTCGCGCGGCTCGTCGAGGTGAAGGACGTGCGCCGTGTGGATGGCGCCTTGCGGGGCGTGACGGCGGCGGGCGAGCCGCGTGAGTTCACGGGTGCGGAGTCGGTGTCGATGAACATGTGGGGATTCACGCCCGCCGTCTTCCCGGCGCTCGAGGCGCAGCTCGCGGCCTTTCTCGCCGCGCGCACCCTAGCGCCTGACGCCGAATTCCTGCTGAGCACCGCACTCGACGAGCAGGTCGCAGCGGGCCGCTCGCGCCTGCGCGTATTGCCCGCGCCCGATCGTTGGCTAGGCATGACCTTTGCCGCAGATGTGGAGGCGGTTAGGGCCGCACTCGCCGACCTGGTGCGCGCCGGGACGCATCCCGCGGACTTGCGTGCCGCGTTCACCCGTCTCTGAGGCGACCATGCGACTCGTCACCATCGATTGGATTGTACTCGCGCTCTACGGCATTATCTGCGTGGCCGTCGGTTTGGCGGTGATGCGCCGCGCCGGTTCGGGGCGCCAAGAGTTCTTCCTCTCCGGGCGCCGGTTGCCGTGGTGGCTCCTCGGCGTGTCGCTCGTCGCCACGACGTTTTCCACAGATACGCCGAACCTCATCACCGATCTCGTACGCACCGGAGGGGTGAGCCAGAACTGGGTCTGGTGGGCCTTCGCCGTCACGGGCATGTGCACCGTGTTCTTCTACGCCAAGCTGTGGCGGCGCTCCGCAGCCCTCACCGACATCGCGTTCTACGAGGTGCGCTACTCGGGCAAACCGGCGGCCTTCCTCCGCGGTTTCCGCGCGATATACCTCGGCGTCTTCTTCAACGTGATGATCATGGCGTCGGTCAATCTCTCCGCCACCAAGATCGCCGGCGTGATGCTGGGCTGGGATCGCCCCACGGCGGTGCTCGTGGGCGGTGCCGTCACCGTCCTGTATGCGGCCAGCTCCGGCCTGTCGGGTGTCGTCCTGACCGACTTCGTGCAGTTCCTGATCGCAATGGTCGGCGCGGTGCTCGCCGCGGTCGTGGCGCTCAGGCTCCCCGAAGTCGGCGGGTTGAAAGGTTTGCTCGCGCATCCCGCGGTCGCCTCGCGGCTCTCGCTCCTGCCCGACTTCTCGGACTGGAGCACCGCGGCCGCGGTCCTGATCGTGCCGCTCGCGGTGCAATGGTGGAGCACCTGGTATCCGGGCGCCGAGCCGGGGGGCGGCGGCTACGTCGCGCAACGGATGCTGGCGGCTCCCACCGAGCGCGACGCGATGCGCACGACGCTGCTGTTCAACGTGTTGCATTACGCCGTGCGACCGTGGCCGTGGATCATCGTGGCGCTCGCGTCGCTGATCATCTATCCCGACCTCGCGTCGATCGCCGCCCGGTTCCCGCACATCGACCCGGCGATCGTGCGGAACGATCTCGCGTACTCCGCGATGCTGGTGTATCTGCCGCACGGCCTCTTCGGCCTGATGATCGCCTCGCTGGCGGCGGCGTACATGTCCACCATCAGCACCCATCTCAATTGGGGCGCGTCGTACGCCGTGGAGGACTGCTACCGGCGGTTTCTCGCGCCCGAGAAGGACGAGCGCCACTACGTGATGGTGGGGCGCGTGGTCACGGTGGGCCTGATCATCCTGGCCTGCGCGCTGTCGCTCTGGCTGCACAACTCCTACCAGGCGTTCCAGATCCTGCTCCAGATCGGCGCCGGGACTGGATTGATCTTCCTGCTGCGCTGGTTCTGGTGGCGGATCAACGCGTGGAGCGAGATCGCCGGCATGGCGATCTCATTCGTCGTGGCCGTCTACTTCCAGTTCGTGCACACGGCACTCGGGTTTGCGCCGTTCTCCCCCACGGTCCAGCTCGTGACCGGCATCGCGATCACCACCGTCGGGTGGCTGGCGGTGACGTTCGCGACGCCGCCCACCGACCGGGCGACGCTCCAGGCGTTTTACGACCGGATTCGGCCGATGGGCCCCGGCTGGAACGGCGCGGTAACGACGCAGCCCGCGCGGCCGGGAGAAAGCGTGACCGCCGCGTTCCTGTGCTGGTTCCTGGGCTGTGTGATCATCTACGCGGCCCTGTTCGGCACCGGATACCTGCTGTACGGGAAGGCGCTGCCGGCAATCGTCTGCCTGGTCGCCGCGGGCGCGGCGGCGTGGGGCCTGTTTCGCACGTTGCCGCGAGTGGGGTTCGAGTAGACCAGGAGAGAGGGCTCTCTACGCGCGCATGACCTCGGCGCCTCCCGAGGCCTCGGCGGCGAAGGCGTACCGTCCGACCGCTCCCGCGGCGCCGCGGGGGGCGTAGAATCGGGCCTCCAGCACGCGCAGGACCTCCGTCGCGCGCGCGGCGGGACACAGAGCCACGATCGATCCACCGAACCCCGCGCCCGTGAGTCGCGCGCCCGCCGCGCCCGCCTCACGCGCCAGCTGCACGAGCAGATCCAGCTCGGGGTGACTCACCTCGTAGTCGTCCCGCAGACTCTGATGTGACGCGTCGAGCAGCAGCCCGAACGCGGCGAGATCACCACGCCCCATCGCCGCTTCCGCCTGACGCACGCGCGCGCCCTCGGTCACGACGTGGCGGAATCGCTTCGCGAGGACGCCGGAGAGTGTCGTGCTCGCGAGTTCGAGGAGCTTCGCGACGGGTGCCGCCGCGAGCAGGGCGGGATACGAGGTGTCCTCTCGCTGCCCGAGTCGCGCGGCCACGAGGCGGCGTGCCTCATCGCACTGCCGCGGTCGCTCGTTATACGCCTGCCGAGCGGCTCCCGACTTCTCGGCTTGCACGAGGCTCCACGCGACGATGAACCGCCAGTCATCGGGCAGACGAGTCGGGGTGAGCCGCAGCGGGTGGAAGTCGATGCGTGACGCGCATCCGGGTTGGGCGCCGAGGATGATGGACTGATCCATCCCGCCCCCGGCGGTGCCCACGTAGCGCTCGCCGCGCGCCAGGAGATCCATCAGGTCGAGCAGATCTGGGGGCGCCATCGTCACCCCGTTCGCGTGCAGGATTGCGAGGGCCGTGGCCACGACCAGCGCGGACGAGGAGCTGAGGCCCGCGGCGATCGGGAGATCGCTCTCCACCTGTGCATCGAGGCCGCGCAGAGCACCGAACCGCGGGACCAGGGCCTGCGCCGCCGCCCTGGCATAGTTGCCCCAGTCCCCCGCCGGCGCCGGGGGAATGGTTTCACTCAGCGTGAACGTGCTAGGACCGAAGCCCGGATCGCGGTTGACGAGGCGCACCTCGCGATCCGTTCGGGGGTGAAACACCATACGCACGTTTCGCTGGACGGCCATGGGGAGCACCGACAGGCCGCAGTAGTCGATATGCTCGCCGATGAGGTTCACGCGCCCGGGCGCGCGGACCAGGGCGGGTGTCTTACCCATGGCCGAGAAGCTAGATACTTTCTTCGCCCCCGGCAAAAGGAGTCACCCATGAAGCGTCTCGCCTACCTTGTGCTGCTCTCCGCGTTCGCGGTCCCTGTGGCGGCCCAGGCTCAATCGGTCGACAGCCTCGTCGCCAAGTACATCCAGGCAACCGGGGGAATGGCCCGCATCCAGGCGCTGCAGACGTTACGGCGCAGCGGGAAGTTCACGGGCGGGGGTGGGTTCGAGGCGGTGGTGGTGCAGGAGAACAAACGCCCCAGCAGCGTGCGCGAGGAGTTCTCGATCCAGGGGATGACGGGCATCAACGCCTACGACGGCCGCGAGGGCTGGAAGATCGAGCCGTGGAACGGGAAGCGCGATCCCGAGGCGCTCGGTGAAGAAGAGATGCACGGGATTCTCGACGATGCCGACTTCGACGGGCCGCTCGTGAATTATCAGGCGAAGGGCAATCGCGTCGAGTATCAGGGGATCGAACAGATCGAGGGCAGCGACGCCTACAAACTCAAGGTCACGCGCCCGAACGGCGACGTGAGCTTCTTCTACCTGGATACCGAGGCCTACGTCCCCATCAGAATCGACACGCAGCGCATGATCCGCGGCGCGCCGCAGGAATTCGAGACGTCGCTCGGCGACTACAAACAGGTGGCGGGCGTCTATCTCCCGTTCTCACTGGAAACCGGTCCGAAGGGTTCGAGCAGTACAGACCGTGCGAAAATCACATACGACAAAATCGAGGCCAACGTACCGCTCGAGAACACGCGGTTTGCGCGGCCGGGAGCGCGTCCATGAAACTCCTCCTCCTACTCCTGATCGCCCAGCAACCCGCGGTCAAAGTGGATTCCGAGACGATCTCCGGTCTCGGCTCGCGCAACATCGGCTCGGCAGCGATGAGCGGGCGCATCGCGGCGCTCGCGGCGGTGCACGAGGGTCCGCGGCTCACGATTTACGTCGGCGCGGCGAGCGGCGGCGTGTGGAAGTCGGTGAATGGCGGCACGACGTTCAAGCCGGTTTTCGATCGGCAGCCGGTGCAGTCGATCGGCGCAGTGACCATCGATCCGAAGAACCCCAAGGTCATTTGGGTGGGCAGCGGCGAAGCGTGGATGCGCAACAGCGTGTCGATGGGGGACGGCATCTACCGGTCGGACGACGGCGGCGAGAACTGGACCAACATGGGGCTGCGCGAGTCCGAGCACATCGTCAAGATCCTCGTCGATCCCAACCAGACCAACACGGTCTACGTCTGCGTCCCCGGAAAGCTCTGGAGCGACAGCAACGAGCGCGGCGTCTACCGGACGACCGATGGCGGCAAGACCTGGACACTTGTGCTGAAGGGCGCCAACGCCTCCACCGGCTGCTCGATGCTGTCGATGGACCCGTCGCATCCGCAGACGCTCTACGCCGGCATGTGGGATTTCCGGCGGCGCGGCTGGACGTTCCGGTCAGGCGGCGACAGCGCGACTGCACCGAGCGCCTCGGGTCTGTTCAAGAGCACGGACGGCGGCGCCACGTGGACCGATCTCACGGCCGCAGCCGGCTCAGGGCTCCCGCCGAAGCCGTGGGGTCGCGTGGCGGTCACCGTCGCGCCCTCGAAGCCGGACATCGTGTACGCGTTCATCGAAGCGGTGCCGCCGCTCAATGCGCTCTACCGGTCCGACAACGCCGGGAAGACGTGGCAGATGCTCGACCGCAGCCAGAACATGATCTGGCGGCCGTTCTACTTCGCCAATCTGATCGTGGATCCGGGCAATCCCGATCGCATCTACAAGCCCGATGGGGGCCTGATCGTCAGCACCGACGGCGGCAAGAGCTTCAGCGGCATCTCGGGCGGCGCGCACGGCGATTTCCACGACGTGTGGGTCGATCCCACGAACACCGATGACTTGATCACCGGCGATGACGGCGGTCTGTGGTTCTCGTATGACGCCGGGAACAAATGGGTGAAGAACGAGAACCTGCCGATCTCGCAGTTCTATCACGTCAGCGTCGACATGGCCCGGCCGTACAACGTGTACGGCGGGCTGCAGGACAACAGCTCGTGGGTGGGGCCGTCGGAGTATCCCGGCGGCATCACGAACCATCAGTGGGAAAACATGTACGGGGGCGACGGCTTCTGGATGTTTGCCGACCCGACCGATCCCGATTACCTCTACGCCGAGTATCAGGGCGGCGAGATCGCGCGCATCAATCGCCGGACGCACGAGTCGCGCAATATCCGGCCGCTGCCGCGCTACCAGGAGAAGAAGCTCCGGTTCAACTGGAACACGCCGATCCATATCAGCGCGACCCAGAAAGGCACGACCTACATCGGCGCGCAGGTGCTGTTCCGGTCGCAGGATTTCGGGCAGACGTGGGAGCGCATCTCGCCCGACCTGACGACGAACGATCCACAAAAACAGCGGCAGGAGGAGTCGGGCGGCGTGACGGTCGACAACTCGGCGGCCGAGATGCACACCACGATTTACGCGATCGCCGAGTCGCCCAAGGATGGACAAGTGATTTGGGCGGGTACCGATGACGGGAACCTGCAAGTCACGCGCGACGGCGGCAAAACGTGGACGAATGTCACGCCCCGCATCACGGGCCTGCCCAGGAACGCATGGGTCTCGTCCGTGGAAGCCGGACACTTCGCCACCGGAACCGTGTATGCCACGTTTGATCTCCACACGTTCGGCGACATGCGGCCCTACGCCTACCAGTCGACCGATTTCGGCGCGACGTGGACCCCGCTGGTGGCGCCGGATAGCCCGGTGCGCGGGTATGCGCACGTCATCAAGGAAGATCTGGTCGACCCGAACCTGCTGTTCCTGGGCACCGAGCTGGGGTTATGGATCTCGCTCGACGGCGGGAAGCAGTGGGCGCATTACAAGGGTGGCGACTTGCCGAACGTCGCCGTGCGGGACCTCGCGATTCACCCGCGCGATCACGACCTCGTGATCGCGACGCACGGCCGCGGGATCTGGATCGTGGACGACATCTCGCCGCTCCGCGCGCTCACGCCGGAAGCGCTGGCGAGCCCGGTCGCGTTCCTGCCCGGGCGCCCCACCGTGCAGGGCTTGCAGGCCGGCGGTGGGTGGGCGAATGGTGACGCGATGTACGTGGGCCCCAACCCGCCGAGCGACGCCGTGATCACGTACTACCAGCGGCGGCGCCACATCTTCGGCGACATGAAGCTGGAGGTGTTCGACGCGAACGGGAAACTGCTCGGCACGCTGCCGACCAGTAAGCGGCGGGGCGTGAGTCGCGTGACGTGGTCGATGCGCCTGGCCGCGCCGCGCGTGCCGCCGGCGGCGAGCGCGGCATTCGGCGCCGCCTTCGGCCCGCGCGTCTTGCCGGGCACGTACAGGATCAAGATGACGAAGGACACGGCGACGTACACGACGCAGCTCGCCGTCGTGCCCGATCCGCGCAGCACGCATACGGCGCAGGAGCGTCAGGCTGCGTTCGATCTGGCGGTCAAGATGTCGGGTACACTCACCGACATGACGTTTGCGGTCGAGCAGATGAATGGCGTGCGCCAGGCGCTCGACGAGCGCGCCGGCCGGCTGGCGGCAGGTGACGCGCTGACGAAGCGCCTGCGCGCCGCCTCGGCGGCCGTCGATGCGATGCGCAAGAAGATCGTCGCCACGAAAGAGGGCGGGATGATCACGGGCGAGGAACGCCTGCGCGAGAACCTGACCGATCTGTACGGCAACATCGTTTTTTACGATGGCGGGCCGTCGCAGACGCAGACCGAGCGTGCGGACGCGCTGGCGCGGGAATTGGCGGACGTGGTGAAGGAATTCGACGCGTGGGCGAGTGGGCGGAACGGGCTCACCGGTCTCAACGCCGCGCTGGCGCGGAAGCGCCTCGAGCCGATCCCGCTCCTCAACCGGGCACAATGGGAGGCGAAGACGACGGCGGCGGGGGCCCAGTGATGCGAGCCTAGATACTTGACAAAGTCAACGATATGCTGTAGTTGGTTCCCTGGTCATGGTCGACGGGGAGCTGGCCCAGCGCGTCGCCGCCGTGCGACGCTTCAACCGGTTCTACACGGCCAGAATCGGCGTCCTGCAAGAACACCTGCTCGCGAGCCCGTTTTCCCTGACCGAAGCCCGGGTCGTGTACGAGCTGGCCCACCACGAGCAGGTGACCGCGACGGCGCTGGCCGAGGAGCTGAGCCTGGATGCCGGCTACCTGAGCCGCATCCTGCGCAGCTTCCAGACGCGCGGTCTCATCAAAAAGCGCCTCTCCCGGACCGACGGCCGCCAGAGCCTGGTGTCCCTGAGCGAGCGCGGGCAGGCGGCGTTCGCGACGCTCAACGCCGCGTCCCATCGGGAGATCGGCTCCTTGCTCGACGCGCTGCCGGCGGAGGGACAAAAGCGCCTCGTGAAGGCCATGACCGCCATCGAGAGCCTGCTCGGCGCGCAGCCGGAACACAAAGCCCCCTACATCCTCCGGTTCCATCGGCCGGGTGACATGGGCTGGGTCGTGCAGCGGCACGGCGAGCTGTACGCCGCGGAGTACGGCTGGGACGAGCAGTTCGAAGCGCTGGTGGCGGAGATCGTGGCCCGATTCATCCGACGCTACGACCCGAAGCGGGAGCGCTGCTGGATCGCCGAGCGGGACGGGGAGAACGTCGGCTGCGTGTTCCTCGTCAAGCGCTCGCGCACCGTCGCCCAGCTGCGCCTCCTGCTGGTCGAGCCCAAGGCACGGGGGCTCGGCATCGGGCGTCGCCTCGTGGACGAGTGCAGCCGGTTCGCCCGGGCCACCGGGTATCGCAAGATCGTCTTGTGGACGAACAGCGTGCTCCGCGCCGCGCGCCGCATCTACGAGCAGGTCGGGTACCGTCTGGTCGAAGAAGAGCGGCATCACAGTTTCGGGCACGACCTCGTGGGCCAGACCTGGGAGCTCCGGCTTTGACCAGGTAGCTCGTTTCCTGCTTAGCTTCGTATGAAGTGAGCCCGGATCGCCAGCAGCCCCTCCGCGACGACATCCGACTCCTGGGCACGCTGCTCGGCGAGACCCTCCGCGCCCAGGAGGGGCCCCGGCTGTTCGACGCGGTCGAGCGCGTGCGGGCGCTCGCCAAAAGCGATTTCGCAGCGCTGGACCGGACGCTCCAAGAGCTCCAGCTGGGGGAAGCGCTCACGGTGGCACGCGCGTTCGCCCACTTCCTGTCCCTCGCCAACATCGCCGAGCAACATCACCGCGTCCGCCGGCGCCGCGACTACGAGCGGACTACGGACACGCCGCAACGCGGCTCGTTCCAGGACGGGTTCTCGCGACTCCTGGCGGCCGGGGTGACGCCCGACGCTCTGTACGAGCACGTTCGCTCTCTCCAGATCGAGCTGGTCCTGACTGCCCATCCGACTGAGATCGTGCGCCGCACTCTGCGGCAGAAGGCGCGCCAGATCGCCGCGTTGCTCGAGCGCCGGGATCGGCCCGACCTGACGCCGGCGGAGCGAGCGGACGTGCTCGACGCGCTGCGTCGGGAGGTCACCGCGGCGTGGAGAACGAGCGAGGCCCGGGCGGGGAGACTCACGCCCGGCGACGAAGTGAAGGGGGGTCTCGTGGTGATCGAGCAGACCCTCTGGGATGCCGTCCCGCAGCACCTCAGGGCGCTCGATCGCGCGCTGCGTGAAGCCACCGGCAGGCCGCTGCCGGTGCAGGCGGCGCCCATTCGCTTCGGCTCGTGGATCGGGGGCGACCGCGACGGGAATCCCAGCGTCACGCCCGAGGTCACGGTGCAGGCTTGTCTCCTCGCCCGCTGGATGGCCGCCGATCTTTACTGGCGGGAGATCGATGCGCTCCGCTCAGAGCTGTCGATGCGTGACGGCAATGACGAGCTAAGAGCCCGGGTCGGGAACGTGAGCGAGCCGTATCGGGCGTTGCTCAAGGAGGTGCGCGACCGCCTCGCCTACACCCGCGACTGCCTCGGGCGTGGGTCTATCGACCCGCGGGCGTACTGGCGGCCGGAGGAGCTGCTCGAACCGCTGGAGCTGTGCCGGCGGTCGCTCGAGCAGACGGGGGCCGGCATCGTGGCGGAGGGACGGCTCCTCGACGTTCTCCGGCGCGTGGCGTGTTTCGGGCTCTCGCTGGTGCGGCTCGATCTCCGCCAGGACGCCCGCCGGCATGCCGAGGCGCTCGACGCGATCACCCAGCACCTCGGCTTGGGCTCGTACGCGTCGTGGGACGAATCGGAGCGGCGGGCCTTCTTGACGCGCGCGGCGCAGGACGAGGGCCGATTGATTGCGCCTGCGCTCGAGGCCAGGGCCCAGTTTCCGGCCGGGGTCCGCGACGTCATCGAGACGTTTCAAGCGGCTGCGACACTCCCGGAAGGATCGCTCGGCGCCTACGTCATCTCCATGGCGGGCAACGCGTCGGACGTTCTGGCGGTCGAGGTGTTGCAACGCGCGTCCGGGATCCGGCCTCCGCTCCGGGTGGTCCCGCTGTTCGAGACACTCGCCGACCTCGGCCGCGCCGGCGCCTCCATGCGCGATCTCTTGTCCATCGACTGGTACCGCGAGCGCACGGCCGGGCGTCAAGAAGTGATGATCGGGTACTCCGACTCCGCCAAGGACGGCGGGCGTCTGGCGGCGGCGTGGGCCCTGTACACCGCCCAGGAAGACGTCGTCGCGGCGTGCGAGGCGCGCGGCGTGCACCTCACCCTGTTCCACGGCCGCGGCGGGACGGTGGACCGGGGCGGCGGGCCGGCGCGCCTGGCGATTCAATCGCAGCCGCCGGGCTCGGTGAAGGGCTCGCTCCGGGTCACCGAACAGGGAGAGGCGATCGACGCCAAGTTCGGGATACTCGGCATCGCGCTACGGACGTTGGAGGATTACACCACTGCGACGCTCACGACGACCTTGCAGCCGGCCAAGGATCCCGAGCAGCGTTGGCGCGATCGGATGCGGCAGCTGGCCGACACTTCACGCGCGGCGTACCGCAAGTTGGTGTACGGATCGCCCGACTTCACGGCGTACTTCTGGGCGGCCACCCCCGAGGCCGAGATCGGCCAGCTCAGGATCGGCACCCGGCCGGCGCGGCGCGCGCCCGCCGACGGGTCGAGGAGCGTGGAAGGGCTCCGGGCCATTCCGTGGGTGTTCGCGTGGACGCAGACGCGGCTGATGCTCCCCGCCTGGCTCGGGGTAGGCGAGGCCCTGGAGGAAGCGGTGCGCGACGGGTACCTGGATGAGCTCACGGAGATGTACGACAGGTGGCCGTTCTTCCGCGCCACGCTCGACCTGATCGAGATGGTGTTGGCCAAGGCGTCGCCGCACATCTCGGAGCGCTACGACAAGGGCCTAGTGCCGGAGCGTCTATGGCCCGTGGGTGAGGAGCTGCGCGACCGCCTCCGCCGGACCGTCGCGGCGGTGCTGGCGGTCACGCGCCACACGGAGCTGGTGGAGCACAATCCCGTCCTGCTGCGCTCGATCAGCGTGCGGAATCCCTATGTCGATCCGATCAATCTCGTCCAGATCGAGATTCTCCGGCGGTTGCGCCGGGCGGGCGAGGATGGCCTGCTGCGGGACGCCTTGCTGGTGACGGTGAACGGGGTGGCGGCGGGGATGCGGAATACGGGGTGAGGCTAGATTCGCGGATCCGGGCGCACCACGAAGTCTCGAGTGGATGCCCGGCCGTTGACGGTCAGCCGCGCCGTGAACGTCCCGGTCAGGCGCGGGGCGTCGCCGCGCCGCGGTTGCTCGGCAGGTGCGACCGGCCGCCACACGACGCGGTGCATCCCGGCCGTCGTGGCGAACACCTCCGGCACCGGCTGCCACAGCGGTGACACGCGCGGCAGCCCACCTCGAGTCGCCGTCCCGGCCGCTGGTTCCGCCGGCCACTTCTGCAGGACTCTGCCCGCGGCATCGAGGACTTCGAGCGTGACCGCCGCCCCAGCCTTGAGATAGTAATCAATGAACGCCCCGTCAGGCGGGTTCTGCGCCTGCGGCTCGTCGCGCTGGAATGGTGTGCCGTCGTCGTCTCCCGGGATCACAT
>DASYRD010000038.1:0-1571 GCA_036004745.1 Gemmatimonadales bacterium | reverse complement strand
GATCGACCGCGACCGAGCCCGCGTGGAGGTGCTCGACGTCTGGTGGGAGGACGGCTTCGCGCCGCGCCGCGCCGACGGGTTCGTCGACGCGATGCGCGCCGCGCTTCGCGCCTACATGCTCTTCGCGCGTGCGAGCAAGCTTGAATGGCCGTCACACCTCGGACCGGAGAAACGACTCTTCCCTGCTCGTGCGTAGGCGTCGGGGCAGCAACTACAGAGTCGCGATTACCCTGACCGCGCTCTCGTGCTCGAGCAGCAGCGAACCACGGATCATGTAGAGCAGGTCTCCCTGCGCACGACCGCGTCGCTGAAGTGGTCAATCACTGCCGCGATCGCGAATGCGCCACCGAGCCGTTCGTACAGACTCGATTCCGTCATGTTTTACCTCCTAACGATTCCGTGGGAAACGTCCCCTTGGGGGGTTCGTCCGGTATCTCCTATCGGGCAGGACCAAAGGGGGGCGCTGCCGGCTACTACGCCAGATAACCCGGCCCGGATTCACCCTTCCGCTTGGCCAGCAACCCGGCGGCGCCGCCCCACGGCCCCTCAGTTGCCTGGCGCGCCCATACTAGGCAGACGAAATGGCGGGCGAGATCGACCCGATCGGCACACGGAAGAAGGGGCTCGACAACTTCCTTGACGAGAAGCTCGCGGAAGGCTTCACGATCGAGACGCGGACCGACACCCACGCGATCATCTTCCGTCGCCCGAAAGGCCTGCGGCGGTTCACGAGCGGCGACGATCCTGGTCGCTTCGTGGTCGAGGTCGACGAGGACGGTCGCGCAACGATGCGCCAAGCCGAGCCCCGGCGGTCTTAATCGCGCCGACGCGACATTCCCGAACACCGGCCCAGGCCGGTTTCCTGCGCCCAACTACTGAGTTGCGGTAATAGCGGGCAGCGCTCCGGGGCGCGAGAAGGCCCGCCGAGGCGGGCCTTTCTCGATCGACACGCGCTTTCGCGTGTTACTTGATCGTCAGCTTGAGGTGGTTGTCGTCGGGTGCCTGTCTGACCATCGTGATGCTGTAGACGCCCTTGGCCGTGAGCGTCAGTTTCGCGCCGACGCGCTCGGTCTTGGTGGCGCCGGGGCCCTTTATCTTCAGCGCCGCCTCGTCGAGGTTGACGAGCGTGACCGGCCCGCGCCGAACGAGCGTCTTGACGTAATTGCGATGATTCGGCCCGCCGCCGACGTAGAACCAGTGGCAGCCCGGGTCGCGCATCGCGACGATGAGCGTCGTCGGCGCGGCCGCGGCGGGTGCCGCGAGCATCAGGCCCGCGATTCCTGTGAGGATGAGTTTGCGCATAGTTGTCACCTCCAAAGCGTGGCGTGTCGATTTCGCTCATCAGACACGTCGAGGGGCCGCCCCTCATCCGCAGAGACGCCGAGGCGGCGTCAGGGAGAACTACTGATTCCGCTGGACGATTCGGGTGCGGTTTGGAGGCAGCGCTACAGAGTCGCGATTACCCCTGACAGGGCGATAGGGACCGCGCTAATGTCGCTCTCTCGACTTAAACGTCAGTAACGGAGAAGGGGGAGAGCTGATGAGAAAGCTTCTTGTCGCGACTGTGGCGG
>DASYRD010000037.1:0-3297 GCA_036004745.1 Gemmatimonadales bacterium | reverse complement strand
GCCGTGGCGGGCGCCGTCGTGCACGTCGATCGCTTCGGGAATCTGATCACGTCGATCGCCGCCGACACCATCGAGCGCTTCGGCGACGAGGCGTCGATTCACATCGCGGGCCGGTATCTGCCGCTCGTCGGAACGTACGCCGATCTCGCCCCGGGTGCCGCCGGAGCGCTCATCGGGTCGACCAATCGGTTGGAGGTTGCCGTGCGCGAAGGCAATGCGGCCGCGGTGTTGCGTGCGCGCCGGGGAACGCCGGTCGCAGTCAGTCGGACGACGCCGGCGAAGGCGGAGGCGAGGAAGCAGACGAAGAGCCGGAGGAACCCGTAGACGCGCCGTCGGACGACGCTGCGGTTTTTTCGCCGCCGCCCTTCTCGCTGGCGGCCGGCGTCGATTTGTCGCCGCCCTTTTCTGACTCCATGGCCTTCTTGCGCGAGGCCGACGGATAGTCCGTGACGTACCAGCCTTCGCCCTTGAGGATGAACGGCGCGGAAGAGATCAGGCGGCGCACGGTGCCGCCACACGCTTCGTGCGTCGTGAGGGGGGCTTCGGAGATGCGCTGCTTCACTTCGAAATCGCGTCCGCAACCGTCGCAGTGATACTCGTACGTCGGCACGACATTCACGCTACATGGGAGGGGACGAAGGTGTCAAGGCGAGTGCCCTTGCTCGGAACGCTCGTGATGCTCCTCGTGCTGGCGGGCTGCGCGACGACGCCGACCACCGGCGTCCAGGACACGAAGGACATGAAGGTCCTGCAAGCGCGTGCGGCGTACGACCGCGGCGTCAAGCACATGGATGCGCGTGAGATCGCGGCCGCGTTCAACGCGTTTCGCGAGGCAGTGCTCCTCGACGACGGCGTTGCGCACTACCACGACGCGCTCGGCGTCGCGCTCCTCCAGCTGCAGCGTCCCGATCTCGCGCTGCCTCGCTTCGAGCGCGCTCTCGCCATCGATCCCAACTTTGGCAACGCCCTCTTCCACGTGGGCCTGACGCTGACCGAGATGCGGCGGTGGGCCGATGCGGCCGATACCCTCAAGAGGGCGGTCGCCATGCCGATGCTGCCGGTCCCACAACTCGCCTGGCAGGCGCTCGCCGTGGCCATGTTGAATCTCGGGCAGTTGACGGAGGCGGAAGGGGCGCTGCGGTTCGCCATCAACCTCGACCCCGAGATGTCGTCGGCGCACTACAATTTGGGCCTAGTGCTGGTAGCGGCGAACCGGAAGGACGAGGCCAGGATGGCCTTCCGGCGCGCCCGGCAGCTCGCCCCGGAATCTGCATTCGGACAGGCGGCCGCCGAGCGTCTGAAAGCTCTTGGAAACGGCGGATGACGGACCCGGGTTTTTGCTTGCATTGGCGTGAGGTTCCGGTGTAAAAACTGCATGTTGTTGCTGCGCCCGCAGGTGTTGGTGTTGGTCTGGATGTCGTGGTGTCGGTATCCCAGATGTTCACACCCACATGAGGAGGCAGTAATGAGGAGAGTCGTTGTCTTCCTCTTGGCCGTCATCGCGCTTGTCGCGATGGCCGGCCCCGTGTCCGCGCAGCCCAAGGTGACGATCACGGGCTTCGTGGACAACATCTCGTCCTGGACGCGTAACATGGGCAATGTCGACATCAACCCCGCGAGGACGGCGGACACCGAGTGGTATACACGCACGCGTGTCCGGCCGGATATCACGGCGGAAGTCGGCACCACGAAGTTCGTGCTCGGCCTCGAGATCGACGCCACGTGGGGCCAGACCGCGAACCAGGACACCAACGTGTGTCTCGGCGCGGCGTGTCCCGCCGCCGTCGGAACCCAGCAGCGTTTCGGCGCGACGCACGGATGGGACCTGAACACCGACGTTCAGGGCGTCATCGAGATCAAGTGGGCGTACACCGAGTTCAACGTGCCGCTCATCCCGGTGCCGACCCGCATGCGTCTTGGCGCCCAGCCGTGGGAAGCGACGTACAAGATCGCCGTCCTGGCCCAGGGCGACTTCGCGGGCGTTCACCTGACGTCGCAGCTCGCCCCCATGGCGAAGTTGAACCTGACGTTCGCCCAGATCGAGGAGTCGAGCACCGGGCCGACGGACAACTTCATCCGCGGTGACGACGTCGCGTTCATCGGGAGCGTCGAGATCACGCCGTTCAAGGGCCTCGACATCCGCCCGATCGTCTCGTACGCGAACCTCATCGGTCCCACCAGCGGCGCGACGCGGCAGGGGCGCGCGGGCGTCGGCACCGGTGCGGCCAACTTCCCGACGTGCCCAGGGACCGCGGGGCCTGGGACGGGCAGCTGTCTCTCGACTACTGACAACAGCAGCGCAATCGAGCATCGCTTCACGGTCGGCGTGGACGCCCGGTGGCGTTTCGGGCCGTTCTCGCTCGATCCGACCGTGATGTATCAGTTCGGAAGGCGAGACCAGACCGTTGCGGCGGTCGTGCCGCTGAGCAACGGCACGAGCAGCACGCTGGACATGAGCGCGTGGCTCGTCGATATTCGCGGCGGCTGGCAGGCTGGTCCGCTTCTCCTCGAGGCGGCCGGTATCTACGCCACGGGTAACCAGGCCAAGGATCGGATCGACCGCAACGGCAACAGCACCATCAAGTTCTACCAGCCCATCTCCACCGACTCGGGCTTCTACACGGGTTGGGCCGAGATCTGGGCCCTCGGTATCGACTACTTCAACGCCCTTCGCAACGGCGCGCCCGGTGTCAACCCCATCGTGGCCATCGGGTACGACAAGTACGGGCTCATTCGCGCAGGTGCGCGCGCCAGCTACGCGTTGACGCCGGCCTTCACGCTTCGCGCCGCCGCCAACGCCAACTGGACGGCAGAACCCGTTGACTCGAGTTCCACGCTCATCGCCGCTACCGGCCTGACTCCGTGTGCAGGCCTGACGGGTGCGGTCGCCGTCAACTGCGATGCCGCGGTGCACGCGAAAAACGGCGACTCGCAGTACCTGGGTACGGAGATCAACCTCGGCTTCCAGTGGCGCTTCGCTCCCAACGTGGCCCTCGACATGGTCGGGGCGTACATGTTCGCGGGGAACGCGTTGGCCACGCACCAGACGGTGCACCCCGTGACTGGTATCTCGACCAACGGGAGAGACCCGCAGGACGTGATGGCCGTCACGGCGCGCGTCCGGTACAGCTGGTAGACGTCAAGTTCGCGTCGTTGTAGCTCGGACGGGGCCCGGGAACTCCCGGGCCCCGTCGTTCTTCGTGATATAGTTCCCCGACATGCCGCGTGCCGTTGCCGTCATTGGAGCCGCGGTCCTCGCGGTGCTGTTCGCGACCACCGGATTCCCGCAGACGCCGG
>DASYRD010000036.1:0-1625 GCA_036004745.1 Gemmatimonadales bacterium | reverse complement strand
GCCGGCGTCTTGGCAAGCGCGCGCGCCAATGTCCCCGACAGCTCGGCGGGCACCGCGGGCCTGAGCTGGGTGATGGGGGCGGGTTCGGCGACCATGTGCTGGTGAACGACGCTCGCGACCGTGGGGCCGGTGAACGGCGGCTGTCCACCCAGCATCTCGTAGAGGACGCAGGCCAGGCTGTACAGATCGCTGCGCCCGTCGAGGTCCTGGCTGCCGGCCGCCTGCTCCGGGCTCATGTACGCCGGCGTCCCCAGCGTGATGCCGGTGGCCGTGAGCTGATCCCCGCCGGCGGCGCTAACCGCCCGCGCGATGCCGAAATCGGCGACGACCGCGTGCCCCGCGTCGAGCAGGATGTTTCCGGGCTTGATGTCCCGGTGGACCACGCCCCGGCTGTGGGCGTAGGAAAGGGCGTCGGCCACCTCGCGGGCGATCCGCAAGGCCTCGTCGATCGGCAACTGGTGCTCGCGGGCCAGCCGGTCCCGGAGCGACCGCCCCTCGACGTACGGCATCACGTAGAAGAGGAACCACGCTTCCCCGCCGTCGGCGGGGCGCGCCTCGCCCGAGTCGTAGAGCGGCAGGATGTGGGGGTGGCGCAGGTTCGCCGTGGTGGTGATCTCGCGCAGGAAACGCTCGTGGCCGAGCGACGCGGCCAGCTCGGGGCGCAGCACCTTCACCGCCACCTTGCGGTCGTGCTTCAAGTCCTGGGCGAGATACACCGTGGCCATGCCGCCCGCGCCCAATTCGCGCTCGATACGGTAGCGGTCGGCAAGGCTTGCCCTGAGGCGCTCGATGGTCGTCATCTCATCGCTCCCGCGCCGGCGCTGAGGCGCGGCATCGGCCGGAACGCTTTCCTGTCAATGCGCGCTTCGTCCAGCCGGGCGGCGAAATTCGGCGCGTCGGCGAGGTCGAAATACAGCATGTTTTCCTTGACCGCGATCGCCCTTGCAAAGATCGCCGGCCCGGCGGTCAGGGCGTCAATCCGTTGCGTCAGCGCGCGGGCGCGGGTCCTGTCGCCGGTCTCATGATAGACCAGCAGCAAGTACTCGACCGGCCAGGGGCTCGCCGCTTCGATCTTGCGGGCAAGCCGCGTCGCACGATCATAGTCGCCCTCGACGGCCGCGAGGTAGGCGTCGCGCCAGCCTGTAGTGCGCTGCGGATTGTCCCCCGGGCGCTTCAGCAACGCGACAACCCGTTCCCTGTCGCGCCGCGCGATCGCCAGATACAATTCGTCGCCGCGCAGCCAGGGATGGTCGCCCGCGACAGCCCTGCCGCGATTGATCGCATCCTCGCCCGAGTCGAAGTCGCCGAGCGCGATGAACAGCTGCGCCCGCTCGCTCCAGGCGGATGGGTCGAGCGGGTCGGTTTTGACCTTGCGTTCGGACAACCGCCGCGCCATTTCGAATTCGCCGTTCAGGGACAGGATAATCGGGAGCCACACCGCAAAGCCGCTCACTTCCTCAATCGCGCCCTCTTCACGCAGCTGTTTGAGCAAGCCCGGCATGCGATCCCAGCTTCGGGAAAAAAACTCTTTGTGCAATTCCGCAACGATGCGAGTCGTCGGCGTGCGCGCATTCTTGATGGCGCGATCGAGATCAGCGAGGAGGTGTTGCAGCGCTTCTTCTTCC
>DASYRD010000035.1:0-4083 GCA_036004745.1 Gemmatimonadales bacterium | reverse complement strand
CAATGGCCAGCTGTCATCATATCCGTCGCTCCAATCCGCTGCTGCGGAACAAAGGGTTGATTAATTCCGTGACTGCGCCCCCAGCTGAATGCGTGGTCCGTTAGGCGGGCCATCACCCACAAAGAAATGGTGATGCTCTTGGATCAGCGCCTCGCCGCCCGTCGTTCGGGCTGCGAGTCCGGCGCAAGTCAGGCTGCGACGCCGGATGGGCCGCTCCCGCGGGATCTCTGCGCACCGGACACGTCCGTGGCGTAGTGCGCGGGGGTTGAATCGGGGGGACGGAGGCCGGCCTCGTGGGCCACCTTCCGTCGTGCTATATCAGTGCACCGACACTGAAGGGGGCCACATGTCGACGCGCCGATCGCTCGCATCGCTCGGCACCGTGTCGCTCGCATCGCTCGCGCTGATGTCCGCGCGGCCCGTCACGGCGCGCGTCGAGCGCGCCGTCTCGAACGATAACCGCACGCCGGCGGGCACGATGGTCGGCGACACGCTCGCGCTGCGCCTGACGGTCGCCCCCGTCGCGTGGCACCTCCTGGGCGACAGTGACCCGGCGTTCACGCTCCTCGCCTTCGCCGAGGAGGGGAAGACGCCGTCCATCCCCGGGCCGCTGATCCGCGTGCGCGTCGGCACCCCTGTGCGCGTGACCATTCGCAATCCGCTCGACGACACGCTCGTCGTGCGCGGGCTCAGCGAGCACGCCGCGATGCAGGATTCGGTCGTGGTCCTGCCCGGCGACACGTCGGTCGTGCGCTTCGTCGCGCGGCGCGAGGGCACGTATGCGTACTGGGTCCCCGCGTACAGCGTCCGCGTGCCTGGAGATCTTGCGGCGCCGAACCTGCCACCACGCGGGTTCGACTCGCAGCTCGCGGGCGCGATCGTCGTCGATCCCGCGGGGCACGTCCCCGACGATCGCGTGTTCGTCATCACCCAGCTTCAGGACCGCGCGGAGGACGCGCCCGGGCCCGCGTCGATCGATCGCCACGGGACACTGCGGCGGCAGTTCCTCGCCATCAACGGCCGGGCGTGGCCCCACACCGAGCGGCTGCGGTACCCGCTGGGCGACTCGGTGCGGTGGCGCATCGTCAACGTCTCGCAGGAGGCGCACCCGATGCACCTCCACGGCTTCTACTTCCGCGTGGACTCACACGGGTCGCCGCAGGCGGACGCCGACTCGGTCTACGCGCCCGAGCAGCGGCGCATGGCGGTCACCGAGACCATCAACACCCGGAACACCGCGTCGATCACCTGGTCGCCGGACCGGCCAGGGGGTTGGCTGTTCCACTGCCACCTGACCAACCACGCGGCCAGGTTCGCGCCCATCGACCGGCGCGACGTCGTCGACTATCCGTCGACGCACCACGACGGCGACTCGGACCGGCACGTCTTCACAGGGATGAACGGGCTGGTCCTCGGCATCACGGTCGACGGCAAGGCGGCCAGGGCCGGCGCGTGGCGACCCGCGAAGCGCCTGCGGCTGTTCGTGCAGTCCGACTCCCAGCCGGGCGACCGCGACCGCCGCTTCGGCTACGTGCTGCAGCGGGGCGCCGAGCCGCGGCCGGACTCGGTGCAGTACCCCGGCCCCGTGCTCGTGCTCACGCGCGGCGAGCCGACGAGCATCGAGGTCGTGAACCGCACGGCGGAGCCCACGGCCGTGCACTGGCACGGCATCGAGCTGGAGAGCTACTTCGACGGCGTGGCCGGCTGGAGCGGGTCGCCCGGGCGGACGACGCCTGCCATCAAGCCGGGCCAACGCTTCGAGGTGCGCCTCACACCGCGGCGCGCTGGGACGTTCATGTACCACACCCACATGGACGAGATCCGCCAGCAGTACGGCGGGCTCGTCGGGGCGCTCGTAGTGCTGGAGCCCGGCGAGCGCTGGGACCCGGCGCACGACAGGGTAGTGCTCATCTCCGACGGCGTGCCGTGGCGCGTCTACATCAACGGCTCGCTCACCCCGGCGCCCATGGAGCTCGAGGTCGGCCGCACGTACCGGCTCCGCCTCGCCGACATCGCCGTCTTCCGCCAGGTCCTGCGCGTACGGCTCGTGGGCGACTCGACGCTGCTGACGTGGCGCCCGATCGCCAAGGACGGCTTCGCGCTGCCGCCGGCGCAGGCCGCCGTGCGGCCGAGCGAGGTGAACCTGCCGAGCGGCGAGACGGCGGACTTCGAGTTCACGCCTGACCGCCCCGGCGAGGTGGCGCTGGAAGTCCGCGGAACGACCCCGGACCCCCTTGGCCGCCCGAACATGGCTCTGCAGGGGCGGTTGCCGTTCCGCGTGTCGCCGGCGGCGGGCGGCTCCGAGGTCAGCGAGCTCGCGAGCGCGGTCGAGACGATAGCGCCGTCGCGACGGCCGAGGCCCTGAACCGCGTCGACCACACGCGCGTCCGGCGAGCCGCCGCCTAACAAATCGTTGCAGCTGACGAGCGATCTGCGGATCGCGGCGGCTGCGCCGCCGCTCCCGTTTGCCTCGCTCGCAGCTGAACTCTGGCGTTATGCGGACTTTATCTGGCACGCCTAGCCGATAGCGATTCCAACGAACCGGACCAACGAGCGTGTCCAAGTAGCGTAGGGCCTCGGAGACCACGACAAGCGCCTCGCTACGCTTCTTCCTCTCGGATCGACGAACAACGTGTATACACGTCGATACGCGCCGCACCTCGCGACAATGCTCCTTTGCGTGACCACGGGCACTGCCTTCGGTCAAGCCACCGGCGACCGCGAAGCACGCATCGCGTGGTTGACGGCGAACACCGCTCCCATTCGTTCGATTGACCCTTCGAGACAGGCCGATGATTTCACGGATCTGGACCCGATTCGCCGAGCCATCGGTGACTCACGGGTCGTGATTCTGGGTGAGCCGTCCCACGGCGATGGAGCGACGTTTCTCGCCAAGGCCCGGTTGATCAAGTTTCTGCACCAACGCATGGGTTTCGACGTTCTCGCGTGGGAAGCTAGCCTCTTCAACGCGCACGATATGGATGCGGCCGTGCGCGACGCGTCGGTTCCACTTGACCAAGCGCTCGGACGCGGATTGTATCCGATCTGGGCACAGAGCGCGCAGATCGCACCGGTATTTGAGTACGCTCGGTCCGTGGCAACAACGCCGCGACCGCTCGAGATGATCGGGATCGATCACCAGTTTTCCGGGGCGGGTCCGTCGCGCTGGGTGCCTGCCCTGATCGAGTTCTTCGATCGGGCGGATACCATCATTCTTCCGCAACAGATCCGCGCAACGTTGCGGAGCGATGTGCGAACGGTTTTTGGCCCCGACTCCAAGCCGGCGGACATTCGCGGCGTGGCCGACAAGTGGCGCAGCCTGATGACGGTCCTTGACGGAGCGCGTTCCACGCTCGAGCACGCACACGGATCTGCGAACGTCGCCC
This sequence comes from Gemmatimonadales bacterium, assembly GCA_036004745.1. Taxonomy (GTDB): domain Bacteria; phylum Gemmatimonadota; class Gemmatimonadetes; order Gemmatimonadales; family GWC2-71-9; genus 20CM-2-65-7. Next base: position 697 of record DASYRD010000035.1, on the reverse strand, counting down.
TTATGAGGCGCAGTGTGGACGCGGCCCTGACTTCTGTCGAGGGGCTCGCGCGTATGCGCGAGTCGGGTGGCCGGTTCGTCGCGGCCGACAACAATTTCCGCGATCAATGGATGGGAGAGACGCTGGCGTGGCTAGCGAATGAGCGGTACAGGGGTCGGCGAATCATCGTTTGGGCGGCGGCCTTCCACACGTTGCGCGAACCGTCGGCGATCAAGCTCGGCCCGGCAGCCGGTTTCAGTTATGAAGGAATTGTCACCATGGGGCAGGTCGTTCGCGCCGCCCTTGGCGACGCTGTTTACGCTATTGCGTTCACGTCGGCGGAAGGCGCGGCTGGACTGGTGACTCGCGATCAGCCCACGCCGCTATCTCCTCCGGATCGCGGATCGTTGGAAGACATGCTTACGGCAACGGGACGACGTTTTCTCTTTCTGAATCTGCGAGGTCTCCCCGATGCGCACTGGCTGCGTTCTCCGATCGCGGCCAATCCGCTCGGAAACTCGCCCGTGACGGCGGACTGGACGAGGCAGTTTGACGCGTTGGTGTTCATTCGAACGATGTTCCCAAGCACCAAGGGACCTCTGGCTCCGAAAGATGCGGTACTCACAGAACCGTCGTCCATTCGCCGCCGCTAACGGTGGGCGCCAGAGCGCCTGGACCTTGGCTCGCCGCGGCGCCGCATAACGATCGTTGCAGCTGA
>DASYRD010000034.1:0-10875 GCA_036004745.1 Gemmatimonadales bacterium | reverse complement strand
GCCTGGGCGGACTCGATGACGAACCGCATGCGGCTCACGAGCGGCCGCGAAATCGAGTACGCCAAAGGCCTGTTCATCACCCAGTATCGCGGCTTGCGCGAGATCTCGCACTCGGGCTCGACGGCGGGCTATTCCACGTTTCTCGCACGCTACCCCGACCGAGACAATCTCACGATCGCCGTCATGTGCAACGCCGCCAACGCGCCGGCCGGCAACCACGTGCACGAGCTGGTCGATCGGCTGATCACGGATTTCCCGCCACCGGCCGCGCTCGATACGACGCGGGTGGATTCCGCCACGTTCGCGCGGTACACGGGTGTCTATCGCAACGAGCGTACGCACGTCGCGCTGGTGCTCGGCACGAGCGATCGGTCCCGGGTCCGCGCGCTCCCCGATGGGGGGTTTATCCTGGCGAGCGGCGCGCGTTGGCGCGTCGACGTTGCACCAAGCGGCGCGCCGGTGAGGATGCGGGTCGCCCAGCCCGACGGCGATACCGTGGTCTACGCCTACGAAGGTCCCAGGCCGTGGAGTCCCACGGCGCGGGACCTCGCCGCCTTCGTGGGCCGGTACCGCAGTGACGAGGTGGGCGCGACGTTCGAGGTCCGGGTCGAGCGCGACACGCTCGTGGTGAGCAACCGGCCGGGGAAGACGGTCAAGCTCACACCCACGTATCGCGACGCATTCTCGGCGGGCGGGACGGCGGTGTGGTTCACGCGCGAGCGGGGCCGGGGCCCCGTTACGGCGCTGCACTTCGGCGAGTCGCGGGTGTGGGATCTGGTGGTGCCCAGGGTGCGCTGATGCTTCGCTCGCGCGCGTGCCCAAGCAGATCCTTCGCTCGCGCGCGTGCCCAAACAGATCCTTCGCTCGCGCGCGCGCCCAAACAGATCCTTCGCTCGCGCGCGTGCCGCGCGCTCGCTCAGGATGACAAGCTCCGGACCGCTTCCAAAACAAAAAATGAGAAAGTGGAGGGAGCGAGCCTGTCATCCTGAGCGCCGCAGGCGCGAAGGATCTGCTTCCTATTGACGCCCACGCCCCGAACCTCAGTTCGCTGACGGTGTAGCCAGTGGTGCCGAGCGGTCGTGATTTCATGGCGAGAACTCTACCGGAGAGAGCCATGCGGGCCAGCGCCATTCTCGTCGCCGTCGTCCTCGTCTCCGCCCCCGCCTGCGAGCAGCCGCCGCAAAACCCGCCGCCCCAGCCGCCGCCCGCCGGCGTGCGCGTCGTCGACATCATCCCAGCCTCCTTGAGCGGCGAGACGTGGCAGGACGCCGAGCCGTTCCTCTCCGTCTACGCCTCGAACCCGCACATCCTCGCGGCCTCGGCGTTCACGCCGAACCCCGGCGGCTCGTCCAGCACGACGGCGCCGATCTTCGTGTCGGACGACGACGGCAACACCTGGTCGTTGCGCAACACCGTGCCGAGCAACGGGATGACCGCCGACATGACGCACGCCGCCGGCGAACCGAACGAGCTGTATGCCACCATTTTGAGCGTCCCCGGCGTCCCCCTGAAGGCGCTCGAGACGCACGACCTCTTCTCGTCCACGACCATGACCCAGGACGCGACGCGGCCGAACACCGATCAACCGTTCGTCCGCGCCGTGCGCTCCGCCAATACCGATCGGCTGTATGTCGGGATCAACGACTTCAACGCCCTGAATGGCCGCACCGCGACGGTCGACGTGTCGCTGAACGGCGGCACGACGTTCGCGTCGCGGCGGATCGAGCCGCGCAACACCCTGGGCCAGAACGGGCCCTCGGTCCGCCCCGCCGTCGCGCAGGACAGCACGGTGTATGTCGCCTACTTCGGCTGGCGCAGCGCCACCGGCAACACGATCACGAGCGACGTCGTCGTGGCGCGCGACGACCACGGCGCCACGGGCGCGACCCCGTTCCGGGACTTGCGCGACCCCTCTGACAACCAGGCCGGGCGCCTGGTGGCGACGGGCCGGACGATCATTTTCTCGAACGCTCCCACGCTGGGGCAGGAGCGCATCGGCTCGACGCTGACGATCGCGGTGGACGTACTGCACAGCGATACCGTCTACATCGCCTGGGCGGACCGCGTCGGCTCTGGCGACATCCAGACGGTCCACGTGAGCCGCTCGACCGACCGCGGCGCCACCTGGAGCACCGACCTGCGCACCCTGACGAACACCACCACGCCGAGCCTCGCCGTCGCCGAAAACGGCACCGTGGGGCTGCTCTACCAGCAGCTCACCGGGACGGGCAGCGCGAGCCGTTGGGTCACCCGCCTCGAGCAGTCGCGCGACGGCTTCGCCACCCACCAGGACGTGGTGCTCGCGGACGTTCCGGCGAACACGCCGGCGATGCAGTTCCTCCCGTACCTGGGCGACTACAACATGCTGCTCACCAGGGGAGACCAATTCCTGGGGATCTTTTCGGCCAACAATACGCCTGACCCGGCTAACTTCCCCTCGGGGGTGGTGTATCAGCGCCGTGTTGACCAGGCGACGCACCAGCTGCGCGACGGCGCGGGACAACCGGTGGCCGCCTCGATCGATCCGTTCTTCTTCAGCGTTCGCGTGATGCCATGAGAACTTTGATCACCTTCATCGCCTCGATCACCTTCACAACACTCGCCCCCGGGCAGGTGAGCCGCGTTTCCCTCGTGCGCCAGTCGGACATCATCTTCGCGGGCACGGTGACTCGGGTGAGCTCGCCCCAGACCGCCGTCGTCCGGGTGGACGACGTGTACGAGAAGCCGGACGCCGTCTCCCTCATGAGAGGGGACTCCGTCACCGTCGAGGCAGCGCGCCGGGGCTCCCTGATCGTGGGACTGCAGGCGACCTTCTACACAGCCGGTTGGATCTTCGGACAGGGCATCACCGTGCGGGAAGTGGGCCACGAGCCGATTCGCGCGCAGGTCGCCGGTGTCGCTGCAGCGGGCGCCATCCAGCAAGACTCAGTCGCAAGGGCACGGCAACAAGTGAACGACGCGAATCTCAAGGCACGCCTACAGGCGGCGGCGATGGTGGTGGTGGGTCGCGTAGAGCAGGTGCGTCCGCCGGCCTACACGGCGGCGCCGACCCGGCCCAGGCGCTTCACCGAGCACGACCCCGACTGGCAGGAGGCCCTCATTCACGTGGACGATGCCATCAAGGGAGCGCAGGCGGGGCAGACCGTGGTGGTGCGCTTCCCCGGATCGCATGACGTCGCCTACGTCGGCACCCCGAAGTTCACCGCGGGACAGGAAGGCACATTCCTGCTCCAGAAGGACACGGCGACCGGCTCCCCGCTCACGGTGATGGGGGGCCAGTCGGTGCAGGCGTACACCGCGCTGCACCGGCTGGACGTGCTCACGAAGCAGGACGCGCAGCGCGTCCGGGCGGTGATGCGGCAACCGTAGGGCGGCCGATCCTGAGCGCCGAAGGCGCGAAGGACCTATCTCACCACGTATAGCCGACCGAGCTGCGGATCACGTACCCCGAGCGGGTGATCAGGTCGCGCGGGACACTGCTCCCGCCGGTGACCATCGAATGCGAGAGCCGCAGCACCGGTCCGCCGCCCACGACGAGCTGCCAGTGCGCGTTGGGGGCGACGGCGAGCGTGGGACCGAGCATCAGCTTCGCGCCCCCTTCGGCCTCGTTCGGATCGAAGATCCCTTCCAAGTCTTCGCCCACGCCTTCCAGGCCCACCCGCAATGGCCGCGCGAAACGGCGGGAGACTCCGACGGACGTGATGACGTCGAGCGCGTCGCGCCGGGCGCCGGTGCGGGCGAGGCTGCGCTCCAGCCGGAGGTTGCCGGCAACCTCCCATTGTGGCCCGCGGAAGCCGGCCGCGACTCGGCCGAGCGCGACGGCGGAGCCGGTGTAGTCGAGCATCCCACCGACGCCAACCGCCGCGAAGCCGCTCGAGCGGGTGGGAAGGAGGTTGGCGAGCAGCTCGACCCCGGTGCTCGTGCGAAGTCCTCCAGAAGCGAGGAGCGTGAAGCGGGAGCCGAGGGCCAGCTGCGCGCCAAGGCGTTGCTCCCAGCGCTCGGGGCCGAGGCCGGCGAAGAGGCGCTCGCCGTAGCCCAGGTCGGCATTGACGAACGTGCGTGCGCCGCCGGGGGTGATGGTGTGGAGGAAGGCCGGCTGCTGAGCGCCCAGCACGGCCGCGGCGGCGAGAACCAGGGATGAGCTGAGCACGGGAGTTCCCTCCGAATGGGTGCCCTAAGTGTAAGACAGATCCTAAAGCAGATCCTTCGCGCTTCACCTCCCCAAATCCTACCTCTTCCCCGGCCGATACTCCCGCTCCAAGTGCGCTTTGATCTCTTCGAGCGTGAACCAAGCCGGCCGGAACTCTCCCCGCGCGTACAGCGGCGCCTGATCGAAGTAATGCGGTGACTTGGGATCGCCGCTCGCGCCCATGGTGTGCACCGCGAGCCGCCGCACCGTGGGACCGAACTCCACGACGCTCACATACGTCCCGCCCGCGACACCGTAGCGCCGCTTCTGGCCGGGCACCGGCTGAGCGTAGTACGTGAACACCGTGCCGTTCCAGCCGCCGGTGCCGCGCACCGGAATGCTGGGCCGGTCGTCCGCGAATTGCTGATCGACACTCTCGTCGATCCGCTGCAAGCGATTCACCTCGCCCCACGGCACCCGCCACGTCCCCCAGTCGCGCGTGAGGCCCGCCAGCGCGCTGTCCAACGCGGCGCCTTTCGGGACACCCCCAAACGTCGCGCCCTGCCAACGATCGAACACCGTCATCGCCACCGACGCCGTATCGCTCCGCCGATCCCAGCGCGACAGAACGTCGAGCGCTGCGCGTGCTGAGTCAGTCGCTCGCCCGGAGTCCGCAAGGAGTCCGGGCAAGAGTGAATCGGCGGCGGCGACGCGCGTATCGAATGCCACCGTGACCCAGTCGTCCCAGGTGAACCGCGGCCTGCCGGCGAGAATCTGCCGCGAGGTGATCCCGCGGAAGTTGTCGCGATCAACCACCATGTAGCGCGGGAACCGGGTCGAATCGGGATTGCCGCTCGACGTCAGCAAGAACGGCGTCGTATTGCAGTTCTGCATCCACCCCGTCGCCGGATTGAGCAGCTGCGGCAACTCCTCCATCGGGTGATAGCCCTTCCACTCCGTCGCGGGATTGCTGCCATCCACCGGCCCCGACCAGTCGAACCGCGCATCGCGCACCGGCACCGCGCCGTTGTAGAGATACCAGGTGTTTCCCTGCGCGTCCGCGGCCATCACGTTGCCGAACAGCATGTTCAACGGCCGCATCGCCGCCTTCAGCTCGGCCACGTTGCGCGCGTGCGTCATCGCATACCATTCCGCGAGCCAGCCGTCGCCGTCGAGCTTCGCCATCCTGAGCGCCAGCGGCTTGCCATCGCGCGCGCCGATGATCGGCCCGTGACGAGTCTTGCGCAGCGCCAGCGCTCGGCGCTCCATCCCCGCGGCGGTCTTCACGAGGATCGTATCGACCCAGATCGTCGCGCGCCGTAAGCCCGTGCCATAACGGTAGCGCACCGAATCCTCGAACACCTCGGCGTAGAGGTCCGCCTGATCCGCCGCGTTATCCGTACTGACCCAGCCGAGTGACTCGTTGTGCCCGACGTAGGGGAAGGGGAAGCCGAGGCGCGTGTAGCCGGTGAAATTCCAGCCGCTCTCCCGGCTGTGGACGTGGCCCTCGTACACCTGGCCGTATCCGAAGAACGATAGGTGGGGATTGATGAAGAGCATGGCGTGGCCGGTCGCGCTCTTCGACGGCCCGATCACCCAGCCGTTCGATCCCAACTCCCCCCGCCGTTCCCCCTCTTCCAGAATGGGAGAGGGGGTCAGGGCGTGAGGGCCCGCCGCGGTTTGGAGGTCGCTGGGAACGAGCCCTGCGCTCCACCAGAAGCCGCTCTGAAAGTAGTTGTAGCGGATGAAGGCGAGCGGATACCACGGCTCGATGCGCGTGAGCAGCCGCGGATGCACATCGGGATGATCCGCGAGGTAGGCATTGAGCCCGGCCGCGTAGCCGTCCACGATCGCGCGCATCTTCTTCGGCAAGCGCCGGTACTCCTCGCGCGCGCGCCGCGCGATTTCGAGCGCGTGGTTGCGCCGGTCGCTCCCAACTCCGTCCTCACCGTCCACCTCGGCGCGCCGGCCGATCGCCCGGATGTAGTTGTCCTCCACGCGCCAAAAGTTGTCCTCGGCCTGGGCGTAGGCGAAGCCGAAGACGGTGCTCGCATCGGTCTCGCCGAACACGTGGGGGATGCCGTAGGTGTCGCGATAGATCGTGACGCGCGACGAGAGATTGTCCTGCGCCGAGAGCGGCAACAGCGCGGAGAGGCAAAGACTAGACGCACAGACGCAGCGGCGGGATGCAGTCCTGAGGAGCGAGGACAATCCCGCAACCCGAATCCCGCTCAACCGCGGTGCGTCTGCTGCGTCTAGTCTTTGCATGTCCCCGCTTCAGTATAGACCCCGAATGCGACTAGCGCACGTTCACCACGAACGAGCCCCCTGCACCCTCGCAACCCATTGACTCGGCGGGCCACCCCGCCGATGTTTGTCATACTTGTGAGGTCACCGCGTAGCCAGTCTCGCTACGCCAACGAAAGCCGGGGAGCGGAATGTTCTCCGGCTTTTGTGCGTCTTGAGCAGATCCTTCGCTCGCGCGCGTTAATGAAGAGAGAGAGGGGGGAGTTCATTGCTGTTTTCTGCTTCCCGAAGCGGTCGGGCTTGTCATCCTGAGCGCCGCAGGCGCGAAGGATCTACGTTTTTGACCCAGTGACCCCCCGCGCCTGGCTGCTCTTCGCCGTCTGTGCGGCGGTGTGGGGCGTCCCGTACCTGTTCATCAAGGTCGCGGTGGACGCCGGGCTCTCGCCCGCGTTCGTGGCGTGGGCGCGGATCGCGCTCGCCGCGCTGCTCGTGGTGCCGTTGGCCGTGCGCCGCGGCGCGCTGCGGGACCTGAGTGGGCGCTGGCTCGCGATCGCCGCGTACGCCGCGACCGAGATCGCCGTGCCCTTCGTGCTCATCGCGAGCGGCGAGCAGTACATCTCCTCGTCCCTGACGGCGATTCTGATCGCGACGATGCCGCTGATGGTCGCGCTCCTGTCGGTGCGCCTGTCGCCTGCCGACCAGCCCACCGGCTGGCGCCTCGTCGGGTTGGTGATCGGCCTCGGCGGCGTGGTCGCCCTGCTGGGCGTGGACGTCGCCGGCCGGCCGGACGAGCTGCTCGGGGCGGGGCTCGTGTTGGCGGCGACGCTCGGGTACGCGACGGCGCCGATCATCGTCAGCCGCCGCCTGGCCGACCTTGACCCGCTCGGCCCTGTCGCGGTGAGTCTCGTGGTGAGCACGGTGGCACTCCTGCCAGCGGCCCTCCTCAGTCCGCCCCACGCCATGCCTTCCGCGGCTGCGCTCGGCTCCATCGCGGTACTCGGCGTCGCCTGCACGGCGGTCGGGCTCATCGCCTTCTTCCAGCTGATCGCGGAGGCAGGACCGAGCCGAGCGAGCGTCGTTACCTACGTGAATCCGTTGGTTGCGGTGGTCGCGGGAGTGCTCGCGTTAGGCGAGCATCTTGGTGGCATGTCGCTCGCCGGGTTGCTGTTGATCCTGGGGGGGTCGTGGTTGTCGACGGCGACGAGGCAGCCTTAGCCGCTGCGAGACCTTCTCCTCGAGCGTCGACGGCATGCCTCTAGCCTTCGGCCGCCGACTCATCGCCGCACTGGCGCTGGCAGCGGTCACAACGTGTGCGCGGCCACCGGCCACAACCCCCGCTCCCGCGCCACACTGGCTCGGCACATGGACCGCATCGCCGCAGCTGGTCGAGCCGCGCAATATGCCCCCCCAGCCGGGGCTGACCGGGAGCACGCTGCGTCAGGTGATCCACGTTTCGGTCGGCGGGCCAAGGATTCGACTGTCCTTTTCGAATGCGTACGGTGGCACGCCACTCCTCATCACGTCGGCACACATCGCGCGTTCGCTCGGCGGTTCCGCAATCGACGTCGCAAGTGACCGCAGCTTGACGTTCGGGGGCGGAGCGGACTCTGTGCGCATCGCACCCGGTGCCACAGCAACATCCGACCCTCTCGACTACGACGTCGCCGCGTTGAGCGACCTCGCCGTGACCATGCACATCGGGGCCGCGCCCGTGGAGGTGACTGGACACCCTGGTTCGCGAACCACCTCGTATCTCCAGGCTGGCACGTGGCTGACCGCGGCCGAGCTGCCGGAGGCCGTGACGACCGACCATTGGTACATGCTCACAGGACTCGACGTGGCGACCGAGGGGAATGGCGCGGCCGTGGTCACGCTCGGCAACTCGATCACCGACGGGCGTGGCTCCGGCACGAACCGCAACAACCGCTGGCCCGACAACCTCGCGCGCCGTCTCCAAGCGAATCCGCTGACTCGTCATGTCGCCGTCCTCAACGCGGGGATCGGCGGCAATGCCGTGCTGACGGGCGGCCTCGGCCCCACCGCGCTGTCGCGCCTGGACCGTGACGTGCTGGCACAGGAGGGGGCGCGCTGGGTGATTCTGCTCGAAGGTGTCAACGACATCGGCGGCGCGCGGCAGCCTGGGACAGCGGCCGCCGTCGCGCAGCGACTCCTCGCCGGGTACCGCGAAATCATCGACCGCGTCCACGCCCGCGGGTTGCGGATTTACGGCGCCACGCTCCCACCCTTCGGCGGCTCGCAGTACGACGGCGAGGAGCGCGAGGCGGCGCGGCGGACCGTCAACGACTGGATCAGAGGGAGTGGCGCGTTCGACGCGGTGATCGACTTCGATGCATGCCTGCGCGATCCCGCCCAGCCCACCCGGCTCTTGCCGTCCGCCGACTCGGGCGACCACCTTCACCCCAACGAAGCGGGGTACCGTCTCATGGCCGACGCGATCGATCTCGCGTTGTTCGTTCCGTGACCGCCCACCTGCTGCTCGCCGCGCTCGCGCAGCAGCTGGCCTTCACGCCATACCACGCGAACGGCACCTACGCGGTGCACGAGCGCGTCGGCTGGCACGTCTCCGTCGTCCCTGGAGAGAGCGCCACCGGAACGTACGCCTACACCGTCAAGCGGGACGGCTTCGCCGTAATCGGTACGGGAACGCTGGACGTGTCGTCCGGTCACGCCACGATCGAAACGTCGCTCGACCGGCCGGGGATGCTCCTCGTCGAGGTGCGGCCGCCGACCGGAACGACCGGCTTCCATGGCGCCAGCAAGTCCGAAGTCGGGAGAGTCTTGCTCGGCGCGGCGGTGGCGCCGCGCGAGATCCGGCCCTCGGGACCGCGGCCGCCCGACTTCGACGCCTTCTGGGCAACCGAGCTGCGCCGGCTCGATTCGGTGCCGCCCGAGCCCGTGCTCACACCGCACCCCAGCGGTCGCGCGGACGTCGAGTATTTCACTATTCGGATGAACGACGTGAACGGAGCGCACATCTATGGACAGCTCGCAATGCCCGCGGAGCCTGCGCGCGGACCGTTCCCGGCGCTCCTCATTCTGCAGTGGGCGAGCCCGCCGTACCCGCTGCGGCCCGAATGGGTGACCGACTATGCGGCGCAGGGGTGGTTGGTGCTGAACGTCGAGCCACACGACGTGCCTTCCGACATGCCGCAGGCGTTCTACGACGCTCTGCCCCAGCTGATCAAGAACTACCGCCTCATCGGGCGGCACAGCCGCGACGAGAGCTACTTCCTGCCGATGTACCTGGGCGACTACCGGGCCGCCGAGTACCTCGCGAGCCGCGCGGACTGGGATGGCAAGACGCTCGTGGTGATGGGGACGAGCATGGGGGGGCAACAAGGCTTCGCGGTGGCGGGCCTCGAGCCCCGCGTCACGGCGCTCATCGCGAACGTCCCCGCGGGTTGCGACTTCCTGGGCCCGCTGAGTGGTCGCGCCGCACCGTACCCGAACTGGGACGTCGAGCGGCCGGACGTGCGGCAAACGGCCGGCTACTTCGACGCCGCCAACTTCGCCCCACGGATCCGAGCGCGTGCGCTCGTGTCAATGGGCTTCATCGACGAAACGACGCCGCCGGCGGGGATCTGGGCCGCGTTCAACCTCCTGCCCGGGCCCAAGGAGGTCGTCCCCCTCCTGGACGCCCCGCACAACCACCTCTCCACGCCCGACGAGGTGCGCCCCTGGGCCCTGCGCTCCGCCGCCTGGCTTGCAGATTTGGTACGATGAGCCAACGCGTCGCAGTCGTCACGGGCGGGTACGGTGTGCTGGGCGGCGCGATCGCCGAGGGCTTGGCGCAGGCAGGAGTTGCGGTGGCGATCCTCGGTCGCCGTGCAGAGCCCGCCGAGGCGAAAGCGGCCACGATCCGCAAGGCCGGCGGTGATGCTTCCGTGCTCATCGCCGACGTTCGGGACCCGGAGCAGCTGCGGGCCGCGCGCGAGCGGCTGCTCGGCGAGCGCGGGCGTGTGGACATCCTGGTCAACGCCGCCGGCGGCAACGTCGCCCAGGCCCGCAGCGACGAGCGGCCCGTGTTCGACGTCCCGCCTGATGCCATGGACGAGGTGCTGCGCCTCAACCTGCACGGCACGCTCGCCCCGTCCCTCGTCTTCGGCGAGATCATGGGACGGCAGGGCTCAGGCTGCATCGTCAACATTTCGTCGATGGCGGCGCGGCGCGCGCTCTCCGGCGTGCTCGGGTACACGATCGCCAAGGCGGGCGTCGAAGCGCTCACGGCGTGGCTGGCCTCCGATCTCGCACGCCGCTACGGCGACCGCGTGCGCGTGAACGCCGTGGCGCCGGGGTTCTTCGTGACGGAGCAGAACCGCAACGTGCTCCTCAATCCCGACGGCTCCCCCACCGCGCGCGCCCGCAGCGACGACCGGCCCGTGTTCGATGTCCCACCTGATGCCATGGACGAGGTGCTGCGCCTCAACCTGCACGGCACGCTCACCCCGTCCCTCGTCTTCGGCGAGATCATGGGACGG
>DASYRD010000033.1:0-4391 GCA_036004745.1 Gemmatimonadales bacterium | reverse complement strand
ACCGCGGACCATGGCAACTGCGAGCTGATGATCGACCCCGCGACGGGGGGCCCGCACACCGCGCACACGACGAATCCCGTGCCTTTCCTCATTGTGGGTGAGGACGCTCGCGGTCCCCTCCGCGCGGGCGGCTCGCTTCGGGACGTCGGACCAACGATCTTGCACTTGCTCGGCATCGAGCCCCCAGTCGAAATGACGGGTCGAGACTTACGGGAGACAGACTGATGAGGCAGACGGTTCGGCGGTTCGGCGGTTCGGCAGTTCGGTGCGCGGTGGGCCTCGCGGTGCTTCTAACCGCCCATCCGCCCAACCGCCTAGCCGCCCAAATCGGCCACGACCCCGCACACTCGCCCTTCCGGGACATCCAGACCGGCGCGGGCCCGGTGTTCTTCGCCGGTCATCTGAGCGGCGACCGGGGACGGGGTGACGCCGGGCCCGCCAACGGGCTCGGCATCGGCGTCCGCTACGAGCTGGCGATGGGCCGCTCGACCGTGATGCAGTTCAGCGGCGCATACTTGAAAGCCGACCGCTTCATCCGCGACCCGTCGGTCGACGACACGGCGGCGACGCGGCGCACCGGGCCCTTCGACGCGGAAATCCTCCTCACCGAAGTCGCCTTGCAGCTCCGCCTCACGGGCGGTAAAACGTGGCACGGCTTCGCCCCGTACATCGGGACCGGTCTGGGCATGGCCTTCCCCCTGAGCGCGCCCGGTGACACGACAGGGAGCGGCTACAAGTTCGGCACGAAGTTCACGATCAGCGCTGCCACGGGATTGCGGTGGCACGCGTCGCGCAAGATGACCGTGCACCTCGACACGCGCGTGCTCTTCTGGCGCCTGAACTATCCCCTTTCGTTCCACAATCTCTCGGGCGACGGGAGCCGCATCGTGCCGATCCTCGATCCGCTGCACGAGTGGACGGCGCATCCCTGGGTGAGCCTCGGCGTCGGATGGAATTTCTAAGAGAGGGGTTCCGGCGCGCGGCCGCGCTGCTCCTCTCGGGTGATGCGGAAGTCTTCGGCATCGCCCTGCTCACTCTGAAGATCGCCGTCGTCGCCACCGTCATCGCGTGCGGCGTCGGGCTCCCCCTCGGGTACTTCCTCGCGACGCGCCGCTTTTGGGGACGGCGCGCCGCGCTCACGGCCGTCAACACCGCGCTCGCGTTTCCCACCGTGGTCGTGGGACTGCTGCTCTTCGGCCTGCTGTCGCGGCGCGGACCCTTGGGCGGGCTCGGTTGGCTCTACACGTGGCAGGCGATCGTCGCCGGCGACGTGCTCCTCGCCCTCCCGATCGCCGCCGCGCTCTCCGCCGCCGCCGTCCAGGGCGTGGATCCCCGCGTGCGCCGCACCGCCCAAACGCTGGGCGCGGGACGTTGGCTCACCGCCTGGACGGTGGCGCGCGAGGCGCGCTTCGCGCTGGCCGCCGTGATCACGGCCGCGTTCGGTCAGGTCGTCGCCGAAATCGGCGCCGCCATGATGCTGGGCGGCAATATCCGCGGCTCGACCCGCACGCTCACGACGGCCGTCGCGCTGTACACCGCGCAGGGGGACTTCGGCCTCGCCGTCGCCCTGGGCCTCGTGTTGATCGCGATCGCGCTCGTCGTCAACGTCACGCTGCAAGTGCTCCAGGGTAAGGGCGGTGGTTGAGCTGCGCGGCGTGCGCCACCGCTATGACGGGCGCCTCGTGCTGGACCTCGAACACTTCGCGGTGCCTGACGGCGCCATGCTCGCGGTCGTGGGGCACAACGGCGCCGGCAAGAGCACCCTGCTCCGTCTGCTGGCGCTGCTCGAAGCCCCCACCGAAGGCTCGGTGGTGTGGGACGGCCACGCGGTGCCGCGCCGCCCGCCGACCAGGTTGCGTCGCCGCGTGACGCTCGTCGAGCAGCGGCCCGTCCTGCTGCGCGGCACGGTGCTCGAGAACATTGGATTCGGGCTGCGAGTCCGCGGCATCAGTGGCGCCGATGCCTACAAGCGAACGGCGGAGGTGGCGGAGCAGCTTGGGCTGCTGTCGCTGCTCGAACGGCGCCGCACCGAGCTCTCCGATGGCGAGGTGCAGCGGGTCGCCGTGGCGCGCGCGCTCGCGGTGCGGCCCGACGTGCTGCTCCTCGACGAGCCCGCCAGCTCCGCCGACCGCGCCGCCGCGGGCGCGATGTACCGCGCGCTGGCGACCGAGCGCCGGGCGCGGCCCCTCACGATCTGCATCGCGTCGCACCAGCTCGAGGACGCGTATCGCTGGGCCGACGACATCCGCGCCCTCGCCGACGGGAGGTTGTCACCGGTGACGCCGGAGAACCTGTTCCGCGTCGAGCTGGCGCCGGCCGGCACGGACACGATGTCAGCGCACATCGGCGCCATCGACATCCTCGTGACCACCGATCGCGCCGGATCGGCGGTGCTGGCCGTGCCTCCGGGCGACATCTTTGTAAGCCTCGGGGCCCTGTCCTCATCGGCGCGCAACGTGCTCAAGGGGAGCGTCACCCGCGTCGCCTCGCACCGCGGCGGAGGGGGGGGCGTCGCCGTGACGGCCGACGTCGGCGTCGAGCTGATTGCCATCGTGACCGCCGATGCGTGCCGCGAGTTGGCGCTCGCGCCCGGCGCGCCGGTGGTGTTCTCTTTCAAGGCCAGCGCCGTGCGAGTGTTCTGACGATGCCGACCGCCTACCTGACGCGAATCGTGGAGTTCACAGCGACGCACCGGTTCCCACCGGGACCCGAGTTCGGCGCCGCCGCGCACGCGCACAGCCATCGCTATGCCTGCCACGTCACGGTTCGGGGCCCCTTCGATCCGGCCCAGAGCGGCGTCATGAGTCTCAGGGCGCTCGGCGCCCTGCTCGAGAAGGAAATCGTGCAGCCCTTGGACGGACGCAGCATCAACGACGACATCCCCGCCTTCGCCGACGGCAAGTGGCTCACGACCGGCGAAGGCCTCGCGGTGTATCTATGGGACCGGATCCGGGATCAACTCCCCAAGGGCGTGACGCTGCACGCGATCCGCGTCCAGGAGGGGCCGCATCTCTACTCGGAGTATCGCGGTGACGCATGACGGGTGACGCGCTGCGCACCTTGCTGCGGGACGTGCACACGATCGCGGTCGTGGGCCTGTCGCCCAAGCCGGATCGCGCCAGCCACGGCGTGGCGCGCTATCTCCAACGCGCGGGGTACAAGATCGTGCCGATCAACCCCGGTCACGAGCAGGTGCTGGGGGAGCCGAGTTACCCGACGCTCGCGGACGCAGCGCGAGATCATGCGATCGACGTGGTGGACGTATTCCGACGCAGCGAGGTTGCGGGGGCCGTGGTGGACGAAGCCATCGCGCTGCGCCCGCGTTTGATCTGGTTGCAGCAGGGTGTGATGGACACGGCGGCACAGGCCCGCGCCGGGGCCGCCGGTATTCCCTTCATCATGGATAGTTGTCTCGCCGTCCAACACCGACTCCTCGAGGTCTAATGCGCTCTTTCTCGTTGGCGATCCTCGTGTTCACCGGCCTGACCGTGCCCGCCGCGGCACAAACGGGCTCCGAGTCCAATCTCGTGTTCACGATTTTCGGCGGCACCGTCACCGGTCATTCGTTGTGGACCGTCGGGAAGCAGCCGCTGACGGTCCTCAGTGATCCGTCGAAGTACGACACGCTCGATCTGTCGCGGTCCGTCAGCTCGAGCATGGTGCTGGGGTTGGCGGCGACCTATTTCCTCTCTCCACACGTGGGCGTGCACCTCGAGCTGTCCTATCTCGGACTGCCGGTCGAGAGCCGGTGCACCGGCGTCTTTTTCCACCCCGACAGCAACGCCTTTGCGGACCTGCATCGCAACGAACAGGTGTGCGACGACATTCAGTCGCAGTCGGCGGACGGCGGTGCGATCGCGATCTTCGGCGGCGTGACTCTGCGCGCCGCGTCCAGGCGAACGCTGAGCCCCTACGTGCGGGGTAACTTCGGCATCGTAAACGAGCCCCGCAGCACGATCGAGATGGCGGGTGCGTTCATCGACGGCGACGGCATATTGAAGGACCGTCAGGTTCTTGCCGACGCGAGCCCGCGCCGCACGTCCGTGATGTACGGCGCGGCCGCCGGCTTCACCTCACCGCTCGGTCCCGGGTACGCGTTCCGCTTCGAGCTGCGCGACGTCGTCGTCTCGCTCGACCGCCTGGCAGGGCCCGCGAATGGGCTCGGCGTTGGTCCGATCACCTCGAAGGCGTATCACCACATCAGCCTGACCCTCGGCCTCGACGTGGTGCTCGAGAGAAAGCGCGGTCGGCGCTACTAGGATGCGTGGGGCGGTGCTGGCCGGCGGCGCGGCGCGCCGCTACGGCGGACGCCCCAAGGGCCTGCTGGACGTCGGCGGCCGTCGCATCCTCGACCGCGTGGTCGAGGCCGTCGCCGCCGTGACGGGCGCTCC
>DASYRD010000032.1:0-70400 GCA_036004745.1 Gemmatimonadales bacterium | reverse complement strand
GTGGCGTCGATGACGCCCTCCATGCCGGCGAGCTTTCGGCGCACTGGCGTCCCGCGCGCCGGGATCTTCTTGGTGAGCCACGCGAGGTCCATCTTCAGGGCGGTCAGCGCCTGCCCCACCTCGTCGTGGATCTCGCGCGCGATGCGGGTGCGTTCTTCTTCGCGGATCGCCTCGAGACGGGCGGCGAGGTTCCGCAGCTGCGCCTCGGTCCGTTTTCGCTCTGAGACCTCCATCATCGAGCCGACCATCCGGACGGGACGGCGGTTGGCGTCGTGAATGACGTGGCCGCGGTCGTAGATCTCCGCGTAACCTCCGTCCTTGCGACGAAAGCGGTACTCGTCAGACCAGGAGGTTTCGCCGCCGTCGATCGCGGCACGGAGCCCGGTGATCACACGCTCCCGATCGTCGGGGTGCAGCCGGCTGTACCACGATGCCGCGCCGGGTTCGATCTCCTCGGGGGAGTAGCCGAACATCTTTTGCATGCCCTCCGCCCACCACAGCGCATCGGTCACGAGGTCCCAATCCCAGACCGCGTCGTTCGTCGCCCTGGCGACCAGCTGGAGTCGCTCCCGGGATTCGTGCAACGCCTGCTCGGCACGTTTGCGTGTGGTGATATCGCGCGTGATGCCCAGCAAGGAGTGGATTTCACCGTGGGGCCCGCGGAGGGGCACCGCGTGGGTCTCGAGCCAGCGCCGCGTCCCCTTGAACCCGATGATCTCGAACTCGAGCGTCCCGCTTTCGCCCGCGAAGACACGCCGCGAGAGGTTGGTGAACGCCTTGTGATACTCCGGTGCCACCACGCACAAGACGTCCTCACCGACGATCTGCTCAGGCGCGTCCGCTTCGATCATCGCCAGCCCCGCCGGGTTCATCGTCAGGACGTGTCCGGTGCCGTCGAGGACCTTTACGCATTCGGGTTCGGCATCGATGATGGCCCGCAGGCGGGTTTCGTTCTCCTCCAGCCGCGCCGCGGCGCAGTGGCGCTCGGTCACGTCGACCGCGACGCCCATGCCGTAGATGACGGCGCCGGTGCCGTCGCGGATCGGCAGCAGGTGCACGGCGTGCGTGCGACCGGCGTAGGATTCCTCGAACTCCACGATGTTCCCTGCCAGCGCCTCGCGGCGCAGCGGCACCAGGCGCTTGGCCATGTCGGCGGGCACCACGTCCCAGATGGTCCGCCCTTCCAGGGCTTCCTTCGACATGCCCACGCCGGCGAGGCTCGATCCGTCCACGAGCACGTAGCGCAGGTCGTGATCGAACAAGAACACCGAAGTATCGGGGAGATTCGTCGCCAGCGCCCGGTAGCGGGCCTCGCTCAAGCGCAGCTCATCGACGGAGCGACGCCGTTCCGTGACGTCTTGGACGAACGCCTCGAAGTACTGTGGCTGGCCGGCGGTGTTCTGGACGGCATGCGCCGTGATCTGGACCCACAGCGGCGTGCCGTCGCGCCGGCGCCACTCGACTTCGACGGTCCAGGGGTCTGCGGAATGTCCGTAGCGGGCGATGAGCGCCGTGCGGTCCTCCGCGTGCAGGTAGATGTCGCGGGCGAGATCCAGCTCGCGCAGGTCGTCGGTCGACGCGTAGCCGAGCATCTTCGCGAGGGCGGGATTGGCGAGCAGGATGCGCCCGTCGGGTGTGGACTGGAAGATGCCGACCGACGCGAGCTCGAAGATCTCGCGGTACTGGCGTTGCGACTCGCGGAGCGCTCCCTCCGCGCGCTCGAGCGCCGCGCGCAGCTGCGCGGACGCCAGCGCCGGATCGAGGCCCGCTTGCGTCATGCGAGGGTCATCCGTCCAGGGTCTCGCGGACTTTC
This sequence comes from Gemmatimonadales bacterium, assembly GCA_036004745.1. Lineage (GTDB taxonomy): Bacteria > Gemmatimonadota > Gemmatimonadetes > Gemmatimonadales > GWC2-71-9 > 20CM-2-65-7. The sequence continues at coordinate 68,587 of DASYRD010000032.1, read as the reverse complement.
CGCAGGAGCATGTCCGGGTCGAACGGTTTCTGGAGGAAGGCGCTGCCCCGCGTCAGCGCGCCCTTGTGCACCGCCGCATCGCCCGGGTACCCCGACATGTACAGGATGCGGATGCCGGCCCGGCGCGCGGCCATCTGCTGCGCCAACTCGCGGCCGCTCATGCCGGGCATGACGACGTCCGTCAGCAGCAAGTGGATCTCGCCGCCATGGCGCTCCACGATGCGCAGAGCATCGGTGGGATCGGACGCGCACAGAATCGTGTATCCTTCGTCCTCGAGCGCGCGGCAGCTCAGCGACAGCACGGCGGCGTCGTCCTCGACGACGAGCAGGGTCTCCGAGCCGCGCGCGACGTTGGGGCGGGGGACCGCCGGCGCCGTCCCTGACGGCGGCCGGTGGACCCGGGGCAAATACACTTTGAAACTGCTGCCTTGGCCGACTTCTGTGTAGACCGAAATGTGCCCCCCACTCTGCTTCACGATGCCGTACACCGTGGCGAGCCCCAGCCCGGTGCCCTTGCCGACCTCCTTCGTGGTAAAGAACGGCTCGAACAGGTGAGCCCGGACGGTGGCGTCCATGCCCGTGCCCGTGTCGGTGACCGCGAGCATCGTATATGGGCCCGGGGAGGCACCGAGGTGCTCCTGCGCGTACGCCGCGTCGAGCTCGACGTTGGCCGTCTCGATCGTGAGCCGGCCGCCCTGCGCCATCGCGTCGCGGGCGTTGACGACCAGGTTCACGAGCACCTGCTCGATCTGACTGGGGTCGGCGCGCACTCGGCCCAGATCCGGCGCCGGGACCGTGACGAGCGCGATGTGCTCGCCGATGAGGCGCCGCAGCAGCCGCTCCATGTCCGCCACCACGACATTGAGATCGAGGATCTCGGGTTGCAGCATCTGGCGGCGACTGTAGGCGAGGAGCTGTCGCGTGAGCCCGGCCGCGCGCTCGGAGGCCTTGCGGATCTCCTCCACGTCGCCGCGCATCGCGTCCCCGGCGGGCAGGTCGCGCAAGAGCAGCTGCGTGTTACCGAGGATCGCCGTGAGCAGGTTGTTGAAGTCATGGGCGATGCCGCCCGCGAGCTGTCCGACGGCTTCCATCTTTTGTGACTGGCGGAACTGTTCTTCGAGGCGGCGCTGCTCGGAGACGTCGCGCTGCGTGCCCCAGACCCGCACGAGATGCTGGTTTTCGACGAAGCCGACGACGTTGTTCAAGAACACCCGCGGCCGGCCTTCCCGGTCCCGTTCCCGCGTCTCGGAGTCGGCGAGACGATACCCCGCGCGAATGAAGCTGCGCATCTGTTCCCGGTTGGCCGGGTCGGTCTGGTCGTGCAGATCGGCGAGGCGCGAGCCCACCAGCTCGCGCGCCTCCGCGAACCCATACATCCGGGCCATGGCGTCGTTGCACTCCGCCACGATAGCGCTGCCGTACATGGCGTCGACCTGCTCCTCCTCGGACAGGGTGAGCGGGACGGGGGGCTTGAACTCGAGGCGCGACACGCCTTCCGAGCTGTGCGCGATGAACGTGCGGTACCGCTCTTCGCTCTGGCGCAACGCGCTCTCGGCCTGTTTGCGCTCCGTGATGTCCACGCCGATCGCCAGCCAGCCGCCCTGCGCCCGGGGGACGTTCGCCCACGTCGTATCGAGGGTGCGGCCGTCGCGGGTCCGCGTGCGGAAGTCGGTCCATTGGCTCGTCGGCGAGCCGATGGAGTTCTTCACGCGCTGGCGTTCGGTGGGGTCGGGGTACATGTCTGCGAAGATGTCGTTGTTGCGCGCTTCATCCATCGTGAAGCCCAACACGCGGGTCCACTCGCGGTTGCCCCATTCGATGAGGCCCGTGGGGTCGAGAAACACCAGCATGACGGGAATGTGCTCCACGATCTGTTGCAGCAGGTCGGACTGCCGGCGCAAGGCGTCCTCGGCGCGCTTGCGCTCGACCGCCATCGCGATCTGCGAGGAGACGAAGATGAGGATCTCCTTGTCCCCGGGCCCGTAGCGAACCCCCTCCGAGTAGCTCTGCGCCGCGACGACGCCGATCGTGCGGTCCTTGACGACGAGCGGCGCACCCACCCAGTCGATGGACGGCGCGCCGATCAGCTCGACCTCCCCGCGCGCGATGAGGTCGTCGTAGACGTCCGGCGTCGCGAGGAGCGGCGCCCCGGTGCGCAGCACGTACTCGGTCATGCCGCGCTTGAGCGGCCGCGGCTGGGTGTCGTGCTCGGGATCGGCCTCGTCCACGAAGTAGGGGAAACTCAGGCTGTCGGTGGCGTCGTCGTACAGGGCCACGTAGAAGTTGTGGGCCGGCATCAGCTCGCCGACGATGCGGTGTACCTCCACCAGCAGGGCGTGCAGGTTCTCGGCGGTGAGCGCCGCTTCGGAAATCCGAAAGGTCGCCCGCTGCACGCGTTCGGCGCGGCGTCGCTGGGTGATGTCGTGCGTCAGTCCGAGGAGCGTGTCGGCGGTCGCGCCGCCGTCGCGCCGCAAGGGCACGAGCTGCGTGTCGAGCCAGCGGCGCGCCCCCTTGAAGGTCGTCACCTCGAACTCGAGCCGCCCCGCGACTCCGCCCGCCACTCGGGCCAAGAGCGCTCGAAATGCGGCCCGGTGTTCCGGAACCACCAGGTCGACCGCCCGCTGGCCGACCACCTGGTCGGCGCGGTCCGCGTCGAGCATGGTGAGTCCTGCCTGATTCATCTGGAGCAACGTGCCGTCGGGCGTGAGCAGCTTCACGCACTCGGGCGAGGCCTCGATGATCGCGCGGAGCATGGTTTCGCGCTCGGCGATCGTCGCTTCGGCCTTCGCGCGCCCGGTGACGTCCCGGAAGCTCCACACGCGCCCGATGGCCCGGCCGTCGAGCCGCTGCGGAATGGAGTAGCGCTCGAAGATGCGCCCGTCCTTGAACGCGAGGATGTCGAAGCTCTCGGCGTCGTGGTGGGCATAGAGGTCGCGCACTTTGCCGACGAACTGGTCGGGGTCGACCAGCTGATCGAGCACGTGCGCGATGAGGCGCTCATCGTCCCGTGTGGCGAGGAGGTCCTCGGGGATGCGCCACAGCTCGGCGAAGCGGCGATTCTGCGACACCACGCGTCCCTGCAAGTCGACCACCAGGATCCCGTCGGTCGTGGATTCGAGTGTGGATTGGAGCAGGGAAACGGTGAGGGCGTCGCCGGAGGGAGGAAGGGCGACGGCGCGTCGCGCGGGGGCCTTCTTCTTCTTCGGGGACGTGCGGCGCCGCTGTGCCATGGGTCGGAATCTAGGGACCGGCGGCAGGAGTCAAGCGGCCACCGCCGGCTGCGCATCGGGTGCGACCACGTCGAGCAGCCGGACCAGCTCGAAGGGCTTCAACAGGACCGTCGCGTTCGTCACGCGAACGAAATCCGCCGCTTGGGCGTCGGCGATGTCCCCGGTTGACACGACGAAACGTGCGTGCCGGAGCAACTGCTCCCGCTGCAACGCCGCGAACAGTTCCTGGCCGGACATGCCGGGCATCCGCAGATCGGAAATGATCACATCGAAGACCTGGGTCCGCGCCGCGGCCAGAGCCTCGGCGCCGCTGCCCGCGGGGGTGACCTGGTGCCCGAACCGCACCAGAATCCGCCGGGCCGCGTCACGAATAGCCCCCTCGTCGTCCACGAGGAGGACACGCTGCCCCGTCGTTGCCAGGGCCGGGTTCGATCGCCGGACCGGGACCTGGCGCTGTCCAACCGCACCGGTCGCGACAGGGAGCTGGACGACGAAGCGCGCACCGCCCAGCGGCGCGGCCTCCGCCCAGATGCTGCCCCCGTGCTCCTGAACGATCCCGTACGAGACCGAGAGCCCCAACCCCGTGCCTTGGCCCTGCGGCTTAGTCGTGAAGAAAGGTTCGAAGATGCGCTCGCGTAGCGGCTCGGGGATGCCAGAGCCGGAGTCGTCAACGAACACCAACCCTACCGCGCCGACGCGGCTCACTTTGACGGCGAGCCTCCGCGGGCTGCGGTTACGAACGGCGTCCTCGGCGTTGACGACCAGGTTGAGGAGCACTTGCTTCAGCTGGTCGGCGTCGGCATGCACGATCACGTCCGACTCGTCACCCTCGAACTTCACTTGGATGCCGCTGGCTTTGAGGTAGCCGGCACGCAGCGCCAGCACGTCGCATACAAGGGAGTGCAGGTTCACGTTGGATCGCGCAACGGGATGCTGACGCGCGAACGACAACAGCCCGCGGACGATGTTCCCCGCGCGCCGACTCTCATCGACGATCACTTGGAGGCCGTCGCGCAGCACGGCGGGTGTCACGGGCGCGCTCGCTTGCAGCAACTCGGCGTTCGCGAGTACCGCGGCCAACGGGTTGTTGATCTCGTGCGCCGCGCCGGCAACCAGGCGCCCGAGCGTCGCCAACTTGTCGGCGCTGGCGGCTCGGTTCGTCATCTCCTTTTGCTCCGTCAAGTTCGTGACGACACCGACCGTCCCGATGCGCTCGCCGTCCAGCAGCACGGGCGAGGTGGTGACCCTTACCGGGATCTCCGTCCCGTCCGCCTGACGGAGTGGGACTTCCCTGGCTACTCGCCGATCGTCATTCGACACGGCGGGTGAGATATAATCGCTCAGGCGGGCGCCGAGCATCGCCTCTGGCGTCGCGTAGCCGTAGATGGTTGCCGCGGCCGCGTTGGCGAACTGAATCCTTCCGTCGAGATCCGCCAGAACCACGCCCTCCTGCAGGCATCGCATCGCCGCCGTGACGCTGGATGAGACTTCTTCCTGTTTGATGGTGGGTTCCGCGTCCCAACAGTAGGCGAGCGTCCGCGGCCCCGCCTCGGTCGCGTGTCGGGCGCACACCCAGTCGGTCCTTTGCCGCCGCCCCAACGGCGTCACCAGCGTGGCCCGCAGCGGCAAGCCGGGCCCCGGATTCCGCAGCAGAGCCGCCAGCTTCGGCCAGTCCCCGCGATCGACGAGGGTCTCGACGTCACGGCCGGCGAGGTCGGAAGGGGTGGCGTCGAGGAGCGCGGCCGCCTGGCCGTTCGCCATCTCAATGGCGCCCGAGGGGGTGAGTACGAGGAGCCCACTCGGCAGACTGTTCAAGAGGGCGTGGTAACGCTGTTCCGACGCGCGGGCCTGTTCCGCTAGGCCGCGGTGCCGACCCACGGTGTGCCCGATGGCACCGAGCGACAACGCGAGGACGGTACTCATCATGCCCACGAGCAGCAGGTCTCCGGGGACGCTCGTGAGCCCGCTGCGCGCGAGTCCGTCGGCGATCGCGGCGGCCGCGAACGCGGCGAAACTCAGGACGGCCCCGCCCCAGGCGCCGCGATGGCCGCGATGATAGGCGGGCGCCGCGATCGCCAGGAGTTGCCCGACCAGGAAGAGGTGGCCGGCGATCGGCCACATGGTGGTGGCCGGCACGCTGAGGGCGAAAACGAGGGCCGCCCCGGCTGCTACGAGCCAAGGGTGGCGTACGAAATGTCGCAGGACAGGCGTCATCGGTGGCGCTCCTTCGGTAGCCTGGCGATCCACTCATCGGGGACCCATGGCTTTGCGACCCCGGATTACTCCGGGTGTGCTAGTGTCGGTGAACGCGAACTACAGGGCGAGCCTATGCTAGGGCAACGGGTGTGCCCGAGGCGGTTTTGGTGGGTTCGCAAAAGGCGTTTGAAGTGAATCAACGACTTGCGGCGTCAGGGATTGATGCACTGTCGAATTATCGAACACGGGCATTTCGTCGTGTTCCGCGACGAGCGCCGCAGGTTCCGGTGCGGGGAAGCTCCCGAGGCAGGACTCGAACCTGCGACCCGCCGGTTAACAGCCGGCTGCTCTACCAACTGAGCTACTCGGGAATGGGCGGGAAATATGGTCCGGCGAGGGGCGCAGTTCAACTGGCGCCCGGTCGCGGGGCGTCGAGCACCTCACGGACTTTGCGCGCCAGCGCGGCGGGAGTGAACGGCTTCTGCAGGAACGTCGTCCCCGGGTCGAGCAGGCCGTGGCGCACGACGGCCTCGTCGCTGTACCCGGACATATAGAGGACCCGGAGATTCGGCCGCACCTCGAGCAGGCGGTGGGCAAGCTGCAGGCCGCTCTCACCGGGCATGACAACATCGGAAACGAGGACATGGATCACGCCGCTGTAAGCCTGAGCTACGGCGACGGCGTCCGCGGGCGTGCGAGCCTCGAGCACCGTGTAGCCCAACCGTTTCAAGACGTCGCGGGCGAGGGGAAGGAGCAACGCGTCGTCTTCGGCGAGGAGCACCGTTTCGGTCCCGGAGACGGAGCCCAGCTCCGGTGGCGCCGCGACCGCCTCCGTGGGTTCGTCCACGCGCGGCAAGTAGATCTTGAACGTCGCACCCCGACCGACCTCACTGTACACCCAGATGTAGCCGCCCGACTGTTTCACGATGCCGTACGCCGTCGCCAGGCCCAGCCCGGTACCCTTGCCACGTGCCTTGGTGGTGAAGAACGGCTCGAAGATCCTGGCCTGAGTCGCCGCGTCCATGCCCATGCCCGTATCACTGACCGCGATCATCACGTACCGCCCCGGGACGACGGGCCGGTGCGTCTGGGCGTAATGCTCGTCGAGGACCACGTTCGCCGTTTCAATCGTGAGCTTTCCTCCGGTCGGCATGGCATCGCGAGCGTTGATGGCCAGGTTGAGGATCACCTGCTCGAGCTGGCCCTGATCCACCCGTATGTTCCCCAGATCAGCGGCAAGATGGGCCTCCAGCTCGACGTCTTCCCCAAGTACTCGCTGCAGCATGTTCTCGAGGTCGCCCACGACGTCGATCACGTTCAGCACGGCCGGCTGGAGGACTTGCTGCCGGCTGAACGCGAGGAGCTGTCGTGTAAGGGCCGACGCACGCGTGGCCGCGTTGCGGATTTCCTTGACGTCCACCTGCCCGGGGCTCCCGGGGGGCAGATCCTCGGCGAGCAGGTCGGCGTACCCGAAGATGGCCGTGAGGAGGTTGTTGAAGTCGTGCGCGATCCCGCCTGCGAGCCGCCCCACTGCCTCCATCTTCTGCGATTGGCTCAGCTGGTGCTGGAGCTGATTCCGCTCCGTCACATCCTGGGCGAGCACCAGCGCGGCGGGCCGGCCGTCCAATGTCAGCGTGTAGGGAACCACTTCGACGTCGATGATCGCGCCGTCCTTCTTCCGGTGCCGCCAGAGCCCAGGGCGGAGCGCGGCGCCGCCGCGTAGGGTCGCGACGTGTTGCAACAGGGCCGGCACCTCTTCGGGCGGCCGGATGTCCGCGATCGTCATCGTGAGGAATTCCTCGCGCGTATAGCCGTAATCCCGCACGGCGGCGTCGTTCACCGTGAGGAACCGCAGGGTTTCGAAGTCGTACACCCACATGGGGTGAGGGCCGGCATCGAACAACAAGCGGTGCCGCTCTTCGCTGCGGCGCAGCGCGTCCGCCGCGCGCTGGCGCTCGATCGCTCCGGCGATCTGGGTCGCGACGAACTGGAGGATCTCCTTCTCGCGCTCGCCGTAGCGGACCCCCGTGGTGTATGTCTGCACGGCGATCACGCCGAGCGTTCGGTCGCCCTGTCTAAGAGGAACGCCCAGCCAGTCGACGGACGGTGCGCCGATCCACGGCAGTTCGGCGGCGCCGCCGGTTGCGGGAGCGAAGTCCTCTCTCGAGAGGAGCGCCTGGCCGCTTCGGAGGACGTGTTCGGTGAGCCCGGCAGTGGGTCGCCGGGGTGGCGGCGGCGGATCGACTTCGTCCACGAAGTACGGGAAACTGAGGAGGTCGGTTGCTTCGTCGTACAGAGCGATGTAGAAGTTCCTGGCGGGCATCAGCGTGGCCGTCGTTTCATGGACGCTGCGGAGTAGGTCCTGGAGACTCGCGGCCGTCTGCGCCGCCGTCGCCATGCTGTACACGGCTGCCTGAACCTTCTCGTTCTGCTTGCGCTCGGTGATGTCGCGCACGAAGGCGCTGAAGATCCAGCGGTCGCTCAGACGGATCGGAGCCACCGCAAGCTCGACCGCGAACTCCTGTCCATTGCGTCGCACGGCGGTGAGCTCTAGACGCTTGTTCAAGATCGGCCCCTCGCCCGTCGCGAGAAAGCGCTGCATCCCGCGGCGGTGCGCCTCGCGGTTGGCAGGCGGGATGATGACGTCGCTCAGGACCTTGCCGAGCGCGTCGGGCTCGCTCCACCCAAATATGGCCTCCGCCTGTGGGTTCCAACCGGTGATCGTTCCCGCTTCGTCCATCGTGATGTGGGCGTCTAGCGCGGCACGGAGGATGGCGCGGAGCTGGGCTTCTGAGGCGTGGAACCGCGCTTCACCTGCGCGATGCTCGCGGCGCACCGCGGCGTCTCGCAGCTCGCGCTCGATCGCCGGCACGAGGCGCCGCAGGTTCCCCTTGGTCACGTAGTCCTGTGCACCCGCCCGCATCGCCTCGACGGCGACGTCCTCTCCGATCGTTCCGGAAACGAAAATGAAGGGAGTGTCCTGATCGCGCGCCCGGAGCAACGTCAACGCGTCGGTACCGGTGAACTGCGGCATTCGGAAGTCGCTGACGACGATGTCCCATGACCCGCTCTCGACCGCGGCGCGGAAGGCCGCTTCGGTGTCCACGCGTTCGTAGATCGGCTCTCGGCCCGCGCGCTGCAGTTCCCGTACGATGAGTAGCGCGTCGTCCTCCGAGTCCTCGACGATCAGGAGGCGCAACGGAGCGTTCATGTCATGGTCTGCGGGGCGTGGGCGGTGCCCGGTTCATCAGCAACCAGTAGAGTCCGAGTTGCTTCGCTGCCTGGGTGAACTCCACGAAGTCCACCGGTTTCCGCACATAACTGTTCGCGCCGAGCTTGTAGCCGGTGATGAGGTCCTGCTCCTCATCGGAGGACGTGAGGATCACGACCGGTAGCAGGTGCGTGCGGTCGTCGCCGCGGATGCGCTCGAGCACTTCCAGGCCGCTCACCTTGGGCAGCTTGAGATCGAGCAGGACCACGGCCGGCAACTCCTCCAGCGGGGGTGTGCCGCCGCTCCCGAAGAGATAGGCCAGCGCCTCTACGCCGTCCTGCGCCACGATCACGTCGTTCGTGATGTTGTGACTCTTGAGCGCGCGCAGCGTTAGAGCCACGTCGTCGGGGTTGTCTTCCACCAACAGGATCTTTCCGGGGTTCACAGAGCCTCACAAAGTGAAGTAGAACGTTGCTCCCTGATCGACGGCGCCTTCGGCCCAAATCCGTCCGCCGTGCCGGGTGATGATGCGCCGGACCGTGGCGAGGCCGACGCCGGTGCCCTCGAATTCCGCCGCCGAGTGCAGGCGCTGGAACACGCCGAACAGTTTGTCCATGTACTTCATGTCGAAGCCGGCGCCGTTGTCCCGGACCATGAACGCCCGCCCGCCGTTCGCTTCGGTAGATCCGAATTCGACCCGCGGCCGCGGCTGCTTGGCGGTGTATTTCCAGCTGTTGCGGAGAAGGTTCTCGAGCACGACGCGCACCAGGGGTGGATCGGCCCGCGCCTCGAGGCCCGTGGCAATCGTGACGTCGACTTGCCGGGCCGAGTCGGTCCGTTGCAGGTCGGCGATGATGTCTTGTGCCATGGCGCTCAAATCCACTTTCTCGGTGCGCATCTCGACGCGCGTGACTCGAGCGAGCTTCAGTAGGTCGTCGATCAGGGTCGCCATCCGCTGGCTGGCGGTGCGCACGCGCCGCAAAGAATCCCGTCCCGCCTCGTCCAACTGCGCGGCATAGTCCTCCAGCAGGATCTGGCTGAATCCATCGATACTGCGCAGCGGCGCGCGCAGGTCGTGGGACACCGAGTAGGCGAAGGCGTCGAGCTCCTGATTGGCGGCGAGCAACTCTGCGGCATTACGGCGCAGCGTCTCGTTGCGCTCCCGGAGCTCGTGGGTCCGCGCCTCGACGCGTTGCTCGAGGTCCGTCGCGTGGCGCCGCAGCTCGCGGTCCTGGTCCTCGATGCGCCCGAGCATCTGGTTGAAGGCGTCGGTCAGCGTGCCCAATTCATCCTCGCCGAGCTTCGGCGCCCGCACGGAGTAGTCCTGTCGAGTGGAGACCGCCGTCGCCGTTTCCGCCAGGGCGAGAATGGGTTCCGAGATCCGTCCCTGCAGGGCGGCGGCGAGCGCATACGCGGCCAGCAACGCGATCCCGAGGACGACGATGGCGATGACGCCGGAAAGCCGGAGGGCGTCCGAGACGGCCTTCGTGTCCGACGCGATGTAGAGAGTCCCCAGCCGCCTGTTCCCTCCCTGCGCCACGGGCGTAAACCCTACGAGACGCCCGCCCTCGAAGCGGTAGCCGTCTGCCTGGGGCGCGGCAGGGATGAGATCGGGGGCGGCGCCTACCGGATAGGTCGCGAGCACGCGTCCATCCTGGCCATACAGCGCCGCAGCGACCACATGCGGGTCGTACTTTAGGGCATCCAGGAGTTCTGTGGCGTCCGCTACGTTTGCAAACGCCAGCGCGGCGGTGCTGTTCGCGGCCAGAATGCGCGATCGCGTGGCCAGATGGATTCTTATCGTCTGGCGGTTCGTCACGACCTCATAGGCGACGAACGCGGCCGAGGTCAACAACAACACCAATCCGCTGATCAGCAGCAGGATCGCCGTGATCTTCCGTTTGATCGGCCAGTCGCGCAGCCGCGACATCTCAACTCCCATTCCGGGTGACGATCTCCGCCACGCGCAGCAGCTTGGAGCTGATCGTCAGGTGCGCCGCCTGTGTCGCAGCCAGGTTGAGCTGCAGCCGGATGCGGTTCCGGTCGGTCACGAAGCGAATCATGCCGCCACGTTGGGCGAAGCCGTCGGCGTCACTCACCGTGAGGATCGGCCGCTGCTTGAGGCCCGCCAAGATCTCTTCCGGTCGGGCACCTTCCGACCGATTGATGAACAAGATGTGGCAGGTCTTGATCTCGTCCACGCTGTGGTAGCGCTGCACCTGCAATGGCCGGCCGCCCAGCCGCTCATCGCGCACGGTCTGGTCCAACGCGTCACCGAACGGATCATTTCCCAGGACGCAGATCACCAGCGGCGTGTCGGGGGCGGGAAAGGCTTCGGCTGGCCAATCGACGAATTGCGCGAAGTTGAACAGGAACACCGCCTTCACCTGGTATTCCGAAGCCCGCACCCCCTGCGCAGCCAACCTGTGCCCCGCTCCCAGCAGGGCAACGACGGGGAGCACCCGTCTCAGAAACGCCATTCGAGCAATCCATAGACGCCGCGTTGGATTTCGCGGCGCGTTGGCCCGGGCGCGCCAAACTCCACGTGACGAGGGTTCAGGAGGTTTTGCCCGATGATCGACAGGTCCAGTCTTGCGGTCGGCTGCCACGAGAGCCTGGCATTCAGCTCCTCATAGGACGGGACCTGCCGCCTAGCGATCTTCCCGACGGCGCGGAGTCCGGCGTCGAGCCGCACGTGAGCTGGCAAGTCGACCGACGAATGCACGAATAGCTGGTGATCGGGCGTCTGGGACTCCGTCAGGCCGCGGGAGGTGTCGGTGCTGCCGGGGTTGGGCCAAATGTGGACGCGCAGCTCGGTGTAGCCGGCCCGGACGCGCCACCGGGGTGTGAGCCAGTACGCGGCCGAGAGTTCCGCTCCGTAGGACTCGCCGTCCTGCCCGTTGCCGATAACGATGGGGGTGGCCGCGGGCGGGTTGACCTGCTCCAGACTGCGGAGCCCGTGGTAGCGACTGTAGAACGTCGCCGCAGAGAGAGCAAAGGACCCGTGCTGATGGCGGTATCCCAGCTCGTAGGCCAGCTCTTCTTCCGAGTGGAAGCCCGGCCCGCCCGCCAGGAAGTAGGGCGGCTGGCCAGGAACAAAGAACTCCCGATCAATTCGCGACGGCGTTCTGACGGCTCGCGATACCGCCGCCCAGAGCGTCGCGGACGGACTCACCGTCCAGTTCACTCGGCCGCTCGGCTGGATCTCGAAGCCGGTGTAATTGTTGTGCTCGACCTTGGTGCCCAGCGCCACGTGCAACCGGTTGGGAACGAGGGCGATCTCGTCCTGGACGAATCCCGTGAACCATTGCCGCGCGACGTGGGCCGGTAGGAAGGCCAGGGCCGTCGTGTTGGCGACGTTGTCGTTCATCAGCCGGTAGCCGAGGCCCCACACCAGGTCGTGCCTGGCGCCCAGCCGCGCTTGGTGCTGCAGCTCGACATCGTACATGTCCAGGTCTTCGCCAAACGTTCCGGGGATGTTCCGATGGGTCCGATCATAGTACAGCTGGGCCGTGAGATCCGACGTTTCGGAGATCGTCCGTCCCCACTTCGCTACCACGTTGCCGCCGCTGACGGCGATGTCTCCGGGACTAAGCTGATCGATGCGGCCATCGTAGAGATCGCCTTGTAGCGTGACGCGGCTGACCGTTGACGCGTCCCAATCGAGGCGGAACCCGCCTTGCCCCAGGTGCCAGTCATCCGGGGCGTCCTGGCCGCTGGGCAATACCGACGGATCGCGGGCGAACCTGCTGCCGTAGATCCGATAGCGGGCACGGGCGCCCAGGGCTCCCCCGTAGCGGGCGGTACCAAAGCCGGGCAGTTCAGTGCCCCCGCCGCCCGACAGGAGGAGCCCCGGGGTGTCTTTGGCGTCCTTCGTGATGACGTTTATCACACCGTTGACGGCGTTGGCGCCCCACAACGTTGCACCGGGCCCGCTGATGACTTCGATCCGGTCGATGTCGGCGAGGGGGACCTCCTGCACATCCCAGAACACACCGGAGAAGAGCGGTGTGTAGACCGTACGCCCGTCGATGAGTACCAGGAGCTTGTTGGCGCTGGTGCTATTAAATCCGCGCGCGCTGATGGCCCACTGGCGAGAATCGAGCTGCGCGACCTGCAGGTTGCTGGCGAGACGCAGTGCTTCCGGGAGACTCGACGCGCCGGAACCACGAATGTCGTCCTGGGTGATCACCTGGATCGCGGAGGCGGTCTGCCCCAACCGCTCGGGGCGCTTGGAGACGGAGGTGACCTCCAGGGTCATCAGTTGTTCGATGCTCATCCGCTTCAGCGCCTGGGCCGCGGTATCGGGTTGCTGGGCGAACCCGGGCGTACCCACGAGGGCGAACACAAGGCCCAAGGTCAGCAGTCTCGGGGCCTTAGCCGGGACCCCAGCCATCAACTTGATCTCTGTGTGCGGAAGGCGAGACACGCGTTTCGATCCGAGACGGGTTCACTCCTACAATGGTGAAAACCGCTGCGGTACGCTGTCAGCGGTTTCCTACAGCGGCGCCATCGCGTCTCGCAGTTTGAGGCAATTCGGCCAGAATCATACCGCCGACGATCAACGCAGCTCCAATCCACTGGGGTGCGGAGAGGCGCTCGCCCAACCACAACCACGACGTGATCGTGGCGAAGACCGGCTCGAAACAAAGAAGGAGAGCCGCGCGCGCCGACGACATCTGACGCTGCGCACGCATTTGCCAGACGAGGGCTGCCGCGGTGGCGACCACACCGGTGTAGACGAGCGCCGCCACCGTTCCGAGCGACCACTCCACATGGACCGACTCGAGCAGGGCCGCGGCGACCGCGGCACCGATCGTCGTCCCGGCCATTTGCAGCCACACCAGCCGGCGCGCGTCGTAGAGTCGGGACAGTTCCGCGACAGCGACGATGTGCCCACCGAACACGAACGCCGTGATCATGGTCCACAGGTCGCCCTTATTCAGACCACCGGCACTGGGCGCGGTAAGAAAGTAGATCCCCACACCCGCGATCGCGACGGCGGCTGTCACCCACCAGCGCAGCCGCTGCCGCAGAACCGTGAACGCAACGACAGGCGCCAGCACCGACGAGATCGCCACGATGAACGCCGACCGCGCCGGCGTGGTGTACTGCAGGCCGACCGCCTGCGTCGCGAAGCCCGTGGCGAGCAGGACCGTCAAGAGCAGGCCGCCGCGCAATTCGGCGGCGGACCAGCGGGTGCGAAACTCGACGAGGGGCGACAGCGCGAGGGTCGCAATGGCGAACCGCAGGGTGAGGAACGCCAGCGGTGAGCTGGCCGCCAGGGCTCCTTTCACGACGACGAAGCTCACACCCCACACCGCCGTCGCGGCAATAATGAGAGCGTCCGCCCGCCGAGCGGTCACGCCAGCTCCGCGAGGTAGCGGCCTGTCACCGAGGCGGGCATCGCCGCGACCTGCTCCGGCGTGCCCTCGGCGACGATGCGACCACCCTGCGCTCCGGCACCGGGGCCCAGATCGATGACCCAGTCGGCGCGTTTGATGACATCGATGTTGTGTTCGATCACGAGCACGGTGTGCCCGGCATCGACGAGACGATCGAGGACGCGGCACAACACGCGCACGTCGTCCAAGTGCAGGCCGGTCGTCGGCTCGTCGAGGATGTAGAGCTTGCGTTTGCCGCGCGTCCGGCCCGCCGCGACCGACAGCTCGCGCGCGATCTTGAGCCGCTGCGCCTCGCCCCCCGACAGCGTCGTCGCGGGCTGGCCGAGCCGCAGGTAGCCGAGCCCGACCTGCTGGAGATGCCAGAGCGCGCGCGCGAGTCGTGGATTGCGGTGCAGGCGCTGGATCGCCTCGTCCACCGTCCACTCGAGCACCTGATCGATCGACTGTCCTTGGAGTTTCACCTCGCGCACGTCGCGCTTGAATCGTCGCCCGCCGCACGCTTCGCACGGTACGAAGACGTTTGCGAGGAAGATCATCTCGACGAGGACGTGCCCCGCGCCCTCGCACGACTCGCACCGGCCTCCCGCCACATTGAACGAGAACGTGCTCGGCGTGTAGCCGCGCGCCCGCGACAGCGCCTCGGCGGCAAAGAGCGCGCGCAGCTCATCGAACGCCTTCACGTACGTCACCGGGTTGGAGCGCGGCGTGCGTCCGATCGGCGTCTGGTCGATCAGGACCACATCCTCCAACGCCTCCCATCCCTTGAGACCGCTCACCTGTCCCACTGCCTCCCCAAGGTGCTGCTTGGCGCTGTGCATCCCCCGCAGGCGCGCTTCGAGCTGGCGGTACAGCACATCGTGCACGAGCGTCGACTTCCCGGATCCAGAGACGCCTGTCACGACCGTGAGCGTGCCGAAGGGAATCCGCGTCGTCACGCCGGCCAGATTGTGCAGCCGGGCGCCCTGGATCTCGAGCCACCGGGCCGCGGGGCGGCGCGCCGACGGAACGCCGATGCGCTTCTCGCCGGTCAGGTATTGGCCCGTCAGCGTGCCGGCCTCGCGCACGCCGGCGGCTGGGCCCTGGTAGACGAGCTGTCCGCCGTTCGTCCCGCTGCCGGGACCCAGCTCCACCATCCAGTCGGCGGCACGCATCGCGGCGGGATCGTGCTCCACGACGACGACCGTATTGCCGGCCGTCGACAGGCGTCGCAGCAGGCCGAGCAGCCGATCGACGTCGGCGGGGTGGAGACCGATCGACGGCTCGTCGAGGACGTAGAGCGTGTCGACGAGGTGAGAGCCGAGCGCGTTGGACAGGGCGATGCGCTGCGCCTCGCCCCCCGACAGCGTGCGGGTGAGTCGATCGAGCGTGAGGTAGCCGAGGCCGACGTCGTTCACGAAGCTGACGCGCGCGGTCAGCTCACCGAGGATGTGCTCTGCCACCCGCTGTTGAAACGCGGGCAAGGTGAGGTGCTGCAGCCAGTCAGCGAGATCCGCGGCGGTGAGCGCCGTGCCCTCGGCGATCGTCTTGCCGGCCACGCGGACGGCGAGGGCCTCGGGCTTGAGTCGCGCGCCGTGACAGACGGGGCACGTCTTGGCGAGCTGGTACTGCCGCAGGAAGACCCGGATGTATTGCTTGTAGCGCTTCTCCTCGAGCCGTTCGAGGAACGGAAAGATGCCGAGGTATCGTCCCTCGGTCGCCCGTAACAAGAAACGCCGGTCGTCCTTCGGGATGTCGCGCCACGGTGCATCGAGAGGAATGCGGCGCGCGCGCGCGGTCTCGCGCAGCAGCCGTCGACGTCCTTCGTAACGCGGCTTGGTCCAGGGGTCGAGGGCTCCGGCAGCGAGCGACCGCCGTGGATCGGGAACGATGAGCGACTCGTCGTATTCGAGAATCGCGCCGAACCCGTTGCAGGCCGGGCAGGCTCCCCGCGGATTGTTGAAGGAAAAGAGTGTGGGTGCGAGCGCGGGCGCCGGGGTCCCGCACGCCGAGCAGGTGGGGTGCTCCGAGAAGCGGCGTCGGTCGCCGTTCGAGAGCGCCAGCGCGACTCCCTCTCCTTCATTAAAGGCTGTGGCCACGGCATCGGCGAGGCGGCTGCGGTTGTCGTCGGTGGCCGCGATTCGGTCGACGACCACGAGCACCTCACCAGCCGCGCGGACTCGCCCTTCGACATCAGCCTCGTCGAGCCGAACGAGCTCGCCATCCACCTGGGCCCGGACGAATCCGGCCGCACGCAGCTGGGCGGCCACTTCGACGTCGGGGCGATGGGCCGACGTAGGCAGGGGGAACGTCACCATGATGGGGTCGTGGCCGCCGAACAGCGCGTCGACCACCTCCTGCACGGTATCGACGCGTACGTCCTGCCCGCACCGCACGCACGCCTGCGTCCCCGCGCGCGCCCACAGCAGGCGCAGGAAGTCGTAGATCTCGGTGGCGGTGCCGACGGTCGACCGGCTCGACGTCGTCGGGTTCTTCTGCTCGATCGCAACGGCCGGGGACAGACCCTCCAGCGCGTCGACGAGGGGCTTCGGCATCCGTTCGAGGAACTGCTTGGCGTAGGTCGAAAGCGACTCGATGTAGCGGCGCTGGCCCTCGGCGTAGAGCGTATCGAACGCCAAAGAGCTCTTGCCCGACCCCGATGGCCCTGTCACGACCGAAAGGGCCCGCCGCGGGAAGGCGACGGTGATGCCTTTCAGGTTGTGCTGGCGCACGTTGCGGAGAACGACCTGCTCGGGGGGATGGCGCATAACCTTCTAAAATAACAGCTTTGGCGCCTAGATGGCCCTCGCCCTAACCCCGCGCCTGCTGCGCCGCGGCCTCGAGCTTTTTGCGGGGATCTCGCTCGCAGGGGTCGCGATCCTCTTCGCCTACTACCTCATCCGGTTCGGGGACCGGCTCGACGTGTTAATGACGCCGTTCCTGACCCTGCACTGGGGTTGGATGCTGGTCGGGCTCGCCCTGGCGTCGATGGACTGGATCGGCGGTGGGTTGCGGCTGTGGGTCTGCGCCCGACACGTGCATCCCACGGTTCGCCTGCGGGACATGATCCTCGCCGGCGGCATGGGAGCCTGGGGCGCCTACCTCACGCCGTTCAATTCGGGGGCCTCCCCCATGATCATCTGGACGATGCGGCGGGCCGGCGTGAAGCTCCCCGAGGCCCTGACGTCGGTGTTCATGACGTTCGTCGCCACGGTCGCCTTCTTCGCCATCGCCGGACCCCTGGCGATCTGGGCCGGCGCCGGTCGCTCCCTGGAGCAACACGGGCTCGTCCTCGGCATCACCCTCTACGGCCTCTTCAAGACCAGCCTCACGCTGTTCGGCCTGATCGGCGCGGCGATGCTGGTCGCCATCTTCTTCCCCGACGCGCTGCGGCGGTTCGTGCGCTGGCTGGCGGAGCACGTGGCGCGCCGCAGCGAGAGGACAGCGGCCAAAATGTCGGTGCTGTCCGCCGGCATCGACCGTGCTCACGAATGCCTGGTGGCGTTCGGGAGCCCGAAGGGGCTGTTCACACTCCTCCTGGCGATCCTGATCTCGGCGCCGTCCCACGCCAACAAGCTCCTGGCCGGGTACGTAACGCTCCGCGTCCTGGGCATCCCGGCCGACTTCACCGACATCCTGCTGGTACAGACCTTCCTGTCTTTCTTGCTGTACTTCGCGCCGACCCCCGGGGCGTCGGGCATCGCCGAGCTGATTTCCGCGGCGGTGATGTCGATCTATGTGCCGCGCGAGTTGACCCCGAGCTACACCCTCATCTGGCGCTTCATCAACAGTTACGCGACCGTCATCGTCGGATCGCTGCTCTTCTGGAACTGGCTGCGGCGCGGGTTGATCGGGCGCGAAGAGTCGGTTCTGGCCACGTAAACTCAGCTTCCTTGCCCGCTTATACGGCCCGGCGTAACTTCCCCGCCTGGCCACAATCCGTTGGGAGGAGCGCGTGCATGGCGTTACTTGAAATGGGCGGGCGCAAGTTCACGATCCCTGCGGGGGACGTGTTCCTGGGAAGCGACCCCGGCAGCGCCATCCATCTCACCGCGGCCGGAGTGCTGCCCCGCCACGCCAAGCTCAAGGGGCTCCCAGACGGGCAAGTCGTGATCACGAAGGCAGTTCCCGAGGCGGACGTCCTGATCAACGGTGTACGCCTGGGGGCCGAACCGACGCCGTTGCTCCACGGCGACAAGGTCGAGGTGGCCGGCCAGGAGCTGACGTTCGTAGACGAGCGGCGCAGCGGCAGCACCCAGTATGTGCAGGCGATGAACCTCCCCGAAGCGCTGGCCAAAGCGAAAAGCGAAGCAAAGGGAGCCGGCAAGGTGACCGGCAACACCGGTGGCCGGGTCGTGTCGTTGACCGACGGACGCGAGTACGCGATCGCGGGGGCCTCGCTGGTCTTCGGACGCGACGCGACATGCGACGTGGTCGTCTCGGGCAAGGATGTTTCCCGGCGGCACGCCGAGATCGTCCAGACCCCCAAGGGTTACCTCGTCGTCGACTCGAGCACCAACGGCACGTTCGTCAACGAAGTCCGCGTCGAGGGTCAGCGGCTTCTGGCGCGAGCCGACGTGATCCGCATTGGCGACGAGAATTTTCGCTTCTACGCCGACGCTGCCGCTCAGGCTGCGCCAAACCCTAATCCGGGGCCGGTCGCCGCGGCGCCGCCGGCCGTGCCCCAAGTCCCAGCGGCGCCGCCGGTGGGGGCGGGTGAGCGGCTGAAGCAGACCATGCACGGGGCTCCCGCGGCAGTGCTCGCGAACTTCCTGGTGCGGTCGGGCTCCCTCAAGGGCCAGCGCCTCATCGTCAAGACTCCGGTGGCCAACATCGGTCGCGCCGACTACAACGACCTGATGATTCCAGACGAGTCGGTCTCCACGAGCCACGCCAAGCTGCAACGGCGCGAGGGTGTGTGGGTCCTCGTGGACCTCGACTCGACGAACGGGACGTTCGTCGACGGGGAGCGCGTCAAGGGGGAGACGCCGATCTCGCCAGGCGTCACCGTGCGTTTCGGGGACATCTCGCTGGTCTTCGAGCCGACCGACGATGCGGTGGGCACCGCCAAGGGCAGCGGCACTCGGGTCCTCGAGGTCATGAAGCCGGGGGCGCCGCCACCGGCGCCTAAGCCGGCCCCAAAAGCGGCGCCTGCACCGGCTCCCGCCCCGGCCAAGCCCAAGCCGACAGCGAAAGCCCCCCCCCCAGTCGTTGCTGAGAAGAAGAAGGGGAAGGGGTGCGGCGGGAGCGCAGCGGTGCTCGTGATGGCGTTCGTGGCCTTCGTCTACTGGGTGCTCATCTAGGAATCGCGTGCACATCACCTCGGCGGGCCGCACCGATGTCGGCATCATTCGATCGGGGAATGAGGACAGCTACCTCATGGTCCCCGACCGCGGCATCTTCATCGTCGCCGACGGCATGGGTGGGCACGCGGCCGGCGAGGTGGCCAGCGAGATGGCGGTGCGTTTCGTGGCGCGGGAGCTGGATTCGCTGCGCGGCATGAACGACCACCAGGTCGCGGAGCGGATGCGCACGGCGATCCGCACGGCCAACGGCGCGATCTTCCAGCGCACGCTCACCGAGCACGACAAGCGCGGCATGGGGACGACCGTCACCGCCATGGCGCTCTACGAGACCCGATTCCTCATCGGGCAGGTCGGTGACAGCCGGGCCTATCTGCTGCGCGACGGCCGTCTCAGCCAGGTCACGAAGGATCACTCGTACGTGCAGGAGCAAGTCGACGCCGGGTATTTGACGCCGGAACAGGCGCGCTCACACCCGTACAGCAACGTGATCACCCGCTGCGTGGGCGCGAACAGCGACGTCATGCCCGACACCTACGCGGGGACGGTAAAGCCCAAGGATGTGTTCCTGCTGGCGTCCGACGGTTTGACGGGAATGCTGGAGGATTATCAGCTGGCGGAGATTCTTTCGCCCGAGCGGATGCCGCAAGAAGAAGTGGACTTGCTCATCGCCGAGGCGAACCGCCACGGCGGCCTCGACAACATCACCGCGATCATCGTGCGGGTCGATTCCGTGGACGCGCCCGCGGTCGATCCGAACGACACCACGCAACAGACGAGCAGGCACCCGCGAACCTCCGGCGAGACCACCGCCCCAAAGGTCTAAGGTCTAAGGGCTGTCGGTCGTCACCAGGTCGATGATGCGCCTCGCCTCGATCTTCACCGGCTTCATCACGAAGACCCGCAGCCGCTGAGCCGAGCGGTGCAGCTCGGCGGCCACCCGCGGTAAACCGATGTGCTGCGCCGCCCCGCCCGTTCTCCCCACGACCGGAATCGTCACGTCCAGCATCCCCGGCTTCGCGGGAAAATCCAGGAACAGCTCGTCGGGGCCCAGGCCCACGTCGCGCGCCAGGCGTTCCTCCACCTGCTGCAACAGGTCGGGATCGTCGGCGGGCCAGGACGCCGTCTGGGCCGGCAGATCGGTGCCTGCGATATCGAGCGCGCGCTTGGCGAGGCGCCGGTCGCGCAATGCGCCCGCCAACCCCGTCGGATCGTGCTGCTCGAGGTCGTGGATCAAGCCGTCGTCGGTGGCGACGGCCAGCGTCTCCGCCGTCATCCGTCCCGCGGCGATGGTGCGTCGCACCAGCCGTTTGAACATCGCGGTCGCGCTGCGCACCGCGTGATGCCAGTACACGTTCCGATACATCTGATACTTCGCGAAGAGCAGGGACTCGAGCGCGGCGAGACCCTTGGCATGGAGCGCAAGGCGGACGCCCCCGACTCCCCCGGGCCCTGCATCCGCGAGCGCGAGCGACGTGAGCAACCGGTCCACGTCGATGACGCCGTAGGGCACGCCGCACATCGTCGCGTCGCGCGACAGATAATCCAGCTTGTCCACGTCCAACGATCCCGCGACGATCCCGGCGAGCGGCGAGGGACTCGTGCCATGGATGAGGGGGAGCAACCGGGCGGCGGGCACGCCGAGGCGTTCGAGGGCCGCCGCCAGAGGCCCGGTGGTGAGATGGCGGGACGCCAGGTCCTCGTGATGCGGCAGACCTGCTTCTTCGAGCGCGTGGGAAAACGGATAGTGCCCGATGTCGTGAAGGAGAGCGGCGACGCGCACGACCAGGCCCTCGCCCGGATCGGCGCGGCGCCCATCGACCTCTTCCAGCTGGGTGAGGACGCGCCGCGCCAGATGGTAGGTGCCGAGGGCATGCTCGAAGCGGGTGTGCGTGGCGCCGGGGTAGACGAGAAACGCGTGGCCGAGCTGTCGAACGTAGCGCAGGCGCTGGAAGGCCGGCGTGTCCACGAGCGCGAGGGCCTCGGGCTCGAGGCGAATGTTGTTCCACAGCGGGTCGCGGACGACTTCGAACCGCGTCAAGGCTTCGGGCCTGCCTCCCGCACCGCGTCGTGCACGCGCTCGGCGAATTGCTCGAAGTTCTTGCGGAACAGTCCGGCGACGCGCGCCGCCTGGGCGTCGTAGTCCGACGGGTCGTGCCACGTGGCCCGCGGGTCGAGCACGTCGTCCGGCACGCCGCCGGGGATGTGCTGGGGCACCTCGAGGCCGAACACCGGCTCGCGCCGCACCGCCACGCGATTCAACTGGCCCGACAGCGCCGACCGGATCATCGCGCGCGTGTGTGAGAGACGCATTCTGCGGCCCGTGCCGAACGATCCGCCCGTCCAGCCGGTGTTCACCAGCCAGCACTGCACGCCGTATTGCGCGATCCGCGCGCCCAACATTTCGGCGTAGACATGGGGGTGGAGCGGCAGGAACGGCGCGCCGAAGCACGCCGAGAAGGTCTCCTTCGGCTCGGTGACCCCGCGCTCGGTGCCCGCGACTTTGGCGGTGTAGCCGGACAGGAAATGGTACATCGCCTGGGCGGGCGTGAGCCGCGCGATCGGCGGCATGACGCCGAACGCATCGCAGGTGAGGAACACGATATGCGACGGCTGTCCCGCCACGCCACCCGGAATGTGATTCGGGATGAAGTGGATGGGATACGAGGCGCGCGTGTTCTCGGTGATCTGATCGGCGTCGAGGTCGATCGCGCGCGTTTCCGGATCGACGACGACGTTCTCGAGCACCGTGCCGAAGCGGCGGGTCGTCGCGAAGATCTCCGGCTCGCCGTCGCGCGACAGGCGGATCACCTTGGCGTAGCAGCCGCCCTCGAAGTTGAACACGCCTTGGTCCGACCACCCGTGCTCGTCGTCGCCGATCAGCTTGCGTTCGGGGTCGGCGGAGAGGGTCGTCTTGCCGGTCCCGGAGAGTCCGAAGAACAGCGCGACGTCACCGTCCTCGCCCACGTTCGCCGAGCAGTGCATCGGCAGTACACCGCGGGCCGGCAGCAGGTAGTTGAGGATCGTAAAGATCGACTTCTTCAATTCGCCCGCGTAGCGCGTCCCACCGATCAGGATCGTCTTATGCGCGAAACTCACGACGATGAACGTCCCCGACTTGGTGCCGTGGACGCTGGGGTCGGCCTGCATCTCCGGCGCGTGCAGCACCTGGAAACCCGGAGCGAAGCTCTGGAGGTCCCCGGCGCCAGGGCGCAGGAACATGTTGTAGACGAACAGCGCGTGCCACGCGTTGGGCGTGACGAAGCGGATCGACAGGCGGTACGTGGGATCCGCGCCGGCGAACACGTCGCGCACGAACAGCTCTTGATCGTTCAGATGCGCCACGACGTCGGCGTGCAGCCGCTCGAACTGCTCCGGCGCGAGGGGCTGGTTCACCTTGCCCCAGGAGATGCGTTCGCGGGACGCGGCCTCCTCGACGAAGAACTTGTCGTTGGGGCTGCGGCCGGTGTGCGGCGTCGTGACGGCGCAGAAGGGACCGTTGAGGGCGATCACACCTTCCCCCCGCCGCACCGCGTGCTCGTACAGCTCCGGGGGCGTGAGGTTCTGGTGCACCGCCAGGCGCGGTGCGAGCGTGATGGGCGCAGTCATCGTCATGCCGATGGGCTCCGGCGATGCTCCAGGGCGTCGACGGCAGCAATGACCGCCATGTTCACGATCTCCGCAACCTCCGACCCCCGCTGTAGGACGTGGACCGGCCGATCCATCCCGACCACGATCGGGCCGATCGCCTGCGCCTCACCGAGCCGGTCGAGCAGCTTGTAGGCGATGTTCGCCGCGTCTAAGCTCGGGAAAATCAACACGTTGGCGGCGCTGCGCAGCTTCGAGAAGGGATACGTCTTCGTCAGGATGCGCTCCACGACGGCCGTGTCGGCCTGCATTTCGCCGTCCACCTGCAGCGCGGGCTCCCGCTCGTGGAGCAGCGCC
Source organism: Gemmatimonadales bacterium (assembly GCA_036004745.1). Classification (GTDB taxonomy): domain Bacteria; phylum Gemmatimonadota; class Gemmatimonadetes; order Gemmatimonadales; family GWC2-71-9; genus 20CM-2-65-7. Next base: position 45,321 of record DASYRD010000032.1, on the reverse strand, counting down.
ACGGCGCGCTGCACCTTGTCGGCCGCCGGGTGTTTCACCGACCCGAAATTCGAGAACGATAACATCGCGACGCGCGGCTCGACGCCGAGCCGCGACACGAAGCTGGCCGTGGCCGACGCGATCTCGGCGAGGGTCTCCGCGTCGGGATCGATGTTCACGGTCGTGTCGGCGAAGAAGAACGTCTGCTGGCGGAAGATCATCATGTAGATGCCGCTGACGTGCTTCCGCCCCGGCTCGGCGCCGATGACCTCGAGCGCCGGGCGGATCGCGTCCGGATAGTACATGTCCTCACCGGCCACGAGCGCGTCGGCCCGGCCGGCGCGCAGCATCAGGAGACCGTAATACATCGGATCGAGGACGCGGGCGCGCGCTTCGCGCAGCGAGATGCCGCGCCGCTGGCGACGTTGCCACAGCTCCTGAGCGACGGACTCGCGATCGGGGGCGGTGCGCGGATTGGCGAGCTCGATGTCTTCGAGGGTCACGCCCGCGTCGTCGGCCAGGCGGCGGATGACGTCGGAGTCGCCGAGCAGGACCGGGCGCGCCATTCCTTCGTCGGCGAGGATGCGCGCGGCGCGCAGGATCCGGGGCTCTTCGCCCTCGGGGAAGACGATGCGTTGGGGATCCTGTTGGGCCCGCGTCATGAGACCGCGCATCACCTGCCGCGCGCGGCCGAGCCGGGCCTCGAGCTCGGCGCGGTACTCTTCCACGTCGATCATCCGGCCGGCGACGCCCGAGGCCACGGCGGCCCACGCGACGGCCGGCGCGACCCAGAGCAGCACGCGCGGATCGAACGGCTTGGGAATCAGATAGTCGGGTCCGAAGCGCAGGCGCTCGCCGCCGTAGGCGCGCATCACGGCGTCGGGGACTTCCTCCTTGGCGAGCGCCGCCAGGGCGCGCGTTGCCGCCATCTCCATCTCGTCGTTCACCTTCTTGGCGCGCACGTCCAGGGCGCCGCGAAAGATGAACGGGAAGCCGAGGACGTTGTTCACCTGATTCGGGAAGTCGGAACGCCCCGTCGCCACGATCGCGTCGGGTCGCGCCTGCTTCGCCTCGTCGGGCATGATCTCGGGCGTCGGGTTGGCGAGCGCGAAGATGACCGGCTTCTTCGCCATCCCCTTGAGCATCTCGCCGGTGATGATGCCGCCCACCGAGAGTCCGACGAACACCTCCGCGCCCTTCAAGGCGTCCGCGATCACCCGCGCTTTGGTGTCGGACGCGAAGCGGCCCTTGTACTGGTCCAAGTCCGGGCGATCCTTGGAGATCACGCCCTTGTGATCGCACATCACGATGTGCTCGCGCTTCACGCCGAGTTTCACGTAGTGCTCGGCGGTGGCGATCGCCGCCGCCCCGGCGCCCGAGAAGACGACGCGCACCTGCGCAATGTCCTTCTCGACGACCTCGAGGGCGTTGAGGAGCGCCGCGCCCGAGATGATCGCGGTGCCGTGCTGGTCGTCGTGGAAGACGGGGATGCTGAGGGTCTCCCGTAGCTTCTGCTCGATGTGGAAGCAGTCGGGGGAGCGAATGTCCTCGAGGTTGATCCCGCCGACGGTGGGCTCGAGCATCTGGCAGAAGCGGATCACGTCTTCGGGGTTCTCGGACGCGACTTCCAGGTCGAAGACATCGATGTCCGCGAACGACTTGAACAGAATGCCTTTGCCCTCCATCACCGGCTTGCCGGCGAGGGGGCCGATGTTGCCCAGGCCGAGGACGGCGGTGCCGTTGGTCACGACCGCTACCAGGTTGCCCTTGGCCGTGTAGGCGTAGGCGTCCTCGGGGCGCTTGGCGATCTCGAGGCACGGCTCGGCGACCCCCGGGGTGTAGGCGAGGGAGAGGTCGCGCTGGTCCTTGAAGGGCTTGGTCGGCGAGACCTGGATCTTCCCAGGGCGGCCCTGCGAATGGTAGTCGAGGGCCTCCTGGCGGCGGCTCGTCATCGAGGACACAAGTCCTTTTTCGGGAAGGGGTTATGCTAGGCGTGCGATGGGGGCATGTCAAGCAGAGCACCCAACCTGCTACGCGCCAGACCCTTACGGCGGTGGGGGCTGCACCGTGGGCGGGGAGTGGTACAGCACCTCCACGCTGCGCCGGTCGAACCGCGACGGGTAATCGACGAGCGGCGAGCCGAACATGATGTCTTCGTCGAACTGGCTGTGACGCAGCAGGCCCAGGGAATGCCCCATCTCGTGGATGGCGACGCGTCGCATGCACGCCTGCACCTGCCCGGGACTCGCCGGCGACCCGCCCAGGACACTCAGCGACACGTGCACCGGTCCCGACAGCGTGAAGCCCGTCGTGTCGTAGTTGAACGTCGTGACGCCGTTGCACGCGTTGGAAGCGGACGTGGTGTCCGGTGGGACGTCCGGCGGTACGCTATCGGCCCAGAACACGATGACGTCGGCCGCGGTCGAATCGGCCACTACGACGCCCCGCAGCTCACCGTACAAGAACTGGTCCTGCCACGCCGTGATCGCGCGCGCGACCAGGAAGCGCAGGTTGCTGCGCGGGTCGGCCCAGAATCGCACGGGGAGCCGGTTCGTGGGCCAGCGGAACAACGTCACGCTGGTGTCGGGGCCAATGATGGCCGTGTCGGCGAAGGCGTACACCCCGGCGCGGTCGGGGATCGCCGGGTCTTTGCAGGCCGCCGCCACCAGCGCTAGCAGCGCGACGCGCGCGATCCTCATGACTTCCCCCAACCCATGCGGATCAGGATCGCGACTCGATGCACCGGGCGGGAGGCGCTGAACCCCTCCGTGCGGAGTGCCGGCGTGATGAATTGGTGGATGTCGTAGCGCGCCTCCACTTCGAGCTGATGCTTCTGGGCGAAGGGGAGGGGAGCGGCGTAGGTCGCGGCCAACGAGCCGAGCGGGAAGATGCCGCCCGAGCCCTCGCGGAAGACCCCCGCCTGATCGGCGAGGTAGCGCAGCCCGCCGACGCCCGCCCGCGCCGACAGGCCCGGCGCGAACTCGCGCCGCAGCCCCACGGTGAAGGCCACCGCCGTGAACGACCCTGCATCGAACGAGCCGCCGCCTTCGTGGCGCCGCATGCCGCTCGGCGCCACGTCGAGCGTGACATCCGCCGACCACCCGGGACGCAGCGCGTCGCGCGCCGACACGAGGAACGCCGGGGCGAGCGCGGGCCGCAGGTCGAATGCCGTGACGACAGAATCGTGCACCAGCGTGGAACTGTAACGAGCGCCGACGGCGATGTGGAAAGACACTTGGGCGGTTAGGCGGTCGGGCGGATGGGCGGTTAGACCCAACCCTATGAGCGTGGCCCTAACCGCCCATCCGCCCATCCGCCGATCCGTCCTCACGCCGGCGCAGGTCCGTCGCCCACGCCGACCTTCCGGAGCAGGCCTGCGATCACCAGCAGCAATCCGTACATGCATACGATCAACGGCCCCGTGGGCAGGTCCTGTGTGTAGGATAGCCACAGACCGAGCAACGACGCGAGGGCTCCCGAGCTCCACGCGATCAGCGTGAGGCGCCGCTTGTCACCCGTGAACAGGTTGGCGATCACCGCGGGCACGACGAGGAAACTGAACACCATCAGCACGCCGGCGATGGGGACCGCGAGCGTGATGACCACGCCGAACGACAGGTAGAACAAGAAGTCCCACCAGCGGATCTTCCAGCCGGCGCTTTCCGCCTCCTCCGGGTGGAACGAGATGGTCAGGAAGCGCTTTCGGAACACGTACTGAAAGACGCCGAGAGCCGCGTACACGATCGCCAGCCGCCCGATCTTCGGCCACGTGACCCACAGGAGGCTTCCGACGAGCGTCTTCTCGACCGCCTCACCGCCCCCCGGCACCTTGTTGGCGACGAGGACCGCGGCCGCCGACGCGACGACGTACACGATCCCGATGAACGCCTCCTGCGGCACGCGTCCCTTGCGGTCCGACGTCCGCGTCAGGGCGAACAGGAACGCCCCGACGGCGGTGGCGAGGAGCGCAAACACGTACGTCCACGCCGAATCCGGATTGACGTGGAACAGCAGCGCCGAGAGACTTCCCAGCGCCGCCATCTGCGCGAGCGACAGGTCGACGAAAATCACCTCGCGCGCGATGACGTGCAGGCCGAGATAGGACAGCATGGCGACCAGCACCATGCAGGCCACGAACGGGGGCAGCATCAACTGAAAACCGCTCACGACGCCTCCATCTGTTAGCGATTTAGCGGGCCGGATCGGCGGCCGCGCCGTAGGCGCGGGCGAGCTCCGAGACCCAAAGGTTCATGAGATCAAAATAGGTGACGACACCGCTCGACCCGCCCGTGTTCGACGGCACGATGACCGCCTTGGCGCTCGTCCGCTGCGCGACTTCCAGCACCTGATTACGGTCGTAATAGTTCGTCGACAGCAGGACCTGAATGTGCTGGTCACGCATCGCGGTGATGATCTCCTGCACGTGCCGCGGCGTCGGCGGGATGCCGGGCTTCGGCTCGATGTAATCGAAGCACGTCACCTGGAACTCGCGCGAAAAATAGTCCCACTCCTTGTGATAGCACGCGACCAGCTTGCCGCGGAACGGCAGCCCCTGCTTCAGCCACCCGCCCAGACGCGTCATGAGCGGTGCGCCCTGGTACTGCTGCTGGTTCAGGAAGTTGAGGAGCTTTCCCTGCCGGTCCAAGTCGGCGAGCGCCGGTCCGCCGATGAGCTTGACCAGTTCGTCCCCGAAGAGCGCGCGGTAAATACGGTCCTCGAAGTCCTTTTCTCGCGCCGTGAAGTAGTCGGCATCCTGCGGCGCGACCCGCTTCAGACCGGTGAGGATGTTGCGCGCAATGATCGCCGCGTTCAGCGGATCGGTCCAGATGTGCGGGTTGCCGTAGACGTGGATGTCGCCCTGTGCCCGCGACAGGCTCGCCGGCACGTCGAGCAGCGGCACACCGGCGTAGGCCGCGACGTAGCCGGGACCGCCCTCGGTGATCTTGGCGTTGTTCGCCTTGTCGAGCAGGGCGGGGACCCACAGCTCCAGGTCGAGCCCCGTCGTAACGAACAAGTCGGCCTGTGCCAGCGTCGGCACGAAGCTGGGCTTCGGCTGGACGTAGTGCGGGTTCTCGTCGCCCACGGCGATCGAGCTGACGGTGCCGCGATCGCCGACGATCTCGCGGGCGATGGCCGCGTACGTTGTGAGCGAGGTGACGACCTTGACCGGCGCCACCGGTGTCGTGGCGGAGAGGCCGAAGAGCAGCTGGATGAAGGACATCATGTCAGTAGGTCTCGTGTTTGTGGGGACCGATGGCCCAGACCGCCTGGAACGCGAGCTGGTGCGTGGCAGTCGCGTTGGCGACCCGCTGCCACTGGTATTGCGCGCGCAGGAACACCCACTCGCTCTGCCACATCGTGAGCGAGGGGATCACCTGGCGCGTGATCACACCGAATTCGGGTGATTCGACGTAGTCGTAGCGCACGCCCGCGATGAAGCGTTGGTTCAGTTTGTACGTCGTACTCGCGTACCCACCGATCCGTGTCGGGCCCGCGCCCGCGACCTCCTTCTGGAGGGCGAGCAGCTCGCCCCGCAGCGTCCATTCGTGGTACATCGCGCGTAGCGGCGGTCGCCACGTCAGGCGGAACTCGAGGCCGCCCACGCGCGTGCGCAGCGTCGAGTCCGGGTTCGTGCCATAGAGCCCAGTCCCGCCGATCTGCATGTAAGTGGAGCGCCCCAGCTGCCAGAAGTTGAGCAGGTGTACGAGGTACGTCGGCCGCCCGCCGTCCCCGAACAGCTCGGCATCGCTGGCGCTGCGTGTGACCTGTGCGGTGAGCTCGTGGGTGCCCAGCCCGCCGAACGCGCGGTAGACCGAAAGGCCGGTGCCGGCCAGGCCGTCCTCACCGAGATACGAGGTGAGCACGAGCGGGTACTCGGTCTCGGGCACCGCGTGCAGATGCCAGCGATTCAGCTCGCCGAACTGCTGCCGGAACCGCCCGATGTCGATGCGGATCCGGCCGGGCATCCCCGTCCAGTACGCGTAGCCTTCCTCGAGGCTCGCGACGCCGTCTTCGATGCTCACGAAGATCTTGGTGTGCGAGTAGGGATCGAGGGCCGACTGGAACCCGATCTCGAACTCGCGCGGCACGAAGTTGTCGCGCTGCACGCCGGTCGTCGTGCCATACGCGCGCACGTCGCCGGTCACGCCGATTTCCGGATTCAGCTGGGCCTGGTTGCGCTCGCGGCCGACGAACTGCGTCGGCGTCGTGTCGGCGGCGGCACGCTGTGACGAGTCGCCACGAGCGGCGGAAGCTGCCGCGCGCAACGCCGCCAGGTCGTCGGCTGGTGGACCTGCGACCGGGGGGGGGACCGGTGCCTGACGGCCGAGCGCCGCCACGACGGAGTCGAGCCGGGCCCGCAGCGCGCGCAGCTGCGCCGCGAGCGAGTCCACCTGCCGCTGTGTCGGCTGCTGCTGCGCCGCAGCGGGCGCCGCGAAGCAGACCGCGGCGACGAGCGCCGCGTAAAGTGTTCGAGTCATGTCGTGATCATCTCCTGTCCGTACGTCGGAGCCTGGGCACGCCGCGGTGTGCGGCGCGCACGTCCTACGTCATTTAGGACAGCAGTGCGGGTGGAGCTCGGGCGGGTGCGGTGCGGTGAATGGCGCTGGAAACAGCGACGATCAGCCGCGTCGCGGGCACCTGCGGGCGCGTGGGACGCGCCGGCGGCGTGACCACCGCCCGTTGCACGACGACCTGAGCGCTGGCGTAGTGGCACAGCGCGCAGCGCAATGCGTCGTGGAGGACGGGACAGCGGGCGTCGTGCTGGGCTTCGACCGTGGCGGGTGCCGTGACGAGGTCGCGGGCGTGCGCCAGCGTAATCGCGCCGCCCCCCACCGTCTGGATGACGAGGAGGAGGGTGAGACCGGTCTGGGTCAGGGCGCGGTGTAAGCGCTGCAGGCGACGCATCGTCCCTTTCATACGGTTCTCGCCGGGCGGGCGCTGTCCCGCGCGTATGCGCGGAGGCGGCGCAGCATCCGGCGATCGTGCTTCACGGAATCATCCCGCTTCGGCGTCTCGATAATCTTAATCACGTTCGCGAGTCGGGGGTCGCGCATGATGCGCCGGAACGCCTCCGCCCCGATGGTCCCCTCGGCGATCCACTCGTGCCGGTCGAGGTGCGACCCGGCAGCCGCCTTGGAGTCGTTGAGATGTAAGCACTTGAGCAAGTCGAGGCCGACCACGCGATCGAACATGTCCCACACCCCGTCGGTCCCGTGGGCCACGTCATACCCCGCCGCATGCAGGTGTGCCGTGTCCAGACAAAACCCCACACGTTCCTGAGCCGCGGTCGGCATGGCATCCCGCAGCGCCCGTAGCTCCTCGAACGTCGACCCCAAGGCGGTCCCGGCACCCGCCGTCCCTTCGATCAGGACTCCCACATCACCGGGGACGGCGGCCAGGCATTCGGCGTAGCCCTGCGCATTGCGCTCGAGCCCGGCGGACCGTTCGTCCATGTAATTCCCCGGGTGAGACACTACCCAGCGAATGCCCAGCGTGCGGCACCGCATCAACTCGGCGGTAAACGACCGGATGCTCTTGGCGCGTAACGCGGCGTCAGGCGACGCGAGGTTGATCAAGTAACTGTCGTGCGCCACCACCATCCCGATCTCGTGCCGCGCCACCTCGGCGCGAAATCGATCCGCCATCGACGTGGCGAGCACGGGCTCACGCCATTGGTTCGGCGTCTTCGTGAACAACTGGATCGCGGTCGCGCCGATCGCGCCCCCGCGCGCCGGGCCCTCGGCAACGCCGCCCTCTGTGGAGACGTGAGCGCCGAGCAGTGTCACCGGTGCTCCTCCGCGAACGCGAGTCGCGAGATCAGCGGAACGAATCGCACGCCCCCCGCGCTCCGCTCCTCGATCCCCCGGGAGGTGCGTTGCAATACGACCAGCTCTTGCGACGCGAGGTCACCGATGGGGATGACGAGCCTGCCACCGGGCGCCAGCTGGGCCAGGAGCGGCTCCGGCACGCGCGGCGCTGCCGCCGTCACGAGGATGCCCTCGAAAGGCTCGAAGGGCGGCTCCTCGGGCCACCCGGCCGCACCGTCCCCCAAACGTGTCTCGATGTTCGTGAGGCCCAGGCGCCGGAACCGCTCCTCGGCCTCCACGAGCAGATCGGGGAGCCGCTCGATCGTGAGGACTCGCGCGGCGAGATGGGCGAGGATCGCCGTCTGGTACCCGGAGCCGGTCCCGATCTCGAGGATGCGGTCTTTGCGGCGTAGGGCGAGCGACGTGGTCATCAGGGCCACGATGTACGGCTGGGAGATCGTCTGGCCGCTGCCGATGGGGAGAGGACCGTCGTCGTACGCGCTGCGGGCGAGATGCGGCGCCAGGAACCACTCGCGCGGCGTCCACGCCATCGCGGCAAGGACGCGGGAGTCGTGCAGGCCACGGTTCGCGACCTGATTCACGATCATGCGACAGCGCGGGCGTCGCGTCTGGGGTGCGGGGCCGCGTGCTTGCCCTGACATCGGTTGAACTATACCTTGGCGCGTCACATCTCGCGCCTAGGAGGACCGCCGGTCCCCGTGCGTCACGAAATCCTGCTGATTGGTAACGCGGCCGCCCGACCTGAGGGGTTGGAGCGGCTGCTCGTACGTGGGGGGTTTCAGGTCACGGAGTTCTCCGAGTCCGCTGGCATCGCGCGTCCCCCCGATCTCCTCCTCTATACGGCAGAGCCAGGTGCGGCCGGCCTGGTCGATCAGGTCCGTTCTCTCACCACGCGTCCCGCCTTCGGCGGGGCGCCCGTCTTCGTGCTTCTGAACGAGGGCGGCGCCGAGGCGGCGACTGACGCGTTGCTCGCGGGGGCTCGCGACGTGCTGCTGGCGCCCGTACACCTGCCCGAGCTGGGGGCGCGGCTCGATGCGCTGCTGCGGCTCCGCGGGGAGCTGCGCGAGGCTCACGAAGCGCTGCGCGCCCGCGATCTGCTGTATGACATCTTCCAGGAAGTCTCGGCCGCGCTCCACGCCGCCGAGATCTTCCAGACGCTGGTTCGGCGCGTGGGGCAGGCGTTTGGACTCTCGCACTGCTCGTTCGTGCTCACTGCGCCGGGGGACGACAAGGGGCGCGTCGTCGCCGTGTACGAGAATCCCGCCATCCGCGACCTGCGGGTCGAGCTCGAGCGCTACCCGGAGATCCAGGAAGCGATTCGTACCGAGCGGCCTGTGATCATCAACGATGTGCACGAACATCCACTGTTCGCGTCGATCCGCGAGCGGTGGTCGCAACAGCAAATTGAGGTGACCGTGCAGTCCGCCGTGGCGCTCCCGGTGTTCGTGCAGGGACGCGCCGCCGGGGTCTTCTTCCTCCGCACCGAGAAAGGCGATCCGCAGCTGCGGCCCACGGATGTCGCCTTCGCCAACACGATCGCGCAGGCCGCCGCCCGCGTGCTCGAGAACGAAGAACGGCGCTCGGCGATCTACCGCCGCCAGATCAGCGCCGGCGCGACCGACGAGATGACGGGGTGCGCATCGCTCGATGCCCTCGATCGGCGGCTGCGCGACGAGTTCGAGCGCGCGCGGCGCTATTCACTGCGCTTCGCGCTCGTCCTCGTCGACATCGACCACTTGCGGGAGATCAACGACCGTCTGGGTCAACCGGCGGGGGACCGCGTGCTCGGCGAGGTGGGCGCGATCCTGCAGCGCGAGATTCGCGCCCCCGACTTCGTGGCGCGCTATGGCGGCGACGAGTTCGCCTGCATTTTGCCGGAGACGGACGGCACGGGCGGGCGGCGCTTTGTCGAGCGGTTGCGCCAGGTGTTTGGCCGGCACACGTTCGCCGACTTGGGGCCCGGGAAAGCGCCCGAGATCTCGGCCGGCGTCGTCGCGTATCCGCACAATGAGGCGCTGCGTCCCGAGGATCTGTTCACGCTCGTGGAAAGCGCGCTGCAGCGCGCGAAGGCTGCGCCGGACCGCATCGCCGTGGCGGGGTCGAGCATTTAGTCGAGCGTTTTCTGGAAGCGCCGCACCGCCAGCGCGATCAACCCTACCGCGAACAGCGCTAGTATCAGCATCTCCTGCCATAGCTCTGTCACGCCGACACCTTTGAGCAGAATCCCGCGCAGCACCTTGAGGAAGTGCGTCAGGGGCAGGAGTGCGCCAAGCCACTGGAACACGAGCGGCATCGCCTGGCGCGGGAACATGAAGCCGGAAAGGAGAATGTTGGGCAGAACGAAGAAGAAGCTGGCCTGCATCGCCTGCTGCTGCGTGCGCACCAGCGTCGAGACGAAGAGCCCCAGCGACAGGCTCGCGACGACGAACACCAGCGCGATCCCGTAGAGCAAGACCACGTTCCCCGTGAGCGGCACGTCGAACACGAAGCGGCCGAGCACCAGCACCGCCGTCATCTGCACCATCCCCACGCCGACGTAGGGCGCGATCTTGCCGAGCATCAGCTCGGTCTTCGTGATCGGCGTGACGATGAGCTGTTCCAGCGTGCCGCGCTCGCGCTCGCGCACGATCGCCATCGCGGTGACGAGCACCATCGTGATCGTGAGGATCACGCCCACGAGGCCGGGGACGATGTAGTTGGGACTGCGGAGACCCGGGTTGTAGCGGGGACGAACACGGGCCTCGATGGGCAGCTGCGCCCGACGGGCTGCCGCCGAGAGAATCGCGAGATTGCGCACCTGCGCGACCCCCGCGGCCGCGCCGAGGGCCGCGGTAGACGAGAGCGGATCCGAGGCGTCGACGATGACCTGCACCGTCGCGGTGGTGCCACGGGCGAGGTCGCGCGGATAGTCGGCCGGTACGACGATCCCCGCCTGCGCCGCACCGCTGGCGATCGCCGCGTCGAGCGCGTTGCGGTCGTCGACGTGACCAACGATCCGGAAGCTACCTGTGTTCTCGAAGGCGTGGATGATGTCCCGACTCGCGGGCGTGCGGGACTCGTCGAGCACCACCGTCGGGATGTGGCGCACGTCGGTTTGGATCGCGAACCCGAAGAGCAGCAACTGGATCACCGGAATCCCCACCATGATCCCGAGGGTGAGCCGGTCGCGGCGCATCTGGATGAACTCTTTGCGGAACATCGGCCAGAAGCGCTTCACGATTGCTTCTGCTCGATTTCGTCACGCTCCTGGAGAATGACGAATGCATCCTCCAGGCTCTGGCCCCCGACCTGCGCGGCCACTTCCGTGGGCGTCCCGAGCGCGATCAGGTGCCCCTGACTCATCATTGCGACGCGCCCGCATTGCGCCGCCTCGTCCATGTAGTGCGTGGTGACGATGACCGTGGTGCCGGCCTTCGCGAGCGTGTGGATCGTGCGCCAGAAACTGCGGCGCGCCGCGGGGTCGACCCCCGCCGTCGGCTCGTCGAGGAACAGGAGGGCCGGCTGGTGCATGAGCGCGCAGGCGAGCGCGAGGCGCTGTTTCCAACCCCCCGAAAGAGTCCCGGCCAGCTGCCCGAGGCGGCGCTCGAGACCCAGGAACGCCACGACCTCCGCGATGCGGCCGGTGCGGCCCGCGTCCTTCAAGCCGTAGATCCCGCCGTAGAAGTCCATGTTCTCGGCGACGGTCAGGTCGTCGTAGAGTCCGAACTTCTGCGACATGTATCCGATCCGCTCCTTGACGCGATCGGGTGACGCGATCACGTCGATGCCGGCCACGGTCGCGGTCCCGGCCGAGGGCGCGATGAGGCCGCACAGCATTCGGATCGTCGTGGTTTTGCCGGAACCGTTGGGGCCGAGCAGGCCGAACACCTCGCCGCCGGCGATTTGGAGCGTGAGATCGCGAACCGCGGTGATCGGGCCGAAGCGCCGCGTCAGGCCGCGGGTCTCGACCACGAACGCCGTCACGGCAGCAGGGTGATCGCGAGATCGACCGGGAGACCCGCCTTGAGGCGGCCGCGGGGATCGTCGACTTGCACTTTGATGGCAAAGACGAGATCGGCGCGCTCGCGCTCGGTGAGGGCCGCGCGCGGCGTGAACTCGGCACGGGACGAGATCTCGACGACCCGCCCCGTGAACGCGGAGTCCGCGTACGCGTCGGTGCGCACCGCCACCGGCTGACCTACCGCGACGCGCGCCAGGAACCGCTCGCCTACGTACGCGCGGATCCAGGGACGGCTCACCAGTCCGATCGACAGCACCGGCATCCCCGCGGTCACCGCCTCCCCACGCTCGGCGAAGCGGGTGAGCACGATTCCGTCCTCGGGTGAGATGAGGGTGAGTTGATCTCGCGTCGATTCGATCGCCGCCAGTCCGGCGCGGGCCGCCTGCGACTCTCGCGCCGCCGCCCGCACGGCCTGAAGGCGCGCCGCCGCGGCAGCTGCGGCGCTCTGCAGCGTTTCGAACTGCTGCGGCGCGAGCACGCCGCTCTCCCGCAGTGGGCGCGCGCGCGCCACGTCCCGGGCCGCGCGCTGGCTGTCGGCCTCGGCCGCCTGGATCTCGGCAGTGCGCGCCGTGGCCGCCTCCGAACGAGCGCGTTGCTGCGCGATCAGCGCGTCGAGGCCCGGTTGCTCGAGCACCGCCACCGTATCGCCGCGGTGGACGGTGTCACCTTCGTCCTTGAGGAGACGCAGCAGGCGCCCCGGGGAGAGCGGGGCGATGCGGACCTCGCGGATCTCGACGGTGCCGGCGACGGCGAGCGTACTGGAGTCGCTTGAGCAGGCGGCGAGGGCCGCGCAGCCCGTCAACACGGAGAGCCACGGCCGGATCACGGCCGAGGCCGCGTGGGACGCGACGGAGCGGGGCGGCGGAGCCAGTTCGCAGGATCGAGCGCGATCCCGCCTTGGCCCCGAATCTCGAAGTGGAGGTGCGCTCCCTCGTCGCTCGACTCGCCGCCCACGTGACCGATGACCTGCCCGCGGACGACGCGATCGCCTTGGCGGACCGTGGCGTCGTTCAAGTAGGCGTAGAATGTGTAGTAGCCACCGCCGTGGTCGACGAGCACCGAAGTGAGGTAGAGGCCCAACGGGCCGGCCAGGCTCACGGTCCCCGGCGCGACGACCCGCACCGCCGACCCGACGGGGGCCTTGATGCCGATGCCGTGGCGCGGGATGCGGGTGTTGTTCGGGCCGGTCGTGGTGCCGAACGGATAGATGACGAGCCCACCCCCTTCGACGGGCCAGTCGAGCCCGCCCAGGTCGGCAGTCGTGATCGCGCCGGGGCCGGCGCTCGCGCCGCGCGCTTCGGCTTCGCGCCGCGCCCGCTCGAGGGCTTCGATCCGGTCGTTGAGTCCCTTCTCGTCGCGGTCGAGCTGCGACAAACGCTGTTCGGCCTGCCGCGTCCTGCCCCGCGTCTCGCGCAGATTGTTCTGGCGCTCGCGCTCCAGCGTCTGGTAGCGGTCGAGCTCGTCGGTGCGTTCGCGCCGCCGGTGCGCGAGCGTTTCGCGGGAGTCCACGAGCAGTTGCCGTTGCCGCGCGACGCGGTCGCGCAGCTTGTGCATGTCGTTGGTGAGCAGGCGGTCCTGGCGGCTCACGAGATAGAGGTACTTGTAGCGCGACAGCAGGTCCCCGAAACTCTCCGCCGCCAGGAGCACCTGCCAACCGTACAGCGGACCGCGCTTGTGAATGTCCACGATGCGGCGTTCGAGCACCGCGCGCTTCTCTAGCAACGCGTCCTGCGCGAGCAACAGGTCGACGGTGATCTGGTCGATCTGCGCGCCCAGGCCGCTGATCTGGCGGTCCAGCTCGTTGACGATGCGGTTGGTGCTCTGTTTCTGGCGATCGATGTTCGCCAGCTCGTCGGAGAGGGAGTGCGCGGCGGTGCGGAGGCGGGCCAGCTCCTGCTCGACCTCGGAACGCTCGCGGCGGATCCCTTCGAGGCGGCGTTGATTATCCTGCATCTGCTGCTGATACGTCGGGCGTTGGGCGGCGGCGGGCGCCGCCACCAGCACGAGCAGCAACAACAGTCGCTTCATACTCTTTTCAGATGGCGGCCGACACTCGTCGCGCTGCCCAGGAAGCCGATGACCGCGCCGAAGCCCACGATCGCCGCTGCCTGCTCACGCGTGAAGAACGCCGCCTGGATCAGGTAATGGTCGATCAAGGCGTACGCGCCGAACGACAGGCCGACCGCCACCGCGCCGCCCAGCAGCCCCTTGATCGCCCCCTGCAGGAGGAAGGGCCGCCGGATGAAGCCGTCGGTCGCGCCGACGAGGCGCATGATCGCGATCTCCCGGCTCCGCTGCAGGACGGCCATCCGGATCGTCGTGCCGATGATGATGATCGCGACGGCGGCGAACGCGGCACCCACCACGATGCCGACCGCGGCGGCGAGCTGGCGCAACCGGTCGAGCTTCTCCACCCAGTCGCGCCCGAACCGCACGTCGTCCACAAACCCGAACCCACGCAACCGCTCCGCCACCGCTGTGACGTGGTCGGCATCGCGGAAGTTGGGCTTCAGCTTGACCTCGACGGACGCGGGGAGGGGATTGCGCTCGAGCTCGCGCAGCACGTCGCGGAACTCGACGAGCTCGGCGCGGGCGCGCCGCAGGGCCTCGTCTTCTGATACGTAGTTCGCCGCCTGTACCTCGGGGAACGCCTCGATGTCCTTGAGCCCGATCGCCGTGGCTTCGATGGGTGTACCGGGCAGCAGGTACGCTACGATCTCGACGCGCTCCTGCACGCTGCGCAGCGCATCCTGGAGGTTCACCGCCACGAGGCCGAAGAGCCCGAGCACGAAGAGCGAGAACGCGATCGTCGTCACCGAAAGCGCCGAGAGCAGCGGCGCGCGCTTGAAGGCGAGGAGCGATTCGCGCACCACGAGGTTCATGGCGTGGCCGCCTGATCGCGGGGCTCGTCGACGGCCGAGTCGTAGACCAGCGCGCCTTCCTGCAGCTCGATCACGCGGTACGGCGCCTGGCGCACGAGGTCCAGGTCGTGCGTCGCCATCACGACGGCGGTGCCGCTGGCGTTGATGTCGCGGAGCAACTGGAAGACGCCGCGCGTCGCGCGCTCATCGAGGTTGCCGGTCGGCTCGTCGGCGAGCAAGACGGTCGGCTCGTTCACGAGGGCCCGCGCGATCGCCACGCGCTGCTGCTCGCCCCCCGACAGCTCGCGGGGATAGGCCTGCGCCTTGGCGGCCAGTCCGACTTGCGTGAGCACGCGCATCACGCGGGCGGCGATCGTGGAGCGCCGTGCACCCGTGACCTCGAGCGCGAAGGCGACGTTCTCCTCGGCGGTGCGATCCTCGAGGAGTCGGAAGTCCTGGAACACGATGCCCAGCCGGCGGCGCAGCTGCGGCACTTCCCGGGGGCGCATCTCCGTCACGAGGTATCCCGAGACGCGCACTTCGCCCGACGTGGGCTGCTCGTCGGCGTAGACCAGCTTCAGGACGGTCGACTTGCCCGCGCCGGAGTGGCCGGTGAGAAAGGCGAACTCGCCCTTCGCGATGTGGAAGGAGACGTCCTTCAGCGCCAGGCCACCCTTGGGGAAGGCCTTGAAGACGTTCGTGAACTTGATCACTTAGAGGCGCGCCAGAGCCTGGGCGAAGTCCGCGATGATGTCATCGGGATCCTCCAATCCCAGGGAGAATCGCAGGAAGCCGTCCGGAATGCCAGCCTCGGCCCGTTGCTTCGCCGTGATCCCGGCGTGCGACGTCAGGCGCGGCTCGGAGACCAGCGTCTCGACGCCGCCGAGACTGGGAGCGTGGGCGGGGATGGTGAGGGCGCGGAGGAACCGCTCGGCGGCGCGCACACCACCCTTCAGCTCGAGTCCCATCATCCCGCCGAATCCGCCGTCGAGCGTGCGCTTGGCGATCTCGTGATCGGGGTGCTGCGGCAGGCCGGGGTAGTGCACCTTGGTGAAGGCGTCCTGCGAGTCGCACCACTGGGCCACCGCGAGCGCGACGGCGTTGTGACGCGCGACCCGCACCGTCAGGGTCTTCATCCCGCGGTCGATCAACCAGGCCGCGAACGGGTCCAACGCCTGGCCCCACACCTGCATCAGCTTCCGGACTTCTTCCACCACCTGCTCGGTGCCCACGACCGCCCCTGCGATGACGTCGGTGTGGCCGTTCAGATACTTGGTGGCGGAGTGAATCACGATGTCCGCGCCATGCTCCAGAGGCCGGAAGTTCACCGGCGACGCGAAGGTCGAGTCGACGATCAGGGCCAGGCCCTCGGCCTTGCAGAGCGTGGCGACCGGCTCCAGGTCGATGACCCGCATCAGGGGGTTCGTGGGCGTCTCGAGGAAGACGGCGCGCGTCGTCTTGCGCATCGCCTTCTTCCAGGTGCGCGTCTCCGTCGGATTGACGAACGACACGTCGATGCCGAGTCGCCCGAACTCCTCGTTGAAGAGCCGGTGCACCCCGCCGTAGATCCACTCGCTCGAGAGGAGATGGTCGCCGGGGCGCAGCACGGCCAGATGCGCGAGGGCAGCGGCCCCCATTCCGCTGGCCACGAACAGCGCGGCCTCGGCGCCTTCGAGCAGCGCCAGGCGCTTCCCGATGTCGATCTGGTTGGGATTGTTGCCGTAGCGGCTGTAGAGGACTTCGGCGGACGAGCCGACGGGGTTCGTGAAGGTGCTGCTTTGGTAGAGCGGGGGAGCGACGGCCGTCCAATCGGGTCGGGCCTTGGGATCCCCGTGGATGGCGCGCGTCGCGAGACCGAGGCGACGCCGTTTCGCGGTCACGCGGCGGTGAGCGCGATTGCCCCGCCCGGGGTCCGCGCCGCGACGTGCTGGGCCACGAGCTCGTCGAGCAGCGCCGCCGCGGGCTCGCGGGCGCCGATCACGTGGAGCGTGCCGTCCGGCCGCTCGCACACGGCCGCCAGGCCGTGTCCCAGGAGGACCGGCTCGATCGCATCACGGTGCGCGTCGCTCGTACAGCGCAGCAGCAGGACGCGCACCTTCTCGCGCACCAGCTTTGCCACGATCTCGTCGGCGCAGGAGTAGTCGAGGCAGCCCACGCCGGTGAAATCCATCACGGCGATCGTGCCGGCGGGCAGTCCCCGTTCGATGCTCTCCCGCACGGCGCGCCCGGTGGGCCGCGTCACCAGGTCGGCGTAGAACCCCGCCACCGACTGCTGCAACACCTCGTGCACTTTTATGTGTTGAATCACGCCTGTGGCGACCCCTGCTCCGGTATGATGAGTAGCACCTGTGATCCTGGAAACGCCGGCAAGCCGTCTCTGAGCGGGACGTCGTCGTCCCACTTCGGCACGATGGCGATGCGCGCGGTGCCGCTGCGAATCGCGACCTTGCCTTCCCATCTCGCCAGGTAGCGCCGGATCCCCGCGAGGCCCTGGCCACGTCCTGGATCCCGAAACCGGCTGGTGCCCTGGATCAACGCGGCCTCGAGTGCCGCCGCATCTCCCCACCGATCGCCGAAGCGCTTCGCCTGGCTCGGCTCGAGAGAATGGCGAAACCCGACGCCCGCGTCTGCGACGGCGATCACCACCACGCGTCGCGCCAGTTTGCGACGCCAGTTGTACGACTGCACCGCCACCCAGCCGCCCGCCCCAGCGTGCTCTACAATATTCTGACACGCCTCCGAAAGCGCCATAGCGAATCCCATCGTCGCCTTCGGATCGAGCCCCAACTCCTTCGCCAAAATGGCGGACGCGCGCTGCTGAATGGTGCTCACGACGGCGTGGACGTCCTCCGCGGCGCGCACCGGCGTCACCGGGAGCAACACCTCGCTCTCGGTTGCCGGTTTGGTCTTGGGGACCTTGCCGTGGATCTCGAACAGATCGGCCGCTTCACGGAAGAATCCGGCCCGCGCCCAGTAGCTCACGACCTCCGCGCTCGAGGGAACGGTGAGCAAGGGTCGTTCGCCCCCTCCTTCGCGCCGCCCCCCCCCGGCGGCCGCGCCGGCCGCGAGGAGCCCGACGAGCCCGTACGGGGAGGCCCATTCCGCCGCGTGCGCGTCGAACAGCAGGCGCTCGCCACCCAACGCGGCCTGTGCGTAGGCCGCGGCGAACTGGTCGAACGAGCGATCGTCGAACTGAGACGGGACTTCGACCAGGCGCGTCATACGGTGGACAAGCGCCCGAGCAGGTGGTCCCGCAAGCGTGTGGCGCCGCGGTGGGACAGGTTACGCGCCGCGAGGCGCCCGCCTTCGCGCAGCGCATCCTCGAGCGGCACCCCGCTCACCAGGCTGGCCGCGACCGTTCCACCGAAAACATCGCCGCACCCGGTGGGATCGCCATCGAGCGGCGCCGCGTCATCGGGCGGGATCCGGGCCGTCCGGACGGGGCTGCCGGTGAAGTACGCTGCCCCCCGGCTGCCGAGCGTCACGCACAGCGTCTTGCATCCGTGGCCGAGCGCGCCGGCCGCCGTGGACAGGGGATCGTCGCCCAGGGCCTGCATTTCGTCTTCGTTCAGCTGGACCGTATCGAAGCAGCCGAACCACGCCGGCGCCTGCGGCAGGATCTGCGGCACCCGCGTCCCGTCGGGGGCTTTGCCGAGGAACAGGCTGTGGAGATCGGCATAGATGAATCGCTGGAAGCCGCGACGCAGCAGCTGGGCGGTCTCGAGACTCAACTCGTAGCCGGAGATGAAGTTCACGTAAAGCGCGTCCAGGTCCTGTACCATTGGGCCGAGCTCGGGCCAGGTCCACGGCGGCACGCCCCCGCGCATGCGCTCGGTGCGTCGCTCCGCGGACTGGTACAGCAGCGTCACCCGGTTGTTGGGCTCAGGGACCTCCACGAAGCGGGTGCCCGAGGCCACGTGGGTCAGGCTGCGCAGGAAGTCATTGGCCTTGGGTGCCAGGTCGCGTCCGACCTTGATCACCGGCACGATCCGCCAATCGCGGCCCAGCGTCGCATCGACGGCGGCGAGCGCGTAGGCGATCCCCCCCCACTCCTCCACCGCCGGCTGCGCGGGGTCGCGACCATGGATCGTGTCCCACACCATCGAGCCGACGACGCCCAGCCGCTTCAGCACGCCCCCCAAGTCTGCTGCATGAACACCGCGGCGGCGCCGTACACGCCCGCGGTCCCGGGCAGGGTGCCGGGGACAATGCGGCACACCTCCCACGCCGGTTTGAACGCACGGCGGTGCACTTCGGCCGTCAGCGGTCCGAACAGCTTGTCGCCGGCCTGAGTGACGCCGCCGCAAATCACCACGACGTTCGGATTGAAGATGTTGACGAGACTCGCGACGGCGGCGCCGAGCAGGTTGGCCGTCTCGTGCACCACCTCCAACGCGTAGCCGTCACCATCGTTCGCGGCCTCGTACACGACCTGGGCGGTGATCTTCGACAGGTCTCCCTGGACGTATTGCGGCAGCGCGCTCTTCGCTCCGGCCTGGATGCCTTCCACGGCGCGCGCGGCGATGGCGGGGCCCGACGCGTAGGCCTCGATACAGCCCTGGTTGCCGCATTTGCACAGCCGGCCGTTCGCATCGATGGTCATATGGCCGATTTCCCCGGCTGCGTCCGAGGCGCCGTGGTAGATCTTGCCGCCCAGCACGATGCCGCCGCCGATGCCCGTACCGATCGTGAGGCCGATGACGTCCTCCACGCCCCGCGCGGCGCCGCGCCACCATTCGCCGTAGATGGCGCAGTTGGCGTCGTTGTCGAGCACCGTCGGCAGCTTGACCCCCTCGGCAATGCGGTCCCGCAGCGGCATGTTGATCCAGCCGAGGTTCGGCGTCAGGATCACGATGCCCTTCTTGGTGTCGAGCGGCCCCGGCGACCCGATGCCGACGCCCACGATCTCCTTGCCCTTGGCTTGCGCCATGGACGCGCGCGCCAGCTTCACGATGCGCGCGATGACCGCGTCACCGCCTTGCTCGGGGAGCGTGGGCTCGGAGACGAGCCCAAGCAACTCGGAGCCATCCTCGGCGAGGGTGCCGACGACGATGTTGGTCCCGCCCAGATCAATCCCTACGACGTAGCGCACCGGTCTCCTCTATTGCCGCGGCGACCGCCTCGGGTGTGAGGTCGCGCATGCAACGGTGATGGCCCAGCGGGCAGCGTGGGGGACCGTGTCGCGAGCAGGGCCGGCACTCGAGCCCCGTCACCCCCAAAGCCACGTCACCCGTCCTGATGGGGCCGAACCCGAACTCCGGAAGCGTCGGTCCGAACACGGCGACGATCGGCGTGCCCATCGCCGTCGCGACGTGCAGCGGCGCGCTGTCGTTCGTCACCAACACCTTCGCGCGGGCGATCACCGCCGCCGACTGTCGCAGCGTCAGCTTCCCGCAGACGTTGACCGCCTTCGACCTCCCTGTACCGCCCTCTACCGCCCGAACGATCTCTTCACCCAAGCCGGCGTCCTCCGGCCCACCCACCACGACCACGGGCATCGTGCCGGTCAGCCGGCTGGCGAGCTCCCGATAGTACGGCCAGCGCTTGGTGCCCCAAATCGACCCCGGTGCGATCGCGGCGAACGCGGTCCCCTCCGGAATCCCCCCCCCCCCCGCCGAGAGGGCCGCGGCGGCGGCACGCTCGTCCTCAGGCGTCGGCTGGAGGGAGGGAGCATAGGCCGCCGCGGGCTGGTGCGCGAGGGCCAGCAGGCGGTCTACTTCGTGGCCCTCCGCGGGCCTCCGGCGGACCACTGTATAGAAGAAGGGCCAGCCATCGTGGAACCCGATCCGCTCGGGGATCCGTGCCAGGAAGGCGAGCATGGCGGTCCGCAGCGAGCGGTGCGGCAGATAGGCGCGTTCGTAGCCTTCCGCGCGTAGCCGCCGCGCCAGGTCGCGCAGGCCTCCCCACCCGCGATCCCGTCCGCGCTTGTCGTACGGCACCGCGCGGCGCACCGCCGGGTGCGTCTCGACGAGCGCGGCGGCGGCAGGGGTGGTCACCACGTCGACGGGCCCGTGCCGCGCGGCCAGCGCCGTGAGCAGCGGGGTCGTGAGCACGACGTCCCCGAGGAACGCGGTCTGAATGACGAGACTACTCAACCTGAAGGACCGCCAGGAACGCCTCCTGCGGGATCTCGACCGACCCGACCTGCTTCATGCGCTTCTTGCCCTCTTTTTGCTTCTCGAGGAGTTTGCGCTTCCGCGTGACGTCGCCGCCGTAGCACTTGGCGGTCACGTCCTTGCGCAGGGGCCGGACGGTCTCGCGCGCAATCACCTTGGTCCCGATCGCCGCCTGAATCACCACCTCGAACAGCTGCCGCGGGATGAGCTCCTTCAGCTTCTCGGCGATCTTGCGGCCCCACTCGTACGCCTTGTCCGTGTGGATGATGACGCTGAATGCGTCGACCGCATCGCCGTTGAGCAGCATGTCGAGCTTCACCAGATCGGACGTGCGGTAGGCGAGGAACTCGTAGTCGAGCGACGCGTAGCCGCGGGAGATCGTCTTCAACTTGTCGTAAAAGTCGAGAATGATCTCGGCGAGCGGAAACTCCCAGTGGAACTCGACGCGCGTCGGGTCGAGGTAGTGCATCCCCTGATACACACCCCGCCGGTCCTGACCCAGATTCATGACGCCACCGATGTAATCCGCCGGGACGAAGATCCGCGCTTTCACGAACGGTTCTTCCACGCGGTCGATGGCGGAGCCATGCGGCATCAGGCTCGGGTTCTCCACCAGCTCCATCGTGCCGTCGGTCTTGTGGACGTGATACTCGACGCTCGGCACCGTGCTGATCAGGTCGAGATCGAACTCCCGCTCCAGGCGCTCGCGCACGATCTCCATGTGCAGGAGGCCGAGGAACCCGCACCGGAACCCGAACCCGAGTGCGACCGACGTTTCGGGCTGATAGTGCAGCGACGAGTCGTTGAGCTGCAGCTTCGCCAGCGAGTCGCGCAACTCTTCGTATTGCTCGGGGTTGGTCGGATAGAGCCCCGCGAACACCATGGACTGGATGTCGCGATAGCCCGGAAGTAACGGCACATCCCGATGTTCGGCATCGACGACCGTGTCACCCGGGCGCGTCTCGCGCACGCCCCGGACATTGGCCACGAAGTACCCGACCTCTCCCGCCTCGAGGCGCTCGGCGGGCTTGTGGCCGAGCTGGAGGTAGCCGACCTCGTCGACCTCGTACACGTCGTCCTTGTGCGCGCCGAAGGCGATTTTCATGCCCGGCGCCATCACGCCGTCTACGACGCGGATGCTGGGGATCGCGCCCCGGTACCGATCGAAGTACGAGTCGAAGATGAGGGCCCGGAGGGGGGCCTCGTGATCGCCCTTGGGCGGGGGCACGCGCTGCACGACAGCCTCCAGCAGCTCGGGCACGCCGGTGCCTTCTTTTGCCGAGATGCGGAGGATCTCCTCCGGCTTGGTGCCGATCAGGTCATGGATTTCCTGGGCGCGCTTGTCGGGCTCGGCCCCGGGCAGGTCGATCTTGTTGAGGACGGGGATGATCTCGAGACCGGCGTCCATAGCGAGCAGCAGATTCGACAGCGTCTGCGCCTGAATCCCCTGCGACGCATCGACCACCAGAATCGCGCCCTCACAGGCCACGAGCGAGCGCGACACCTCGTACGTGAAGTCGACGTGGCCCGGCGTGTCGATCAGGTTCAGCTCGTACAGCTGCCCGTCCTTCGCGTGGTAGCTCATCCGCACGGCGTTGAGCTTGATCGTGATCCCGCGCTCCCGCTCCAGGTCCATCGTGTCGAGGACCTGCTCCCGCATGAGGCGCTTGTCGAGCGTGCCCGTCAGCTCGATGAGCCGGTCGGCCAGCGTGGACTTCCCGTGGTCGATGTGGGCCACGATGCAAAAGTTGCGGATGTGGTCTTGGCGCATGCGGGCACAAATATAAACCCGCGGGCTCCTCCCCCGGGCTTCAGTCCGGGCCGGGATTGTGGCATATTGAGTCGTCCCACTCTCGGTGTCTTCTCTGCCTCAAATCGTCGGCTGGTTTGACCCCGCCCAGAAGGGCGGCTCTCTGCGACTCGCGGCCAACAGTTACCTGCCGGCGAAGGGCGATCCCTCGGTGAAGCTGTCGGGATTGCGCCGCGGGGACTTGGTCGTCCTCGACAACGGCCGCGTGATCAGCGTCAACGGCGCGCCCCCCGACGGACTCGAGGACCGGCCCGACTTCGCGAAGCTCGGCGCCGTGCATCCCAATCGGCCGCTGACCTTGGAGACGCTCAACGCCTCGAGCCCGCGGACCGCGGAGACACAGCGCGTCGTCGATCTCATCTGTCCCTTCGGATTCGGGCAGCGCGCCCTGATTGTGTCGCCGCCCAAGGCCGGCAAGACGATCATGCTACAGGCCCTGGCGGAGTCGGTGGCGGAGAACCATCCGAAGGCGATCCTGCTGATCCTGTTGGTCGACGAACGGCCCGAAGAAGTCAGCGAGATGATCGACTGGGGCCGCGGCGAGGTGGTTGCGTCAAGTTTCGACCTGCCGCACGAACGGCACGTTGCCGCGGCCGACATGGTCTTCGATCACGCGCGCCGGCAGGTGGAGCTGGGCCGCGACGCCGTGATCGTACTCGACTCCCTCACGCGCCTGGCTCGCTCGCACAACACCACCGGGAAGGGGAGCGGGCGCACGATGACGGGCGGGCTCGACGCCAACGCGCTCGCCAAGCCCAAGGGACTCTTCGGCGCCGCGCGCGCCGTGCCTCCCGCCGACGGCGGCGGCTCGCTCACGGTGATCGCCACGGCCCTCGTCGAGACCGAGAGCCGCATGGATGACATCATCTTCGAGGAGTTCAAGGGGACCGGCAACGCCGAATTGCGGCTCACGCGCGAGTTGGCCGACCGGCGCATCTATCCGGCCGTCGACATCGCGGCGAGCGGCACGCGGCGTGAAGAGCTGCTCGCCGATGCCGTTACCGTGGACGCCAAACAAAAACTCCGGCGCACCCTCGTGGGGATGCCGCCGGAGCAGGCAATGCAGGCGCTACTGAGTCAGATGAAACGTGCCAAGACCAACGCGGAGCTGCTGAAGAACTCCGTCTAAGGCACGCTCGCCGCCCCCTCTACGATCTGCTTGTAGCTCTCCGGATTCCATTTCGGCCGCACGGCCGAGTTGGCGACGTCCATCCCCAGGAAGTACGCGAGCCTCGCGTAGCGGGCGACCTTGTCCGCGTCGAGGGCGGCGGGCGCGTCGGTTACGCGATGGTAATCGGGATGCAGGCCGCTCGTGAAAAACAGAATCGGTACGCCGTGCTTCGCGAAGTTGAAGTGGTCGGACCGGAAGAAGAGCCCTTCCTGCGGCCACAGGTCCCCCACCGGGTGAATGCGCAGCTCGGGATGCGCGGCGGCCACGCGGTCGACGGTCCTGCCGAGGTCCGAATGCTCCCGCCCGATCACGGCCATCGTGTCCGGCGCATTGCGGCCAACCATGTCGGTATTCAAATCAGCGACGACGCTCGCGAGCGGCACCGTCGGATGATCGGTGAAGTAGGCGCTGCCCCAGAGGCCCCGCTCTTCGCCGCTGACCGTCATGAACACGACTGACCGTTTGGGCCGCTCCGCCGCCGTCGCAAACGCCTCCGCGAGCTCGAGGACGGCGACCGTGCCCGAGCCATCGTCGTCGGCGCCGTTGCAGATCGAGTCGGCGCCCTGCGCGGTGCACCCCAGGCCGTCGCCCGGTGTGCCGATGTGATCCATGTGCGCCGAATAGACGACGTATTCACTCCGGAGCGACGGGTCTGAGCCCTCGAGAATCCCGACGACGTTGGGCGCGGTCGTGCGTTGGACCAAACGCTGCCAAACGTTGATCTGGATCGCTTCGTCGGTCACGGGCCGGGCTTTGAGCGGCGCGCGATTCCATGGCGCGAGGGAGTCCAGGTTGACGCCCACGCCGGCGAGCCAGGGACCCAGCGTGGCGGTGCGTGTCGCAAAAACGGCCGGAATGTTCAGGCCGCCTCCTTCACTCGGGTTGCGTACGCGGATGCCGCCCTCGCGCCCAGGGAACTGCATCCACACCGAGTCGGGCAGGTCTCCCACCAGCAGGATGGCCAGGGGATTGAGCGGCAGGAGCTTGCCAGCGATGGCGTTCAGCTGCGGACCGAACGACAGGAGGACGACTTTTCCCGCCACCGCCGCCGAGTCGAGCGCGCCGCCCGCCAGCGGGTTGCCGGTCACGAAGACGACCGGTGCGGTCCGCTGGCGGTCGGGCGCCTCGCCCTGAACGAGGAGCACGTCCTGGCCGATCCGCCAGCTCGCCGTCGCGCGTCCCGTCGCCCGCAGCGTGGAGCTGTCAGGCTCGAAACGCCACACCTCCAGCGGATAGCGCTGCACATAGCCGCCGCTGTCGCCGGCGGGCCGGAGCTTCAGTCGCTGGAACTCGCCGCCGACGTACGCCGCGACTTCCTCGAGCTCGCGGCTCGGCGTCGGGCGGCCGCGCATCGAGTCGGCCGCGATGATGTTGATGCGGCGTTGCACGTCTGCCGTCGTGATCGACGCCGGACCGCTGGGAGACGACGCCCGCTGCGCAGCCGCGGCCGCGGGAACGAGCAGCAGGAGTGCGGTGATCGGTGCGCGCATCAGTTGGCGGTCACGATGCGCGAGTAGCTGTCCGGATTCCACTTCGGGCGCTCGGCGGCGTTCGCCACATCGAGGCCGAGATAGAACACGAGCTTCACGATGCGAGACTCTTTCTCGGCATCGATCTTGTCGACCGAGTCACTGGGGCGATGGTAGTCCGGATGCGTGCCGTTGAAGAAGAAGAGAATCGGAACGCCTTTGCGCGCGAAGTTGTAGTGGTCGGACCGGGTGTAGAAACTTTCCTGGGGCCAGATATCGTCGATCGGTTGCATGTTCAGCTCGGGATGCGCCGCGCCCACGCGGTTCAGGGTCGCCCCCAGGTCCGAATGCTCCTTCCCGATCACGACGATCGTGTCCTGCCAGTTCCGGCCCACCATGTCGGTGTTCAAGTCGGCGACGATGTCCGCCACGGGCACCGGCGGATGATCCGCGAAGTACGCGCTGCCCCAAAGTCCCTTTTCCTCGCCGCTCACAGTCAAGAAGATGATCGAGCGCTTGGGCCGCGGCTGGAGCTGCGAGAAGGCCTCGGCGGCCTCGACCACCGAGATGGTGCCCGACGCGTCATCGTCGGCGCCGTTGTAAATGCTGTCGCCGTTCACCGGCCGTCCGACGCCGACGTGATCCATGTGCGCGCTCAGGACGACGTACTCGCGCTTGAGCCGCGGGTCGCTTCCCTCGAGGATGCCCACGACGTTCGGCGCCGAGCTGTGGTCGACGATGCGGACCCGGGCGTGCACGTGGAACTGCGCGCCTCCCAGGGCGCGCGCGGCGAGGGGCGCTCCGGCCTGGGCGGCTTGCTGCACGGCGGTCGAGTCGACGCCTAGACGCGTAAGCACCGGAGCGAGCGCGGCACTGCGCACCGTGACCACGACGAGCGTCCCAACCTTGCGGCTCGGATCGCGCAGCTGGGCCCTGTTGGTCCGCTCGACGGACACGGTCCACAACGAGTCCGATACGCCGCTCATGATGATCAGACCCGCTGGACGCCAGCTGAACAGACGCTGCCGGTCGGCCCGGTTGCGGACCCGGGCCGTGACGACCACCATCTTGCCCGCGAGCGCCGCCGTGTCGATCTGCGTAGGCCCCGCCATGCTGCCTGTGAGAAGGACGAGCTCTCCGGCGTAATCACCGCTTTCGAACATGTTGTCGGTGAACGCGAAGTCACGGCCGTAGACGAGGGTGGCGTCCCCACCGCCATGCACGAACGCGGTCGAGCTGTCCCCGGTAAACTGGACGCGATCGAGTGAGTACCGCTGCAGGAATGTGCCGTTATCGCCCCCCGGCTTCAGCCCGAAGCGCCGGAACTCGCCGGCGATGTACGCCGCCACCTTCTCGAGCTCGGGGCTGGGCGTGTCGCGGCCACGCATGGAGTCGTCGGCGATGATGCCGATGCGACGCTTGATGTCGTCAGCAGTGATGGACTGCACCGCCCGTTGCACGGATGCCGGTGACTGGGCTGCCAGCACGCTCGGAAGGAGCAGGAGGCTGAGCACACGAAGGGAATGACGCACGAGTCGATCCTCGGAGAGCAATGAAAGGGATGGAAAAGCTAACGCGCCCGACCGCGTTAAACCACGAATCGGGCGCGTTAGTTTCAGCCTGAATTGTCAGGGTTTGCGCCGCCGCACCTCAGGCTCACTGCGCGGTTTCTCCTTCGGCGCTTCCCGCTGCGGCGCGGCCTGCCGCGGTGGGTCGCGGCGCGGCTCGGCCTGCCGAGGGGGGGGCTGCTCGCGCCGCGGTTCGGCTTGCCGCGGCTGCTCGCGGCGTGGCTCCACCTGACGCGGTTGCTCGCGACGCGGCTCTACGGTCCGCGGCTCCACTTGGCGGGGCTGCTCGCGCGGCGGCTGCACCTGGGGCCGCTCGGGCCGAGCGTCGTTGGGCCGAGCGTCGTCCGGCCGGTCGGGCTGGATCGGCTCCGGACGGCCCGGCCGTCCGCGGTCATCGTGCCGGCCGCGGTCTTCAGGGCGATCGGGGCGATCGGGGCGGTCGCGGCGGCCCTGTCCGCGATCGTCGTTTCCTTGCCCCGGTTGGCCCTGGCCGGGGCGTTCGCGGCGGTCGCGAACGTTCGGCGCGGGAATGCTGCCGATGCCACCAACGTCACGACCGGTGACACTGCGGCGTCCGTTGTCGTTCACGGGCCGCTCACGCTCGCGCGTGACGAAGCCATCCCGGTTGGGCTGGTTGCCGCCCCAATCCTTGAAGATGAAGCGCGGTTGCGCCCGGTACGGCCGGCCGTAGACGACGCGGCGGCTGCCGTAGTACCGGTACGGATAGTACCAGGGATCGTCGTACACGACGATGCGGAACCGAATGCAGGAGTAGTTATATGGATCCCAGTACGGCCAGCTCACATACGTGTGGCAGTCGTAGCACAGGAAGCGCGGATAACTGTAATGCTGCTCGACGTTGTACGAGATGACGTCGTAGTCCCAATCGGAGTAACCCTCGGAAACGATGCGTTCGGCAAGGTCGGTCATGGCGACGTAGGGATCGCCGCGAACGCGACCATCGGCGATCGCGCGGTAGTCCCAATGGTCCCCGCTCTCGATGGCGTCGTACACGAAGGCATCCGCCGACGCGACGGCGAAGAGATAGCCGACGCCGGGATAGTCGTCGATCGAAAAGGCATCGTCGGCCGAGCGGCCTTCGACTTCGAACTCACGGCCACCGCGGGCGAAGTTGTCTTCCCACGGTTCGCGCGGGAAGAGGACCCGCACGCGGCCGTCGGTATCGACGCGGAAGATGGTGACGAAGGCATCGCGGTCGAGCTTGAAGTAGACCCGGACGCGGTCGCCGCGGGTATAAACGGCGGCGTCGCCCCGGTTGGTCCAGAGCTCGATCTGCGGACGATAGATGGCGGGGGTCGGGCGCACCGTCGCCATGGCGAGCAACGCGAGTTGAGCGAACATAAAACCTCCAGTGCCACGGCTTTAAGGCACGGACCATGCCAGGGGTAGATGTCCTGTAACCTATTTCCTTATAATCGCTTAGCGCCTTGGCGTCTTCGCGTCTCTGTCCTGTGGCTAGGACATTCGTCTCACCGTTAGCTTCCGCCACCGATGCCAACGGCCACTCGTGTAGACCTCCTCGACCCAGCCGAAGTCGCCCGGCTGGGGGGCATCGAGATCGTCGCCGAAGGCGTGGTGGAAGGTTTCCTCGCCGGGCTGCATCGCTCACCGTTCCGCGGCTTCTCCGTCGAATTCACCGAGCACCGGGCCTACCAGCCGGGAGACGAGCTCCGCTACCTCGATTGGCGTATCCTGGCGCGCTCCGATCGGTTGTTCGTCAAGCAGTTCGAAGAAGAAACGAACCTCCGCGCGATGATTCTCGTAGATGCGAGTCGCTCGATGGCCTGGCGGGGTGCGCCGGAGCGCCTCACCAAGCGCGCCTATGCAGACCGCTTGGCCGCTGCCCTCGCGCTCATCCTGCTGCGCCAGCGGGACGCGACGGGACTCGTCACCTTCGACGAAGAGGTCCGGCAGGTCATTCCGGCGAGAGTCAAAGCGGGGCAGTGGAGTCGGTTCGTGCGTGGGCTCCTCGATACGCCAGACGGGAGCGGCACCGCCGCGCACGCGGCGCTGCAGCGGCTGACCGCGCTGCTGGCGCGGCGGGGCCTCGTCGTCTTGCTCTCGGACCTGCTCTTCGATCGAGCGCTCGCCCTCGCGGCGTTGCGCTACCTGCGGCATCGCGGTCACCAGGTCATCGTCTTTCATCTTATGGACCCTGCGGAAGTGGAGTTGACGGGCCCACCGGAGGTGCGTTTCACCGATCCCGAGTCCCCGGCCAGTGTCGTCGTGCGACCGCGAGAGTTGGCGCGCGCCTACGCGGAGACGGTCCAGCGCGAAGTCGCCGCGTGGCGCGCCGCGTGCCGGCGCCATGGGATCGCGTATCACCACGTTCAGACGGACTTGCCGTTCGGCATGGCCTTGCGCCTGCTCACGTGAGTTTCCTCCATCCGGTGGCGCTGCTGGGCCTCGCCGCCGCGGCGATCCCGGCGTTGCTGCATCTGCTCCAGCGCCGCACGCCGCCTCAGCTCGACTTCCCACCGCTGCGCTATTTGAGCGAAGCGGAGCGGCAAAGCGCGCGACGTTTGAAGCTCCGCCATCTGTTACTGCTCCTGCTCCGGACCGCGCTGATCGTCGTGATCGTCCTGGCCGCCGCTCGGCCCCTCGTGCCGGTGCGCGGCGGCGGCGAGCATGAGCCGACAGCGTTGGTCGTCATCCTGGACAACTCGCCCTCATCGGGTGCCGTGATCGACGGCCGCCCGGTGCTCGATCGCCTGCGGGTAGCAGCGCGCGCTTCGATCGCGCGCACGTCAGCGGCGGACCGTGTTTGGCTCGTTCTGGCGGACGGCGTGGTGCGCGGCGGCAGTCGCGAGGCGCTGCTGGCCGGCGCGGACAGGGTCACGCCCGACTGGCGCCGCCTCGATCTCGCGCTCGCCATCGAACGGGCCGCCAGGCTGGTGCACGCCGAGCCGTTGCCGGGTCGCGAGGTGCACGTGCTGAGCGATCTGCAGCGCACGGCGTTGGCCGCGGGGCGCGCCGATGTGCCGCAGGGCGTCCGCATCCTCGCGCTCGGGCCGCCGGGCGGACGAGCGGCGGCAAACCGGGGCGTAGCGAGCGCCGCGGTCGCTGAGGGCGCGGTGGTCGTCACGATCGCCGGCTCGGACGGCGCCGCGCCTGCGCCGGTGACCGTGCGGCTCGGGACGCGCGACGTGGGGCGAGCACTGGTGTCGTCCGGAGAAGGGGCCGCAGTCTCGGTCACGTTGCCGCAGGAACGCACGGGGTGGTGGGCCGGCGAGGCCGCGCTCGAACCCGACGAGCTCCGCGCCGACGACCGGCGACCCTTCGTGTGGCGCGTCGCGCCGCCCGCCCGCGTCGCCGCAGGACCGGGGGCGGGTCCCTTCATCGGTACGGCGTTGAGCGTGTTGCGGGACGCGCGGCGCATTGTGGAGGGACGTGACATCGTCGTTGGCGATGTATCCACGGGGAGCAGCGGGCGGTGGATCGTGCAGCCTCCTGCGGATCCCGCACTCGTCGGTCAGGCAAACCGTGCGCTCGCCGCGCGAGGCGCCTCGTGGCGGTGGGCGACAGCGGGGACACCGGGTCCGCTCGCATCGCGCGACATCGAACCGATCGCCGGCGCCCAAGTCACGCGGCGGTACCGTCTCGAAGGCACGGGCGGCGACGTTCTCGCGACCGTCAACGGTGAGCCCTGGCTCGTGCGCGCCGGAGACATCGTGCTCCTGGGAAGCCGGCTCGACACGGCGTGGACCGCGCTGCCGTCGGCGCCCGGGTTCGTACCGTTCATCGACGCCCTCGTGAACCGCGTGGTAGCGGGCGCGGCGGCGGTGGTGACCGCCGAGGGCGCGCCGCGCGTGGAGTTCCGCGTGCGTGGCGCCGACACCGTCGGTGCCACGGTATACGGGCTCGACGCGCGTGAGTCGGATCTCACGCCCGCGACTCCGGAGCTCGTCGCGGCTGCGCTCGGACCTTCCGTTCAGGTGTTGAGCGACGTCGCGTTCGCGGCCGAGCGATTCGCCGGGACGCGGCGCGCGGACGCGAGCGCGATTCTGCTCGTCCTGGCGCTGCTGGTCGCCGCCACGGAACTGGGTGTGGCGACCCTGACGCACTGATGCCGCTGGATTTCCTGCTCGATCGATTTGATGAGGTCCCCGCCTTTCGCGCACTGGCGGGGGCATTGCCCGCGCCGGGCGCTCGCCTCGGCGTCGGCGGGTTGTTCGGCTCGAGTCCGGCCGTGCTGGTCGCCACACTAGCCCGGCGCCTGCCGCAGCGCGTCTTCTGCGTCGTAGCCCCCACGCCGGCGGACGCCGAGCGGTGGCTCGCCGATCTGGATACGCTCGCCGGCGGCACCGCTGCGCTGTATCCGCAACGCGAGTCGCTCGGAGCCGAAGAGCCCCACTACGAGATCGCCGGCGAACGGATCGAAACACTCGAGCGCCTCCTGCGCGGAGCCGTGCGCGTGCTCGTGACTACCGCGAGAGCGACCGCGGAGCGCACCGGCGTCCCCGGGGCGCTCGCCGCGATGCGGGTGGTGCTCGAACCGGGAGCGGCCGCGCTTCGGGAAGTCACCGCCCGCCTCGAGCGCATGGGCTACGAACGCGTCGCGACGGTGACTGAGGTGGCGCAGTTCAGTGTGCGCGGCGGCATCCTCGACGTGTACGGCTTCGGCATGGCCGCGCCGGCGCGCGTCGAATGGTGGGGAGACGAGATTGCTTCATTGCGCAGCTTCGATCTCGACACGCAACGCTCGGGAGACGGGATCGATCGCATCACCGTGCTCCCTGTGAAGGCCGAGGATCGGGGAGTGGGAGAGGGAGGGCAGGTGCGTTCGTCGCTCCTGGACCTCCTTCCCACGGACACGCTGCTCGTCGTGGACGAGGAGTCTTCGGTGGGCCGGGAGGTGGATCGCGCCTGGGCCGACGCGGCGCACCACCTCGAGGTGGCCCGGCGCCTCGGCGAGGAGCCGCCGGCACGCGAGGCGTTGTTCATCGATCCTCGCGTATGGAGGCAACGGCTCGAGCGGTTCGGACGCGTGGCCGTCGGCGCCGCCGAAACCGACCAGCGCTTTCCGCTCGCGCCCCCGGAGCCGGTCGAACGGGACCTGAAGCGCCTGCGGCGTCTGGCTGCGGAGCCGCCCCCGACGGTCATTCTCTGCGACAACGAAGGACAGCTGGAGCGTCTCGACGAGCTCCTGGGCGAGGGCGGCGCCACGCTCGCGGTCGGCGCGCTGGACGGCGGGTTCGTGTTGCCGTCGCTGCGCGTCATGACCGACCACGAGATCTTCCGGCGCGCGCGACGGCTGCGGCGGCCGCGCCGTTACCGGAGCGCGGCGGCAGCCGCCGCGCAGCGGCCCTTGGCGCTGGGTGGCTACGTCGTGCACCTCGAGCACGGCATCGGGATCTACCGCGGCCTGCAAACGATCCCCGTCGGTGCCGAGGGGGTGACCCTCGAGGTAGCGGTCGTGGAGTACGAAGGCGGCGACCGGCTCAACGTGCCGCTCTACCGGATCGATCAACTCGAGCCGTACCGCACCACCGGTGACGCGGATGCCCCGCCGCCGCGGCTGCATCGCCTCGGGGCGACGACGTGGCAACGCCAGCGCGACAAGGCGCGCGCCGCCATTCGCGAGATGACGGCCGAGCTGCTCGATCTGTACGCGCGGCGTCAGCTGGCGACGGGGTACTCATTCCCCGGGGATACGCCTTGGCAGCGCGAGCTCGAGTCGGCCTTCCTTTATGAGGACACGCCCGACCAGCGCCGCGCCTCGGAGGAGGTCAAGCGCGACATGGAGCGCGCGCGCCCCATGGACCGTCTGCTCGTAGGCGACGTTGGATACGGCAAGACCGAGGTGGCGGTGCGGGCGGCATTCAAGGCGGTGCAAGCAGGGAAGCAGGTCGTGGTGCTGGTGCCCACGACGATTCTGGCGGAGCAGCACGGCCGGACCTTCCGCGAGCGGTTGGCGGATTATCCCGTCCGCAACGAAGTGTTATCGCGGTTTCGCAGTCCCAAGGAAACCAAGGCCGTCGTGGAGCGGATCAAGCGTGGCGAGGTGGACGTGGTGATCGGCACGCATCGTCTCCTCTCCAAGGACGTCGCGTTCAAGGATCTCGGCTTGCTCGTGGTGGACGAGGAGCACCGCTTCGGTGTGCGCCACAAGGAGCGCCTCAAGGCGCTCAAGCTGGTGGTCGACGTCCTGACGCTCACCGCGACGCCGATCCCTCGCACGCTGCACCTCTCGCTCGCCGGTTTGCGCGACCTCACTCTGCTCGAGACGCCACCCAAGGATCGCTCGCCGGTGCTCACCTTCGTCGAGCCGTGGGACGACGCGCTGCTCGAGGAGGCGATGGCGCGGGAACTGGACCGGGGTGGCCAGGTATTCTTCGTGCACAACCGCATCGAAACGATCGCGACGATCGCGGAGCGGGTGCAGGCCCTGGCGCCGCGCGCGCGCGTCGCGGTGGCGCACGGACAGATGCGGGAGAGCGACCTCGAGGCGGTGATGGCGCGGTTCGTTCGCGGTGAAGTCGACGTTCTGGCGTCGACGATGATCGTGGAATCGGGGCTCGACGTCCCGAATGCGAACACGATGATTGTCGATCGCGCGGACCGGTTGGGCCTGGCGCAGCTGTACCAACTGCGCGGCCGCGTCGGTCGAAGCCACCGGCGGGCCTACTGCTACCTCCTGGTGCCCGATCAGGTCGATGCGCAGGCGGAGGAACGTTTGCGGGTCCTCGAGCATCATACCGATTTGGGATCGGGGTATCGGATCGCGTTACGCGACTTGGAGCTTCGCGGGGCCGGCAACCTGCTCGGCGGTGAACAGTCGGGCCACGTGCAGGCGGTGGGGTTCGACGTCTATCTGCGGTGGCTGGAAGAGACCGTGCGCGCGCTCAAGCGCGAGCCCGGGGCCGCGCCGCGGGAGTGGACTCCGCCCGACGTCACGCTCGACGCGCCCGCACATCTGCCGGACGCGTACGTCGGCGACGACGAAGCGAAGCTCGATCTGTACCGGCGGCTGGCGCGGGCCGAGCAACCGTGCGAGATTCCGCCCGTGCGCGAGGAGCTGCGCGACCGTTTCGGACCGCTACCCCCGGAAGCCGAGCGTCTCCTCCTCGTCGCCGAGCTCCGCGCGCTCGGCGCCCAGGCGGGCCTGGAAACGGTCCTGATCAAGGGCGACGAGGCGCGGCTTACGTTTCGGCGGGACGCCACGCCGCGGCTCGCGGGGCTACAGGTGGCCCTGGAGCGCGTGCAGTTCGAGGCCGATGTGCGGCGCGCGGTGCCGCTCTCGCTCAGGCTCCGCCGGCTCGGCGGAGAGACGATCGGCCCCGGCTTGGTCCGGGCGCTCACGGCCGTCCTGCAGGATCACCATGCCTAGGAAAGAGGAGACGGGATGCGACGGTTGAGTTTGGTGCTGCTGGTCCTCACGGTCGCCGGGTGCGACGCCCTGCGGGACGCGTTCTCGGCCCGGGCCGAGGTCGTCGCTCGCGCCAACGGTCAGAACCTCACGGTCGATCGTCTGGCGGACCTCGCGGGGAGCGGCAAGCAGGTTCCGCTCGAGCCCCTGGCGCTGAACCGGCTGGCCCACGTGTGGGTCGACTACTCGCTCGTGGCGCAAGCCATGGCGAGGGGGGAAAACCTCCGTGACTCGGCGACCATGACGCAGGCGATGTGGCCCCTCGTTTCCCAACTCAAGTGGGAGCGCTTCCACGAGCGTCTCATCGAACCCCGCGCGCACCTCAACGACAAACAGGTCGACTCGGCCTACGCGGCCGGCGAGGCCCGCCTCTTCCAACACATCCTCCTCCAGGTGCCGTCCAGCGCCGCACCGCCGGTCGACGCGCAGAAGCACGCGCTCGCGGTGCGCGTGTCGTCGCAGGCGCGGTCGGCGGGCGCCGGGTTCGCGCGGCTGGCCAGTCAGTACTCGGAGGACCCCGGCTCGAAGGCACGCGGCGGTTCGCTCGGCGTGTCGGAGCGGGGGCAGTTCGTGCAGGCCTTCGAAGATGCGGCGTGGCAGTTGGCGCCGGGGGCCGTGAGCCCCGTTGTGAAGAGTCCGTTCGGCTACCACATCATCCGGCGGCCGCCTCTCGCCGAGGTGCGCGACTCGTTCCGCACGAGCCTCGAGGAGCGGCTGACGTACCGTCTCGATTCGCTGTATCTCGACAGCCTGTCGATACAGCGGAAGATCGAGCCGGTGGACCGCGCGGCCGATATGGTCAAGGCTGCGGTCCAGGATCTCGACGACGCGCGCAGCAGCGGCCGGACGCTGGTGCGCTACCGCGGCGGCACGTTCCAGATGAAGCACCTTGTGCGATGGCTCGCCGCGCTCGATCCGTCGGTCGCGCAGGCGCTCCCGCAGGCCACCGATGAGCAGGTTACGACATTCCTCAAGGTCGTCGTCCAGCGCCAGCTGCTCCTGGAGCAGGCGGACTCGGCGGGGATCACGCTGTCGGCCGACGACTGGGGGCAGTTGCGCGCGCAACACGACTCCGCGATCGGCATTCTCAGCACGGTCCTGAACCTGACGCCCGCGATGCTGCACGACTCGGCTGCCACGCCCGAGGCGCGGCGTGACCTGGCGATGGCGCACGTCCAGGACTACTTCGAGCGGCTGGTGAAGGGCCGCGCGCGCTTCTATCCGGTGCCGCCCTTCCTGGGGGAAACGCTGCGCGCTAAGGCCGAATGGAGCGTCGAGCAGTCCGGCGTACAGCGCGCGCTCGAGCGGGCCAAGGAGATACGCGCAGCCGCTGACTCAGCGCAATCGCCGGGAGTGCCGCGCATGACGGCGCCGCCGTCGACGGGCCGCGTGGACACGACTCCACGGCGCCGCCTCCAATGACGATGCGCCGCAGCCTGATCACGGCGATTCTGCTCGCCGCGAGCGCCTTCTCGCACGAGGCGACGGCCCAGCAACCCGCGGGGGGGGGAGGGGGGGGGCGGTCTATCGACCGGATCGTGGCGATCGTCGGGACGCGTCCCATCCTCTCGTCCCAGGTGGATGAGGAGCTAGTGCGGTTCCAGGCGCAGGGCGGCCAGGTGCCACAAGATTCCGCCGGTCGCGCCAAGATGCGGCGCTCGATCGTCGATCGCATGGTCGAGGAGGAGTTGGTCGTTCAGCAGGCACAGCGGGATACGAACGTGAAGGTGTCGGAGCAGGAAGTGCTCGACGCGGTCGAGCAGACCTATCAGAACGCGCGCAAGCAGTTCAGCTCGGAGCTCGAGTTCCAGAATCAGCTGCGCGCGGTCGGGCTTGGGAGCGTGGAGGAGTGGCGGCGGCAGCTGAGCGACGACCAACGCCGACGGATTCTCCAGGATCGACTCTTCGAGCACCTGCGCCAGAAGGGGAAACTCCGGCCGATCCCGCCGACCGACGCGCAGATGCGCGAATTCTGGGAGTCGAACCGGGCGCAGCAGCCGAAACGTCCGGCGACGGTTTCGTTCCGCCAGGTCGTCATCAAACCGCAGCCCGATTCGAGCGCCAAGGCGCGCGCCCGCCAGCTTGCGGAGTCGCTGCTGGTGGTCCTGCGGCACGGCGGGGATTTCGCGGCCATCGCGAAACGGTTCTCGGCCGACACGGCCTCGCGCGAGCAGGGCGGCGAGCTGGGGTGGTTCCGGCGCGGCGTGATGTTCCAGGCGTTCGAGGACATGGCGTTTCGGCTCCGTCCCGGAGAGATCTCGGACATCGTCGAAACGCCCTTCGGCTACCACATCATTCGGGTCGATCGCATTCAACCCGCCGAAATCCTGGCGCGCCACGTGCTGATCATGGCGGACGTGAGCCCCGCGCAAGTCGCCGTCGCGCGGCGCCTCGCCGACTCCCTGCACGATGCGCTGGCGCGGGGAGCGCCGTTCGATACGTTGGCGCGGAACGCCGATCCCGAGGAGCCGAAGCTGGCGGAGGACGCGCCCATCAATCAGCTACCCCAAGAGTACCAGGACCTGTTGGCGCGCGATACGACGGCGGGGATCAAGCCGGTCGTCGCCGTCGGCGCCCAGTCGAGTCGACCGAAGTTCGTCGTGTTCGACGTGACGCAACGCCATGCCGAGGGCGACTTGGCCTTCGAAGACGTGAAGGTGCGGATCAAGGACATCCTCGGGAACGACCTCGCCATCCGACACTACATCGACCAGCTGCGCCGGCAGACGTACATCGACGTCCGACTCTAGCTCGTGAGACCGCGGCTGGCTGTGACGACCGGTGACCCGCGCGGCATCGGTCCGGAAGTGGTGGCAAAAGCCCTGGCGAGCGCCATCGACGCGGATGTCCGGTTCGTCGGGAATCGGGAAACGGTAAAGCGACTCTCCGAGTCGGATGCGGGCCGGGCTGCCGGTCAAGCCATCGAGGAGGCGGCGCGACTCGCCCTGAGTGGCGAAGTCGACGCGATCGTCACCGGACCCGTTCACAAACAGGCGCTGCACGCCGCGGGCTACCGCTACCCCGGCGTCACCGAATTCCTGGCGCACCTCGCCGGCGATGTGCCCGTCGCCATGATGCTCGCGACCGACCAGCTGCGCGTCGTCCTCGTGACCACCCATCTCCCGCTGCGGGACGTCGCTTCCCATCTGACAACTGACCTCGTCGTGCAAGCGGGCCGCATCACGGCGAGCGCGCTCCGCCAATGGTGGGGCATGGCGACGCCGCGGCTCGCGGTGTGCGCCCTCAATCCGCACGCGGGCGACGGCGGGCTTTTCGGAGATGAGGACGACCGGATCTTACGGCCCGCCGCGACGGCGCTCGGCGCCGCCGGGCCGCTGCCCGCCGATACCGTGTTCGTAAAAGCGTTGCGTGGGGAGTTCGATGCGGTGCTCGCGCCCTACCACGACGTCGGGATGACGGCCGTGAAGGTCTCGGGATTCGGACGCGGCGTGAACGTGACGCTGGGCCTGCCGTTCCTCCGGACCGCACCCGACCACGGGACCGCGCTCGACATCGCGGGAACCGGGAAGGCGGACCCGGCGTCGATGCGCGCCGCGCTAGACCTCGCGGTTCGCCTCGCGAGCCGGCGTTAGCCAGACGCGCGCCTTGCCGACCCGCCGCCCGTCCATCTCCACGATCTCGAACGCCGCGCCGCTCACCGTGATGCGGTCCCCGACCTTGGGGAGGCGGCCGAGCGTGCCGAAGAGGAATCCGCCGATCGTCGTGTAGTCGGTATCGTCGAGTGCCAACCCAAACTGACGATTCACGTCGCGGATTTCGGCACTGCCGGCGATGACCGGCGTGCTCCCGCTGCCGGCGGCGGCCTTCGGCGTGGGCGCGGCCGGACGGTCGTACTCGTCGTAGATGGGGCCGACGATCTCCTCGAGCAAATCTTCCATGGTGACGAGCCCCGCCGTGCCGCCGAACTCGTCGAGCACGATGGCGAGGTGCACTTTCTGGCGCTTCATGTCCGTGAGGACGTCCTCGACTTCGCGCGTGCCCGGAACGAAAAAGGCGGGGCGCGCGATCTCTTTCACCGTCTTGTCCGGCGTCGCGCGCAGGCCCCGCAGGATGTCCTTCGCATGGAGGGTCCCCACGATGTCGTCGAGCGACTCCCCGTACACCGGATAGCGCGATCGCCCCGCAGCCGCGACGGCATCGGCGGCCTCGGCGAGCGTGAGTCCAGCGGTGAGCGCCACCATGTCGGTGCGGGGCGTCATGACATCGCGCGCGTTCTTCTCGCTGAATTCGAACACGCCCTCGAGCATCCGGGCATCGGCCTTGCTCAAGCCGCCCGTCTGGCGGCTCTGCTGCACCAGCATGCGGATCTCTTCGGGCGAGTGTACCCGGTCGTGCTCGGGGTTCGTGCTCTTGATGCCCATCATGCGCACGATCCCGTTGGCGCTCCAGTTGAGCAGGTCGGTGAAGGGCCGCGTGATCCAGGAAAACAGGATCAGGGGTGCGGCGATCCAGCGGCTCGTGCCCTCCGGGTACGTGATGGCCCACGCCTTGGGGGCCTGTTCTCCGAACACGACGTGCAGGAAGGAAATGATCGCCACGGCCACGACCGACGCCACGCCGCCGCGGGTCAGGAAACTCAGCGCCGGAGGAAGCGCCGCGAACCATTCGCGAAACAGGTGCGCCACGGTGTCCTCGGCGACGTAGCCGAGCAGAATCGAGGCGACGGTGATGCCGAGCTGGGCGGCGGAGAGCTGGCGATACAGGTCCTGCAGGGCCCGTTGCACTGTCTTGGCCTTGCGGTCGCCGCGCCGGATCAGGGCCTCGATGCGGGTGCGCCGCGCGGCGACGAGGGCGAACTCCGCAGCCACGAAGAAGGCGTTCGCCGCGATGAGGACGATGACGGCCATGAGGCGCAGGCCGAGGGACTGTATCTCGGGTTCGGTCATGGGGGTTCGACAGAACCTACCCGGTGGATTTATGTTGCGGTAGCGTGACCGATACACCCTTCCTTCCCGCCCCGGCGCAATGCGTACACCGTGCGCCACTGCGCGCCGAGACCCGGCGCCGGCTTGCCCTCGCGTTGGGGATCACTGCGACCGTGATGATCGCCGAGGCGGTGGGCGGCTGGCTCGCCGGCTCGCTCGCGTTGCTCGCGGATGCGGGGCACATGCTCGCCGACGCGGCGGCGCTCGGGCTGGCCCTGTTCGTCGCGCGCGTCGCGCAGCGCCCAGCGACGCCGGAGCGGTCGTTCGGCTTGCTGCGGCTCGAGATCCTCGCCGCCCTGGTGAACGGGGCTCTGCTCATCGCCATCGCGATCGGCATCGGCGTGGAAGCGTGGCATCGTCTCAAGGCGCCGCCCACCGTGGACGGACCACTCCTGCTCGGCATTGCCGCGGTCGGGCTCGTTGCCAACCTCGTCTCCCTCCGCATCCTGCATCACGGGCACGAGCACTCGCTCAACCAGCGTGGCGCCTACCTGCACGTCCTGGGGGATCTGCTGGGATCCGTGGGCGCCCTGGCCGCGGGCGGGATCGTCGTCGCCACCGGGTGGGTCGTGGCCGATCCCCTGATTTCAGTGTTGATCACCCTGCTCGTATTGGGGAGCGCCTGGCGCCTGATAAAGGAAAGCACCGACATCCTAATGGAGGCGACGCCGAACCACATCGCCCTGGGGGACGTGCACGACCGGATCGCGTCGGTCCCCGGCGTGGATTCGGTCCACGATCTGCATGTGTGGACCGTCACCAGCGGCGTGGTCGCGATGAGCGGGCATTTGGTGGTCCGGAACCCGACCGACAACCAGCCCGTGCTCGAAGCTGTGCAAGATCGGATGCGGGCCCTGGGGATCAACCATGTGACGGTACAGATGGAGCGGGATCAGACCTGCGATTAGGCTTGTATTTTGCTGGCCCCCTCCCTATACTGCGCCCCTCATTGCACACCATCACCCAGGTAGCTCCTTGAAGATCCGCAACATCGCCATCATCGCCCACGTCGACCACGGCAAGACGACCCTGGTGGATCAGATGCTCCGCCAGGCCGGCGTGTTCCGCGCCAATCAGCAGGTGGCGGAGCGCGTCATGGATTCGAACCCCCTCGAACGCGAGCGGGGGATCACGATCCTGTCGAAGAACACGTCGGTGCGCTGGGGTGACACGAAGATCAACATCGTGGACACGCCGGGGCACGCCGATTTCGGCGGTGAGGTGGAGCGCATCCTGCGAATGGTGAATGGCTTCCTGTTGCTCGTCGATGCCGCCGAGGGACCGATGCCGCAGACGCGCTTCGTGGCGGGCAAGGCGCTGGCGCTCGGCCTCAAGCCGATCGTGCTGGTGAACAAGATCGATCGCCAGGATGCCGAGCCGCTGCGCGTGCACGACGAGGTGTTGGAGCTGCTGATGGACCTCGAGGCGACGCCGGAGCAGTTCAACTGTCCGTTCCTTTATACGTCGAGCCGGGCGGGGACGGCGACCCCTGACCTGGCGGTGCCGGGCACGGACCTGAAGCCGATGTTCGACACGATTCTCGCGACGATTCCGCCGCCGCAAGCGGACGTGAACGGGCCGTTCCAGATGCTGATCTCGACGCTCGACTATTCGTCGTACCTGGGGCGCATCGGGATCGGGCGGATCGAGCGCGGCCACGTCAACGTCGGCGACCAGGTGGCGTTGCTGCCGATCGGCGCGCCGGGTCCGGTTGGGGACGGCACGTTCGAGCAGGCGCGCATCGTGAAGTTGTTCGCGTTCGAGGGACTCGAGCGGGCCGAGGTCGAAACAGCCAGCGCCGGCGAGATCGTGGCCATTGCCGGGATCGCGGGCGTCGAGATCGGCAAGACGATCACGGCTCCCGATCATCTCGACCGGCTGGCGGGCATCGCGGTCGAGGAGCCGACGATCTCGGTGGACATGCTGGTGAACAACTCGCCCTTCGCGGGTCGCGAGGGGAAGTTTGTGACGGGGCGCCACCTGCGGGAGAGGCTGTACCGCGAGCTCGAGCGCAACGTCGCGCTCCGCGTCGAGGACACCGACACGCCCTACGCCTTCACGGTGTCAGGGCGGGGGGAGCTGCACCTCGGCATCCTGATGGAGACGATGCGGCGGGAGGGCTACGAGTTCCAGGTGAGCCGGCCGCGGGTTATTCCCCGTGAAGGGCCTAATGGCGAGCGCCTCGAGCCGTACGAGGAGCTGATGATCGACACGCCTGAGGGTTACGTGGGCGTGGTGATGGAGAAGCTGGGGCCGCGGCGCGCGACCATGCTGGACATGCGGAATCCCGGCCTGGGGATGGTGCGTATGCGGTTCAGCGTACCGGCCCGGGGGCTGCTGGGGTACCGGTCGGAGTTCTTGACGGATACGCGCGGGACGGGAATCATCCACCACCGCTTTTTCGAGTATGGGCCCTGGGCGGGTCCGATCTCGGGGCGGAGCCGGGGGGTCTTGGTGGCGGACCGGGAGGGGGTGGCGGTAGCCTTCGCCCTGTTTAATCTCCAGGAGCGCAGTACCATGTTCGTCCAACCCGGGGATGCGGTGTACGAAGGGATGATCGTGGGCGAGCACGCGCGGGCAGGCGATATGGACGTGAACGCCACGAAGGAAAAGAAGCTGACGAACATGCGCACCACGGCGTCCGACGAGATGATTATGTTGGAGCCGCCGCGCCAAGTGACCCTGGAAGCAGCGCTGGAGTACATTGAGGACGACGAGCTGATCGAGGTCACGCCGTCGTCCCTGCGACTCCGCAAGCGCCTGTTGGGCGGCACCGACCGCCGCAAGTTGGCCCGCAGCGAGAAGCGAGCCGCATCGGAGGAGTAGGGAGTGGAGGAGGGTCGTTCGACTCGAACCCCAGCCGGAGGTGGCAATGCTGGCCCGCGAGACGTCGACGGATTGGTCGCTCAAGCGCAGGAGCGACGACGTCGACGAGGAGTTCGGAGAATTCGAAGAGGACAAGGATCTCGACGAAGACTTCGACGACGATCTGGATGAAGACGAGCTTGACGACGAGGACGGCGAGGACGCCGACGACTACGACGATCTGGACGACGAGTTCGACGAGGGGGACGAGGATGAATTCCGGCCCAAGAAGGGGCCGAAGCGGGAGTGGGATTGAAGGACAGACGCCGAGTCGCCTAGGCGCCTAGGCCTCTCGGCGTCTGAGCGTCTTAGTAGCCGGGCCTGTAGCTCAGGTGGTTAGAGCGCACGCCTGATAAGCATGAGGTCAATGGTTCAACTCCACTCAGGCCCATGTAAGAAACGTGAGCCCCGGCAGCCAGTTGCACGGTTGCCGGGGCTTCTCAGTGTCAGGTTAGGCGTGCGGTCAGTGACGGAAACAGTGTCAGAGCGTGGCCGCCGTTAGCGAGGGAGCCAGGACAAAGCAACCAAGCGCTTGAGTTCGTACAGTTGGTAGCCGAAAAAGCTGAGGAGTCCGAACACTCCGACGACAAGGCCGAGCATCATCAGACACTTTGTGGAGCCCGGGAGGCCCGGTAATGTTGCGAGCGGCCACACGATTCCGGTCGCTGCCAGCACGAGTAGCAGGACCAACACTACAACGAATGCCTTCGGTATGACCCGACGCCGAAAGCGGTCGGTTTCCTCGAAGAGTTGAACCAGCAGCGCGGCGTCGGAAACGAGCTGGGTCCTCGTCGGGTGGCTCTCGGGAAAGAGTTCCAATCCGCCCGTCCGAAGCCTGGCGGCCCATCCCGGAAGCGCGTCAATCTCTAGCCCTCCCGTGGGTAATGCGCCGTAGCACGGCGACACGCGTTCAAGTGTCGAGAGGTTCTGCTCGAGGTCTTGCAGGTGAGGCGTCACATGCGTGGCCTGCAGGCCGATGCGACTCCTGCTCCCAAAGGTCCAGGCCTCATTAACGTCTCGTGTGACCTTTCCTTCTGATAGTGCTTGCTTGTCTGCCTGTATTTCTCTGTCAAGATACTGGCGGAAGGTGCGCCACTCCTCCGCACGAGCGTCCAGTGTTTGGCGTACTGCGCCTATGAAGCGGTCGACCTCCTTCCGCTCGGTTCGCATGAGCGTGACATGGTCGAGGATGCG
The DNA here is from genome assembly GCA_036004745.1 of Gemmatimonadales bacterium. Taxonomy (GTDB): domain Bacteria; phylum Gemmatimonadota; class Gemmatimonadetes; order Gemmatimonadales; family GWC2-71-9; genus 20CM-2-65-7. The sequence continues at coordinate 2,123 of DASYRD010000032.1, read as the reverse complement.
GCTCCCCAACACGGCACCCACCAAACCGACAATCGCCGCTGATGCCTGTGCGAGTGACGAATAGAACCACGCTGGGTCGATGATCCCGTTCATCAGAAACCCCTTCTCCAGGTAACCCGGCCTAGTTCGGCTTGAAGACCGGCAAGCTGAGCAGATTCCATACGAGCCAACCCAAGGCGACGCCCGCCAGCGACACCGCGTTGTTTAGCAGGAACAATTGGAACGTGCGCCGTGCCCGCGCCTCGGGTAGTCCAACCCGGTAGCCAGCGATTCCCTTGAACACGAACCAGGCCGCGATGAATTCGGGGTAACCAGCCACCAGTGCGCCGAGAAAGAGGACGCGCTCCACGACGCCCAGGTACGCGCCAACATTTCGAAAACCGATTCTGTGGTCACCAGGTCGGAGATCTTTTCCGAGCTTCACGGCCACGCGTGCGAAGATCTCAACGAGCAAGTGGGGAAGCGTTGCGACGGCGGCGAAGACTGCAACCTGCAGGTCCCATTGTTCCGGCAGTGGGGCATACAAGGCACGGAATGCTCGATAGACGAAAAAAAGAGACCAGACAGCTATCGCGGCGGCCAAAACGTTCACTGACGCCAGGAGCAGGAATCGCCGTGGGGGAGGGAGGTATCTGTGCGCGAGACGCCGGAGGCGTCGCGTAATCCTCCACTCTTTCGAGGGGTTGGCGTCCACGGGCTTCAAGATACGAGAACGCGCCCCCGCGTGCTGCAGGGGCGCGTGAGTGCGACTATCGGAACGTACTACGCCGCCCGTTCACGCGCTCTAGTTATCATTCCGCTACGGGCTAGGTCGCTGGCCAGCCCACGCGAGGACGATTCGATGGACTACAATCTCAAAGTGGAGCCCGGCCCCTACATGTGCACGGGCCATGCCCCCACGATCATCATCTCCGGTGCCGAGCAGGGCAGCGGTGACACCGTCACCACGGTGAACGCCCCCCAAGCGCGTTCCCAGGCGCGGATCTCCAGCGCTGGAACTCTTTCGATAGAGATCGCGGGGCCGCCGGGCCTCGGGACACGAGGTGAGCATCGGGTTGCGAAGGTGATTCGCGCATGTCTGCAGCGCGAGGGCGTCGCGGTTAGCGTGCGATCCGGCGTGGATGCAGACGGCGTGGACAGATGGATTGACACGCCGGGCGGGTCGTACCCGCTGCAAGTCACGTCTGTGCCCCGCGACCCGGGGCTGTGGCAGCAGGCGAGCCGCGGGTCCGGTACGACGGTGGCTGGGATGTCGGGTGCGGTCGAGTGGATCGAAGATTCCATCCAGCACAAGGTCACGCGAACGACATCGGCCGATCGCGCATGCATGATCCTCGCGCTCGACGCACTCCACGCTGGTCCGTTGGCGGAGGGCGCGGTGGTCGCGTCCTACCTGTCGCGGTACGGCAGCCCGATAACGCGCTTCGGATTCGGGTCCGTCTGGCTCGTCGGTGCGACGGTCGACCAATGCGTCCGCCTGGGTGCCGGCGTTCTCTATTGACCCCTTTCACCTTCTCGCGTAGGTTGCCGAAACTGGGTCCATTCCTCCAAACCGCACCTATTGCCCGGTAGGAGGCGGTACATCCAATGAAGCAGGACGACGCCGACCTTCGCGACCGACCCCGCTACACAACTCGCGAAGTTGCGAGGGCCGTGGGCATGCCACCGGCGACGGTCAGCGCATGGCTACGGGGCTATCCCTATCCCCTAGCTCGCGGTGGCGGACGTTTTCAGTCGGTGATCGAGCAATCTGATCCGTCCGATGGACGTCTCTCGTTCAACGACCTTCTCCAGGTGGCCGTGCTCCGGGCACTTCGAACGAGCCACCAACTGCAACTCCCGTATATCCGCAAAGCTCTCCTCGATGCTCAAAAACAGCACGGCATTGAGCATCTACTCATCAGCGCAGAATTGCGAGCGGGCGCAGGAAGGATGTTCATTCAGAAGTACGGCGAGCTGCTCGAGTTGAATGCCGCCGAGCAGTTCACCATGTGGGCCATCTTTCAGGATTTCCTGGAGCAGTTCGTTGACTTTCCCAAGGCCAAGTTCTTTCCTAGAGAGCGCACCACAAACGGCCGCCGGCTCATCCTCGTCACACCATTCATCGGTTTCGGGAAGCCCGT
>DASYRD010000031.1:0-52103 GCA_036004745.1 Gemmatimonadales bacterium | reverse complement strand
GCCGATCCATTCGCCCCCCACTTTTTCGAGCAGGTTTTCTCCGGGATGCGCGGGATCGGGCGTCACCTTCTGCAGCGCCGCGTCCTCTACGGGCCAGCCGGGGTTGAGCGCCGCCTGGAGGTCCTTGATCGGCGCGGCGTTGGGCAGGTCGCGCTTGTTGTACTGAATGATGAACGGAATCTTGGTGAGATCGTACCCGTACTCCGCCATGTTGTCGTACAGGTTCTGCATCGATTCGACGTTCGCTTCCATCCGCTCGATCTGGCTGTCCGCGACGAACACGATGCCGTCCACGCCCTTCAAGATGAGCTTGCGGCTGGCGTTGTAGTACACCTGCCCCGGCACCGTGTACAGATGGAAGCGCGTTTTGAAACCGCGGATCGTCCCCAGGTCCACCGGTAGAAAGTCGAAAAAGAGCGTGCGCTCGGTTTCCGTCGCGAGCGAAATCATCTTGCCGCGCGTGTTGGGGGACACTTTCTGGTACACATGCTCCAGATTCGTCGTCTTGCCGCCGAGCCCCGGTCCGTAGTACACGAGCTTACAGTTGATCTCGCGGGACGCGTAGTTGATCATCGACATGGGCGCGTCCCCTTAACCGAAGAGTTTGTCAATTTCGTCTTCCGCCCCTTCGAGCAGACCCTTCTGTTGCGCCTGCCCGGTGCCCACACGATTGAACATCTCCGCGAAGACTTTGTTGAGACTCTCGACTACGGCTTTGGCTTTGAGCTTGACGAGGCCCAGCGTGGCGCGCTGATCGAACAACACGACGAGGATGACGCGCTTGGCGACGTCGGCGAGGAACATGGACTCGCGCTCGCCCTGATGGACGAGCGACGCGAACTCCGGCTCGCCGATCATTTTGGCAAGCTGATCGTTGGCGCTGAAATCGGCCGCGGTGAGGGACGCGAACGCGGTGGGGTCGAATGTCGGCGTCTCGCCCACCGTGGCCACGAGCTGGCCGTTGCGGTCGACGAGCAGCGCGCAGCGGGCGTTCGACTCCCGGAGATACGCTTGGAGGTGCGTCTGGATCTGCTTGAAGTCGCTCTCGTTAAACGACCAGCTTGCCGCCCCTGCCATGCGCCTCCTTCAGGTCACTCGGTCTCAGACATGTCGCGCCGCGCCGACAGCGCCTGCGCGATCGTGACCGCGTCGGCGTACTCGAGATCCCCTCCCACTGGCAGCCCCCGCGCGATCCGCGTGACGCGAACGCCAGTGGGCTTCAGCACCTGCTGGAGGTAGGTCGCCGTGGCTTCCCCCTCCATCGAGGGGTTCGTCGCGACGATGACCTCCCGTACGCCCGACCCGTTGGACACGCGGGCCACCAGCTCAGCCAGGTGCAACTGATCCGGGCCGACGCCTTCGAGCGGCGACAGCCGGCCGCCCAGGACGTGATAACGCCCGCGGTAACGCCCGGCGCGTTCGATCGCCCCGACGTCCGCCGACTCTTCGACGACGCACAGCAACGTGGCGTCGCGACGGGGATCGCGGCAGATGGGACACGGATCGTCCTCGGAGAGGTTCCCGCACGACCCGCACGCCGTGACGCGACCGCGGACTCGCCGAATCGCCTCCGCCAACCGCTCCGCGGCTTCCGCGGGCTGCTTCAGCAGGAAAAACGTGAGCCGCTGCGCCGTCTTACGCCCGATGCCGGGGAGCTTGGCCAGCTCCGCCACGAGCTCCTCGATGGCCGACACGGCGCTAGAGTGGCGGCAATTGTAACGGGAACGGCAGGCCCGACGCCAGCTTCCGCACCTCCGCCTGGTACATCTCGGCGGCGCGTTTCTGCGCCTCCGCCACCGCGGCGAGCACGAGATCTTCCAGCATCTCGACGTCGCCCTGGCTGACTGCCTGCGGGTCGATCTTGATGGCGCGGATCTGCCCGCGCCCGTCGGCCGTGGCCTGGACGATGCCCCCGCCGGCCGACACCGTCACCGTCTGCTGCGCCAGCTGCGATTGGATCTCAGACAACCGGCCCTGCATCTGCTGCTGGAACTGCAGCAAACTGGATAAATCCGCCATACGTCGAAAGTTACCCCTCGCCGGAATGGGTGGCAAGCTACTCGAGCAACTCCAAATCTAACGCGTCGACAGCGGCGTTCAGCGTCGGGTCCTTGCCGCGCAGCACCTTCAACCGCTCGGCGTTGGCACCCTCCGCCGTCAGGCGCGCCGGACGCTCCGGCGACGCTCCCGCGGCACCGGCACCCGCCGGCATCAGCTTCACGCGCACCGGCTCCGTGACGTAACGCGCGATGACCTGACTCAGGAGCTCGCGCTGCCGCTCGAGTCCTTCCGCGTGTCCCGCGTGCGCGGGCCGCAGCGTCACGACCGAGCCTTCGACGCCGCTCACCGTGGCTTCGGCGAGGAGACTGCCGATCATCGGCGCTTTGACGCGCGCGTCGGCGACGATCTGGGGCCAGACGGCGCGGAGGTGATCGAGCGAGAGGGGGCCCTGCTCCGGCGGGGCGGACGGGCTGACGGGCGGACGGGCGGACGCAGGCGGAGTGCTCGGCGCCACATCCCGCAGCACCCGCGCAGGGTTGGTACGCCCGTCAGGCCGTCCGCCCGTCGGCCCGCCGCCTTTTAGCGCATCCATCACCTCACCGAGCGCGACCGTCCGATCCGCCATAGCCCAACGCAGCAGCAGCAACTCCACGGCCAGTCGCGTATTGCCGCCGCGACGGATGCGTTCCTCCATCTCGCTCAACACCGAGAGCAGGCGTAAGGCGTCGGGAGCTGGGAGCGTGGGGCTGTACGTCCGGATCAGTTGCTGCATCCGCTCCGTCAGTCCTTCCGGCTGGCCACCGACGCCCGTGAGCAGCAGCGCGCGCAGCGTTTCACCGGCGCCGCTCACGAATTCGCTCAAGTCGGCACCGGCCTCGACGAGGCGGTCCACGAGCGGGAAGACGGCCGCGGCATCGTGCTCGACGATGCAGCGCAGCATCTCGCCGTAGGAGTCGTCCGGGATGAGGCCGAGCACATCGCGCACGCGTGCGGCGGTGACGGGCCCTTCGCCGAACGACAGCACCTGATCGAGGAGCGACAGGCCGTCGCGCATGCCCCCGTCAGCGCTCTTGGCAATCAGGTGGAGCGCGTCATCCTCGGCGGCGAGCTTCTCTTCGGCAAGCACCTGCTTGAGCCGAGCCACGATGGCGTGCGGGCCGATGCGGCGAAAATCGAAGCGCTGCAGCCGCGACAGGATCGGCGCCGCCGTGTTCGCGATCTTCTGCGGCTCCGTGGTCGCGAACACGAACACGACGCGCGGCGGCGGCTCCTCGAGAATCTTGAGGAGCGCGTTCCACGCCTCGCGCGTCAGCATGTGCGCCTCGTCGACGATGTACACCTTGGATCGCGTCTCGCCGCTCGCGGCATACATGGCCCGCTCGCGCAGGTCACGCGCGTCGTCCACGCCGCGGTTCGAGGCGGCGTCGAGCTCTACGACGTCGAGATTGGCGAGACCATTCCAGACGCGCCGGCACGAGTCGCAGGCGCCGCACGGCTCACCGGGCGGGGTGCCGGCGGGCCGCTCGCAGTTGAGCGCCATCGCCAGAATGCGAGCCGCGGTCGTTTTCCCGACGCCGCGGGGACCCGCAAACAGGTACCCGTGCGCGACGCGCCCCTGCGCGACGGCGCCGCGCAGGGCCGCCGCGACGTGGTCCTGGACGATGAGGTCGGCGAATTGCTTGGGGCGGTACTTCCGAGCGAGAGCAATCATTAGGCTGGGGAATCTAGTCGGTTAGACGGTTACCTGTTCGCCGCGGTGCGTCAGGACACGCTTTACCGTTTACGGGATACCAGTAGAATGCCCCAGGCACCCGCAACGAATCCCGACATCGCTTAGCGCTGCTCCCTGCGGGGGCCTGACGCGTTTCGCGAGCGGAAAGCCTGCGGACCTGGGGCGAGGGAAAGATAGCCTTAGCGGCGGACGTCCACCACTTCGACCAGGAACGCGGCGGAGATGTCGGCGGTGCGCAGCTTGACGCTGGCGCGGCCCGTTTGAATCGCCTTGAGCGTCAGTGCTACCGCGGTCGGCTCTTCCTCGACGCTCACCACGCGGACGATGGGAATCTGCTTGTTGATCGGCGTGGCCCGCAGCATGCGCGCCAGGCCCGCCACGTCCGTGCTGTTGCCGAACGCGTCCAACATCCGGAAGCGAACGACGAATACGGTGTCGAGGCCCACGCCCACCCAGCGCCCGTTCACGCGGAAGCCGTTGTGCTCCAGCACCAGCTCGACCGCCGGGCCGGGGTCAACCTGCAGGTTCACGTGTTTCTCGACCGAATCGACGGTCGCCCAGAGCGTGGCTGGGCCGACACGCTCGCCCAGGGTGACCTCGACCCGGGCGCGCCCCAGGGAGTCCGTGACGACGGTGGACGGCATGAGCGTGGCGTTGACCGCCCGGAACATCACCGTGCGGCCCACCGCCGGGCGTCCCAGTCTGGTGCGCGCCTGGAAGACCACGGGCTCGCCCAGACCGTTTCCGGCAGACCCGCTCGCGATCTTGATCGGCAAGAAGTCGGTTTCGCCGTCGCCGAGCGGCATGCCGATGACGATGTCGAACGCGGCCATCGGCTTGTCACGAACCTGTACTTGGATCGTCCCCTTGCGCCTGATGGCGCTGCGCGCGACGACCATGCGCACGCGTCCCAGCGAATCGGTCACCGCCGTATCCGGAACGAATCCCATCTCGGCCGTGGTACCGCGGAACACGACCGGCTCCCCGCGCACCGGGTGGCCGATCGAGTCGCGCACGGTGACCGCCACCGGCACGAGCGAGTCGAGCCCGGTATCGAACAGGATCTCCCGCGGCTCTGCGATGGCTGTCGCCGGCGGACCAGACCGCACGATCACTTCCACGACCGGACGGCCCGGGAAGGTCCCGCCCGCCGCCGGAGCGATTTCCAGACGGTACGACGCGAGTCGCCGTCCCACGCGCACCGCGAACACGGCGAAGCCGCTGTCGTCGGTGGCGACCACCATGTCGCGGCCGGATGCTCCCGAGCCACCCGACCCACCATCGATGGCCGCGCTGCCGCGCAGCATCAGCTGCGCGCCGGGTTGCGGCAGGCCGCCCCGTGCGGCAAGAACGACGATGCGCGCCTGGCTCCCGGCGGCGGCCTGGATGCGCGGCTGGCGCAGCATCACCTGAAGCGACGTCGCCGTCACCGGCGCGGCGCCGAGCGGCGCGGCAGCGGTGGCGCCCCCTCCGGCGACGGGGAATCGTCCCGACGCGCAGCCGGTGATGCTGGCCACGACATCGGGCGCTGCGCCGAGGCTGCGGAAGTCGGTCCAATCGCGATCGGTGGGCCGGAACGCCAGACAGTTGCGGCGCACCAGGTCCGCGATCTCCTGATGCGGAATGACCGGGCTCGATAGCAAGTCGATCAGGTCGGTCTTCAGGAGCGGCGCACCGCGCTGCGCGGACGCGGCCACCGGGAGAACGATCAGGAACAGCAGGGCGGCAATTCGAGCTCTGTGCATGTCGCGGCCTGGGATCACGGTCGAGGACAGCCGGTGCGGGCAAACCCCCGCTCGACGGCGCCCACGTCGGCGTTCAAGCGACGGTCACGGGCGACGTGCGCGGAATCGAGGGTCGCGGTGGCGGCTCTTCGCGCCGCACTCAGCGCCATCCAGCGCGACTCGAGGTCCACGAGGCCCAGCGACAGGTCGGCGCACAACATCTTGCGGCCGTCAAAGAGCCGCAGCCGGATCTCAAACGCCGTGACCGCGAAGGCGACGGTGTCGGCGAGCCGGTCGAGGCGCTCCGGCGTGGCGATGGCCACGCTGCCGCCGGCGCCGGCCCCGCCGCGATCGGGTCCCGATGCGAATACCCGGTAGGCGCCGAACAGCGAGGCGCCCGCCACGAGCCCCAGCGCGCCGAACCGGACGGCTTTGATCAGGGGCGCGGGCAGCGACCGGCGCCGCAGCGGCGCGGGGAGCGGGCGACCTTCGTCGTCGCCCTCATCGTCGAACAACAACAAGGGCGGACCGACGTCAAACACTCCCGCCGTGAGGGCCGTCGACAGCTCGACGCCCTGCGTCCGGTAGTTCGCCCACGTCAAATGTGAAACGGGGAGCCCTTCGGGCAGCGGGGCGTCATCGTCGGGCAGCTCGTAGAACGGCAAGTACTCGTTCGACCAGGCCGTGCGTGACGCGATGCGGAAGATGCCACCCGTGAGCTGCGTGGCCCGCGCCACCACGAGCGCGATGTTCCAGGGCTGATCGAAGCACGCCACGTGCGCGGCGACATCGCTGACCGAGAGCCGCGCGTGCGGCGCCACGTGACTGTGATACCATCCCAGCAGCTGCGCGCCGCTGCGACGCACTTCTTCCTGGGCGATGATCCGTCCCTGCTTCAGCGCCGCCGCCAGATGATCGCCCCCGATCGACCACGGGAGGTGGATCGTAGACTCGATGACCATGTAGGGCGCGTGCGTGTCGGGAGTCTGGTAAATGCCGCCGACCAAAAACCCCAGCGACGATGCCCCCTCGGGGAGACCGGCGAGTGGGGCGTGCACGGCGTCGAGCGCGTGCTGCGTGAAGAAGATCGGATACGCGGGCAGGGCGCCGGCGAGACCGACGGGCGTCCACAGGATGGCGGAGCCAACCGGCATCGGCCGTTCGCGGGAGGCGCCTCCCGGCGCGGTCAGGCTTACGCCGGGTGACGGCGTGTCATTCACGAGGCGATCGGGTCCGAAGCTGCCCAGGTCGGCATCCATCGCCGTAACACATAGCAACTTCCTCGCCGCGGCAGCGCTCCCATTTGGGGTCTCGGCGCCTGTCGTAAGTCCATTGTCATAAGGAGGTTGCGGATCGATCGCGTGCTGCGATTCGGGGCCGACCGGAATGCCTACACCCGCGCGATACCCGGTCAGCTTCAAAACTGTTACTGATCTGAAACACCTCCCAGACGTTCTCAGGGGCAGTCGGTCTTCCCCGGCGCCGCGCGGGGCGGCACGGTGACGGTCACGTACTGGCGCAGGCCGTTCGCGATTAAGGCGAGGCTCGTGGTCCCCGCCTGATCGGGCCTGAGGGTGACCGTGCCCGCGATGCTGTCCTCCGCGATACGCTGCACGCGCAGGATCCGCGCGTCGGCGACTGCCGCCCTGAGCCCGCTGAGCCGGGCGCCGTTGCCGTATGCGTCCCGCGCGCTGACGCGCAGCTCGGCCACGGTGTCGGGGCGCAGTACGACGCGCCCCCCCCCCGACAAGTCCGACGCCCCGCACGCCACCACGAGCTGCGACACGGTACCGACCGTCACTCTGAACGCCGCCTGCTTTTCCACGTCGCCCGCGACGGCGAGCACGATCGCCGAGCCGGTGCGCTCGGCGAGAATCACGGCGACGCGCACGCGTCCCTCGACGTCAGTCGCGGGCGACGGCGGTTCGATCCGGGCGTTGATGCCCGTGAACGTGACGGTCTGGCCGGCGAGCGGCTTGCCCGCGCTGTCACGGGCCTCGAACACGAGCGCCCGCGGGAGGCGCTGGCCCGCCGGCCCGCTCTGGCCACCGCCGGCGACGAAACCGCTGCGGTCCGGCGACACGTGCACCGGCGGTGGAGCCCGTGGCGGTGGCGGTTGCGGCGTGGGCGCGCTGCGCGTGACGGGAGTGGGCGTCGGCGTGGTGACTCGATTCGAGGGGGGGCGTGTCGTCACCACGGGACGGCTGGCGCGACGCGCGCAGGCGTCGACGGCGGCGAGCACCGGAGCCTCGGCGCCGAGGCGCTGGAAATCGGCGCGATCCCGGTCCGTCGGCGCAAAGCTGAGGCAGTTGCGGCGGACGAGCTGCGCCATTTCCTCCTGCGACATGACCGACCCGGAGAGCAGGCGCACCAGGTCGCTCTTGCGCAGCGGCGCGACGCCTTGCGCCACGAGCCAGACGATGAGGACGAGGCTCAGGGGCGCGGGCACCGGGACTTCTCGAACTGGCTTTCCACGGAGTCCATCCCGGCGTAGAGTCCCTGATCGCGCGCCGTCCGGCGCGCGTCGAAGGACTCGATTCGGTCCTTGCGCTCCGCGTTGTAGTTGATCCAGACATTCTGGACGGCGACGTACCCGCGCGCCAGCGCGGCGCAATCGATTTGCCGCCTCGCGAACAGCGCCGCACGATCGTAGTAGTTCCGTACCGCGGTCGACAGGGTATCGCTGAGGCGGTCAAAGCGCACGAAGGTCGTGTCTTGGAGCTGGCGAGACGCCGGCGTGGGCCTCGTTGCCGAGGACGGCGTGGCCGTCGGGGACGGCGTCCCGGGCCGCAAGCCGAATGGCAGGGACTGCAGGCCAAAGGGCAGCGGGGCGCCGGGCTGGCTGAGGAAGTAATACCAGTACCCGGCTGCCGCCCCACCGCCGACAATCAGCAGCAAGGCCAAGAGCGTGTACCAGAGCCCGCGTCGCGAGCGGCGGCGGCGCAAGGGCGCACGCCCCTTCCCCCCGGACTCGCCCTTCTCATCGAGGAGTCGGAACGACGGCGCCGGCGTCCGCCGGGGAGCGCCGCGTGAGGATGGTCGCGGAGGCGGAGCTGGCGGTGCGGCTGGAGCCGGCGTGGCAGCCTTGGCGCGGGGCGGAGCCGGCGGGGCAGGAGCCCGCGGCTCGTCAGGGACGAAGACGGGCGCCGCAGGCCGTGTCTTCGCCGTTGGAGCGGGCGCTGGCTCGTCGTCCGCGCTGTTCTTGATGATCGCAAGCTCGTCGGTCTTCGGGGGCGCCTTCGCAGGAGCCTTCGGCGACATCGGATTGAAGGCCTTGTAGTTCTTCCACGTGATGAACGACCGCTTCTTGCCGTCGGCGCGGATCGAGTCTGGCTGCAGCAGCTCGTAGAACGACAGCGGCGTCTCCGCCCACGCCTGGCTCGATCCCGAGCGGAAGAACCCGCCGATGACCCCTTCGGCTTCCGATGACACGACCACCGCGACCTGCCACGGCTCGGTGAAGAACTTCACGTGTGTTTCGACATCATGCGTCGTCAGCCCCAGCCCCTGCCCCGGATGGCTGTGATACCAGCCGAGCACTCGTCCGGAGGCGCGCGCCAACTGCTCCTGCATCCGGTCCCAGAGGCGCGCGACGACGACTTCGGTCTTGTCGCCATAGATCGCCTGGTTCAAGCGCAGGGTCTTGTCGATGATGGCGAAGAGCACGCCCGTCTCCGGATCGCGATACAGCGAACCGGCGAGGAAGCCGAAGATCGCCTGCTGAGGCGAGGCCTTGAGGTGGTCCTGCAACGCGACCACCGCCTCCTGCTGGAAGAACACCGGGTAGGGGGCGCGCCCGGAGGGGCGCCCCGCCCCTTCCTTCTTGACCGGGTTCCACAGGATGGCCCGGTCCATCGGCATCGCGAGCGACGCGGGGGCTGGCGCGGTCACCGCAATTCCTCCGCGATGAGCCGCGCGGCGCGCTCCACGTCGTCCTCGCTCACGTCCAGGTGCATGACGGCTTTGATGCGCCGCGGGCCGGACGACACGACCAGCACGCCGGCCTGCGCGAGCCGGGGGACCACCGTCTCCGACGAATCGGTGTCGCGAACCAGATCGAGGATCACGATGTTCGTCTCCGGAATCCAGGGGCGAAGGGTCGCACAATCTGCCAGCAGATCGGCGAAGCGGCGCGCGTTTGCATGATCTTCCGCGATGCGCGGCAGGTTCTGGTCCAGCGCGTAGAGGGCCGCGGCGGCGAGGATCCCCGATTGGCGCATGCCTCCGCCCAGCCGTTTGCGGATCTCCCAGGCGCGCGGACGCAGATCCTTGGCGAACCCCAGGCACGACCCGACGGGACATCCGAGTCCCTTCGAGACGCTGACCATGACCGTATCGACACCGCGCGCGAGCCGCGCCGGCGGGACGCCCGCGGCCGCCGCCGCGTTCCACAGGCGCGCGCCGTCCAGGTGCACGGCGAGGCCGTGGGCGCGCGCGGACTGCACGACGAGGTCGAACGGGTCGGGGCCGAGGACGCGGCCGCCGGCGGCGTTGTGCGTGTTCTCGATCGCCAAGGCGCTGCTGCGCGGCGCGAAGGGCGACGGGGGCCGCACGGCGGCGCGCACGAGGTCCGGCGTCAGCAGACCATCCGTCGTGGCAATCGTCTTGATCTGCACACCCCACAGCGCCGCCAGCCCGGCCATCTCGTAGTGCACGAGGTGCGCGTTCGCCTCCAGCAGCAGCTCGGTGCCGGGCCTGGTGACCAACGCGATCCCCGTCTGATTCGCCTGCGTGCCGGACGGGAAAAAGAGCGCATCCTCGGTGCCCAACAGCGCGGCGATGCGGGCCTCGAGACGGCGGGTCGTGGGGTCGCCGTCGAGCACGTCATCGCCGACCTCCGCCTCCGCCATCGCGCGGCGCATCGCCGGCGACGGCTTCGTCACCGTGTCGGACCGAAGGTCGATCGGGGGGGGCGTGGCCGTCACCCGAGCTGCACCCGTTGCAGGCGCCGCATGCGCATCAGGTCGTACGTCTCCGCCACCTCGCCGCCCAGCAGAAAGAGGTAGGCGGTGATGTACAGCCACAGTAGGAACAAGAGGAAGCCCAGAACGTTGGCATCCGAGGCGAGCCGATCGAACGTCGCGAAGCGCTGCACGTACAGCGCGTACAGTCGCTTGGCGATCTCGAACCCCACGCCGCAGAAGAGCGACGCGACGAGCCCGGTCCGCCAGTAGATGCGGCGGCTCGGCAGGAACTTGAAGATGAGAAAGAAGAGCACCGTGCCGAGCGTCAGGGCGGCGAAGTAGGCGATCAGCCCGCCGACGGTCGTGAGGTAGGCATTCGCGACGAGCAGGGCGCCGGTCACGAGCACCATCGCGAGGTCGAGGAGCTTGGCGAGGGGCCAGGGACGGCGCTCGTCCGTGTCGAAGACTTCGTTGAGCGCGGCCCGCAGACCGCCGAACAGGCGCGTCGAAAACCACAGGAAGAGCGGCACGCCGATCAGCGTGAGCCGGCCACGCGCCGCCACGAGGGCAGCCAGGGCGTTCTCGACGGTGGCAAAGGCGCGGGCATCGTCGGGCAGAAAGCGCTGTAGGAGATCGTGGACGTTCACCTGGTTGGTCGCGATCTGGTGCTGGGCCAGGTAGCCGACGATCGCCAGTACGACGCCGACGAACGGGATCGCTGTCAGCAGGATGTCGAACGCGAGGGCACTCGCGAGAAAGGGGATGTTGTCTTCGTAGGCCGCTTCGACGGTGCGCCGGATGACGCCCGTCACCGAGCGATGCCAACCGCCCTCGAGCGTCACGCGAGGGGCTCTTCCTCCTCCTCCATGCGCGCGGGGGCCTCCTCCCGCCGCCGCCTGCGCCGAGCGGCCTCGAGCCGGCGGCGCAGCTGCTCCCGCGTCGAGACCTCTTCCTCTTCGTCTTGCTCGCCCTCCTCGTCGTCGTCCGCATCGTCGGACTCGAGCAGCCCGCGCACCTCGTCCACCTTGTCCTCGGCCGCGTCGCGCAGGTTGCGCAGGCGCTTGCCCAGTTTGCGACGCGTGTCATCACCGGCCTCCGGCGCAAACAGGAAGCCCACGACGGCGCCGACGGCGATGCCCAACAGAAACGACCCAAACCCCGAGCCGCGATCGCTCATTCACCCGCCTCGGCGTCGTCGGGAGCCGCCACGAGGGCGGCGCGCGGGGCCGCGTGCGAGTCGAGGGGTGGCTTCACGTACTTGTCGGTCGCCTGGCGGGTCCCCTTGACGCGCAGCTGCTCGAACAGGAAGGCGAACGTTTTCTCGAGGTCGGCCCCGATCGCCGCGCGCACGCTCTCCGGCAGATCCCAGAATCGCTTCTTGAAGGGACCGATCGCCTTCTTGCGGCTCTTATAGAGGAATTGCTCCTCGGTGTCGCCCTTCTTCCATTCTTCTTTCGCCTCGGTCTTCACCCACGCGTTCACCTCGCGCCGCAGATCGGCCGGCAGCGCGGGGTGCTCCATGACGATCGTCTGGAAGTTCGTCGCCAGGTGTATCTCCACTGCCTCGCACTGCGGGAAGTTCGAGAAGGCCTCCGGCGGCAGCGTCGAGGCGCCATGCTGCACCGCGCCCCCCAATCCGTACTTGGCGCGCGCATCCTGCGACAACGCCTTCAGTGCCGGCAGATCGAGTTGCACCTTCGCGATCGTCCCGTCCGGAAGGACCATGCCGCCGTGGCTCGTCCCCGTCTGCACGGAGATCTTGGAGATGCCGACGTACTTGCCGAGGCTTTTCAGGGTGCGGATGTAGCCGTCCATGAAGGCCTTGAGTTCGTGCACGTCGGAATTCTTGCCGCCGACCTCGCCGATTTCCGCCCCAACCGATACCGTCACGCCTGCCGGCTCGCGCTCCCGGATGAACTTCGTGAACTCGGCGGCGCGCTCGTAGTTGACGCGCTGCTGCGAAGGTAGATCGGGCTGCGACAGGTCGACCAGGGTCGACGTGTCGATGTCGATGTTGTAGAAGCCGGCGTGCAGCTCCTCTTCGATCAGGGCGCGCAGCGCGCTCAGCTCCGCCTCGGCGTCGGCGGCGTACTTCTTGGCGTTCACCTGGACGTGATCGCCCTGGATGAAGAGGGGCCCCGGGAAGCCCTCGCGCAGCGCCGCCGCGGTCATCACCGCGACGTACTCGGCGGGACGTTGGTCGGTGTACGCGATCTCGCTGCGGGCGATCTCGCAGATGACGGCGCCCACATCGAGGCGCTTCGCCGCCCGGAAAATGGCCCGGCCCGTGTCGTACGACAGCACGCGCACGTTCATGGCGGGCGTCGTGAACGGCGGCACCTCGCCGCGCCCGCGCGCCAGGTACAGGTCGTGAATCGACGCCGGGCGCACGCCCGCGTGCTGCCCGATCTCCCAGATCAACCAGCGCGCCCGTTCCTTGGCATCGGTCGAGCCGAACACGGCGTCGCGGACGAGCGCGTCCATCGCCGCGCTCTGACGGACCTTGGGGTCCTTGAACTTCGTGAGTGTCGCTTGTGCTTCGGCCGGCATCTAACCCTCCTCGCCGGGGCAATTTACGGCTCGCGTACCTCAATCACCAGCCCGTCGTACGCCGGAGCGACTCCGGCCGGGAGTCGCGCCGCGAGATCGGCGTGCGTGGCGTCGTGCGTGAGGTGCGTGAGCAGGGTGCGGCGCGCCCCAATGCGCTGCGCCGCCGCGATGGCTTCCGGAATCGAGAGGTGCAGCGGATGCGGCTGCGGCAGGAGCGCGTTGAGGACGAGGACCTCGAGGTCCGCGAGCTGCGCCGCTACCTCATCGGAGATCGATTTCACGTCCGTGAGATACGCGACGGGACCGACCCGATAGCCGAAGACGCCGCGATCGCCGTGGGGCAGCGCGAGCGGCAACACCGGCACGCCGTCCAGCGAAACGGTTCGGCCGGCCTCCAGCGCGTGCGATGCCAGCTCGGGCTTGCTCGTACCCTCGTGCGCCATCACGCGGGCATCGAAGATGTAGGGGAACCGCGCGGCGAGCTCGGCCATCGTCGCGGCGGGCCCGTACGCGGGGAGCGCCGCGCCCTGGCGCACGGAAATGGCCCGCAGATCGTCGATGCCGTGCACGTGGTCGGCGTGCGCGTGGGTGTAGAGCACGGCGTCGATGCGGTCGACGCCTGCGGCCACGAGCTGCAGGCGCAGCTCGGGCGGCGTGTCGATCAGGAGACGTTTTCCCCGGGTTTCGATGAGCGCCGCCGTGCGGGTGCGCCGGTCCCGCGGGTCGGACGAGGTGCAGGTGGGGCAGCGACAGCCGATCTGGGGCACGCCGAAGGACGTGCCGGTGCCGAGCAGCGTCAGCCGCACGTCACACTTCCTCGACCTTGATGAGGTTCGTGCTCCCCGACACTTCCCACGGCACGCCCGCGGTCATCACGACCTTGTCCCCCGGCTTCGCATACTCGCGTTTCAGGAGCACGTCGCGCACGACCGCGAGCATCGCGTCGTAGCTCGGCACGCGGTCCACGCGCACCGGCACGACGCCCCACACCAGCGCCAGTTGCCGGAACGTCGTGATCTCGGTGGTCACCGCGAGGATCGGGACCGGGGGCCGGAGGGCGGCGACTTTGCGCGACGTGAACCCGCCCGTGGTCAGGGTCACGATGAGCGGCGTCTTCAACATCCGGGCGACGGCATTCGTGCCCCAGGCAATCGCATCTTCGACGGAGACACCGTCCCGGCCTGCCGCTCCCCCTCCGGGCGAGACGCGGCGCTCGTCCCGCAGGATCGGATGGCGTTCCATTTCGCGGATGATCCGGTCCATCGCCTGCACCGCCTCGACCGGATAGTTGCCCACCGCGGTCTCCGCCGAGAGCATCACCGCATCGGTCCCGTCGAGGATCGCGTTCGCCACGTCCGACGCCTCCGCCCGCGTCGGTCTGGGCGCATTCACCATCGACTCGAGCATCTGCGTCGCCGTGATCACCGGCTTGCCGTGCTGGTTCGCCTCGCGGATGAGCCGTTTCTGCACGAGGGGCACCTGCTCGAAGGGCAGCTCGACACCCAGGTCGCCGCGCGCCACCATCACCGCGTCGCTGGCGGCGAGGATCCGGTCCAGATCGTCGAGCGCCGTCGCCTTCTCGATCTTCGCGACGAGCTTCATGCCCTTCCCCACGAGCGCCCTGAGCTCCCCCAGATCCTCGGCGCGGCGCACGAACGAAAGGGCGAGGTAGTCGACGCCTCGCTTCACGCCGTCGAGCGCGTCCTCGCGGTCCTTCTCGGTCAGGGCCGGCGCCGACACGTGGAGTCCAGGAAGGTTCATGCCCTTGTGGGCCGTGAGGGTACCGCCGTCCACGACTCTGCCGCGCACGCGGGGCGCCTCCACGGCCGTCACTTCGACCGACAGCAGCCCGTCGTTCAGCAGGATGCGCGCGCCGACGCGCGCGTCGGTCGCGAGACCGGCGTAGGTCGTCGGTAGCTCGTCGCCCTTGGCAATCTCTTCGGGAGCGAACACCACCGTCTGACCCGGCGTGAGCTGGCGGGGCTTGGGGAGGTCACCGACGCGGATGCGGGGGCCCTGAAGATCGAGGAGCACGGCGATCGGGACACCCTTCGCGTCGGCGACGCGGCGCACCGCCGCGATCCACTCGCCGCGCAGTTCGGCGGTCCCGTGAGAGGCGTTGATGCGCGCGACGTTCACGCCGGCATCGAGCAAGGCAGCAATGGACGCATCGGTCCCGGTGTTGGGGCCGAGGGTTGCCACGATCTTCGTCCGGCGAATCACGCGGGCGCCTCCTTAGTTATCCACAAAGATGTGCACATCTGTATGTGGGTTCAGCGAACCACCTCGAGCTGCTTCTGTTCGAGTCGGCCACGGAATTCCTGGAGCAGGTGCACGGCACGCGCGATCGCGGAGGCGGGCATCCCCTCGATCGTGCGGGCGGCCAGGCGCCGCTCCAGCTGCCCCACCCGCAGCAGCACCTCGAGACCGTGTCGACTGAGGGTCACCCGCACGCCGCGATCGTCGTCGGGGTCGGTATTCGTCTCGACCAGCCCCTTCACCTCGAGGCGCTGGATGAATGTAGTCGCGGCGGCGCGGGACACACCCATCGCGCGGGCGACGTCCGAGGGGCGGGCGCCGTCGGGCCCTCCCTGGTCCACCGCCGAGAGGGCCGTGTGGGCGCGGAACGACAGGCCGAACGCGCGAAACGCGCGGTCGCCGGAGCGTTGAATCGCTTGTTGAGCGGCCGCCACGGCGTCGGTGAGTTGCAGCGCCAGCTCCGATCGATCGCTCATCACCCCTCCCGACGCCGGGGAAGTAGTTAATATGTTGACCGTCAACATATTAATTAGTTATCCCGCGAGGCGCAAGCGTTTCCCAACCCTGCCCTGCCCCGGGGACGGACTAGATTGATGGCCCATGATCGAGGTGCGGGGCCTCACCAAGCTGTACGGCAGCCTAGTCGCGGTGGAGGATCTGTCGTTCGCCGTCGCGCCGGGCGAGGTGTTGGGACTCGTCGGGCCCAACGGCGCCGGCAAGACCACGACGCTGCGCAGTCTCGTCGGCATCATCCGCCCGACGCGCGGCACCATTCGCATCGGCGCCAGTGACATGGAGCGCGATGCCGTCGGCGCCAAACGCCAGCTCGCCTTCATGCCGGACGAGCCTCGCCTGTTCGACTACCTCACCGTGGAAGAACACCTCCGGTTCACCGCCCGGCTGTACGGGGTCCGGGACGCCGACGCGCGCATCCCTGCCCTGCTGCAAGAGCTGGAGCTGGGTGAGAAGACCGGGGCCCTCCCCGAAGCGTTGTCGCGGGGCATGAAGCAGAAGCTCGCCATCGCCTGTGGCCTGCTGCATGAGCCGGCGGTCCTGTTGTTCGACGAGCCGCTGACGGGCCTCGACCCCGCGGGGATGCGGCGCATGAAACAGACGATCGTGGAACGCGCCCGGCAGGGGGCCGCCGTCATCCTGAGCTCTCACCTGCTGCATCTCGTCGAGGAAGTGTGTACGCGGGTGCTCGTGATCAACCGCGGCCGGCTCGTGGCGATCGGCACGATCGCCGAGATCGTCGCCTCTCGCCCAGACCTCCAGGGCCGCGGCCTCGAGGAGATCTTCCTGGCGTTGACCGGGGGGGGGGGCGCGACGTGATCGACGCCGCGCTCTACCTCGCGGGGCGTTCGCTGGTCAACGGGCTCCGCCGCCGGCTGCGGCGGCTGCGGCAGCCCAAGTACTTGATCGGGTTCGGCGTCGGATTGCTCTACTACTACGCGTTTTTCCTCCGGCCGCGGGGCCAAAGCAGCGGCGCCGCTCTGCCTGGGGCCGCCGCCGAGGTCGTCGCGATGCTGGGGCTCGCGGTCCTGGTCGTCACCGGTTGGCTGTTTGGCAGTTCGCGGAGCCCTCTCGTCTACACGCCGGCCGAGACACACTTCCTGTTCACCGCCCCGCTCACGCGCCGCCAGGTGCTGGACTTCAAGTTGCTGCGGTCGCAGCTCGCCCTCGGTCTGTCGTCGGCCTTGTCGGTCGTCCTGTTCTCCGGAGGCCACTTCCCGGCTACGCGCATCCTGCGGGTCCTGGGTCTGTGGCTGGTCTTCGCCGCCCTGCAGATGCACTCCGCGGTCACCGCCCTCGTGCGCCAAAGTCTCGAGGAGCATGGCGTGACCGCCGTGCGGCGGCGCGTGGGCGCGTTCGTCATCGTCGCCGCGCTCGTGGGAGCCGCGGCGCTGACGCTGCGTGGGCAGTTCGGGATCATCCAGGATGCCTTCGTCGACGACCCCGTCACCGGCTTCGACACGCTCGCGGCCGTACTGCACCGCGGCGTTGTCGGCGTGGTCACGTGGCCATTCGCGGCGCTCGTCGGGCCGGCGGTGTCGCCCAACCTGGCGACGTTCGCGGCTCGGCTCCCCGCCGCGTTGCTCGTGGTGGCGGTGCACTACCTGTGGTTGATGCGTTCGTCGATCGCGTTCGAGGAGGTGGCCGTCGAGTCCGCCGAGCGGATGGCGACTCGGATCGCCGCGTGGCGGGCCGGAAGACGGCCTCCGCCGATCGCCGGAGCCGCGAAGCCCACTCGACGCGCGCTCACCCGGCTGCGGGAGACGGGGAGCCCCGCGCGCGCCATCGCGTGGAAGAACATCCAGGCCGAGTGGCGTGGCTCCGGAGTCCGCCTCCCCGTGATCATCGTCATTGGCCTGATCGTCGTCGCCTGGGTGGCGAGCATGGGTAACGAGGCAGGCTCTGGACTGATCGTCCTGACGGTGCTCTGTCTGCTCTTCGGCGGGCTGGCGGTGGTGTTCGGGCCTTACGGACTGCGCAACGACCTGCGCAGTGATCTCCAGCTCTGGGATCTCCTCAAGACCTATCCGATGCGTGGCGCCGATCTGGTCGCCGGCGAGGTGCTCGGACCAGTCACAGTCCTGACGGCGATCGCCTGGGGGTGCATGCTCGGCGCGTTCACGTTGTCTCTCGCCCTCGACGTGCCCGGCTTCCCGGTCGCCGATCGCGTCGCCGCGCTGCTGGCGGTCGCGATCGCGACCCCCGCGGCCCTCGCCGTCACGACCACGATCCAAAACGCCGCCGTGCTGTTCTTTCCGGCGTGGATCACCCTCGGGCCGGCTCGCGCGACCGGGGTCGAGATGATCGGTCAGCGGCTCGTGACGATGGTGGGCAGCATCGTCGTACTGGTCGTGGCTCTGATTCCCGCGGCGGTCGTCGGGGCGGTGGCGGTGGCGATCGCCGGCGTGACGGGGATAGACGGGGTGTGGCTCGCCGTTCCCGGCGCGATCGCCGTGGCCGTGACGCTGGTCTTCGAAGTGATAATGGCGTTTGCCTGGCTGGGGCGAGTCTTCGAGCGCTCCGACCCGGCGACGGAGATCGGGGGGACCAGCTAACAGGTCTCCGACCAGTCCACAGGCGACACGCGGGCGCACCGCGTACACTTCAGCGATTCCGGTTTGCCTGTGAAGTCCTGGCGCTCATGACAATGGGGGCAGACGGCATATGTCGTGACGACGTCCTGGCCGCCGCCGAGCGTGGGCCGCAGCACCCCCGTCCGTACGACGACGCTCCAGTGATCGGGGGGCACCTCCCGCAAACGCACATCGACCGCGGACAGACGGACCGGCTTCTGGCGGACTTCGATCACCACCTTACCGTCGGTCGTTTGCTCGAGGACGGGATACCAGGCCCCGCGGCGGAGGACATCCGCCACGTTGTCGAGGCATCGGGCCCAGCCGATGTGACGAGGCATGGAGGGAGCCCAATGTAGCACATCCCATTAAATTCGGTTATGCGCACGATCGGTACGATCACACGCCTCCAGATTCAACGCTCCTCGCTCAAGACGGGCGAGAAGCCCAACCGCGTGTACGACCCCACCCCCCTGCTCTCCGTCCCTCGCCTCGCCGTCACGCCCGACGGCGTGCTCGGCGCGAGCGCCGACGGCGGCTGGGTGGTGGACGTGCACCATCGCGCCCACCCGTCCACCAAGAATGAGGACGGCTTGCACGGCGTGTCCGTGGGCTTCACGTCGCACTATGCTGCGATGCGCGACCGCTTCGGGGATCGCATCGTGGTCGGGTGCGCGGGGGAGAACATCATCGTCACCGCCGACCAGGTGTTCACCTACGCAGACCTGGCGGGAGGCGTCGCGATCGTCAGCGCCGACGGAGCGGAGACTGAACGCGTTCGCCTCAAGGTGCTCCAGGTCGCGCACCCGTGCCGGCCCTTCACCGGGTGGGCGTCAGGGGGACGAGTCGAGGCGGATGTGCTGAAGGCACATCTACAGTTCTTGGACGGGGGAACGAGAGGCTTTTACTGCGTGGGCGAGGCCGCGGGGACCATCGCCATGGGGGATCTACTCGTTCTGCTTTAGCTGAGTTCGTCCCAGGCGAGCCCCGCAACCTTCTTGCACCGATCGCACGTCATCTCATTGCTGTTCGCCTGGAAGCCCTGGCGGTGGCGGCAGCTGGGACAGACGGCGTAGGTGAGCGGAATGACGCGGCCCAGTTTCTCCATGACGCGCGGCTCGCATTTCACGATCGTCCAGCGCTCCGGTGGATGGTAGCGGATCTCCAGGAAGCGACGGTCCACCGGCACGTTGTGCCGGTTCACGTCGAGGACCACGATGTTGCTCGAGGAGATGCGGACGACGGGATACCATGCGCCGCGGCGCAGGGTGTGCGCACCGGCGGGCCCGACCCGGGCCCAGCCCTTCACCTGCAGGCGGGTAGGTGTAATTGGGCGAAGGTCCATAGCTCTAACTCTAAGGGGCGAGGGAAGTCCGCGTCGTGACTGTGCTCACACGTCGCGCGGTCGCCTCACCCGCATTCGCTGAACCCGCAAACGTGACATTTGGCACAACCCTCGATGAAGGCCAGTTGCGAGCCGCAATCGGGGCACGCCCCAATGAAGTCTTGCTCCGGGCTGCGAGACCGTAGGGTCGCCTCCCCTGCCCCCCCCAGCCCTTCCGCCAAGACCTCCCGGGCAGGGACCGTGGGACCGGCCGCTAGCAGGTCCTGCTGGACTCCCTGCTTGTCGTGCATCCACTTCTCGATCGCGATGCCGATGGCGTCGGGCACCGAGAGCACCTTGTTGGGTCCCAGGCCCACTGCGCGGTCAGACGAAATGCCGCGCAGCTGCCGGTAGACCTCCTTCAGGGGGATCCCGGACCTGAGCGCCAGCGAGATCAGCCGGCCGATGGCCTCGACGTCGGCCATGAGCGCGCCGCCCGCCTTGCCGAGCGACATGAAGATCTCGAACGGCTGGCCCTTGTCGTCCTCGGTGATCGTCACGTACATCGTGCCCAGCGGCGACTCGACCCGGCGCGTGGAACCTTTGAGCAACTCGGGACGGGACCGTTTGGCGCGGCGCTGCAGGTTCTCGGCCTCGACGTCGTGCAACTGCCCGCGCGTCCGCGCCAGCTCGGTGTCGAGCTCGGCGATGCGGCCGAGCGCTTCGGCCAACGCTCCGGCGGGCGCCGCTGTGACCTTCTTGGCGGTCGTGCCCGTCGACAGGACCTGGTTCTCGCGCGCGCCGTCGCGGTACACGGTCACGCCCTTGCAGTTGAGGCGGAACGCCATCCGGTAGATCTGCTCGACGTCCTCCTCGGTGGCCGCGTTCGGGAAGTTGCAGGTCTTGGAGATCGCCGAATCGGTGAAGTCCTGGAACGCCGCCTGCATCTTGATGTGCCACTCGGGGGTCACGTCGTGCGCCGTGACGAACACGCGCTGCCACTTGGCCGGCACCGCGTCGAAGTGGATGTGGCCCGCCTCGGCGATCTGCGTGACGAGCGCCTCGGAGTACCAGCCTTCCCGCTTCGCGATTCTGACGAACGCTTCGTTCACGTCGGGCATCAGCACGCCCGCCTGGTTCCGCATGAACGCCACGGCGAAGAGCGGCTCGATCCCCGACGAGCAGCCGGCGATGATCGAGATCGTGCCGGTCGGCGCCACGGTGGTGAGGTTGCAGTTGCGGAGCCGGCGCATCGGGCGGATGCGCTCACCCTTGGCATCCAGCGCCGCGGCCCTGTCGGGTCCCCAGATCGAGCGCTCCCACTCGGCGAAGGTGCCGCGCTGCTCCGCCAGTTTCTCAGAGGCGACCTTCGACTCTTCGTCCACGAACTCCATGAGGCGACGTCCCAGGGCGACGCCCTCCTCGGAGTTGTAGGGAATGCCGAGCTCCACGAGCAGGTCGGCCCAACCCATGATGCCGAGCCCGATGCGGCGGATGCGCTTGGCGAGATCGTCGATCTCGGGGAGCGGGTACTTGTTCGCGTCGATGACGTTGTCGAGGAAGTGCGTGCAGAGATGCACGGCCGTGCGTAGCCGGTCCCAGTCCATCTCGCCGTTCTTGACGAACAGACCGACGTTGATCGATCCGAGGTTGCAGACGTCGTACGGCAGCAGGGGCTGCTCGCCGCACGGGTTGGTGGCTTCGTAGCTGCCGAGGCGCGGCACCGGGTTGTACTGGTTCGCGCGGTCGATGAAGAACACCCCGGGCTCCCCGGTCTTCCACGCGCCGTGGATGATCTTGCGGAATACTTCGCGCGCGTCGAGCTGGCCGACGACCTTGCCGGTCTTGGGGTGGATCAGATCGTAGGTCGTCCCCGCCTCGAGCGCGACCATGAATGCGTCGGTGACGGCGACGGAGATGTTGAAATTCGTGACCTGCGTGAGGTCATCCTTGCAGGTGATGAAGTCGAGCACGTCGGGATGATCGACGCGCAGAATGCCCATGTTGGCCCCGCGGCGCGTCCCGCCCTGCTTCACGACGTCGGTCGAGGCGTCGTACAGCTTCATGAACGACACCGGGCCCGACGCGACGCCCATCGTGGAGCGGACGACGTCGTTCTTGGGCCGCAGGCGCGAAAACGAAAAACCGGTCCCGCCGCCCGACTGATGCACCAGAGCCATCGCCCGCAGGGTGTCGTAGATGCCGGAGCGACCGTTGGAGAGGGCATCTTCGACCGGCAACACGAAACACGCCGAGAGCTGGCCCAGGGGCCGGCCCGCGTTCATCAGGGTCGGCGAGTTCGGCATCCACACCCGCGTCGCCATCACCTCGAAGAACGCTTCCGCGAGCCCGTCGACCGCACGGTCGGACGCGCCGTACGCCCGATCGGGCGCGGCGACGTTGCGGGCGACGCGCCAGAACAGGTCCTCCGGGCTCTCGGCGGGCTTCCCGTGGTCGTCCTTGACCAGGTAACGGCGCTCGAGGACCGTGAGGGCGTTGGCGTTCAGATCGAGTTTGGCGCTGTGGGTGGAATCAGTCATGCTGGCTCATCCCTCTGCGGTGAGAGCGGTATCACTGCTCAATGCTGCAATGGTTGAAGTTAACGGAGCGCGGAGGGTCAAGGTAGGCGCGGCGGCGAGGACGAGCAAGTCGGAGCGACAAGCCCCGCGCGTCAAGGCGATTGAGTATTCACATCACAAACTTGGTCTCTCGGGTGGGAAGGCTCCCCCGCGGTGCCGCTGGGCCTCCACCACATAGTGCTGCCACGTCCCGCGAATCCGTGCCCGCAGATCGTCGTCGACGCCGCGGGTCACCCGCGCCGGGACACCCATGACGAGCGACCCGGGCGGCACGACCATCCCCTCCGGGAGCACGGCGCCCGCCGCCACCACGCTGCCGGTGCCGATCAGGACGCCGTTCAGCAACACGCTGCCCATCCCTATCAGGCACTCGTCCTCCACGGTACAGCCGTGCAGGATCACGCGATGGCCGACGCCCACGCGGGCTCCGATCGTAGCCGGCTTGCCCTCGTCGACGTGCACGATCGTGCCGTCCTGGATGTTGGTGGCTTCGCCGATCGTGATGGGGGCCATGTCGCCCCGGAGGACCGCCTGATACCACACGCTGGAGCGGGGCCCGAGCGTCACGTCCCCGAGCACGACGGCCCCGGGGGCGATGAAGGCGGTGTGATGGATGCGGCCGATTACTGTCTCACCGGTTGGAAGCGCCACTGCACCCACGCCTCGACCGGCTCGCCGTTCTTCTGGGCGGGGTTCCAGCGCAGGGTCCGCGCCATGTCGCGCGCCTGATCATTGAAGGTCTCGACGTTGGATGGCGCGTACACGCGCGACTCGACCGTCGTCCCCTCCCGCGACACCTTGATCAACAGGATCGCCTGGCGCGGGAAGATGGGCGCGTCGGCCGCCACGGGGATCAACGTCGGCGAGAGCGGGATCGGCCGCGTGTCGAAGCAGAGATTGTCCTGATTGTAGGCGGGCCCGAACTGGTCGCAGGGGCCGACTTGATCGTCACCTGAGGCCTCGAGCTGCACCTTGATGTTGCTCGCCTCTCCCGGGGTGATCATGACCTGGCGATCGAAGGTCTGGTACCCGGCCGCGCGCACGTTCAGCCGGTGCACGCCCGGCGGCATGTCGATCGTGGTCCCGCGCACCTGCTGCCCATCCACCAGGACGCGCGCGCCCTGCGGCACGCCCTGCAGGACGAGCTTGCCTGGCGTCCCGGGTGGCGCCACGGGCGTGTGGGCCGGCGGCGTGGCCGTACGCGCGCTGTCGCGCCGCACCGAGTCGGCGGCGGCCGCCACGGTCGAGTCGTGGCGGGCCGTGGAGTCGCGCGCCGTCGAGTCGCGCACGGCCGTGCTGTCTGTGGCGGGCTTGGCCGCGAAGATCAGGCCCTGCTTGTAGGCGTAGAAGCCACCGCCCCCGAACACGGCGCCGACGATCAAGAGCCACAGCACGAGGCCGGCGAGCACGGAGCGTTTCCGCTCGCCCGTGATCGTCGGGGGCATGCCGCCCCCCGAGGGGGCCCGAGTGCTCGAGACGCGCGGCAAGGGCGTCGTGGGCGCCGAGGAGAGACGCGCGCCCGACATCGACGGGAGCGCCATGGTGGCGTCGGTCGTGAAGGAGACTGAGCGGCCACCCTCCAGCACGCCGATCAGCTCCTCGGCGTTCTGGAAGCGCTGCTCGGGGAGCTTCGCCATCATCTTCTTGACGATCTCGAAGAGCTGGCGCTTCTCGGGGGTCTCGAGCGGCGGCGTCGGCAGCTCCTCCATGATGTGCTTGTAGCCGATGGAGAAGGAGTCTTCGCCGTCGAAGGGCACGGCACCTGTGAGACACTGATACGCGACCACGCCGAGCGAGTAGATGTCGCTGCGCCCGTCGAGCGCCTGCGCCTTGGCCTGTTCGGGACTCATGTAGTGCGGCGTCCCGATCGACATGCCCGTCCCCGTGAGCTTGCCACCGGAGGCCGCCTTGGCGATACCGAAGTCGGTGACCACCGCGTGCCCGTGCTCGTCGAACATGATGTTGTCGGGCTTGATGTCGCGGTGGACGATGCCGCTCTTGTGCGCGTACGCGAGGGCGCGGCTCACGTCGGCCAGGACGCGGCGGATCTCGGCGGGGGGGAGCCCCGCGCCCCGCGCGGCGAGCACGCTGGAAAGCGGCTTGCCGCGCAGGAACTTCATGACGAAGTAGATGACCCGGCCGGATTTCCCGACTCGGTAGATGGGGATGATGTTGGGGTGCTCGAGCTTGGCGGAGGTGCGGGCCTCGCGCTGGAACCGCTCGACGAACTCCTTATCGAACGCGAGGGAGAAGGGCAGAACTTTGATCGCGACTTCGCGATCGAGCTCGGTTTCCTTCGCTTTGAAGACGATCGCCATCCCGCCGCGGCCCAGCTCGGAAAGGACTTCGTACTCCTTTTCGAGCTCCTTGCGCACCATCTCGATCTCTGTGAGCTCCTGCTGCTCCTTGATGGCGCCGACCGGGGTCGTCGCCGTCAGGTCGAGTCCGCAGGAGTCGCAGAACTTGGCGCTGTCCTTATTCTGGGTGCCGCAACGGGAGCAATACAATCCGGTCTCCGAAGGAGCCGGGGTAACTTAGGTCTCCGTCGGAGTTGGGTCAACAGACTACCGTGCCACGACTTGGAAACGCCGCGTCCGCGTGGCACTGACGCCGCTCGCCGGATCGGTGATGACGACGGTGAGCCGGTACGTCCCCTTCGCGACGTCGCGCAAGGCCACGCCGCGATGCACGCGCGTGACGGATCCCTCGGCAGCCGCGTCGAACTCGAGCAGCACCGGCGCGCGACCGCCGCCGAGCAAACTCCCGATCGCGCCGAGCAACGAGCGGTGGCCCTCGCGCTCGAGGCGCACGACGGTGTGGTAGGTCGCGCCGCGCGGCAAGCCGTACACTTCGTAGTACAACTCGGCGGCACTTCCCTCGGGGAATCGGCTCAGCGGATTGAGCCGCACCGTGTCGCCCGACGTCACCCACACGAGTCCCGATCCGTCCCGCCCCAGCACGACGTCGCTCACGGCGAATGCCGCGCCGGTCAACGGGCGGACGTCGAGCGTATCCTGCCGCACCAGGTCCCCCGCGGAGCCATCGAGCGTCATAACAAGGAGGCGGTAGCGGTACCGTCCCGCCGGCACCGGCAGCACCAGGCGGCCGGTGAGGTACGCCGGGCGGCGCAGCGCCTCGCGCGCGCCAAAGACGCGCAGCGTGTCGAGTCTCGCCACCACGTGATCGGCTGAGTCGGCAACGACGATCCGGAAATGCAGCGGGTAGAGGAGCCCGCGCCCCTCCCCCGCCGATTCCGGCGTCAACCGGTCTCCGGGGACGGCGAACACGACGTGCAGCACTTGGCCCGAGCCTCCGCCATCGGTCGCGGCGCCGACGATGAACTCGCTCGCCACCACGTCGAGCGCCTCGTCGAACCGTTGGGCGTAGCTGTCGGTCGTCGTGCCGACGGCGATACTGCGGCGTCCGTGCGCGCGATCTTCCGCGAGCGCGCTGCCGGGGGCGTTGAGACTGTGCCCCACGCGCCCGTACAGCGATCCGAACTCGTCGCGTGACGCGTACAGCTCCGAGACCCGTGGATCGGAGTAGGCCCCCGCCTGCACGCCGCTCCTGAACCCGAGCGCGTCCACGAGGCTCTCGATCAGCTTGTAGTCCTGCACGTCGCCCCGCGCCGCGAAGTGGAAGATCAGGTCTCCGCCCTCCGCGGCTTCGCGGCGGTACAGCCAGCTTTCGTTGGGGGCGCAGCCCTCCCCGTTCGGCTGCTCGGCGTCGGGGCAGGCGAAGCGCGCGCGCCGGTCGGGTTCGCCATGTCGCAAGTAGATCACCCCGCGGTCGTCGAACTCCAGCTGCTTGGCGCGGTAGACCTCGGTGATGTCGTAATGACGGTGCTTGCTGACGAGCCGGAAGCTGCGCCGGGCGTAGAACCAGCGCCGGTAATGCTCCGCCAACCGCTCGCCGACGTCGCGTGCTTCGACCACGTCGCGCCGGCTCCAGAACGCCTCGAGCCAGCGCGCGCGTGCCGGCGGATCGGCGAGCACGTCGAACGCCGCCAGGTCCACCGAGTCCGCGATCCACGAGAGGTCGGAGCGGTACAACGTGAGGGCGCCGGCCGACGTCGCGGCGCGCGCGCCCGCGAAGTACGACGTCCAGGCATCGGTGGGGTGACGGGCGAAGTAGAAGGTGCGCGCGAGCTCGAGGAGCCCCACGCCGGAGTCGCCCCCGACGGCCAGGAACGCGCGGAAGCCGGCGATGGCCGAGTCGGCCTCGCCGGCTTCACGCTCCACCCGCCCGCGCACCAGCTGCACGTCGGCGTGGCGCCCGGCGGGCGACGCCGCGGCGAGGCGCACCGCGGAGAGCGCGACGTCGAGACGCGGCTTGATGCGCTGCGACAGGGCCGTATTCGCCAGGTCTACGACCGCGAACGCGAAGCTCGGGTCGACCTCGGTCGCCCGCGCGAACGCCCGTGCCGCCTTGGAGAGGTAATCCTTGCCCAGCATCTGGCGCAGGTTCTCGATCGCGAGCACCGAGCTCTCGCCCAGGGCCAGCTCCGCCAGCCCGAGGCCATACCATGGATAGGGCCAGTCGGGCCGCAGCTCGGCCGCCCATTCGAATTCGCCGGCCGCGTCGTCGTAGTGCGACTTGACCGTCAACTCGCCGAGCCGGTACGCGATGAAGCCGAGGCGGAGGTGAACCAATGGGTCTTCACGGCGTTGCCTGGCGATCACGATCGTGGAGGCTTCGAGCTTGCCGAGACCGGCGCTGTCGGTAACAGAGGAGAGGGAGTCACGCAGCGCTTCGATCCCCACCCGGTCGGCGGGGGATTGAGCGGGGA
The DNA here is from genome assembly GCA_036004745.1 of Gemmatimonadales bacterium. GTDB lineage: Bacteria > Gemmatimonadota > Gemmatimonadetes > Gemmatimonadales > GWC2-71-9 > 20CM-2-65-7. The sequence goes on along the minus strand of DASYRD010000031.1, from coordinate 25,155 downwards.
GTCGCGTCGCCGTGGCGGCGGCCAGGGTGAGCAGAGCGAGGAGGGCGCGTGACATCGCCTGCATTATACGCCGCCGGAAACGCGCCGATTCAGGCCGCGCGGGTTCGCGCTTCGTCAGGAAGGGTTTGGCCCTTTCGACGCGTCAATTTGCCCAATATCTTGGCGTACCTTAATTTATGCGCCCTGTGGAGCATCCCCGCGCGTGAGCGCCTGCACCTTCTGCGGCCGCCAAAACGAAGCCGGCGCGCAATTCTGCACCGACTGCGGCAAGCCCCTGACGCAAGCTGCCGCCGCGAAAGCGGCGATGGCGGCGGTCGCCGGAGGCGGCGCGGGCGTGGCCCGCACCAGCGTCCTGCCCCACCCCGCCGCCGCCGCCCCCGCCGAGAGCCACACCTGCCCCGTCTGCGGCGCCGCGCTCGATCCCAGCATCCTCGGCCGCTTCACGCCGGACCGCCGCCCTGACCAGCGATTGACCCTCGTGTTGATCGCCGAGGGGGGCGTCGAGGTGCAACGGTTCGAGCGTAAACAGACGTCGACGAGCATCGGCCGCGTGGACGGCGACGTCGTGTTCAAGGACGACGTATTCATGTCGCCGCTGCACGCGAAGCTCTCGTGGGAAGAAGGACGCCTGGAGGTGCGCGACCTGGGGAGCCGCAACGGGACCTGGGTCTTCCTCGAGGCGCCGTACCGGTTGGTGGACGGCGATCAGTTCCTGATCGGCTCACAGGTGATCCGGTTCCGCCGCCTCGGGTATCCCGGGCCGCACGCCCCCGATGCCGACGCGACGAAGCGCATGGGCAGCCTGGCGCCGAGCGCCGACATCGCGAACCTGACTCAGCTCCGCTCCGACGGCAGCTCGCGCGACTCGATCCAGCTGTCGCCGGGGCGCGACGTGCACATCGGCCGCGAGCGCGGCGATTGGATCTTTCCCTACGACCCGTCGATGAGCGCTCAGCACGCGACGGTCCGCTCCGAGGACGCCGACTTCGTCCTGCTCGACGACCACAGCCGCAACGGCGTGGCGATCGCGGCACGCGGGGCGATGGTGCTGCAGCACGGCTCCCGGATCATGGTGGGAGACAAGGTCCTGCGCGTCGAGCTGCCGTCGTGAAGATCTGCCCCGTTTGCTCTACCGAGTACGCCGATGACGTGAAGTTCTGTCCCAACGACGGACAGACGCTGCGGTCGGCCGCGCCCGCGACGGACCTCGTGGGTCAGGTGGTGGCGGACCGCTATCACGTCATCAAGAAGCTCGGCGAGGGCGGGATGGGCCAGGTCTATCTCGCCGAGCACGTGAAGATGGGACGGCGCAGCGCGATCAAGGTGATGAACCCGTCCATGGTTCACGACCCGGATGCCGTCGCGCGCTTCAACCGCGAAGCGTCGAACGCGAGCCGCATCACCCACCCGAATGTCTGTGCGATCTACGATTTCGGTGAAACGCCCGACGGGGTGATCTACCTCGCGATGGAGTTCATCGAGGGCGAGCCCCTCACCGATCTGCTCGAGCGCGACGGCGCGCTGCCGGTGCGGCGCGCCGTGGGCATCTTCGTCCAGGTCGCCGACGCGCTCCAGGCGGCCCACGACCTGGGCATCGTCCACCGCGATTTGAAGCCCGACAACATCATGCTGGCGCAAAAGAAGGGCGGCGACCTGGTGAAGGTCGTCGACTTCGGGATCGCCAAAGCGGTCGGCGGCGACGAGTCGGGCCAGAAAGTGACCAAGACGGGACTCGTCGTGGGCACGCCGGAGTTCATGAGTCCCGAGCAGCTGTCGGGGGACAAGCTCGACGGCCGCAGCGACCTGTACTCACTGGCCCTCGTGTTCTATCGGATGCTCGCCGGCAAGCTGCCGTTCGAGGCGAACACCGTGCAGGAAACGATGATCAAGCGCTTGACCGACGAGCCCGCGAAGCTCGCCGCCACCCGTCCCGATCTCATATTCCCTCCCGGCCTCCAGGCGGTGCTCGACAGCGCGCTCATGCGCAACCCGCTGGAGCGTTACCAGACGGTGTCGAAATTCGCCGAGGACGTGACGTCGGTGACGGGCATCGGGCGGACCACGAAGGGCGGGGTGCCGCCGACGCGCGCCGACATCGCCGACACGGAAGGCAAGACGCAGCTGCTCGACACGTCGGCGGGGGGGGGCCTCACGCAACGCATCTCGGCAACGCGCGCGGCGCCGCCATCGCCCCCGTCGCCAAAGAAGCGCTCGATGGTGCCCATTGCCGTGGGCGTCGTAGCCGTCCTCGCCGCCGGCGGGGCGTGGGTGGCGTTGTCGGGGGGTCAGAAGAACAATGCTGTGTCCCCCGACACGGCGGCGATCCGGCCCGACACGCAGAATGCGGATTCCAGTCGCCGCCTGGGGACCGGGACCCCGACGCGCGGCAACCCGCAGACACCCGCCAACCGCGAAACGGGAACCCGAGGTGGCTCGCAGACGCCGAGGGGGGGAGGCCCGGTAGTGAACGCGGCGCGCGCTGCTGAGGCACTCGACTCGCTCAACGAAATCGTCGACGCGCGGCCGCAGTTCGCCCGCGACTCCGCGATGGTTCTGTACAACGCGGCCACCGTCACGGCGACCGACAAAGCGATGGCCGCCTTCGTCATCGCCAACACGTGGTGGAAGCAGGGAGATCGCCCGCAGGGGTGCCAGTGGATCACGCGGGCCAAGACGCTCGATCCGGCGACGCCGACGTACACCACGATCGCACAGGGGCAGTGCCAATAGGCATGTTCGGACGCTCAGCCGCCAAATCCATCCGCGTGCAGGTATTCGGCAAGACCGACGTCGGCCGAACGCGCGAGCACAACGAGGACCGCTTCCTCGTCGCGGACCTGACGCGCAAGGATGCGTCGCTGCTGCCCCAGGTGCGCCAGCACGACCTGGGCGAGCGCGGGTCGCTGTTCGTCGTCGCCGACGGCATGGGCGGCGCGGCGGCGGGAGAGTTGGCGAGCCAGATGGCCACCGACACGATCTTCGCGCACCTGCTCAAGGCGTGGAACGCCGAAACGGAAGCGACGCCGCAGCGCTTCGCGCATCGGCTGAAGGAAGCCGTCGAGGTCGCGAACTCGAGCATCCACGCGCACGCCAAAGCCCACCCCGAAGTCAAAGGCATGGGCACGACGACGACGGCGGCGGGCGTCCTCGGCGACCACCTGTACCTCACGCAGGTCGGCGACAGCCGCGCCTACCTGGTGCGCAGCGGTACCGCGCACCAGCTCACGAAAGACCAGTCGCTGATGCAGCGCCTCGTCGAAGCGGGTGAGCTCACCGAAGAAGAGGCCGCCCAGAGCGAGCGCCGCAACATCATTCTCCAGGCGCTCGGACCCGACCCCAAGGTCAAGGTGGATCTGACGCACCAGGAAGTGCGGCGCGGCGACGTCCTGGTGCTCTGCTCCGACGGCCTGTCGGGTCAGGTCAAGAAGGACGAGATCGCGCAGGTCGTCACGCAGGCGAATGGCGACCTGGCCGCGGCGTGCGACAAGCTCATCGCCATGGCCAACGAGCGTGGCGGGCCCGACAACATCACGGTCGTGATGGCGCGGTTCGACGGCGACGGCCTCCGGTCTTCGGGAGAACAGGAGGAGGTCGGCCACCAGGTGTACCCGCTGATCGACACGGAGACGAGTACGGAGCCGGTGCCGATCTACAAGGGCAGCCGGCCCCCGGTGTCGAACAAGGAAAACCAGGACGCCAAAGTCCGCATCTTCACGATCGTGCTGGCGGCGCTCGCCGCCCTCACCGCGGTGCTCTGGTACTTCACGCGGAGCCCGTGAAAGCGCAATTCAAGTTCTTGTCCGGGGCCCGTGCGGGGCAGATCGAGGCCTTCGGCAAGACCTACATCGGCCTCGGCCGCCATCCGCTGTCCGACGTGCGCTTCGATGCCGAGCGCGACCTCGATGTCTCCTCCCGCCACGCTGCCGTGGTCCACAAGGGTGATTCGTTCGTGCTCCAGGATCTGGGGAGCCGCAACGGGACATTCGTCAACGGCAAGCGCATCACCGGCGACACCCCGATCAAGGACGGCGACGTCATCGGCTTCGGCGCCAACGGTCCGGCGCTCGAGTTTCATTCGATCGAAGGCGCGCCGAGCGACGCGCTGGCGACGACGGCCGCCGAAGGTATGGCGGTGCGCGCCTCCTCACCGCGCCAGGTGATCCCCGCCTCGGCGGCACCGGCGTCCGCGCCCCGCTCCAGCACGGGCGTCCGCATCGCCGTCGAGGTGGCGCGCCAGACGGCGCAGCTGCGGCGCACCACCAAGGTGCTCATCGGATTCCTGCTGCTCACCGTCGCGGCGTTCGGATGGCTGCAATGGCAGACCGCGAGCCGCAATCGTGAGCTGCTACAGCTGCAGGCGCGCGCCGACAGTCTGATGCGCGAAGCGCGACAGCTCTCGACGCTGTTCCAGTCGCAGCTGAAGGGCGTGCGCGACGCGCTCGCCGAGTCACAGGCCGAAACCGCGCGCTTGCGGAACGAGCTCGAGGGCGCCGGGAGCGATGGGTCGTCGGTGGCGCGGCTCCGCACCCAGCTCGCCGACGCGGAGCGGCGGCAGCGCGCCCTGGTGGGCGCCGTCGGCGGCGTCGACTACCGGGCGATCTCCCACAAGAATCAAGACGCCGTCGCGATGGTGCTGGTCGAGTTCTCGGAGACGGAGCGCTTCAGCGGCACCGCTTTCGCGATCGATTCGCAAGGCACGATGGTCACCAACAAACACGTGCTGGTCGGCGAGGATGGCACGCGCACGCCGAAACGCATCGGCGTGATCTTCTCGGGCAGCACGCAGATGTTCCAGGGCGAGATGGTCGGCGTGTCGCCCACCGCCGACATCGGCGTGCTGCGCGTGCGGATCAAGGGCGGCACGCCGCGCGTGGCGGGCCTGGCGCGCACGCGCCAGGGGATCGAGCGCGGCGATCCCATCGCGATCATCGGCTATCCCCTCGGCTTCGATCTCCCGATGGAGGCGCACGGCCAGTTCCCCATCGCCGAGCCCACGCTGACCGTGGGCACGGTGAGCAAGGCGCTGACCGCCGTGGTGCAGGTGGATGGGTTCGGCGCGCCCGGCTCGTCGGGGAGTCCCATCTTCGATCGCGAAGGGCGAGTGATCGCGGTGCTGTACGGGGGGCAGACCGAGTCCCAAGGGAAGATCATCTTCGCGGTGCCGGCGTACCTCGCCGCCGAGTACCTCCGGAGTCTCAACCTGCTGCGCTGATCATCGACTCGGCGTCGCCAACGCTTTCACGAACCGATAGGTGAAATCCGCGCCCTCGTAATACTCGCGCACGCCGATCCGCTCATCGCGGCCGTGCGCGCGGATGTCATCGGCGTCGAGGAAGACGCCCGACACGCCGTACACCGGCATCCCCACGTTGCGCAGATACAACCCGTCGGTCGCCCCGGTCTCCATGTTCGGAATCACCGGCACGCCAGGCCACATGGCGGTCGTGACCCGCTCGAGCGCGCCCATCACCTCGGGCACGAGCGGCGAGGGCGGCGAGGGGACCGCCGAGTCCTTGACGGTCACGGCAATGGAGTCGTTGGCCACGACCCGACGGATCGTCGCCAGGACGTCGGCAGGGCGCTCGTCGGGCAACAGGCGGCAGTTGACGAGGGCGCGCGCCGTTTGCGGCAAGGCATTGTCCGCATGGCCCGCCTCGACGCGCGTGGCGACGCAGGTCGTGCGCAGCTGCGCATTGAAGAACGCCGAGGTCGCCGAGAGGCGCGCCGCCGCCGCCGCATCGGGAGGGTTCTGGAGCACGCCGCGCACGTCGGCGGACTGCGCCGCGGGCATCGACCCCGCCACGCGGGTGAAGTAGGCGCGCGTGATCTCGTTGAGGCGCACCGGAAACGCATGCTCGCCGATACGCGTGAGCGCCGCGGCGAGCTCGTAGATGGCGTTCCGTCCCGTGGGGAGCGAGCTGTGACCTCCCGGGTTGTGCACCGTGAGCACCAGGCTCATGTAGACCTTCTCGCTCGCCTCCACGTTGCGGGCGAACCGCTTGCCCTCCCGGAGGAGCGGATCGCCGCTGTCACCGTTGATGCAATAGACGGCGTCGATCAGCTCGCGATGGTTCCGGAGCAGCCACTGCACGCCGTTGTAGTCTCCCCCGCTCTCTTCACCCGCCGTGAGCGCGAGGATGATATCGCGATCGGGGACGAAGTTCTCGCGCTTCAGGCGCACGAGCGTCGCGACGAACAGCGCCGCCATGTCCTTGATATCGCTCGTGCCACGCCCGTAGAAGAAGCCATCCTTCTCGGTGAGGATGAAGGGATCGAGGGACCAGTCGTCGCGTAACGCCTCGACGACGTCCAGGTGCGCGAGCAAGAGGATGGGACGCCGCGCGCCGCTGCCCCGCAGTCGTGCCACGAGGTTGTGGTTCCCGGTCGCCGGCCCGAGCACCTGCACATCCGCCGCGGGAAACCCGGCGGCCAGGAGTCGCTTCGCCATGGCCTCCGCCGCCGACGTCGTGTTGCCGCGCTCGTGCGTCGTATTGATCGCGATCAGCTCGGCGAACACGTCGCGGGCGAGCTGTTGATCGGGCGACAGGCTCTGCGGGCTCTGCACCGCGAGCGCCATCATCGTCGCAGCGACGGCAAACACCATTAGATCTCTCCCTTTTTCATTTGGTCGACGGCATAGTGGCACGCCCGCGCCGTCAGCGCCATGTACGTGAGCGACGGATTCTGGCATCCGCTCGACGTCATCGCGGCGCCATCCGTCACGAAGACGTTTGGCACGTCCCACGACTGGTTCCAACCGTTGAGCACCGACGTTTTCGGATCCCGGCCCATGCGCGCCGAGCCCATCTCGTGATTCGTGCCCCCCGGCGTACTCGGCCCGCTCGACGAGGGCTCGATGTGCTTCGCGCCGGCCGATTCGAGCAGCTCGGCTGCCGTGACGTTCATGTCGCGATGGATCGCCAGGTCGTTGTCGCTCCACTGACACTCGATGTGGAGTGTCGGGATTCCCCACTTGTCGACCAGCGTGGGATGGAGCGTCGCGCGGTTCTCGCGCCGCGGCAACACTTCGCCGAAGCCCCAGAAGGTCATTGACCAGGGGCCGAGCTCGGTGACCCGCGCCTTGAGCGCCGCGCCGATGCCGGGGGCATGCAGGGCGGCCCCCCACCCCGCGCGCCCCGCCTCGCCCTGAAACCCGTACCCGCGAATGAAATCCGGATGGCGCGACGCCACGTTGCGGAACCGCGGCACATAGATGCCGTTGGGGCGTTCGCCGATCACGCGGCGGTTCGTCCAGCCGTCGAACTCACCGCTCGCGCCACCCCACTTGATGTGATCCATGATGTTGCGCCCGACCTGGTCGCTCGAGTTCGCGAGGCCCGAGTTGAGCAGAATGCGAGCGCTCTCGAGCGCCGAGGCGCACAGAAACACGATGCGCCCAGTGTACACGCGCTCGGTCTTGGTCACCGCGTCGATCACGCGCACGCCGGTGACGCGGTTCTTCTGCGGGTCGTGGATGAGGCTGCGCACGACGCTGAACGGCCGCAGGGTGAAGCGGCCCGTCGCCTGCGCCGCCGGGAGCGTCGCGTTGACGCTGCTGAAGTACGAAAGGGTGATGCATCCACGGTGGCATGGCCCGCAGTAGTGGCAGGGCGCTCGGCCGAGGTGTGGCACCGTCAGGTTGGCGACCCGCCCAATCGTGAGCACGCGATCCCGGCCGAAGTGCGCCCGCATCCGCTCTTTGACGTGTTGCTCGACGCAATTCAGCGCCATCGGCGGGAGGAACTGGCCATCAGGTAGATGCGCGAGCCCCTCGGCTTGACCACTCACACCGATAAACCGCTCGACGTGGTCGTACCACGGGGCGATGTCGGCGTAGCGGATGGGCCAATCGATCGCTATGCCATCACGCACATTCGCTTCAAAGTCCAGATCGCTCCAGCGGTAGACCTGGCGGCTCCAGATGGTGGACTTGCCACCGACCTGGCGCGCCCGAAACCAGTAGAAGGGCCGATCGGGCGGTGTGGTGTACGGGTTGTCCACGTCGTCGGTCCAGAAGACGTGGCTCCATTCGTCGAACGAGACGGAGTTCCTCTGCCGTGATTGGCGAGCGGCGACCGCGCGGCGATCCCCGAGTCCGCGAAACGGCATGTCCCAGGGCGGCTTGTGCTCCACGAAGTCCCGCTCGGGTGTGATCGCGCGACCCGCCTCGAGCATGAGGGTCCTAAGCCCCAGCTCGGTCAACTCCTTCGCCGCCCAGCCTCCGGTCATTCCGGAGCCAACGACGATCGCGTCGAAGTCGGTGACTTCTTTCATACGGGCGCGCACCCGTCGTAGCGGCCCGGGAGCGGGAACAGGCCGAGAGCGCGCATACCCGCCTCGGAGGTGCACCACGCGTACACCGTGACGTACTTGAGCATCGCGAACCAGTGCTGGTTCGCGGCGTCGCCACGAGCGGTGCGCAGGGCGGTGACCTCGTCGTCGAGCGCAGTCAGCACGACGATCTGGTCGGCCTCGGCGCAGGCGAGAAAGTCGACGCCCGCGCGGGCGCGAGCCTTTACATCGAGATCCGGGAGCCCGGCGAGGAAACGCCGGCGCTCATCGGGCGTGTACCAATCGGCCAGCATCTTGTCGATGAAGGGCGTGACGCCGGCGGCGCCGGCGCCGGGGAGGATGCGCTCCGCAGCCACGGACACATTGCTCTTGGCGTGCGGCGCGAGGGCGCGGGCCGCGCCGCCCCGGTGGATGTCGCGGCCGAGGGTGAGGAGATCCGACGCGTCGAGGGTATCGAGTGCCTGGAGGCCCGCCATCGCCACCAGCCACTGGATCAACTCGCGCCGTTCCATCGCTTCCCCTCGTTAGCGCGGCGGATGACCCAGGGTAGGTAGCACCCGATCGAGGAAGTCCTCCACGGGTTGCCGCCCATTCGACCCCATGCGATGCTCGTCCATCAAGTTGATCGCGCGGGCGTTCGCCAGGGCGGCCTCGACCGGGATGCCGACCTCCTTGATGAGGTACGCGGCCCACAGGTGACTCGCCCGCCACGCGATCGTGCAGTGCAGCAGCACCTTGCCGTTGGCGCTACGGACGGCCTCGGCAAACTTCGCGAGCGTTTCGGGTGAGTACGGGTATTCGCTCGTCCCGCGTACGGGGAGGTACACGTAGCGCATGCCGAGCTGGGCGACGAGCGCCGCTTCATCGAACTTGACGTTCCGCGTCATTTCTTCGGGGGTCCGCAGATTCACGACGGTCGTCACGCCCTGCTCGTGCAGCTCGCGCAGCGCGCGCTCCGTCGGTTGCCCGCTCACGAAAACGTCTTCACCGACGCGGACGCCGCGGTCCTGAAACATGCCGGTGGTATCGAGGATGGAGGGAGCCGGTACGGTGGTGATGCGCGCCGGCTTCGTGAACTGCTGCGACGCACTCACGCTTGGGGCGGCCGCGAGAATCCCCAAGGCTGCGCTAAGGCAACGCAAACGCGACATAGACGTCTCCCGATGGTGTGCCAAGTTTCCCGCCCCCGGCTGCGACAACGACGTACTGTTTCCCGCCCACAGAGAAGGTACACGGAGTCGCGTACCCCGCCGCCGGCAGGGACGTTTCCCATAGCAACCGGCCCGTCGCTTTGTCGAACGCGCGGAACTTCGCATCCAGGGTTGCCGCGATGAACACCAGGCCCCCCGCGGTGACGATCGGGCCACCGTACTGCTCGGTGCCGCTGGCTGGGCCGACCCTCCCCGCCAGCGCCGGGTGCTCGCCAAGAGGAATGCGCCAGACGTAGTCGCCGGTGTTGAGATCGATCGCGCTCAACGTGCCCCAGGGCGGGTTGATCGCGGGGAGACCACGCGCATCGCGCCACTTCTCGTAGCCCACGAACTCATACGTCGGCACGGCGAGCGCCGTCGTCGGCACGTTTGACCGTGCGCGGCACGACTGAGCCAGGAGCAACTCGATCAGGGCGCACCGTTCCTCGGCGGGCATACTCGCGAAGGGAGGCATGAACCCCCGGCCCTGTTGGAACAGCTGCTCCAGTTGCGCCCGCGTCATCCGTTTCGAGATATCAATGAGCGTGGGCACGGGATCCCGGCCCCGTCGATCGGCGCCGTGGCACCCGGCGCACCGCGCCGCATAGACGGCGGCGCCCGACACACCGGGCAGCGCCGGCGCATGCGCCGGCTCCCGCATCGCGGCGATCCACGGCACGTCGCTCCCGTTCACGTAGAGCACCCCGGTCTGTGGATCCACGGCCGCGCCCCCCCACTCCCCACCACCGTCGAACCCCGGCAGCACGACGGTCCCCTCCCGACTCGGCGGCGTAAACAGCGAGCCGTGACGGAGCCGGCGAAACCGTCGCCGCTCGGAGAGGATCACGTCGGATTCGTTGATCGACTGGCGCGCGAAGGGCCCCGGCTTCAGCGGAAATGGCTGAGTCGGCCACGTCTCCTCGCCACGGAGGTCGGACTTGGGGACGGGGCGCTCGGCCACGGGAAAGAGCGGCTGGCCCGATTGCCGATCGAACAAGAACACGAATCCGCTCTTCGTGATCTGCGCGACGGCGTCCACGCGCTTCGTCCCACTCGTCACCGTGACGAGGTTGGGTGCCGCGGGGAGGTCGCGGTCCCAGAGATCGTGGTGCACGGTCTGGAAGTGCCAGAGGCGCTTGCCCGTGAGCGCATCGAGAGCGAGGAGCGAGCTCGCAAACAGGTTGGCGCCGTGGCGGTCGCCACCGTAGAAATCCGGTGTGGCAGAGCCGGTCGGAATGAAGACGACGCCGCGCGCCGTATCGACGGTCATGCCGGCCCATGAGTTGGCGCCCCCCGCCTGGCGGTAGGCGCCGGAGGGCCACGTGTCATTCCCGGAGTCGGTGGGAAACGGGATCGTATGGAAGGTCCACCGGATCTGGCCGGTCCGCGCGTCGTACGCGCGCACGTGGCCGGGCGCCGACCCAGCCTCTTCACCGACGCGCGTTCCCCAGACGAGGACGTCCTTGTACACAACGCCGGGACTCGTCGAGACGATATACGTCCCGTTGATGTCGCGCTCCAGCCCCGCGCCGAGGTCCACCCAACCCGAGTCACCAAAGGTGGGGATCACCTTCCCCGTGCGCGCATCGAGCGCGTACAGCCGGCGCTCGACGGCAAAGAAGACGCGCTTCCCTTCCGCCCAGTAGACCACGCCGCGGTTCACGTGCGGCTGCGTGCGGCGACTCGGAAAGGGATCGAATCTCCAGAGCAGCGTTCCCTGGTCGGCCCGCAGGGCGACGACGGCGAGCTTGGCTGTCGTCGTGTAGAGGACGCCGTCTACGACGATCGGCGTCGCCTGGATCTCCGAATGATCTGGTGGGAGGTCGCCACTGTGGTAGGTCCAGGCAACTTTCAGCTGTGCGACGTTAGCGCGATCGATCTGATGGAGAGGCGAGTAGCGCGTGTTCCCGGGTGCGCCGCCCGTCGTGCGCCAGTCGGCACCGGGAGTGGCGGGAGATGCGCAGGAGGTGGCGACTGCCGCAGCCGCGCCGAGCGCCAGCAGCTTCAGTCGATTTCCAGCCACATCAAGTGCGTTTTCCCCTGCCACTCTGTTCGGCAAAGAGCCGGCGACCCGTCGCGTCGTCGAGCACCTCGTACATCCCGAGAATCCCGATGACTGCGCCTCCCGCGCGAACCGGGGCTTTGCCGGCCCGCACCCACGTGATCGTCCCCGTGGTTCCCCGCTGACGCTCGATGATGTCGAGCTTCGCCTCACCGGCTTTCACGACGGCTTCGTCGTCGATGCGGTACTTCGCGGCCTGGTGCTTCCAGGGAAGCTTGGGGTCGAAGTCGTCGGTGCCGATCAACTGCGCTTTCGGCATCCCGGCATCGTGCGCGAAGTGCTCGTTGCACCCGGCGAACTTGAGCCCGGGCCCGAGCTTCCAGAAGACGCGGACGGGGCACTTGGGATCGGAGGCCTGGCGGACGTACCCTTCCAGCTCGGCGTTGAGCGTTGCCTCGCTCGCGGTTGCCCACGCCTGGGAACGATCGGCCATTTCGGGATGGAGGGTCGGCCAGGAGGCCGCCATGACCTGCTGATACGCCAACAGTACGGCACGCGCCTGGTCGGCGTTCGAGCTCATCGCACGGAGTCCCCTGTCGAGGTTCTCCTAGTATTGCAGACTAACCGGGTGGTTTGCCAGTCCCCAGGGAGGCGCGGTCGCGTGCTTGTGCCAGGAGGCGCTCCGCAAAGTCGACTCGCTCTTGCAACTCGGCGAGCTGCGCCGCCTGATCGTCGAGGGTCCGGTGTGCCTCCTCCAGCGCCGCGGCATTCTCATCCATCTGTTGCTTGAGGAGGGCGACCTCTGCTGCGGAGCCGCCACGCCGGGCGATCGCCTTGGCGATCTCGCTGATGGCGCCGACGCCCATGCCCGCGAGGATGATGGTGAAGACGCCGGTCAGAAAGGACATGCTATTTCACGCCCTTAATTAGCAGCCACAGGCCCAGTGGCACCTCGAACGCAAGCATTGGGAACCAAATTAGCCGCGTTGCCGGGCCCTGCAGGAGTCCTCCCAGCTGCAAAGGAAGCCCCACGGCGAGCAGGACCGATGCGGCGAGGCCCAACCAGGCGAGGCCGATCGGGATCATGCGTCCGCGCAGGAGGAGATAGGCGAAGAACGTACTGCCGAACGCGAAAAAAGTGGCCGCGACGAGCGGGGAATCGCCGAGCAAGAACGCGCCGAGCGTCTGCTTGGCAGCGTCCGGCGCACCCGCCTGGTTGGCGACGAGCCCCAGGAGTCCGAGGGTCGATGTCAGGGACACCGCGCCGGCCACGCCTTCCGTGAGGCGGCAAGCCATCCCGAGCATGGCGAGCTCGGCGTCCTGTTCGCGCGTGATCGCGTACAGCGTGACCGCGAGGACGAGCGCCGAGCAGGAGCCGAGCAGCGAAAGCACCATGGCGAGGCGCACGTCGCCCACGTGCTGGGCGACGCTGGCGAGTTTGGCCACGATCCCGTCACCGTTCGTGGCCCGACTCATCAGGATCATCGCTGGGACGCCGACGGCTATGTAGAAGAGGAAAGCAAAACCGGCGAGCCTGGCGTTTGTCGTGCGAGTCATGCACGCCAGACGTCAGGTCTTGAAACGTTGTTTCAGCCCTGGCGCAGCGCGAGCGGCTGACGATAAGTGAGCCGGCGCCAAATCCATTCCACGGGCCCAAAACGGAACCGCGAGAGCCACCACGCGCTGAGCGGGATCTGCAGGGCGATGATTAGGGCGGCGATCGCCATCGCGGTCGACGCGCCAATGCGCCACCACAGGCCGAACCCGAAGCCGTACGACAAGACAACGCAGACCAGCGAATGCATCAGGTAATTCGTCAGCGCCATCCGCCCGACGGGCGCGAAAATGCTGACGACGCGGCGGCCATCCACGACCAGCAGTCCCACCGTCGCTGCGTAACCCAGGGCGAGCATCGGAACACCGACGGCCTGGCCCGCCACGCCGAGCAGGCCGCCCAGGGACGGCGGGAGGTAGGGCCAGCGCTCGAGCGCGAATGCCGCGCTGAGATTCGCCGGCAGACCGATGCACCACCCGAGCAGGGCCCAACGGACGAGCGTGGCGCGGTGAGCGGCCGGCGTCTGTACGATGCCGGCGCGCACGGCCCAGAGCCCGAGCACGAACATGCCGAGCACTTTCGGGAACCGCACGGAGGCGAAGAGGTCGGCCCAGCGCCCGCCGAGAAAGATCAGATTGCCGATGAAGGCGTCTTTCACGTTCCCCCGCCCCATCGCCTCGAGGAGTGCCAGTAGGGACGCCGGCGGACCCGCAGCCGCCTGGCCCCGCGTCGCGGCGGACCCGACGAGCATCCACGCGGCGAGCGCGACGACGTAGAACGCCGTGGGAATCGCGAGCAGGATGACGACCCAGCGCAGCAGCTCCCGGTCGGTCTTTCGGGCGAACCACGGCATCGTGAAGCCGAGCAGCGCGTACAACATCAGGATGTCGCCCGCCCAGATGAGGACGGCGTGGATCGCGCCGATCGCGAGCAGAATCTTGAGGCGCCGCTTGAACCGCGGCAGCGCCGCCTCCCCGCCCAGGGCGAGCTGCAGGCCGAACCCGATGCCGAACAGGAGCGAGAACACGGAGTAGAACTTGCCGTCGACAAAGACGTGCTCGAGGAGCGTCGCGACGTGGTCGCGAGCCGCCGTGGGCAGTGCCGCGGCGCGTTCGGGCGGGATGACGAACATCCCGAAGAACACCAGCACGTTGGCGAGGAGAATCCCGGCGACCGCCACGCCGCGCAGGACATCGAGCGCCGGAAGGCGCTCCCGCGTGGGCGCCGCCGTCGCTTCTGGGACAATGGTGGGGACGCTCAACGTTGAACGCCACCGCCCAGGATGGGACTGAACAGAAAATCGTGTGGCTCGACCTTCAACCCTTGCAAGCGGGCCGTCGTGGCGATCTGCGCCCAGTGGCGAATCTCGTGCATCAAGACGTGAATCACGATCTTCCGCGGTGTCGCCCGAATCTGATTGTTCATCAGCGTGAAGTCTCGCGGAGCATCCCACTCGGCGGGCGGGAATGCCGCGATGAGCTCCCGGAGCGCCACGCGGCTCTGCCGGCCGAACTCAAAGAGGGCATCGACGCTGTCCACGGCGATCGTTGATGTATCGGAAAGGGGGCGCCCCGCGAGCCGCTCTACGTAGCGCTGCTCGGCGGAGAAGATGTGCCGCACGACGTGCCCGAGGGCTTCGAAGCGCCCATCGCCGTGCAGGCCGGTGCTGATCGTCAGGGCCTGCGGATGTTGCCCGAACCAGGAGCGCCAAGTCCCGCGCTCCCAGTCCGTGTAATCCAGAAGCATGGTGAGGTCGAGGGAAACAGCCGTCATTGCTCTAGCACCGTCATGTCGTCCGTACCGCGTGCCCGCCGAACTCGTGGCGCAGCGCCGCGATCACCTTGGCGCCGAACGACTCTTCCTGGCGCGAGCGGAACCGCGCCAGGAGCGACATCGTGATCACCGGCGCCGGCACGTCGAGACGCATCGCTTCCTCCACCGTCCACCGCCCTTCGCCGGAGTCCTCGACGTACCCGCGAATGGCTGCGAGCTGGTCGTCCCGCGAGAGCGCCCGCTCGGCCAGCTCATTCAACCACGAGCGCACGACGCTTCCATGATTCCAGAGTTTCGCGATCTGGCCCAGGTGCAACTCGAAGTCCTGAGAGGCGTGCAGGATCTCATAGCCCTCGGCGTACGCCTGCAGCATCCCGTACTCGATCCCGTTGTGCACCATCTTGACGTAATGGCCGGCGCCCGCAGGGCCCACGTGGGCGTAGCCGTCGGGTTGCGCCAGGCTCTTGAAGATCGGCTCACAGTGCTGGAAGGCTGCCGCCGCGCCCCCGATCATGAGACAGTAGCCCAGCTCGAGCCCCCAGATCCCGCCGCTCGTTCCGGCGTCCACGAGGTCGATGCCCTTGGCCTTGAGCGCCGCTGCGCGCCGCAACGTGTCGCGGTAGTTCGAGTTGCCGCCGTCGACGATGATGTCCCGCTTGGCGAGATGCGGGACGAGTTGCTCGATGGTGCTGTCCGTCGGCGCGCCCGCGGGCACCATCACCCACACGACGCGGCGCGGCGCCAACTGTTTCGCGACGTCGGCGAGGTCCCTGGCCGGCTTGATGCCCTTGCCGGCGTGCGCTGTGACGGCATCGGCACTCGCGTCGTACACGATCAGCTCGTGCCCGCCCTTTGCCAACCGCCGCACCATGTTGCCGCCCATGCGTCCCAACCCGATCATCGCCAGTTGCATCGTCGCCACTCCTCAAGGATGTCCGTCAAGCATCTCGACCTGCTCCGTCGCCGAAGTCCACTGCTCCAGCGCGGCATCGAGCGCTCTTTTCACCGTCTCGAGCTCTGCGCCCAGGCTCCGCGCCTTGAGGGCCCCATCGGCGTTTGTGTACAACGCGGGGTCCTCCAACGCCGCGACGTGACGCGCGACCTGCGCCTCGAGCTCCGCCACCCGCGCCTCGGCCTCCACGAGCCCCTGCTGCGCCCGGCGCAGCTCCTTGCGTGGATCCTTCTTGGCGGGAGGCGCCACTTTCTGATGCTCATGGACCCGCCGCAGCGCCTGTTCCTCGGCGGCGCTGACGGCCGCGGCATGCAAGCGCTCGGCGCTCACGTCCTCCCAGTCGGCGAAGCCGCCGGCGAATTCCGTCATGCGCCGGTCGTGCAAGATCCAGATGCGCGTGGTGAGCGCGCGCAGTAGCTCGCGGTCGTGGCTCACGAGAATCACCGTGCCGTCGTAGGCGTCGATCGCATCCTCGAGAGCCTCGATCGACTCGACGTCCAGGTGATTGGTCGGCTCGTCCAGGACGAGGAGGTTGGCGCGCGACAGCATGAGCATCGCCAGGGCGACGCGCGCCCGCTCGCCCCCCGACAGGGAATCGGCGCGGCGCAACACCTCCTGGCCTGAGAATCCGAAGCGGCCGAGGTGCCCCTGGATTTGGCCGCGCTCCCATTTGGGGCGCAGCCCTTCGATCACCTGGTACAGCGTGCGGTCGAGCGGGACCTGCGAGAGATCCTGGCGATAGTAACCCACGGTGATCGAGCCGCCGACCTTGAGGTCGCCGGCTTTCGTGGGATGCTCGCCGAGCAACGCGCGGAGCAGCGTCGACTTCCCTGCTCCGTTTCGTCCGATGAGCCCCAGCACGCCGGTCCGTTCGAGGGTCCCGCTGAATCGCTCCACGAGCGTGCGGTCGCCGATGCCGACGCTCACATGCTTCGCAGCGACGACCTGGTCGCCGCCCCGGTCGGCAACGTCGAACCGCAGCGCCATCGTCCCATCCGCGCCGATCACGGGACTGAGACGCGGCAGCCGATCGAGCCGCTTGCGCCGCCCCTTGGCCTGACGGCTGTTCTGCCCCGCGATGTTGCGGGCGATGTAGTCGCTCTCCTTCGCAATCACCCGCTGCTGCTGATCGAACGCGCGTTGCTGGGCGAGCCGCCGCTCGGCGCGCTGCGCCACGAAATCGGTGTACCCGGCCGCGTACGTCGCCGTGGTGCCCCCTTCGAGGTGCAGCACATGGTCGACGGTGGCTGACAGGAAAGCGCGATCGTGGCTCACGAGCAGCACCGTGCGCTCGCTCGTCGCGAGGTATTGCTCGAGCCAGCGCGTGGTCTCGAGGTCGAGGTGATTGGTCGGCTCGTCGAGCAACAGCACGTCCGCGGTCGTCATGAGCTGGCGAGCCAGGCCGAGCCTGCCAAGCTCGCCGCCGCTCAACGCGGAGAGCGGCGTGACACGGGCCTCTGCCGGATCGAACTCGAGGCCATGCAGCACGGCATCGATCCGCGCCGTGACGGCGTATCCGCCCTCGCGCTCGAAGCGCTCGAGGTCGTCGCCGTAACGGGCCAGGGCCTGCGGCGACGCGTCGTGCGCAAGGCCGGCGGCCTGTTCGACCAGCGATTGCTCGAGGGCCAGCAGCTCGGCCAGCTCGCCCGCCGCCGCTTCCCACACCGTCGCCGCGGCGCCGTAGTTCCGGTGCTGCTCCAGCACCGACACTCGCAACCCCGGGGCGAGCGCGAGGCTGCCGCGCGTCGGCTCCAGCTCCCCAGTCAGCAGCCTGAAGAGCGTGGTCTTGCCTGACCCGTTGCGGCCGACAATCCCCCAACGCTCGCCCGGAGCGACGGTGAACGAAACGTTCGAGAAGAGAGTGGTGTCACCGAAATCGACGCCGACGCCGGCGAAGGCAATTTGAGTCATCCGTCAGGAGAATAGCCTCGAACGCGCCGGTGGTATAGGATAGGTCGCGTGCAAACCGGGCTGTACGTGGTCATGGGTGTGTCAGGCGCCGGCAAGAGTATCATCGGCGCGCAGCTCGCTCGCGCGCTCGACGTCGCATTCCTCGAAGGCGACGACCTGCATCCCCCTGAGAACGTGAGGCGCATGGCGGCCGGGACTCCCCTGACGGACGACGACCGCCACGGGTGGCTCATCGCCATCGCGGCCCGGCTGCGCGACGCCAAGCGCGCCGGCGTCGGGCTCGTCGTGGCGTGTTCCGCGCTGAAGCGCCGTTATCGCGAGCTACTGCGTTCCGTCGGCGCGGGGGACCTGCGCTTCGTGTACCTGAAGGGGAGCCGAGAGCTGATCGCCGAACGCCTGGCGCAACGCCCCGGACACTTCATGCCGCCGGCGCTGCTCGATAGCCAGCTGGCCACCCTGGAGGAGCCGGCAGCAGACGAGCGCGCCTGGGTGTGCGACATTCGCGAGACGCCGGACGCGATCGTCACCGATGTGGTGAAGCGCTCCACCTGACCCACATGGTATCGAATACTCAGCTACTCCTCTACGCGCTGCTGGCCGTCGCGCTGCTGATCGTCCTGATCGCGCGCTTCAAGGTGCACCCGTTCGTCGTGTTGATCTCCGTGTCGCTCGCGCTGGGGATCGCCGCCGGCATGCCCCTCGGCAACGTCGTCAAGGCGTTTCAGGACGGCGTCGGCACGGTGCTCGGGTTCATCGCGATCGTGGTCGCCTTGGGCACAATGCTGGGGAAGCTGATGGCGGAGTCGGGAGGCGCCACGCGCATTGCGACGACGCTGATCGCGCTGTTCGGAGAACGGCGCGTGCATTGGGCGATCATGTTCGTCGGCTTCATCGTGGGGATTCCGGTCTTCTTCCAGGTCGGCTTCGTGTTGCTCATTCCGCTGGTCTTCACGATCGCGCGGCGCACCGGCCTGTCGCTCGTGAAGATCGGCATTCCGCTCGTGGCGGGGCTGTCGGTGGTGCATGGCATGATGCCGCCGCATCCCGCCGCGATGCTCGCCGTCGGCGCGTATCAGGCCGACGTCGGGCGCACCATCCTTTACGCGATTCTGGTCGGACTGCCGACGGCCGCGCTCGCCGGGCCGATCTTCGGGACGTGGATTGCGCCGCGCATTACGCTCCCCGCGGAAAACCCGATCGAAGCCCAGTTCGCGGGAGGCGTCCCGCGCGCGATGCCGAGCTTCGGCATCTCCCTCCTCACCGTGCTGCTCCCCGTGATTCTGATGGTTTGCACGAGCATCGCCGACGTCATGCTCGACGCCGCGAGTCCATTCCGCTCGGCGCTCGATTTCGTCGGCAGTCCGATCGTGGCGCTGCTCGTGGCGCTGCTCTTCTCCTTCTGGTCATTGGGCTACCGGCAGCACTTCACGCGCGATCAGATCCTCAAGTTCGCCAACGACTGCCTCGGCCCCACGGCCACGATTCTGTTGATCATCGGCGCCGGCGGTGGCTTCAACCGCGTGCTGATCGAGAGCGGCGTCGGGAAGGCTATTGCCGACGTGGCGCTGGGATCGCACACCTCTCCCCTGCTGCTCGCCTGGTCGGTGGCGGCGCTGATCCGCGTGGCCACCGGGTCGGCGACGGTGGCGATGACGACGAGCGCGGGGATCGTCGCGCCCATCGCCGCCGCGACGCCGGGCACGAGCCCCGAGCTGTTGGTGCTGGCGACGGGCGCGGGCTCGCTCGTCTTGTCGCACGTCAATGACGCTGGTTTCTGGCTCATCAAGGAGTTCTTCAACATGACCGTTCCACAGACGTTGAAGACGTGGACTGTCGCCGAGACGATCATCGGCGTGGCGGGGTTGGCGTTCACCCTGCTGCTCAGCCTGTTCGTCGGCGGGTGTGCCCGCCCCGACGGGCCGTGGATCGACGTGACCGCGACGCTCGATCCCGCGCGGACTCCCGTGTACGAAGGCGACGCCCCGATGAGGTTCGACTTCCTCAAGGACATGCGGAAAGGCGACAAATTCACCTTATCGGTCTACTCGATGGGCGCACACAGTGGCACGCACGTCGACGCGCCGATGCATTTCATCCCGGGCGGCGCGCCCATCGATCAGGTGGCCTTGGACCCGCTCATCGGCCGGGCGCGCGTGATCGAGATCCCGGACAACGTGCAGGCGATCGACGCCGCCGAGCTGAACCGGCACGACTGGAAAAGCGTCAAGCGCGTGCTGTTCCGGACGCGGAGCTCGCTACGCGGCTGGATGGACTCGTCCACGTTCCACCGGGACTTTGCGTACGTCGCGCCCGACGCCGCGCAGCTCCTGGCCGACGCCGGCGTGGTGCTCGTCGGCGTCGACTACATCTCGGCGGAGCAGTTCGGGGCGCCGGCACCGCGGACCCACCAAATCCTGCTGGGACGTGGGATTCCGATCGTGGAGGGGCTCGACCTGCGTCCTGTCCAGGCGGGAGACTACGACGTGATCGTCCTACCGATCAAGGTGCGCGGGCACGAGGGAGCGCCGGCACGGGCGATCGCACGGAAGCGAGGTGGGAACTAACGTGGCGGCTCTCAGAGCGGTGATTATCGCCGCGTTCATCTATTGCTGTGCAGGCGTCACCGCCGGCAAGCCGGCGTTTCGGGTGATCGCGTTCTATACCGGCAAGGAAGATGCGGCACACATCAGCTTTCTCCGCGAAGCGGAGAAATGGTTTCCGGCCATGGCGGCGAAATACCACTTCAGTTACGACGCCACGTCCGATTGGCACAATCTCAACGCGGACTTTCTCGCCGCCTATCAAGTCGTGGTGTTTCTGGACACGCGTCCCGAGGACCCTGCACAACGCGCGACGTTTCAGACCTACATGGAGCATGGCGGCGGGTGGATGGGCTTTCACTTCGCCGGTTTTGCATTGACGCCGTCAGTGTATCCCGCCAACTGGGATTGGTACCACAACACGTTTCTTGGCGCGGGATCCTACGTCAGCAACACCTGGAGACCGACGTCCGCCGTGCTGCGCGTCGAAGACCGGCACCACCCGGCGACTCGCCATCTGCCCGAGACGTTCCGGTCCGCGCCGAGTGAATGGTATCGCTGGGAAAAGGATTTGAGACAGAACCCCGACATCGACATTCTGCTGTCCATCGACTCGACGAGCTTTCCACTGGGCACCGGCCCCAAGCCCCACGAGATCTGGCACAGCGGCTACTACCCTGTCGTGTGGACGAACAAGAATTTCAAGATGATCTATCTCAACATGGGCCACAACGACATCGACTACGAGCACAAGTACGACACGACCAACAGGACGTTGTCGCACACGCTGAACACCAAGGTTCAGAATCGGCTGATCGTCGACGCCCTCTTGTGGTTGGGGAGCAGAGGACCTACCGAGCGGCAACCGTGAAACTGTAGCGCCCCGAGCCCACCTCGACGACGACATCTGTGCCGCGTTGGCGGGCGGCGCGAACGCCGTCGCGTGCGTTGAGGGGAACGCCCCCTTCCCGCACCTGATCGACGCGGGCGCCCCACAAGGTGACTTCCGCGGACGTATTGGGCGGCACGGTGACCTCGAGCACGAATCGCTGCCCCTCGAGCGTCCACGCGGACTGCAGGGTCCCGTACACCGTTTCGAGCGACGCGCTCGCACTCGTCAGCCCCGCCCCGGGGCGTGGTGCGATGCGTGACCGCCGGTAGCCCGGCGCCGCCGGATCCACATCGATCCCCCCGATGTTCTGGTACATCCAGTCACCGACCGCGCCGAAGGCATAGTGATTGAACGAGTTCATCCCGGGATCCTCAAAGGAGCTGTCGGGCCGAATGCCGTCCCAGCGCTCCCACATCGTCGTCGCGCCCCGGGTGATCGGGTAGAGCCAGGACGGATAGGTGCGTTGGATGAGCAATTGGAATGCAGTCCCAACATGCCCGGTGGCGCCGAGCACGTGCAGGAGGTAGGGGGTACCGAGAAAGCCGGTCGTGAGATGGTGGTCGCGCGCTTCCACGTCCTGCGCGAGGCGGCGCGCGGCGGTCGCGACCACTGAATCTGGAAGCAGATCGAAGGCGATCGCCAACGAGTACGCAGTCTGCGTGTTCTCGCCCACTCGGCCCGACATCGAGACGAACTCCCGATTAAACGCTTCGCGGACCGCGCGGAAACGCGCGCGATACTCAGCCGCGTCCTTCTCTCGCCCGAGCACTGCCGCCGTGCGCGACACCAGATCCGTGGAGTGGGCCAGGAACGCCGTCGCGATCAGATCCGTGCCCGTCGTGGCGCCGGGGTACGACGGATCGTCGCTGTGCAACGCGAGCCAGTCGCCGAACTGCCATCCCGGTCTCCAGATCAAGTCCGAGCCCGCTCTGCGCCGCGCGTAATCGACCCACGCGCGCATGCTCGGATACTGGCGCTCGAGCATGCGCCGGTCACCGTACGTCAGATACATCGTCCAGGGAACGATCACGGCGACGTCGGACCAGCCCGCGGTCCCGGCGAATCGGGTTGAGTCGCCGCCGAGTGGATTGGGGATCACCCAGGGAACACTGCCGCTCGGGTCCTGATCGGCCGCGACGTCGATCAGCCACTTCGCGAAAAAGCCTGCGACGTCCATGTTGAATGCCGCGGTCCGCGCGAACACCTGGGCATCGCCCGTCCATCCGAGCCGCTCGTCGCGCTGCGGACAATCGGTCGGGACGTCGAGAAAGTTGCTGCGCTGACCCCAGACGATGTTGCGCTGCAGTTGGTTGAGCAGCGAGTCCGAGGTTACGAGGCTCCCCGTCTGGACGAGGTCCGACGACACCGCGATGCCGGTGATGGTGGCCGAATCCGCCGCCGCAGGAAGGCCCGCCACGGCCACATACCGAAAGCCATGGAAGGTGAAGTGCGGCTCGTACACTTCTCGGCCTTTCCCGCTCAGCGTATAGCGGTCCGTCTGAGCGGCGGCGCGCAGGTTGGCGGTATACAGATTGCCTTCCCGGTCGAGCACCTCGCCAAACCGCATCGTGACGGTCGTACCCGCCGGTCCGTGGACGCTGAGACGCGCCCAGCCGGTGAAGTTCTGTCCGAGATCGAATAACGTTTCGCCTGACGGCGCTCGACGGATGTCCACCGCGTGCAGCTCGCGCACGCGACGCACCGGCGGCGACAGCGACGCCACTAGGGCCGACGGAGGCGCATCGACTAGGCCCACCGCTGACCAGTGGCCGTCGTCGTAGGGCGCTGCCGTCCATCCGCTGAGCTCCCGGCGCGCGTCGTACGTCTCGCCGCCATAGAGATCCGAGGCGAGTATGGGGCCCACGGTGGTCTTCCAACCACTATCCGACACGACGCGTTCCGTGCGTCCGCTCTCATAGCGGATCTCGATTTGCGCGCGCAGGGCGAGTCGCCGGCCATAGAGATTGCGCTGACCGAAGAACCCGAGCTGACCCCGGTACCAGCCGTCTCCGAGCATTGCGCCGACGACATTCGCCCCAGGTACGAGGAGCGAGGTGACGTCATAGGTCTGGTACTGGAGCCGGCGGCGGTACGAGGTCCATCCCGGGGTGAAGAGCTGGTCGCCGACGCGCTGACCATTGAGATAGATCTCGTAGAGGCCGAGGCTCGTGACGTAGAGCCGCGCCGAGCGCACACGGTCGTCGAGGCGAAAGGCGCGGCGCAGAAGAGGTGACGGAGATGGGAGGCTATCCACAGCGGTTGGCTGGGGGCCAATCCACTGGGCGGTCCAGTCCCCGGGGTCGAGCAGTCCTGTTTCCCAAAACGCGGGCGGGCTCCAGCGAGACGCTCGGCCGCTCGCGTCCCATACGCGGACGCGCCAATAGTACCGCGTCTGGGGCACCGTGGGGGGCCCCCCGTAGTCCACAAACACCGACGCGTCGGATTCCACCTTGCCGGAGTCCCACGCCAGGTTCGCGCCGCGCCTCAGATTGGCCTCGCTGGTCGCGACTTGTAGTTGATACGCGGCCTGCATCGTGTTGCGCGTCGTGCTGGCGATCCGCCAGCTCAGTCGCGGGTGCACGACGTCGATGCCGATGGGGTTGGTGAGGTATTCGACGCGCAGGCCCAGGGCTGTGGGCGTGGCCTGAGAGTGCCCCTGACCCGGCGCGAGCGCGATCAGGGACGCGATAATGAAGAGATGGTGGCTCAGGGAGCGCTCACCCGCGCCGTCTGCCCCTTGCGACCGGCGCCGTTGAACGCGGCGACTCGGACCGTCCCCCGCAGCGGGATCGGACCGCTGACCACCGCGCTGCGCGCCGTCGGCTCGCTGCCGTCGGTCGTGTAGCGCAGCGTGAATCCGGGCAGCTCGACGCTGCACTGAACCATCCCGCCATCGACGTGAAGACCGGGAGTCGGGATCCGGTAGTTGAGTCCCGCGATCTCCCGATCGAGACGCGGCAGCTCGCGCTGCCCGACCACGTTCACGAAGCGCGACCAGTCGTCCCGGAAAAGCGCGGCGGAGCGCGCGGGGTCGCGCTCCTTGGCCCAATCGGGATCGGGCGCCCAGGCCCGCTCCGCGACGGACAGGATCCTCGGCACCAGCATGTAGTCGACCTTGCCATCGGCCGTGAGGGTCTCCGCCCACAGGTTGCCCTGAATTCCCACGATGTGCGTGCGGCCGTAGTCGGTGAGCCGGTCCTTGCCGACGAAGAGGGCGGGGTCGGCGCGCACGTTGCGGTAGTAGTCGAACGGGATGAACTCGAACGGCTTGCGCAGATCGACGTACCCGCCCCAGTCGAGCCCCGATTCGGCGGGACTCTGATTCCAGGCGAGGTCCAGGTAGAAATTGCTCACGGGGCTCAGCACGACATCGTACCCGCCGTTCGCGAGGCGGTAGGCGAGGTCCTCGTTCCCCCACCCGGGGACGTTATTCCAGACGTAGGCGCGCCAGCCGTGCGTCGCGAAATCAGGGTTCGCGATGTTCATCCCATGGCCGTCCCGCTGCGTCTTCCGCACCGCGATTTCCTCCCAGCCGCCGAGCACGATGCCCTGTGCTTTGACGATCTGCTCCACGCGTCCGAAGAACACAAACCACATGTCGTCGACGCTCGCGAGCCCGTGTGCCTTCAGATACGCTTGCACCACGGGTGACCCTTCCCACACGCCGGCCGGAACCTCGTCGCCGCCCATGTGGATGTGGCGCAGGGGAACGCCCGCCTCGCGGTGCATCGCCACGATGTCGTTGACGACCTGCGCGATGAAGCGATAGGTCGACTCGAGGGCCGGGTTCATCACGTTGTCGTGGTACTGCTGCGGCGTCGAGTAGACGGAGGTGTCATCGGTGTCGTAGAGGGCGTACTGCGGGTTGCCCTGCATCGCCTTGATCGCCGCGCGCGCGTGGCCCGGCATCTCGATCTCGGGAATCACCTCGATGTGCCGAGCCGCGGCGTAGCGGAGGATCTCGATGTAGTCGGCGCGGGAGTAGAAGCCGCTGCCGAAGGGCCGGTCGACCGCCGGTCCCGAGCCGAAGGCGGGCGGGAGGTGCGTC